>NZ_JAAMFN010000025.1 GCF_013376095.1 Arthrobacter sp. SDTb3-6 | reverse complement strand
CAGCAAACTACGCATAATGAACTGCGCCCGCTCCGTGCCACGCTCACCAATCAACGCATCCAACGACTCCAACCACTCAGCAGTCTCCTCCGGATCACGATCAGGCAACGCACCAGTCAACCCGCTCAAAATATGGGAGTTATCGTCTCGAAGAAACATGTCAACCTGTCTGTTTGAAGGCGTCCGGGCGTCGTGCGCTGTGCGGCCGTGGTTCCGGGGGGAGGGGACCACCTTGCGAATCGTTTTCGTAAGGTGAGAATTGAATCTTGTATCTTGAGAATATCGGGCCCCCGTCCGTGAATCAAGCTCGAACGCCGGTCCCCATGGAGTGTGGGGCGTGATGTGCGCCACTTGACACGGTGTGAACCACATCATAAAGTCTTCTCACTATTCAAAAATTGGTTTTCACGATACGAGAAATCGAGGCGTGGAAAAAACGAACAGCGGAGCCAAGGCATGAACGCTCGGATACCCAATGATCTTGAACCGGCAATGGTGCCGGCCATGACTGACCGCCTGCCGGCAGCGGCGCATGCAACGGAGCATGTGCCCTACGCAACCCCGGAGGGATACACGCTCAGCGCCACACTCTTCAACCAGGACCTTGCGCCCACCCGGAAAAAGGGGCGCCGCTGGTCGTCCTACAGCATCTTCACGCTCTGGGCCAACGACGTCCACAGCCTCGGCAACTATGCCTTCGCCATCGGCCTGTTTGCGCTGGGTCTGGGCGGCTGGCAAATCCTGCTGGCCCTGGGCATCGGCGCCGCGCTGCTGTTTGGGCTGCTTAACTTCTCCGGGTTCATGGGCGTGCGGACAGGTGTCCCGTTCCCCGTCATGAGCCGCATCAGCTTCGGCATCAAGGGCGCCCAGGTGTCCTCGCTGCTGCGCGGCGGCGTGGCCATTGTCTGGTTCGGCGTACAGACGTTCCTGGCCTCGGTGGTCTTCCGCGTCATGCTGGTGGCGGTCTTTCCCCCACTGCACGGGCTGGACAAGAGCCTGATCCTGGGCCTGTCCGCGCTTGGCTGGCTGACGTTCATTGCGCTCTGGATTGTCCAGGTGGTCATTGTCAGCTACGGCATGGACATGATCCGCAAGTACGAGGCCTTTGCGGGCCCCATCATCCTGGTCACGATGGCCACGATCGCCATCTGGATGTTCATCCGTGCCGGCGGCTCGATCGCCTGGACCACCAACCATGCCTTGACCGGTGGCGAAATGTGGCGCACCATCTTTGGCGGCGGCGCCCTGTGGGTGGCCATCTACGGAACCTTCGTGCTGAACTTCTGCGACTTCACCCGCTCGGCCAAGAGCGAGAAGTCCATCGTTCGCGGCAACTTTTGGGGCATCCCGATCAACATGCTCCTGTTCGGGGCGATCGTGGTGGTCATGGCAGGGGCCCAGTTCAAGATCAACGGTACCATCATCCAAAGCCCGGCCGATGTGGTCCACCTCATTCCGAACACCTTCCTGCTGGTGGTTGCCTGCCTGGCGCTGCTGATCCTTACCGTGGCGGTGAACCTCATGGCCAACGTCGTGGCACCCGTGTACGCGCTCACCAACCTCTTCCCGCGGCACCTGAACTTCCGCAAGGCGGCCATCATCAGTGCCACGATCGGGCTGGTCATCCTGCCCTGGAACCTGTACAACAACCCCGTCGTGATCGTGTATTTCCTGGGCGGGCTGGGCGGCCTGCTGGGCCCGCTGTTCGGTGTCATCATGGCCGACTACTGGCTGCTGCGCCGCGGCAAGGTCAACGTGCCGCACCTGTATACGACCGACGAAAACGCCAGCTACCACTACCGCCGCGGCGTCAACCCCAAGGCGATCGCCGCACTGGTGCCCGCCGGCGTCGTGGCCCTGCTCATCGCCTTCATTCCCACGTTCCACGAGCTGTCCTCCTTCTCCTGGTTCTTCGGTGCGGGCATCGCGGCCGTAACGTATTACTGGATCTCGGACCGGAACCAAAGCTTCACCGAAGCGTCCGGCGAACCCATCGCCGTCGCGAGCACCCACTGACCCGGCACCCAAACAGCCAAACAAGCAAGAAAGGGACTGCCATGCGCATCCTCGTGGCCAATGTCAACACCACAACGTCCATGACGGACTCCATCGCGGCGCAGGCGCGCAGTGTGGCGGCCCCAGGCACCGAGATCATCGGCATCACGCCCCGCTTCGGCGCCGAGTCCTGCGAGGGAAACTTTGAAAGCTACCTGGCGGCCGTTGCCGTCATGGACGCGATCACCAACTACCCCGAACCGTTCGACGCCGTCATCCAGGCCGGCTACGGCGAGCACGGCCGGGAGGGCCTGCAGGAACTCCTCGAGGTGCCGGTCGTCGACATCACCGAGGCGGCGGCCAGCACGGCCATGTTCCTGGGCTACAAGTATTCGGTGGTGACCACGCTGGACCGTGCCGTCCCCCTGATTGAGGACCGGCTGAAGCTGGCGGGCCTGGACGCCCGTTGCGCGTCGGTGCGGGCCAGCGGCCTGGCCGTCCTGGAACTCGAGGAGGATCCGGAGCGGGCCGTGGAGTCCATTGTCCGCGAATCCGAGCTCGCCGTGACGCGGGACAGGGCGGAAGTCATCGTCCTGGGCTGTGGCGGCATGGCCGGGCTGAACGAGTTGGTCAGGGAACGCACGGGCGTGCCCGTGGTGGACGGCGTGGCTGCCGCCGTCACGATTGCCGAATCGCTGGTGCGCCTCGGCCTGTCCACCTCCAAGGTGCGCACGTACGCGCCGCCGCGGCCCAAGAAGGTGACCGGCTGGCCGATCACGGGACCTGCCTAGTCCAGCCTACTTATAGTCGCGATGTAGCGGCCGACCACTCCGCCGGCACGCAGCTTGTCAATCGCGCCAGGGATCTCGGCTTGGGTGATGAGGTTCATCGGCGGGTTCAATTCGCCGGACTTCATCAGCCCGTACAGTGCCTCGAGGTCTTCCTTGGTGCCGGACTTGGAACCCTTGATGCTGAGTTGGTTGATGATGATCGGGTAGGTGTTGATGGTCGCTTCCAGGCGGCCCATGCCGACCTGGACCAACGTCCCAAACTCAGCGAGTGTCTCGATTGCGGCGGCCGTGGTGGTCCCAAAACCCGCGTAGTCGACAATGAGGTCGAGCTTCTTGTCCTTGAACGCGTCGATCGACTCGGCGACGCCCGCCAGCCCAATCTCATCGGCCAGTTTCCGTGTTTCCGGATTGATCTCCGCCCCATACACTTTGGCGCCGGAGAGCGCGGCGACGCGGGCGCCAATGTAGCCCAGGCCGCCGAGGCCAATCACGCCAACCTTCATGCCCGGCTTGGCGCCGCCGACAGTCATGATGGCGTGATACGCGGTGAGGCCGGCGTCAGTCGCCATCGCACCAAGTTCAAATGAAACCTCGTCGGGCAGCTTGACCAGGTTGTCCGACGTCGCGAGCAGTTTTGGCCCGAATCCGCCGTCCCATTTGCCGTAGCCGAGGGCGTCGCCGTCAGCCATGACAGGGGCCAGGCCGACGCGGTCGCCGACCTGCCACTGGTCCATGCCCTCGCCAACCTCGACGATCACGCCGGCATTTTCGTGGCCCATGGTGCGCGGCAGCACGGGAAAAAGAGGCATCCAGCCTGGATCATCCAGGGCTGTCACATCGGAGTGGCAGACCCCGGCAGCCTTGACCTCGACCACAACCTGGCCGGGACCGGCCTTCGGCTCGGCGACCCCGTTGAACCCGAGAGCCTTGTCGGTGCCCGTAAACTGCCATGCCTTCATGACGCTTCCCCTTTTCATGCGTTTGAATGTAAGACAATGTGCATAACGCCCAAAACCCCGGATTCTTCCCGCGGACCGCAGGCGCAGAATCCATGGGCGAGAATGGACAGGCGGGCCTGCGTTCCCGCGCCAACTACTTTTTTATGCGGCAACGATAGACAGGAGAAGCCCATGGCGGAGACCGACACCCCCGCAGGCAGCGGCGCACCGGCGAAGATTGCCGTGGTCACAGGCGCCGGCTCGGGAATCGGCCGGGCCGTGGCCCGGGAATTCCTGCGCCACGGCTTCGGGGTGGTCCTGGCCGGCCGCCGTGCGGCGGAGCTGGGGGAAACCGCCGAGGGCCACCCCCAGGCGCTGGCCGTGCCCACCGACGTGACCCGGCCGGACGACGTCGAAAACCTCTTCCGTGCCGCCGTGGACCGGTTTGGCCGGGTGGATGTGCTGTTCAACAACGCCGGCACCTTTGGCCCGGCGGCCGCGGTGGACGAGATCTCCCCGGCGGACTGGGACGCCGTGCTGGCCGTGAACCTCACCGGCTCCATGCTGTGCGCGGCCGCCGCCGTCCGCGTCATGAAGGCACAGCAGCCCGGCGGCGGGCGGATCATCAACAACGGCTCCATCTCGGCCCACTCGCCGCGGCCCAAATCCGTCGCCTACACCGTCACGAAGCACGCCATGACGGGCCTGACCAAGTCGATCGAGCTCGACGGGCGGGCCTTCGGCATCAGCTGCGGCCAGATCGACATCGGCAACACGGCCACGGACATCATGGCCACCCTGGACGTCGCCACCGGAGCGCTCCAGGCGGACGGGAGCCGGCTCGTGGAACCCACCTTCCCCGTGGCCGACGCCGCCCGCACCGTGCTGCTGATGGCCCAGCTCCCCGCCTCGGCCAACATCGGCTCGCTCGTCATCACGGCCGCGGGCATGCCGTTCATCGGCCGCGGCTGAACGCGGCAAAACCCCCGGCCCACCACGAACGACGCCGGCACCCGCCCTGGGGAGGCGGGTGCCGGCGTCGTACGTGGTTGGGAACGGGGATGGATATCAGTGCTGCGGGTCAGGTTCCAGCACCGGGACCTCCTTGCCGTCGGCGTCGATCAGCTTCCCTTCCTCGCAGCGGTCCCCATGCTGCAGGCTGCCCAGCACCTCCGGGGAAATCCGCCGCTCGGTGCCGGCGGCAAACACAGAGGGGTTCTCCGGGTTGCCGCGCTTGAGGTGGTTGAACAGCACGTTCAGCACAATGGCCATGACGGCGGCAGAGCTGATGCCGGAGTCGAAGATGGTGCCGAACCAGGCCGGGAAATGGCTGTAGAAGGTGGGCTGGACGATGGGGATGACACCGAAACCCACCGACGTGGCCACGATGACCAGGTTCATGTTGTTCTTGTAGCTGACGGTGGACAGGGTGCGGATGCCGCTGGCCGCCACCGTGCCGAACAGGACGATGCCCGCGCCGCCGAGGACCGCCGTCGGGACGGCGGCGACCACGCGGCCCACGATGGGCAGCAGGCCGAGCACCAGCAGGATCACGCCGCTGGCCGTGACCGCAAAGCGGCTCTTGATGCCCGTGATGGCCACCAGACCCACGTTCTGGGCGAACGCCGTCTGGGGGAAGGAGCCAAAGACCGGGGCCACCGCGCTGGAGACCATGTCCGCCCGCAGCCCGTTGCCGAGCCGGCGCGAGTCCACCTTGGTGCCGATGATCTCGGAGACGGCCAGGATGTCCGCCGAGGTCTCCACCAGCGTCACCAGGATGACAATGACCATCGAAATGATGCCCGCGGCCTGGAAGGTCGGCATCCCGAAGTGGAACGGCGACGGGAAGGCGAAGACCGGCCCGGTCCCCACCTTGGAGAAGTCGGCCTTGCCCATGAACACGGCCACGAGGGTGCCGATGACCATGGCCAGCAGGATGGACAGCCGGGAGATGGTGCCGCTGCCGATCTTGCTCAGCAGCAGCACGATGGCCAGGGTCAGTCCGGCCAGGCCGATGTTGGCCGGGCTGCCGAAGTCCGGCGCCTTGCTGTTGCCGCCCATGGCCCAGCCGGCAGCCGTCGGCATCAGCGTCAGGCCGATGGTGGTGATGACGGTGCCGGTGACCACCGGCGGGAAGAACTTGATGATGCGCTGGAACACGGGGGTGATCACCAACCCGATCAGCGAGGCGACCATGACGGAGCCGAAGATCGACTGAATGCCGCCGCCGCCGTTGAGGATGGCCAGCATCGTTGCCACGCCGGCAAAGGACGTGCCCTGGACCAGCGGAAGCTGCGAACCGAAGAATGGCACGCCAAGGGTCTGGAGCAGGGTGGCCAGGCCGCCCATGAACAGGCAGGCGGCGATCAGCAGGCCGACGTCCGCCGAGCCCAGGCCGGACGCCTGGCCAATGATCAGCGGGACGGCGATGATGCCGCCATACATGGTCAGGACATGCTGGAAGCCGTACGCGAAGCTGACGCCGATGCCGAGTTTTTCGTCCTCGGGACGGACAGCCTTGGTGGTTGAAGCGTGGATCTTGGTCATAGCGGACCTCCTTGTCTGCTTACCCTTGGTATGCGTGCAACCCGCTTTGGGAGTTGCCGCCGCGGGCGGACGGGGGTTGCCTCCCCCGCCCGCCCTTTTTGGTGCCGGCTAGCAGAAGCCGGCCATGCCCTCCCAGGCGTTGCCGGCGTCGGTGCCGTTTTCACGGACCACGGTGGCCTCGATCAGCCCGTAGGGGCGGTCCGCGGCGAAGAGCACCTCGCCGGGGTTGTCCTGGCCGAACGGGGACAGGTCCACCACAAAGTGGTGCTTGTTCGGCATGGAGAACTTGATCTCGTCGATTTCCTCGTGCGCGTCCATGACCTTTTTGCCCATCTCAAACAAGGTCTGCTGCAGGGCGTGGGAATAGCCCTCGGTGAAGCCTTCGAGCAGGAGCGCCTTGACGTCGTCGTAGGTCTTGTTGAAGTCCAGGGTGGCGACGGCGGCTGGGTTGTAGCGCCAGCGGGCCGCGACGTCGGTGGACATGACCCGGTCCGTGGTCTCGGCCAGCGTCGTGTACTTGTCCTTCGGGTAGCCGACAAAGCCTGACTCAGTGGACTTGAGCACTGTCAGGTCCTTCAGCCCGCCCAGCACGTGGACCGTGTCCCCGTCCTTGACCACGACGGCGGTGCGCACCTCCTGGCCGTTGCGCACGAAGGAGTGGTTGTGGCCGGTGCCGTTGGCCTGGATGCGGTCCCAGGCATAGGACTCAGCGGCCCAGCGCCCGCCGGTGACCCAGTCGAAGGAGCTGGTGAAGTGCTCGGCGAGGCGCTGCAGGAACGCCTCGGGGGAGCCCACGCCGTCGCGGGCCAGGGAGAAGATGGTGTTCTTCTGGGTGTCTGTGGCCACCACGTGCCCGTTGTCGCCCTCGAGGTGGGCGGCCGTGAAGTCCCCGCGCAGCTGGGAGGTGACGTTGAGGTCCTCAATGCTGTGGCGGTCGGTGTCGCGGGTGATCTTGACAAGGCGGACCTCGGCCTTGCCGTACTGGTTGGCTCCCAGGATGATGTTGCTGTTCGTGGTCATGATCAGTTTCCTCTGTACGTTGAATAGGCGAACGGGCTCAGCAGCAGGGGCACGTGGTAGTGCGCCTGGCCTTCCGCAACCGTGAATGTCAGGGCCACCTCCGGGAAGAAGGTGTCCGTGGTGATGCCGGCGAAGTAGGCGCCCGTGTCGAAGCGGAGGCGGTAGTCGCCGCCCGGCAGCGTCGCGGGGCCAAGATCTTTCACCCGCCCGTCAGCATCAGTGGTGCCCGTCGCAATCTGGTGCCATGCCCCGCCGTCGCGGGCGTAAAGCTCGACGGCGACACCTGCCGCGGGCTGCCCCGCTGCGGTATCCAGAATGTGGGTGGTTATCAGGGAGCTCATTGGCTCATCACTCCTTTGAGGCGCAGCACGGCGATTTCGCGCAGCTGCTGCGCCACGATGGGGGCTTCTTCTTCGGCGGTGTTGGCCAGGCGCCGCTCCAGCGCGGCCAGGATTTCCTGCGGGGTGCGGCCGGCGGCCCGGATCAGGAACACCTGGCCGAACTTTTCCTCATAGGCGCGGTTGCCTTCGGCCAGGGCCCGGGCAAGTTCCGCGTTGGCAGGGTCGACGCCGGACTGTTCCCTGCGCGAGAGCCTCGCCTCCGCGCTGTTGCCGGCGGCCTGCTCTCCGATGCGCGGATGGTGCGCCATGGCGGCGGCAACTTCCGTGCCGGAAAACGGGGCGGCAGCCTTGAGCGCATGGCTGAAGAGCTCGTTCAGGGTGGTGAAGGGGCGGGCCGCGGCGATCTCATCGATCCACCGCTGGTTGTCCACGCACGGACGAAGCGTTGCGTCCAGCTGCGCCCTGTCCGCTTCGTTGAATTGTTGCAGCAACATGTTTGCTGTCCTTGTAACTCAAATGCTGGCATCCACGGCGTAGGCTATACGAATTGAAAATTAATTCTCGTATCGTGGAACTGTTATTTCAGCATATGCAATAGTGAACAGCATCACACGGGGGTTGTCAATCCCCCGGGCGGACATTGCGGCGCGCCGCCTTGAAGCTGCGCCAAGTTAACGCCCAAGGGGCGCGCCACGGCAGAAGTGGCGCGCCCCTTGGGGCCCTGCAGCACGCAGGGGGGTGGTCCGGCTAGAGTCCCAGTTCGCGGCGCAGGCGCGCAACGTGGCCGTCCGCGGCGACGTTGTACCCGGCGGACCGGACGGTGCCGTCGGGGTTCACCACCACCGTGGAGCGCAGCGTGCCGATCAGCGTGGTGCCGTTGACCTTCTTCTCACCCCAGGCGCCCCAGGACTCCGCCACCTCGTGGTTGAGGTCCGAAAGCAGGGGGAAGTTCAGCCCGAAGTCCGTGGTGAACCTGGCCAGGTCCTGCTGCGGATCGGTGGAGATGCCCACCACGTCAACGCCGGCATTGTTCAGTGCGGACAGGCTGTCGCGGAAGTCGCAGGCCTCGGTGGTGCAGCCCGGCGTCGCGGCCTTGGGGTAAAAGTAGACCACCACCGTGCGTCCGGCGTAGTCGGCCAGCGAGACCTGTTCGCCGTCGGCGTTGGGCAGGGAAAAGTTCGGTGCCGGTTTTCCGGCGGCAAGTTGTGCAGGCATGGTGCTCCCAGGTTGGTTGATCTGACGCCACATCATTGTATTTTCATATTATGGAATATGAATTTTGTCAGATGAAAAGATTCTAGAATGGCGGGCGGCAGCGGTCAACGTTTGTGACATCGGCCGGACGCTGCCCGCATCAGCCGTCCTGCTGCGCCGCCAGCCAGGCCAGGACGTCGTCGCGGCGGATGCGCCGGTGCGAGCCGCGGTACTGGACCGGGATCTCCCCGCGGTCGGTCAGGTTGCGCAGGAAGGTGTGGGAGATCCCGGCCAGCCCCGCCGCCTGCGAGGTGGTCAGCAGCTCCGCCACGCTGGAAACGGTCACCGCCTCGCCCCGGGAGAGCCGGGCCAGGAGGTCGACGACGGCCTCCCGCGCGGCCGGTGCCAGCCGGTGCGCGGTGCCGTCGACAAAGACTGTGATGTCGGTGCCGCCCGCCAGGGCCCTGGCCAGGGCCGCCTGCTCGTTGCGGCCCACCCCGGTCACCTTCGGCGCATCCCCACTCATGCCAGCCACGTTATCAGCGTGATTCGGCGCTGCCCAGTGCCGCCTTCTCCCCGGCCGCCTCCTGCTGCCACAGGGCAATGCGCGCCTGGTGGTTCGGATCCCGGCGCATCACGGCATACACGGCGCCGATCACGGCAAACCAGACGGGCGTGACGGCCAAGGCAACGAGGGTGTCCGGCTGGGTGGTCAGGGCCCACAGGATAAAGACGAAGAATGCGAACACCACGTACACCATGGGCTTGCCGCCCGGCGTCTTGAACGTCGAGGCTGCCGCCAGCCGCGGGCGGCGCTTCCGGAATGCCAGGTAGCTGGCCAGGATGATCGACCACACGAACATGAAGCAGACGGCCGAGACGGTGGTGACCATGTCGAACGCCTTGCCGACGTTGTCGCCCGCGTAGAGCAGCACGACGCCGGCCAGCAGCAGGATGCAGGAGAGGAACAGGGCGTTGCGGGGCACCTTGCGCCGGGACAGGCGCCCGAACACCTTGGGGGCGTCGCCGTCGTTCGCCAGGCCGTAGACCATGCGGGAGGTGGAGTAGATGCCGGAGTTGGCGCTGGACATGGCGCTGGTGAGCACCACCAGGTTCACCACGGTGGCGGCAATGCCCAGGCCGGCCAGGGCGAACATGCCGATGAAGGGGGAGTGCCCGGCCCTGAAGCCCGTCCACGGGGTCACGGACATGAGCACGATCAGCGCGCCGACGTAAAAGAGCATGACGCGGATGGGGATGGCGTTGATGGCGCGCGGCAGGTTCTTCTCGGGGTTCTTGGTCTCGGCCGCGGCGGTGCCCACCAGCTCAATGCCCACGAAGGCGAACACGGCGATCTGGAAACCGGCCACGAAGCCCATGAACTCGTGCGGGAAGAAGCCGCCGTGGCTCCACAGGTTCGTGAAGGAGGCGGTGCCGGCGCTGGACGTGAAGCCGGTAAAGATCATGACCAGGCCCACCACGATCAGCGCCACGATGGCAACGATCTTGATCAGCGCAAACCAGAATTCCGTCTCGCCAAACGCCGCCACGGTGGGCAGGTTGAGCAGCAGCAGGATCAGCACCGTGGCCACCCCGGGCAGCCAGAGCGGGACGCCCGGGATCAGCTCGCGGGCATAGCCGGCAATCGCGATGACGTCCGCAACGCCCGTGACCACCCAGCAAAACCAGTACGTCCAGCCGGTGAAGAAGCCGGCCCAGGGGCCCAGCAGGTCGCCGGCAAAGTCGCTGAACGTCTTGTAGTTGAGGTTGGACAGCAGCAGCTGGCCCATGGCGCGCATGACAAAGAACAGCATGAAGCCGATGATCATGTATACAAAGATGACGGACGGGCCGGCCACCGAAATGGTCTTCCCCGAACCCATGAACAGGCCCGTGCCGATGGCGCCGCCGATGGCCAGGAGCTGGATGTGCCGGTTCGACAGGGCGCGGGTGAGTTGTGGATTGTCATTGCCCCCGCCGGCGGTGCCGGTGGTGGCCGTGGTGCTTGCGCGCTGCAAAGGAATACCCCTCAATGCTGATGGAAAGTGACCTGGATTACCCGGTCCGTTGTATACATTACAACGTCTTGGGGGTGTTTCCGTGCCGGGTAAAATATGGCCATGACGGCAAAGATACGCACAGCCCTGCTCGGCTTCGGGCTGGCCGGCAGCACTTTTCATGGCCCCTTCCTGGACGCCCTGGACGACTTCGCCCTCGAGGTGGTCGTCACCGGCGACCCCGCACGGCAGGCCGCGGCGCGGGCCGCCCACCCGCAGGCCAGGGTGGTGGACCGGCGGGAATGGTCCCCGGCCGGCAGCGGCGTGGACCTGGTGGTGGTGGCCACCCCGCCCGCCAGCCACGCGCCACTCGCGCGGGAGGCGCTGGAAGCCGGGTGCGCCGTCGTGGTTGACAAGCCCTTCACCCTCACGAGCGGGGAAGGGGAGGAACTCATCGCGCTCGCCCAACGCAGGGGACTGGTGCTCACCACGTACCAAAACCGCCGGTGGGACGGGGAGTACCTGACGCTGCGCAGGCTCCTCGCCGAGGGGGCCCTGGGCGAGGTGCGGCGATTTGAATCACGCCTGGAGCGGTGGCAGCCGGCCGTGACGAAGGAGTGGAAGGCGAAGGCGGCCGCAGCGGACGGCGGCGGCATCCTCAACGACCTCGGGAGCCACCTGATCGACCAGGCGCTGCAGCTGTTCGGCCCGCCCGTGCGCGTCTACGGGGAGGCTGCCGCCCGCCGGCCCGTGGAGAGGGCCGACGACGACGCCTTCGTCGCGCTGGAACATGCCGGCGGCGTGGTGTCCCATCTGTGGATGAACCTCAACGTGGCCCAGCGCGGGCCCCGGATGCGCGTCCTGGGGTCCGAGGCGGCCTTCACCAAGCAGGCGATGGACCAGCAGGAGGTACAGCTTGCCGCCGGGATCCGGCCGGGCGACCCTGGCTATGGCGTGGATCCGAAGGAAAACTGGGGCGTGCTGGGGCGGGACGGCGCCCTGGTGCCCGTGCCCACCGAACGCGGAAACTTCACGGCCTTTTACGAGGGGCTGGCGCAGGCCCTGCTGCGCGGCGGGCCGGTGCCGGTGGACCCGGCCGGCTCCGTGGCGGTGCTGCGCGTCATTGAACAGGTGCGCGGGCAGCTCTCCGGGCCCGCCGCAAAGTAAGCTGGGGCCAGGGAGCCTCTCCCGCCGGGAGGGCAGCCAAAAATGGGGGCACGGTGACGGAAAGCAAGCACGGCGCGCATAGCGGGGCGGCCCTGTCCGAACCCACAAACAACGTCAGGAACCGCTGGACCCTGTCCGTGGTGCTGGTCAACGTCGGCATCAACACCGCCTTCTTTGGCCCCATCCAGGTGCTGCTGGGACAGCAGGCGATCCACTTCAATGAGGGCGACAAGGAAGCCATCCTGGCCCTGGTGACCGGGGCCGGGGCCGCGGTGTCCCTCGTGGCCAACCCCCTGTTCGGCACCTTCAGCGACAGGTCCCTCTCCCGCTTTGGCCGGCGCGTCCCCTGGGTGTTCATCGGCGCCCTGCTGGGCACCATCGGGCTGCTGGGCCTGGCCGTCGCCCCCGGCGTTGCGGCCATGACGCTGCTGTGGTGCCTGGTGCAGCTGGGCTGCAACGGCGCGCTGGCCGCCGTCACGGCCGCGGTGCCGGACCAGGTGCCCGTGCGCCAGCGCGGCACCATCGGCGGGCTGGCCTCCATGGGCACGGTGGTGGGGATCCTGCTGGGCGCGGCCGTGGGCGCCGTCGTCGCCGGAAACTTCGTGCTGGGCTACCTCCTGTGCGCCATTGCGCTCACGGCGGGCATGGTGCCGTACCTCTTCCTTTCCAACGACCACGTGCTCTCCGCCGCCGACCGCCCGCCGTTTTCCTGGGCCAGGTTCTTCACGGGGTTTTGGATCTCGCCCCGGCGCCACCCGGACTTTGGCTGGGCCTGGCTTACCCGCTTCCTGGTCAATGTCGGCAACCACCTGGTGACCCTGTACCTGCTGTTCTTCCTCCGCGACGCCGTGGGCTTTGCCAACCCGGAATTCGGCGTGCTGGTGCTGACGGGCATTTACGCGGTGCTGACGCTTGTCACCGCCGTCATCGGCGGGCGGTGGACGGACCGGGTGGGCCGGAGGAAGCCGTTCGTCATCGCCTCCTCCGCCATTATTGCCCTGGCGGCCCTGATCCTGGCGTTCGAGCCCACCTGGACGGGTGCCTTGGCGGGCGCCGCCGTGCTGGGCATCGGCTACGGGGCCTACCTGGCCGTGGACTTTGCCCTGCTCACCCAGGTGCTGCCGTCGGCGGCCAGCCGGGGCAAGGACCTGGGCGTGATCAACGTGGCGAACTCGCTGCCGCAGGTCATTGTCCCGGTCATCGCGCTGCCGCTGGTGACCGTCTTCGGCGGCTACGTGACGCTGTACGTTGTGGCGGCGGTGATCGGCCTGCTCGGTGCGGTGTTTGTGGTGAAGATCAAGGGCGTGGACTGAGCCGGCCGGCACGGCTCAGGAGAAGAAGACCATCTTCAGCAGCGCGGCCGTGCCCACCACGATGATCGTGGCCCGCAACGCCATGGGCGGCAGCTTCCGGCCAAACCGGGCACCCACCATCCCGCCCAGCAGCGAACCCACCGCAATGAGCGCGGTGACCTTCCAGTCGATGTAGTGCCAGGCCACCACCATGAACGTGATGGCGGCAATGCCGTTGACGGAGGTGGTCAACACGTTCTTCACCGCGTTGATCTGCTGCAGGGCCACGGTGGTCATGATGCTCATCAGCCCGACAATCAGGATGCCCTGCGCGGCGCCGAAGTAGCCGCCGTACATGCCCAGCACAAAGATGGCGGCGACCAGCCCGGCACTGCTGCGTGAGGGGCCCCCTCCGGGGCCGGTGTAGCGCCGCTTGGCCAGCAGCCGCTGCAGCGACGGGCCGAAGGCCACCATGAGCAGGCCGATGACGATCAGCACGGGGACGATGGTGCCAAAGGCCGACGCCGGCAGCACCAGCAGCAGCAGCGCCCCCACCAGCCCGCCGATGGCCGACGCCGGCAGCAGCCGCTTGATCATGTCCTTGTTGGGCCCCAGTTCCTTGCGGTACCCCCAGGTGCCGGACAGGCCCCCGGCCACGAGGCCGATGTTGTTGGAGATGTTCGCCGTCAGCGGCGGGTAGCCGAACAGCAGCAGGACGGGGAACGTCACCAGCGTGCCGGACCCCACGACAACATTGATCATGCCGGCCCAAAAGCCCGCCAGAAATATTGCCCCCGCTTCAAGCATGTGCCGTCCGTATCCTTATGTGGGCTGGAAGTTTTCACCAAGGGCCCGCACGCCGGGGCGGCAGGGCCTTTCAAAGTATATTGTCCGGCCGGTCCGGTGCCGCTACCCGGCCACCCGCCTGGCCACCTGGAAGTGGCCGTCGGCATGGACGGTGACGTAGCGGCTGCCGGGGAAGCGAGACTCTGCCTGCAGGGCGGTGGAGTCGTCGGCGTCGCCCGGGTGGCCGGAGACGTCCAGCAGCACATAGTCCGGAGCCGGGTTCCTGTTGCCGATCCAGTACACCTGGTCCCGGTCCACGAGGTAGCTCATGAGGCTGATGTCCGTCTCCACCGTGACGCCTGCGGGGACGGCGGCCAAGGCACTGCGGGCCGCGGCGTTGCCCGCCGTGGGAAAGCCCTGGGCAGGGTTGGCGAACCTGCCGAACGCGAAATGCCCGCCCAGCGCCACGGCAAGCAGCGCCATGGCCACTCCGGACAGCAGCCGCAACCTCGCCGAATGGAGCACCCTGCGCCGGGACAGGGCATCGATGGCGGCGCAAAAGACCATCGGCATCAGCACGGCGCTGTACTGCCATTCCTGCCCCCAGTAAAAGGGCAGCTCACCGAGGAAGCGCCAAGCCAGCGTGGGCAGCACCAGCAGCACCAGCGGCGAAAACAGGGCCAGGCCGGCCGTGACGGCAGCCAGCAGCAGGACCGTGGCCACCTTGTCCTTTTGGAACAACGACGCCGGGTCCCGCAGGAAGCCGTCGATGTCCAGTTGGCCCTGGTAGGCCCAGGCGGAGCCGTGGTTGAAGGCCGGCAGGATGAGCCGGGTGGACAGCACAAACCAGGCCACACCCCAGGCTGCCAGCCACAGTCCGGCCGGCCTGCGCCCGCGGTGGGCCATGACCAGGCCCAGCACCAGCACTGTCAGGCCCATGTCTTCCTTGACGAAGACCAGCAGTGCGGCCCAGATCCAGGCCTGCCGCCATTTTTCCTCGAGCAGCGCACAGAGCGAGAGCGCCAGCAGCGGCACGGCGAACGCTATCTCGTGGAACTGCGCATCCACGGCCGACTGCAGCCCCCAGCTCAGGGCATAGGCGAAGCCCAGGCAGGAACCCGGAACCCGGCCCAGGCGTTTGAGCGCCAGCCGGGCCACCACGGCAACCGAGACGGCGAACAGCAGGTTCTGCACCACCAGCAGGGTAAAGGCGCTGGGAAAAAGCCGGTAAACGGGGCCCAGCAACACCAGGATGGGGTGGAAATGGTCGCCAAGGAGGTTGAAGCCCTGGCCCTTGATGCTCACAATGGGCGCCTGGAAATGCGCGTAATCCTGGGCCAGCTGGGTGAAGATGCCCAGGTCCCAGGACCGGATGGCGAAGCTGGTCCACTGCAGCGACGAATACACCATGTAGACCGCAAAGGCGCCGGCGCCGAGCAGCGCGGCCAAGGCCGCCGGGCTGCCGGCTGCACGGCGCAGCCCCACAACACGGCGCAGCCCCACAACACGGCGCAGCCCCACAACACGGCGCAGCCCCACAACACGGCGCAGCCCCTCAACCCCGGGGGCAATGCCCGGGGTTCGCTGCCGTGCCCGGCCGGTTTCCGGGCCGCTGTCCTTGGTTGCAGTCACGCTTGAAAGTCTAACGGGGGCGGGGTCTGGCAGGATGGGCGGATGGACGCACAGCTCATCTGGACAGTCATTTGCGGCCTCGCGATCCTGGTGGGGGCCGCCGGGGTGATCATTCCGGTGTTGCCCGGCAGCCTGCTCGTCGCCGCCAGCCTGCTGGCCTGGGCCTTCGCCGTGGGGCAGCCGGCGGGCTGGGTGGTGTTTGGCGTGGGTGCGGCGTTCGTGGCGGCCGGGATGCTGTCCGGTGCCGTGCTGACGGGCCGGGCCATGAAGGCCCGGCAGATCCCTGGCCGCTCCGTCGTTGCCGGGCTGGTCCTGGGCGTGGTGGGGTTCCTTGTGGTCCCGTTCGTGGGCCTGCTGCTTGGTTTTGTCCTGGGCCTGTTTCTGGCCGAACTGGTGCGCCAGAAGTCCGTGAAGCCGGCCGTTTCATCCTCCGTGGCGGCGCTGAAGGCCACGGGTTTGGGCATGCTGGCCGAATTCGGCTTCGCGTCGCTGGCGGCCGGGACCTGGGCGGCGGGCGTGCTCGTGTATTTCCTCACCAGGTAACACCCCGCGGAACCGTAGCGGCTCAGGGCAGCTGGAGGTCCACGTGCAGGTCGGCCATCGGTCCGCCGCACTTTTCGTTGCCGCCCACCCGGGTCCAGTTCAAGGTGTTGGACTGCTGGCCCAGCACCTTTCCGGAGGCGTCAAAGGCACGGAAGGTCACGGACGACGCCGGTTGCGTGCCGACCTTGAGCTGCCACGACCCGTCGGGCTGCCGGGCCAGCAGGACGGACCCGGATGAGGACTTCCGGGCGAAGGTGGGCGTGAGCGGGACACACTCGGCCCCGACGCAGGCCGTGACGGAATCCACCTGCGCCGCCGTGGCCTGGTTTCCCGCCAGGGTCAGCATCACGCGGTTGTGCCAGGAGGCGGGGGCGCATCCGCCGGAGTCCTTGTCCATCACGATGGCGCCAATGATGAACGCCATGCACACGGCAGCCACGAACGGCACCACGAAAAATTCGACGCGGCGGCGGGGCGGACGGACTGCGGGCATGCAGTCATGCTAGCCAACGGATCTGTGCGTTTCCTTACAATTTGCTGGTGCGTTGGTCAACCCAGCCAGCGCGCCGACGTGCCAATAATCGCCAGTACGACGTACCCGCTCAGGGGCACCAGCAACACCCATTCGCGCCAGGAGCCGGCATTGCCGAGCACGGGAACGGCCACATTTCCGTTGCGCTTCCACACCCCCCGGACCAGCGGCAGCTTCCGCGCCAGCTTCGGCGGGCGGATCCGCAGCGGCCAGAGCAGGTTGCAGCCGCCGGTCGTCAGCATGTCCCCGGCGAGGTGGACGGCCACGCCCAGGCCCACGGCCAGCGGGAACCAAAACTGGTCCTGAGGTGCAAAAAACGTGATGAAGACGCCCACGGCCAGGCCCACGACCCACGGGAACCGGCGCATCGAGTCGGGGATGAACTTCAGCGCCTTGGCCGCGAACGACGCCAGCAGCACCGTCAGGACCCCGGCACCGGGAAAGACCAGGCCAAACGGCTCCACCTGCGCCGTCCACATGCCCGCCAGCATGGAGATGAACACAAAAACAGCCATGCCCAGCAGCGAATGGGTCCCGTGCCGGTGCCCCCCGGACAGCCGCCCCACCTCGATGCACAGGAGGTTGGAAACCGGCGGCAGGGAGTGGGCGATGGTCGCGTTGCGGTGGTCAGCGTCGGGCAGCAGCGCCGCGCCCGCCGTGACGATGGTGCCGGCCAGCACCCCGGCCGCACCGACGTGCAACAGCCCCAGTCCGGCGTCGAACCCCTGCGGCAGGAACGGCAGCACCGCCGCGGCAGCGCCCGTGTCGACATGGAAGCGGGTGGTCAGGGCCAGCCAGGCGGCCGCCCCGCAGGCGGCGTGGTGGGGTCCCATCATGGCTTTTCCTCTCGGCGGGGGTGGCTCCCTCAACGCGTGGAGGAAAATCTGCACCCTCCACAGTAGGGCCCCGGGACGGCAAAGTCCCGTTGGCGGGCCCGTGCCCGGCAAAAATGCGCCGGCGCGATACGGTAGGCCCATGGCAACAGATTCAAGGCACGACGGCGGCATGCGGCTGACCGTCAACGTCCCCATGCGCTGGGGAGACATGGACGCGTATGGGCACATCAACAACGTGGAGGTGCTGCGGATACTGGAGGAAGCCCGCATCCACGCCTTTGGCCCGCCGGCGGGGACCGGGCTGCCGGGCCTCGAGGTGGAGCTGCCCATCTTTTCCGAGCTGCCGGACGGCACCCAGGCGCTGGTGGTGGAGCACCGGGTGAAGTACCTGGTGCCGTTGAACTACCGCAACGTCCCCGCCCGGATCGAGGTGTGGGTCAGCTCCGTCAAGGGGGCCAGCATCACGGTGGCCTACGCCATTTTCGACCCGGTCACGGGCCTCAAGTGCGCCATCGCGGAGACCTCCATCGCGTTCTTCCATGGGGGCACAGGCACCGTCCTGCGCATTTCGGCGGAGAAGAAGGCGCAGCTGGCGCCCTTCCTGGGGGAGCCGAACTTCCGCTGACCCGTTGCCCGGCGCAACGTGGCGCAACACGGGAATTTTCCCGGAACGCCGGGCCGTTGTGTGGATATGACAACACTGGGAATCATCGGGGCAGGACACATCGGCAGCCAGATTGCACGCAAGGCCGTGCAGCTGGGCCATGAGGTGGTCATCAGCAACTCGCGCGGGCCCGAAACGCTCGCCGGACTCGTGGCGGAGCTGGGGCCGCGCGCCCGGGCCGCCACGGTGCAGGAGGCGGCCGAGGCGGCGGACGTCGCCGTTGTCACCATCCCCTTCAAGAACTACCGGGACGTTCCGCCCGGACCGCTGGCCGGCAAGGTGGTCATTGACACCAACAACTACTACTGGGAGCGCGACGGCCACATCCCCGCCCTGGATAACGGCGAGGCCACCACCTCGGGGCTGCTGCAGGAGCACCTGCCCGGCTCGAAGGTGGCGAAGGGCTTCAACCACCTTCCGGCGGCAGACATCACCGGCACGGGCACCCCGGCCGGCACCGCCAACCGCCGCGCCCTGGCCACGGCCAGCGACCATGCTGACGCCGCGGAGGTGGTGACCCGGCTGTATGACGAGTTCGGCTTCGACACCGTGAACATCGGGCCGCTGTCCGAAAGCTGGCGGGTGGAACGCGACCGCCCGGCCTACGGGGTGCGCCAGAACGCGGCGGAGCTCACCGCGAACCTGGCGAAGGCGCAGCGCCTGCCCTAGCGCCCCGGCCTACGCCACCGGGTTGCCGCGTTCGACGAGGATGCCGTCCGCGTCGGCGTAGACCATGGCGCCCGGCCATACGGTGGTGGCTCCGAGCTGGACCGGGACGTCGGCCTCCCCGGTGCCTTCCTTGCCGCTCTTCGCCGGATTGGTGCCAAGGGCCTTGACGCCCAATGGCAGGGTGTCCACCACCAAGCTGTCACGGATGGCCCCGTTGATGATCACCCCGGACCAGCCGTTGTCCACGGCGGACTGGGCGATCATGTCCCCCATGAGTGCGGTTTCCAGCGAGCCGCCGCCGTCGACCACCAGGACGGCACCGTTGCCCGCCGTTGCCAGCACGGCCTTGGCCAGCGCGTTGTCCTGGAAGCAGCGCACGGTGCGGGCCGGGCCGCTGAATGCGGTGCGCGTGCCGAAGTTGCGGAACTGCAGGGAGACCGAAGCCAGTTCGGCCCCGCGTTCGTCAAAAAGGTCTGCCGTGGTGAAGGTCATGGCGCCAGCATAGGCGCTGCCGGGCGCCGGGGGCAGGCATGGGCCGTTTCGTTACGTCCCCAACGCCTCCGCGAGGCGCTCGCGGGCGGCGGCCAGGTGGCCGTCCAGCGTGGCGGCGGCCCCCTCGGCATCCCCGGCCGCCAGCTGGACCAGGATCAGTTCGTGTTCGGCGTGGATGGCGGCGCTGTCCAGCAGGTGGAGTGCCTGCACGCGTGTCATGCACAACCGCACCTCACTGACCAGGGAGCGGTACATGCGGGCGATCCGTTCATTGCCGACCGCGTCCACCAGTGCCGTGTGAAAGCGCATGTCCGGCTCCACCAGGGCGAGGTCCCCTGCGCCGGCCAGGGCCAGGATGTCCGCATTGGCCCGCACGGCCTCCTCCGGCACGGTGTGCGTGGCGGCCAGCCGGCGCAGGATTTCGCTTTCCAGGTAGGCGCGGGCCAGGTAGATGTCACGGACGGATTCCGGGCCCAGCTCGGCCACCCGGGCGCTCTTGTGCGTGCCGCGGACCAGCAGGTTTTCGCCCACCAGCTTTTCAATCGCGGCCTTGGCGGTGGGACGGGCCACGCTGTAGGACGTGGCGATTTCCAGCTCGGTCACGGCGGTCTCGGACGTGAGGCTGCCGCTGAGGATGCGCCCGCGAAGGTCGTCGGTCACGGCTTCCACCACGGTTTTGGTGGCCAGGGGGCGGGTCATGGGCTGCCTTTCCTCGGGTTGTCCAGCGTTCCTGTTTGAGTATACTTGTCAGACAATTAATTTACGAGGACAGGGATGTGGTCATGTCGACGCTGACAGGACAGGAATCGGTCGCCACCATTCGGGCCGCCATGGCGGACCCGGGGCAGACCACCACGCGGGCGCTGGACCTGCACGCCCACGCCCACGACGCGTCCCACTTTTACCTCCTGCCGCAGGCCGTGGCCGTGCCGCGCAACGCCCGGGAAGTCGGGCAGCTGTTCCGGGCCGGCGCGGCGGCCGGGCTGCCGGTGACGCTGCGCTCCGGCGGCACCAGCCTCAGCGGGCAGGGCGTCACGGACGGGCTGCTGGTGGACGTGCGCAAAAACTTCCGCGGCATGGAGGTGCTCGACGGCGGCGCCCGCGTGCGCGTCCAGCCCGGCACCACGGTGCGCGCCCTCAACGCCCGCCTGCTGCGGTTTGGCCGCAAGTTCGGCCCCGACCCCGCCAGCGAGGTGGCCTGCACCATCGGCGGCGTGGTGGCGAACAACTCCTCCGGCATGGCGTGCGGCACCACCGACAACGCCTACCGCACCCTGGAATCCCTGACCGTGGTGCTGCCCGGGGGCACCGTGGTCGACACCGCGGCGCCCGATGCCGATGCCCGCCTCCGTGCGCAGGAACCGGAGCTGTTCAACGGCCTGCTGGAACTTCGCCGGCGGGTCACGGACAACCCCGAATCCACGCGCATCATCCGGCACCAGTTCGCCATGAAAAACACCATGGGCTACGGGCTGAATGCGCTGCTGGACTTTGCCGGACCGGCGGAAATCCTGGCCCACCTGATCGTGGGCAGCGAGGGCACGCTCGGCTTCGTGGCCGAGGCCGTGTTCCGCACCGTGCCGCGCCTGGCCCACGCAACGTCCGGGCTGCTCGTGTTCACGGACCTGGAGGCGGCCAACACGGCCCTGCCCGAACTCGTCGCCAGCGGCGCCGCCACGGTGGAACTCATGGACGCCGCCTCGCTCAGGGTGGGGCAGGGGCTGGCCCGGGTGCCCGGCGTCGTGCGGGACCTGCACGTGGACCGGCAGGCCGCCCTGCTCGTGGAATACCAGACCGGGGATGCGGCGGAGCTTGCCGGGCTGGAGGCCGGGGCCGCAGCGCTCGCAGGCACGCCGGGCCTGGCCGCCCCGGCCCGTTTCAGCACGGACGCCCAGGTCCGGGCCGGGCTGTGGCACCTGCGCAAGGGCCTGTACACCTCCATGGCCGGGGCCCGGCCGCAGGGCACCACGGCACTGCTCGAGGACGTGGTGGTGCCGGTGCCCGCGCTGGCCCGGACCTGCCTGGCTCTGGGGACGCTGTTTGGGAAGTACGGCTATGAAAATTCGGTCACCTTCGGCCACGCCAAGGACGGCAACATCCACTTCATGCTCACCGACCGGTTTGCCAGCCCGGACGAGCTGGCACGGTACGCCGCGTTCACGGAGGACATGGTGGACGTGGTGCTCGGCGAAGGCGGCTCGTTGAAGGCCGAGCACGGCACCGGGCGGGTCATGGCGCCGTTTGTCCGCCGCCAGTACGGCGATGAACTGTACTCGGTGATGCGCCGGATCAAGGAACTCTTCGACCCGGCCGGCCTGCTCAACCCCGGCGTCCTGCTCGACGACGACCCCTCCGCGCATCTGCGCCACATCAAGGCCGCCCCGCCCGCCGTCGATCCCGAGGTGGACCGCTGCGTCTCCTGCGGCTACTGCGAACCGGTCTGCCCCAGCAAGGACCTCACGCTCACCCCGCGCCAGCGGATTGTGACCCTGCGCGCCATCGAGGCGGCCCGCGCGGACGGCGACACCGCCCTGGCCGCGGCGCTCGAGGCGGACTACAACTACGCCGCCGTGGACACCTGCGCCGTGGACGGCATGTGCCAGACCGCCTGCCCGGTGGACATCAACACCGGCAACCTCGTCAAGCACCTGCGCCGGGACGCGTCCGGGAAACTGGAAAACGGGGTCTGGGAGGCGGCGGCCGGGCACTGGGGCGCCGTCACCCGCGGGGCCGGGCTGGCACTGTCGGTGGCCGCGAAGGTGCCCTCCGGCGTCGTGCTTCCGGCGAACCGGCTGGGCCGGAAGGTCCTCGGCGCGGACACCCTGCCGCTGTATTCCCCCGAGCTTCCCGCCGGAGGGAAGGCCCGACGCCGGCCGGCGCCTGCCGGGGCACCGGCGGCCGTGTATTTCCCCGCCTGCGTGAACGCCATGTTTGGCCCGGCCGCCGATTCCTCCCCGGGTGTCCAGGCCGGCTTTGAGGAATTGTGCGCCCGGGCCGGGCTGGAGCTGTTGGTGCCCGAGGGCATTGACGGCGCGTGCTGCGGCACGCCGTGGTCGTCCAAGGGGATGGCGGCCGGGCTCGCCGGGATGCATGCCCGGACCCTGAAGCTGCTGCGGGAAGCCACGCGGGACGGCGAGCTGGAGATCATTTGCGACGCCTCCAGCTGCACCGAGGGACTCATCCACACCGTGGAAACCGAAGTGTCGGCGCCGGGGCAGCGGGCCCTGCGCGTGGTGGACGCCGTGCAATTCACGGCGGAACGGATCCTGCCGCTGCTCGGGGAATCGTGGACGCGGATTGATTCGCTCGCGCTGCACCCCACCTGCTCCTCGACCCGGTTGGGCCTGAACCCCGCACTTGAACAGGTTGCCGGCGCGGTGGCCGCCACCGTGAAGGTGCCGGAGAGCTGGGGCTGTTGCGGCTTTGCCGGGGACCGCGGCATGCTGCACCCGCAACTGACGGCCTCGGCCACCGCCGCCCAGGCCGCAGAGGTGGCCGCGATGGGCGCCACGGCGCACGCCTCCTGCAACCGGACCTGTGAGCTGGGCATGGCCCGGGCCACCGGCGCCGGCTACCGCCACGTGCTGGAACTGCTGGCCGGGGTGGCCGCCGGCCGCGAAACGTTCGGTTAGTTGCCCCACCTTCCGCCCTATATGCCCGCTTCTGTGGATAGGCTGGTTGTTAATAGTGCTGGTGCCCCACCCCAAACGAAGGATGTATGAAAATGGCGGGAATTATCATCGTCGGCGTCGACGGCAACTCAACCTCCATGAAGGCTGCCCGCGTGGCAGCCAACCTGGCCAAATCCCTTGGCTCCACCCTGCGCGTGGTGACGGCCTACGGGGAGGACAAGACCGAAAAGGTTGAGATCGGCAACGACGAATGGTTCCTGTCCACCGCCGACGAGGCCGAGCGGGTGGCGCAGCGCGTGGCCGACGAGCTGAAGATCAGCGGCGTGAAGACCGAATACTCCTCCGCCCTGGGCAAGCCGGCCGACGTCCTGCTTGAGGAGGCCACCAAGCTCAAGGCCGAGCTCATCGTGGTGGGCAACGTGCGCATGCAGGGCCTGCGGCGCGTGCTGGGTTCCGTTGCCAACGCCGTCTCCCACAACGCCCCGTGCGACGTGTACATCGTCAAGACCGACGACTGATTTTGTGCCCGGCCGTGAGGCCGCTGCGAAACCCCCGCTGCCGGCAGGCCGCGGGGATTTTGTGGTTTCAGGCCGCTTCCTTCCGGTCCGCGGGCCGCTCCTGGACCGGGCGGGCCCGGGGCGCCTGGACCACGATGGTCCTGCTGGAGTGCCGCAGCACGGCCGGGACACCGCTCACCACGGGCCGGGCCTTCACCGCGGCCTCCGTGATCCGCCGTGCCGCGCCCACCAGGCTGTAGATGACCGCCACGACGGAGGTCACGGACACGAAGGCGACGGTCATGATGGCGAACATGAGCAGGCCCAGCATGAGCGTGCCGATGTAGACCAGCAGATAGTAATTCAGGTGATTGAAGTCCACGGCAATACCCCATATCGTCCACAAGCATGCGTACGTTCCTACGGTAGGCACCCGTTTGGCCTGGTGAAACACGCCCCCGGCGTGCCGCAGGAATGAAACCAATATGTAATGGTTTTCGCCCGGCCGTTACCTTAGCGGTACCTGCGGTGCTGGTTCTCCCGGGTCGTGGGGCCGGGCGTGGCATCGGCGATCCACGGGCCCGTGCCCTCGGAAACATCGATGATGCCGTCTTCAAGCCACGCGTAGTCGCCGGCCAGGAGGGAGGCGGAGAGGGAAGCATCGGCGTCGTCCGTGTTGTGCCAGAGTTCGTCGAACAAGGCCTCGATCCGCAGGCGCGACTGCCCGGCAAAGGCGTCGGCGAGCTGGAGTGCCGACCGGCCCTGGACGGGGTCCTTGAGCCGTAGCATTTCAACCCGGCTGCAGCAGGCGGCGATGGCGAACAGCTCGGCGCCGATGTCCACGATCCTGCCCAGGAACGCCTGCTTGTATTCGAGCCGGCCCTGCCAGCGCCCCATCCCGTAAAACGTCTGGCGGGCCAGGCGCCGGGATTCGCGTTCCACGAAGCGCAGGTGCTTGGCCAGTGGTCCGAACTCGCTGTAGGAGCGCGGGTCCAGGCCCTTGCCCACCACCAGCTGCGGCAGCCACTTGGCATAGAAGCCGCTGGCGGCCACGGCGGCCCTGCCCTTCTGCTGCAGGGTGGCGGTGGTGGAGGCGAGGTCGCCGGCGGCGGCCAGGTGCGCGTCCACGGCTTCGCGGGCAATGAGCAGGTGCATGATCTCCGTGGAACCCTCAAAGATCCTGTTGATGCGCAGGTCGCGCATCAACTGCTCGGCGGGCACGGCGCGCTCGCCGCGGGCCGCGAGGGATGCGGCCGTTTCATAGCCGCGGCCGCCACGCACCTGCACCAGCTCGTCGGCGCATTTGTAGGACATTTCCGAGGACCACAGCTTCGCCAGGGCCGCCTCGATCCGCACGTCCTTCATGCCGGCGTCGGCCAGTGCCGCGGAGAGCTCAAACACGGCCTCCAGCGCAAACGTGGTGGCCGCCATGAACGCCAGCTTCTTGCCCACGGCCTCGTGCCGGCCCACGGGGTGTCCCCACTGGGTGCGGGCGTTGGACCATTCGCGGGCGATCTTCAGCGACCACTTGCCGGCACCGGCGGCCATGGCCGGGATGGACAGGCGCCCCGTGTTCAGGGTGGTCAGCGCGATCTTCAGGCCCTGGCCTTCGCGGCCCAGCCGGTTTTCCACTGGAACCCTCACCTGGTGGAAGCGGGTGACGCCGTTTTCTATGCCGCGCAGGCCCATGAACTTGTTCCGGTGCTCCACCGTGATGCCGGGGGAGTCGGCCTCCACCACGAACGCGGTGATGCCGCCGGTCTTCCTGCCGTTTTCATCCACCCCGTGCGAGGGCACGACAGCCATGACCACCACGAGCTCGGCGATGACGCCGTTGGTGGTCCACAGCTTCACGCCGTCCAGGACGTATTCGCTTCCGTCCGCGGTGGGCACGGCGGCGCAGGCCATGCGCGCGGGGTCGGATCCGACGTCGGGCTCGGTCAGGAGGAAGGCGGTGACGGCGCCGGCGGCGCAGCGGGGCAGGTACTTTTGCTTTTGTTCCTCCGTGCCAAAGACCTTCACGGGCTCCGGCACGCCGATGGACTGGTGGGCGGAGACCAGGGCGCCGAAAGAAGGGTGGACGGTGCCGAGGATGGCCAGGGCTCGGCCGTAGTAGGTCAGGTTCAGCCCCAGCCCGCCGTACTTCCGCGGGATCTTCATGCCGAAGACGCCCAGCTTGGCGAGCCCGGCGAGGTATTCGTCCGGTATCAGGGCGTCGCGTTCAATGATGGAGGGGTCCATGGTGCGGGCATATGACTGAAGCTTTTCGAGGAAGGCGTCCCCGCGCGCCACGTCGTCGTCCGGGGCCTGGGGGTGCGGGTGGATCAGGCTCAAGTCAAAATCGCCCAGGTACAGTCCCTTGGCAAAGCTGGGCCGCTCCCACTCGGTTTCCCGGGCCGCCTCGGCCGCATTGCGCGCGTCTTCGGCCGTGACCTGTGCGGGGGCCGTGGCCGCCGGGCCGTCAACGTGTGTGCTCATGACTACCTCGATTCCGCCGGCGCCGATGACAGGAACCGGCATGCGGAGCTCAAGACTCGCTCATGCCTTGATGCTACCCGTGGGTAGGTGGGGCGGCAATGGCAGGGCCCGGACTGTGTGCATTTGCCGTCGTTAACGGCAGGATGGATCCAGGAGCACCCAGCCGCCGCCTTCAGTCCGCAGCCCGAAGTCCACCGCCCGAAGTCCACCGCCAGGAGGATGCCATGTCCGAACGCCAACCCTTTCTCCATGACCTGAACGTGCAGCTGGCCGCGCCCATGCAGGCCTGGTCCGGTGCGGATGGGCAAATTCGCCCGGACGGGGCCCAGGGCATCTATGTCGCCGACACCCGGGTCGCGGGGGAGGCCCTGCTGACCGTCAACGGAATGGAGCCGGAGCAGCTGGGCGCCTCCGGTTCCTCGTTTACGGCCGCGGTCCGGGACGTGGGCGGTTCCTTCGCTGATCCGCTGCTTGTCCTGGTCCGGCGCCGGACGGTGGAGGCCTCGCGGGTTGTCGAGGAGTTTGTGCTGCATTCCGACCTGCCGGGGGATGCGGACGTGTCGCTCGAGTTGAGGGTGGGCGTCGACTTTTCGCCCATGGCCGCCGTCAAGTCGGGCGGACCCCGGGTGCTCGTCGTGCCCGTCCCGCGCGAGGACCGCTGGGAGGCCTCCGCCGGAGCGGTCACGGCGTCGTTTGCGGCGCCGGGCGCTGCTGGCCAAGCCGTGGCGGACGACGGCGCCCTCGTGTTCCGCTGGGACCTCGCCGTCCCTGCGCGGGGCAAGGCGGAGGCGGGCTGGTCGGTTGAGGCTGCGGACGGCCGGTCGCCGGTGGCGGCTGCGGCCGCAGGCCCCCGCCCGCTGGAAGTCACTGCCCGTGACCCGCGGCTGAAGGCGCTGGCAGCCCGGGCGCAGCAGGACCTGGCCGGCCTGCGGATGTCCACCGTGGACCGGCCGGGGGATGCCTTCCTGGCTGCGGGCGCCCCGTGGTTCTTTACCTTGTTCGGGCGCGATTCAATCATCGCCGCACGCATGATGTTGCCCGTGGACCCGGAGCTGGCAGCGGGCACGCTGCGCACCCTGGCCGCACGCCAGGGCCGGGAAAACAACGCCGAAACGGCCGAGCAGCCCGGGAAGATCCTGCACGAACTTCGCCGCGGCGAGCTGGTGCTGCCGGGCAACTCACACAATGAACAGCTGCGGCTGCCACCCGTCTACTACGGGACGGTGGATGCCACGCCGCTGTGGATCAGCCTGCTGCACGACGCCTGGAGGTGGGGCATGCCGGAGGACCCGGTGCGGGAGCTGCTGGGCAACCTGGAGGCCGCCCTCGGCTGGTTGCGTGACTGGGGGGATGGCGACGGCGACGGCTTCCTGGAATACCTCGACACAACCGGCCACGGGCTGGCCAACCAGGGCTGGAAGGACTCGGCGGATTCAATCCGCTGGCAGGACGGTTCGCTGGCCCGCGGACCCATTGCCCTGGCCGAGGTCCAGGGCTACGCCTACCGGGCGGCACTGGACGGGGCCGCCCTCCTTGACGCCTTTGGCCGGCCGGGCGGGGCGCAGTGGCGGTCCTGGGCGGCGTCGCTGGCGGAGCGTTTCCGTGCTGGATTCTGGTGCCGGGATGCCTTGGGGCCCTATCCGGCCATCGCGCTCGACGCGGACAAGCGTCCCGTGGACGGGGTGGCCAGCAACATGGGCCACCTGCTGGGAACGGGGCTGCTGTCCCGTGAAGAGGAGGCGGCCGTGGCTGACCGACTCATGGGACCGGGCATGTTTTCCGGTTTCGGCATCCGCACCCTGGATGCTGCAAACGCCGCGTACTGGCCGCTGCGCTACCACTGCGGCTCGGTCTGGACGCACGATTCCGCCCTCATCCTCGGCGGGCTTGCCGCCGCGGGCCACTCCGCGGCGGCCGCCCGTGTGGCACTGGGGCTGGTCAATGCCGCGGAGGGATTTGGCTACCGGCTGCCCGAGCTGTTTTCCGGCGATGCCGCGGACCAGGGCGGCGCGCTGCCCTATCCTTCCTCGTGCCGACCGCAGGCGTGGGCCGCCGCCTCGGCCGTGCCGATCCTGCTGGCCACCCTCGGGCTGGAGCCGCAGGGGCCGGGACGGCTGCCGCTTGCGGCGCCGAAGGTGCCGACGCCGTTCGGGGGCTTCAGCGTCTCCGGCCTCCAGGCCGGCGGCCTGCAGTTCAAGGTGGAGGTAGACGAATCCGGGGCCACCGCCCTCAGGCCCATGTAGCCTCCCCCACCTCCAACGCTCGGTTGCAATCGGGCGTGTTTCCCCAAACCCTCCCGCGCGAATGGGGGTGTTTTTCCGATCCCTTCCGCGCTTACCCCGCGTCGACCCGCGATCGGGGGCGTGTTTTCCAACGCCCGGTTGCAACCGGGGCTGTTTTGGTAGACGCTGCCGCACGTTCGAGGGCGTGCTCATCGAGGCTGGGTTGCAACCGTCGGGAGGACTCGGCTGGGTGACGGGGCCTGCATCACTGTGGTCACGCCGTGGGCCGCAGCCCCGGCAGCTGGGCGGAACGGGCGTGTCGATCCCCTGCCTGTTGGGGCCCTATAGGGATGCAGAAACCGGCGTGTTCCCCCGGAGGCGGAGCCTTCAATCGAGTCCCGGGCCCGGGCACGGGCCGGTCCGTGTGCAGGGCCGCCGGTACACCCGAAAGGGTCGCAGGATCAACCCAGAAGGGCTGGCGGAGCACCCGCCCCACCAAATAAAATAGAACACATTTGCTAACGTCTATGGTGTTTAGCGTAGGTAGTATCTATAACGGGTGTATGGACGAGCCGGTTGGTGACCCCGGCAACGGGGGATCCCCCGCCACGGACGAGGGGGCGGCACTCATTGCCGCCCTCACCCTGCCCTCCGTTGAACCGTTCGGCCCGGACGTGCCGGAACCGGCCGGGCTGCCCGCCCACCTCCCCGGAACCGGACCCAGACCCGTCTGTCGCTGGCAGTTTGGTGGCTTCGGATGCCGGTTCCGATGGCGGGGTTCCGGTGCCCGGTGGTGGGCCGGTTGCTGGGCGTGCGGGGTTGGCGGGGGTCGTGGAAGGCCTGGCCGCCGGTGTGGCCGGCGGGGTGGTTGATGGTGTGTTGGAGGACCCCGTGCAGGACCACGTGGCCCAGCTGGATGCGGTGCGGGACGGGGTTGTCGTGGCCGAACCTCCCCTGCCGGCGGCGCAGCTCATCGTCACCGTCCCGGTGCTGGGCCCGCCCGGGGTGAGGAATGAACCGGCCGAACTCGCCGGACACGGCCCCATCACCGAAGAAACCGCACGCAAGCTGTTGGCCGGGGCCGGGACATTCCTGCGCCTGCGCCTCCTGGTGGACCCGGTGACGAACACCTCACCGACCACACCACCAGCCACCACACCAACACCAACAAACCAGACCCCGACAACCAACCCCCACCCGGGACCCGAACCACCCACTCAGGCGCCGCGCTTCAGCCTCAGCGTCAGGATTTGGAACGGGCGCAGTGTGACATGTAGGCGCCCGTCAGTGACGGTGAGGGAGCCGGCGTCGTACGGCTGCTCGAGGAGGTTGTTTTCCACCGCTGACGCCACGGGGAACGAAGCCGACAACGCCACCCGTGCCCGCGCCCCGAGCGGCTCGTACAGGCGCACAATCACGTCGCCGCTGCGGTCATCGGCCAGCTTGACGGCCTCAATCACGGCAGCCTGGGAGTCGGCGCGCACCAGGGGTTCAACAGCGATGCCTTCATCAGGCACGGCGCGCCACGGCAGGTTGAGGGCATACCCGGCGGCTACGGCATCGGCCACTTCAGCGCCTACCACCAGCCCATAGCTGAAGGAATGCGGGCCCTGGTCAGTCCCGGGGTCTGGGAAACGGGGTCCCCGCAACAGCGACAGCCGCACGGTGGTGAAGCTGGAGCCGTTGGCGCCGGGGTGGCGGGAAACGTCGTGCCCGTACGTGGAATCGTTGATGACCGCCGCGCCGAAGCCGGGTTCGCCCACATGGACCCAGCGGTGCGCGCACACCTCAAAGCGGGCGTTGTCCCAGGACGTGTTCTCATGCGTGGGGCGCTGGATGTGCCCGTATTGGGTCTCAAACCGCGCCTGGTCCGTATGGATGTCCAAGGGGAACGCGGCTTTCAGCAGCGTCTCCTGTTCGTGCCAGTCCACGTCGTTGTGCACCGTGATGGTCTTCGAATCCGGGGAAATCCGTACCTGCTGGGTGATGTGCGAGGCCCGGAAACTGCGCTTGATGGTGATCTCCGCGTGGCCGTCCAGGACCGCCATGTCCAGCGAATCCAGTTCACGGATGTCGGCCACGGTGTTCTTGTAAAACTCGTCGATGTCCCACGCATCCCACATGTTCGGGAAGTCGGCGTGCAGCTGCAGCAGGTTGGCGCCCTGCCCGGCCGGCACCAGCTCGCGCTCCGCCGCCACATCCACGATGGAGGTGATGACGCCGTCCGGACCGAACCGGACGCTGACCAGCCCGTTATGCACGACGACGTCCGCTCCATCCCGCTCCACCGTCACGTCCGCCGTGGCCGGGTCCGGGACGCCCGCGCCCAGCGCGGCGATGCCGCGGCGTGGGTAGGGGGAGGCGTTGAAATGGATGAGGGCCCCGCTGGCCGGGCTTGTGGGGACCCGGGCCTCGGCAGGCTCGAGCAGCGGGAGCAGAACGACCGGCGGGGCCAGAACGGCCAGCGCCTCGGCGATGATCTCCTCAAGGTCGGCGGCGATTTCGGCGTAGCGTTCGGCCGCTTCGCGGTGCACCCAGGCGATGGAGGAGCCGGGCAGGATGTCGTGGAACTGGTGCAGCAGCACCAGCTTCCACAGCCGGTCCAGTTCCCCGTACGGATAGTCCAGCAGCCCGCGCACGGCCGCCGTGGCACTCCACAGTTCTGCCTCGCGCAGCAGGTGCTCGCTGCGCCGGTTACCCTGCTTGGTCAATGCCTGGGAGGTGTACGTGCCGCGGTGCAGCTCCAGGTACAGCTCCCCCTTCCACACCGGGGCGTTCGCATATTCCGCCTCGGCGGCCGTAAAGAAGTCCCGTGGCGCGGCGATGGTGACCCGCGGGGAACCTTCGAGGTCGTGGGTGCGGCGGGCCCGGGCCAGCATTTCGCGCGTGGGCCCGCCGCCGCCGTCGCCCCAGCCGAAGGGCACCAGCGAGTGGTTGGACGCGCCCTTGTCCCTGAAGTTGCGCACGGCATGGGCCAGCTCCTGCCCGGACAGCTGGGAATTGTAGGTATCCACGGGCGGGAAGTGGGTGAACACGCGGGTGCCGTCGATGCCCTCCCAGTTGAAGGTGTGGTGCGGGAACTTGTTGTCGGTGTTCCAGGAGATCTTCTGCGTCAGGAACCACTTCGCCCCGGCCAGCTTCACAATTTGGGGCAGCGCGGCGGAGTAGCCAAACGAGTCCGGCAGCCACACCTCCTGGCACTGGATGCCGAAGTTTTCGCGGAAGAAGCGCTGGCCATACGTGAATTGCCGGGCCATGGCCTCGGACCCGACCATGTTGGTGTCCGATTCCACCCACATGCCGCCCACGGGGATGAAGCGTCCGCCGGCCACTGCCGCCTTCACCTTGGCGTAGACCTCGGGGCGCTGTTCCTTGAGCCATTCATACTGCTGCGCCGAGGACATGGCGTACTGCAGCCCGGGATGGTCCGCCAGCAGCTGCACCACATTGGACGTGGTCCGGGCCACCTTCCGGACGGTTTCGCGCACGGGCCACAGCCACGCCGAGTCGATGTGGGCATGCCCGACGGCGGTGAGCCGGTGTGCGCTGGCGTTCGCCGGCCGGGCCAGCACCTCCGCCAACCAGGTGCGGGCCGCCGCGGCGGTGCCGGCAATGTCCGTCAGGGACATGGCGTCGAGCGCGCGTTCCAGGGCATAGAGGATGTCCCAGCGGCGCGGATCGCCCAGGTCCAGCTCGGCCGCCAGCTGCGAGAGCACCTCCAGGTCCTGCACCAGTTCCCAGACGTCGGTGTGGAAAATATTGATGTCGGCCCGGGCCAGGGTGTATCGCGGCTCCGGTCCGGCCGTGGACTTTTCGCCGAGCATTGTTGGCACAAAGGGGTTGTCCGTAAACACAAAGGGGTTGGCCGCCGCCTCGACAAAAAGATCCACCGCCTCCCCGCCGCGGGCCCGCTCCGCAACCGGCACCCAGGTGTTCAGCGGGTTGAGGGCCTTGACCGGGGTGCCGTCCGGGCGGTACACGAGCCCTTCCGCCTGGAAACCCGGCCAGGACTGGCTGAACCCCAGGTCCACCACCAGTTCGACGGCGTGCCCCGCGGCTTCCGGCGGGACCGTGCCGGTCACGTGGATCCAGCTGGTGCCCCAGGCCGGACCCCACGCCTGTCCGACAGCAAACGGCGCAAAGGAGGCTCCGGCGTCGTGCGCGGGACCCTCCGAGCCGCCCGCCGGCGTGGCGCCGGTGCGGGCAAGCTCCAGCGCCACGGCCGGGTCCACCGGCTCACCGGCCCCGCCCTCGACGTGCCAGGCCGTCAAATCCAGCGGCGCCACGGGCGTGTGGATCGCCGGCCGGATCCGCTCCGCCAGGACGCGTTTAAGGCGGTTCTCGATCAGGGTGTGCTTGTCATGCATGCGTAGCTGCCTTCCAGACCGGGCGGGCGGTGCTCGAATTTTCAGTCTAGTGGGGGGCGCCCCGGGACGGCCCGGCGAAGTCCCCATGGCGCGCCGCTTCTTCCCTAGAGTGGTTCCATGACCTTTGCCACCGCCGAATTCGCCTCCGTCCGCACCCTTTTTGACTCCATGCTCGACGCCGATCCCACCTACAGCGCCCAGCTCGCCGTCTACCACGACGGCGTGAAGGTGGTGGACCTGGTGGGCGGCCCGGACTCGTCCGCGGACTCCCTGACCGGCGTGTTTTCCTGCTCGAAGGGCGTGGCGGCACTGGCGTTCAGCCTGCTGGTCCAGGACGGGCTCATGGACGTTGACGCCCCCGTTGCCTCCTACTGGCCCGAGTTTGCCCGCCACGGCAAGGGCGGCGTCCTGGTCCGCGAACTGCTCTCGCACCAGGCCGGGCTGGTGGGCGTGCAGGGCGGGTTCGCCATGGAGGACTACAACGACCTTCCCGCCGTGGCGGACCGGCTCGCCTGCATGGCCCCGCTGTGGCGCCCGGGCAGCGGCACGTTCGGCTACCACGCCCTGACCATGGGCGTGTTCCTGGAGGAGCTGTGCCGCCGGGCCACGGGGGAGCGGCTTCAGGACGTCTACAACCGGCGGATCCGCGAACCTTACGCGGCGGACATGTTCCTGGGCCTGCCCGAGTCCGAGGAACCGCGCTTCCGCCCGGTCCGCTATGCCGACGAGCCGGCCGGCTTCCTGGATCCGCACTCCATTGCGGGCATGTCCGGCAATGTCCAGGCCGGCAACCTGCTGGCCCTGCCCAACCTCCGAAGCGTCCGGGCGGCCGGCAGCTGCAGCGGCGCCGGGGTGGGATCGGCCGACGGCCTGGCGCGTGTCTATGCCGGCGCCATCACCAGCGTGGACGGACGGCCTGCCTACCTGTCTCCGGAAACCATCGGGGTCATGGCCCAGGAGCAGGTCTGGGGCCTGGACAGGGTCTTTTGCGACACCGGTGCCTTTGCCGTCACCTTCATGAAACCGCACCCGCGCATGGACTTTGGCAGCGCCTCGGCATTCGGGCACGACGGCGCCAACGCGGCCCTGGGCTTCGCCGACCCCCTCTACGGGGTGGGGTTTGGCTACGTCCCGGCGTGGAACGAGGAAGGCGGCACCGCCGGCCGGGCCATGCAGCTCAGCGCCGCGGTGCGCAGGGCGGTGCTGGCCCTGCGCTAGTGGAGGTCCGCCAGGGCTGATTCAACGGCCCGGTGGAACGTGGGGTAGGCGTAAATCATGGTCCTGAGCGTGTCCACGGGGACGCGCGCGTGCACGGCCAGGGCCAGCATGGACAGCACCTCCCCGCCGGAAGGCCCGACGGCGGCCGCGCCCACCAGGGTGCCGCTGTCCGCGTCCTCGACGAGCTTGATGAAGCCGCGGGCCTGGTGGATCCATCCGCGGGAGGAATCGGCCAGGGACGTGAACCCGGTCCGGACGTGCAGCCCGGCGTCCCGCGCCTGCCGTTCTGTCATCCCGACGGCCCCCATTTCCGGGTCCGTGAACGTCACCCGCGGCACCGCACGGGAATCCGTGGTGCCCCTGTCCGGCCCGCCGAAATGCTGCGCCAGGATCTTCCCGGCCACAATGTTCGCATGGTACATCGACATATGGGTGAACGCGCCGGCACCGGCGGCGTCGCCGATCAGGTGGAGGCCGTCCGCCACCTGCAGGTGGCCGTCCAGGGCCGGGGCATTTTTCCCGTCCCAGGCCACCCCTGCCGCGGCCAGGTCCAGGGTACCCAGCGTGGAGGAGCGCCCCGTGGCGACCAGCAGCTGCTCCGCCGCCAGCCGCGCAACGGCCGGGCCGGCGTCGTCCGCGCCCGTGGAGTCCGGGCCGGTGGCCAGTTCCACGGAGAAGCCGGCCGCGGAATGGGACACCGACGTGGTGCTGGTGTTCAGCAGCACGTCAATGCCTTCGCGGCGGAACACGTCGGCGAGCAGTTCGGAAGCTTCCGGTTCCTCACGCGGAACCAGGCGGGGACCGCGTGCCACCACTGTGACGTGCGTGCCGAAGCGGGCAAAGGCCTGCGCCAGCTCGGCCCCGACGGGGCCGCCGCCCAGCACGATCAGCGACTCAGGTGCCGCTTCCGCCCGCAGGGCTTCCCGGTTGGTCCACAACGGGGTGCCGGCCAGGCCGGGGATGGGCGGCACGGCGGGGTTCGTGCCGGGGTTGAGCACCACGGCCAGGCGCGCCGAGAAGGTGGACTCGCCGCCGTCGTTCCCGGCAACGGTGACCTGGCGCGGGCCGGACAGCCGCCCGGTGCCGCGGACCAGCCGGCCGCCCTTGTCGGTGAAGCGTTTGGCGGCGACGGCGTCGTCCCAGTTGTCGGTGGCCTCCTCGCGGATGCGCCGGGCCGCCACGGAAAAGTCCGGCTCCACGGTGGCCTGCCCTGCCAGCCCGGGCACGCGGCGGGCCTCGGCCAGGGTGCCGGCCGCCCGGATCAGCATTTTGGACGGGATGCAGCCATAGTAGGGACATTCCCCGCCCACCAGTCGGGATTCCACCCCCACCACGGACAGCCCGGCGGCGGCCAGCTCCCCGGCCAGGGACTCGCCTCCGGGCCCCATTCCGACCACAACGACGTCAACGGTTTCAGCGGGGCCGGTCATGGCAACTCCTTATTTGGTAAGTCCCTTTTCCTTCAGCCAGGCGGCTGCGGCATCCTTGGGGTCCATCTTCTTCGGACCGCTCACCTCGGTGTTAAGCGCGATGAGGTCCTCGGTGGTGAGCAGGCCGGAGACCATGCCCAGGGCCATGTTGGCCGCGTCGGAAATCTTGTCCGTCTTGACCAGCGGGACCACCTGCTGGGCGAGCCAGTTGTTCTTGGGGTCGGTCAGCACCACGAGCTTGTTTTCGGGGATGGCCGGTGAGGTGGTGAAGATGTCCGCCACCTGGATGTCGTTGTTCAGCAGCGCCTTGACGGTGAGCGGGCCGCCGCCGTCGCTGATCGGGGTGAACTTGGCCGGCACGCAGTTGTACTTCGCCTTCAGGCCGGCCAGCCCGTAGGGGCGCGTCTGGAACTCCGGCGGCGCACCGAGGGTGAGCTGGTTGCACACCTTGGCGAGGTCCTCAATGGACTTCAGCTTGTACTTGGCCGCGGTTGCCGCCGTGACCACCATGGCGTCCTTGTCCTCGGCCTTCGCGGCGCTGAGCACGGACAGCCCGGCCGGCATCGCCTTGGGCAGTGCGGCCACCACCTGCTCGGGCGTGGTGGCCGTGGTCTTGGGGTCAAGGAAGCCGAGCAGGTTGCCGGTGTAGTCGGGGACCACATCGATGGAACCGTCCTCCACGGCCTTGACGTAGACCTCGCGGGAGCCAATGTTCAACTTGGTGGTGGTCTTGATCCCCGCGGCGTTGAGGGCGCCGGCGTAAATTTCGGCGATCGTGGCGCTTTCCGGGAAGTTCGCGGAGCCCACCACCAGTGAGCCCGTGCCGGCGGTGCCGCCGGCGCTCGCGGTGGAGGAATTCGTGGCCAGCGGGCTGCCGCTGCAGGCCGTGGCCGCCAGCAGGACGGAGAGGCCCGCGGCTGCGCCCAGTACGGTCCTGCGGGTGGGTCGGGAAAGGTGCGTCATGGTGTTCCTCCTGTTGTGGTGGCTGTGGGGACATCGGCCGGACCGTGCCTGGCCTCTTGCAAACCTGGTGAAACGGCCAGGCGCTGCAGCAGGACCAGCAGGCCGTCGATGGCGATCGCCAGCACCGCAATCACCACAGCCCCGCCCAGCACCTGACCGTAGTCCTGCACGGCCAGCCCGTCAATGATAAACCGGCCCAACCCGCCGAGGCTGATGAACGCCACCACGGCGACCGTGGCCACCACCTGCAGCACGGCGGAGCGGAAGCCGCCCAGCATGACGGCCAGCCCGTTGGGCACCTCGACCCGGAACAGCACCTGCCATTCGGTCATGCCCATGCTGCGGGCGGAGTCCACAATGCCCGGTTCGACGGCGGAGATCCCGGCGTAGGTGCCGGTCAGGATGGGCGGGACGGCCAGCAGCACCAGCGCCCACACGGCCGGCATGAGCGAAAGCGTGGACGTGGCCAGGAGGGCGAACAGGGTCATGATGCCCAGGGTGGGCAGGGCGCGCAGCACGCCCGAGAGGGATACCACGACGACGCGTCCCCGGCCCGTGTGCCCCACGTAGAGCCCGATGGGGACCGCGATGGCGAGGGAGATCAGCAGCACCAGGCCGGAATAGCCCAGGTGCTCGACGATGCGCTGCGGGATGCCCAGGGGCCCCTGCCAGTTGGCGGGGTCGGTGAGCCACTGCCAGCCCTGGCTGAAGGGGCCGCCGGGCGTGTACTTGGTGGCGGGCAGGCTCATGCGGGCACCCCCGCCGGCCTGGGCGTGCGCAGCCACGGGGTCAGCAGCCGTTGGAGCAGCACCAGCACCGCATCGACCAACACGGCCAGCACCAGGGTCCCGATGATGCCCACGAGGATCTCGGTGGGGAAGTTGCGCTGCAGCCCGTCGGTGAAGAAGAAGCCCAGGCTGGGGATGCCGAGCAGGGCGCCCACCGTGACAAGGGAAATGTTGCTGACGGAGATGACGCGCAGCCCGGCAAAAAGGACCGGCACGGACAGCGGCAGGTCCACCGCCAGGAACCGCTGGAGCGGCTTGTAGCCCATGGCGGTGGCAGCCTGGCGGATGCCGTCGTCGACGGAATTGAGCGCGTCCAGGGTGGAGCGGACCAGCAGGGCCACGGCGTAGATGGTCAGGGCCACAATGATGTTCGCAAAGTCGAGGATCTTGGTGCCCAGGAGCCCGGGCAGGATCACAAACAACGCCAGTGACGGGATGGTGTACAGCAGCGACCCCGCCGAGAGGATGAACGCACCCAGCCCCGTGTTCAGACGGGCCAGCTGCGCCAGCGGAATGGCGATCACGGCGCTGAGGGCCAGCGGGACCACCGCCTGCACCAGGTGGGAGCCGGTGAGCGAGAGGACCTGGGGCAGGTTGGCCAGGAACCAGTCCATCAGGGGCGGCCTTCGCCGCGCTGGCGGGCCACCCGGGCGGCGTCGATGGCGGCCAGCACCTCGGGTGCCCTGACGACGCCGGTGACCGATCCGGCGTCGTCCACGGCAACGCCCAGCCCGGACGGCGAGGACAGTGCGGCGTCGAGCGCATTGCGCAGGGAGTCCCCGGCGCGGAACAGGGAGCCGCCGGGCAGCAGGGAGCCGCCGGGGCCGGGCGCCAGCCAGCCCAGGGGGCGGTTGCCGGCGTCGACCGCCAGGCGCCAGGCCGGGGCATCGGTAGCCGCGGCCTCCAGGGCCACGGCGTCCGTGGCAACGGACGGGGCCGGGTGGAGCGGGACGGACGTGCCGGCATGGAAGGACAGGTGGCGGAAGCCGCGGTCCCGGCCCACAAACGCGGCTACGAAGTCGTCGACGGGGGCGCGCAGGATCTCCTCCGGCGCAGCATATTGCGCCACGCGCCCGCCCGTGGCAAACACGGCCACCTTGTCGCCCAGGAGCGTGGCCTCGTCGATGTCGTGGGTGACGAAGACGATGGTCTTGGCGAGGTCACGCTGGAGCCGGAGCAGTTCCTGCTGCAGTTCGGCGCGGACCACCGGGTCCACGGCGGAAAACGGCTCATCCATGAGCAGCACGGGCGGATCCGCCGCCAGGGCCCGGGCCACCCCGACCCGCTGCTGCTGACCGCCGGAAAGCTGGTTGGGGTAGCGCCGGCCCATGGCGGCGGAGAGGCCCACCGTGTCCAGCAGCTCGGCGGCGCGGGCGCGCGCCGTGGCGCGCGGGACCCGGTTCAGGCGCAGCACGGTGGTGACGTTGTCCATGACGGTGCGGTGCGGCAGCAGCCCGGCGGACTGCATGACGTAGCCCATGGAGCGGCGCAGGGCCGGGGCGGGAATGGTGCTGACGTCACGCCCACCCACGGTGATGGTGCCGGAGGTGGGCTCCACCATGCGGTTGATCATCCGCAGCGACGTGGTTTTCCCGCAGCCCGACGGGCCCACGAAGACCGTGATCTTGCCGGCGTCGATGCCCAGGTCCAGGTTTTCGACGGCGGGCTGGCCGGCCTGGTAGCTTTTGGCCACGTTGTGGAATTCAATCGTGGCGGAACCGGGCCTGCCCAGGGGCTGGCCTGCGGCGGTACTGGTGTCGGCGGTTGCTGAAACATCCGGCACGACCATTTGCGGGTCCTCACTGTTGGTGACAATCACCTGCTGCCTTTGATCATAGGCAGGCTGATTTTGCCGAGTAAAGCAAGGTTTGGGCCGGCCGGGGCAAAAGCTGCGGATTCCGGCGGGTCGGTTTCGCTAACTGCGGACATCGCAGGCGGCATAGGCTGGGGGCATGGACACGAAGAACACCGGCGGGACGGAATTTAGCACCAAGGGCATTTACGTCACGGGCAGCGAATACACCCGCGACACAAACTACATTGAAACCCGGATCACCCGGGACGGCGCTGACGGGTATCCCGTGGAAGCGGGCCGGTACCGGCTCGTCGTCTCACGGGCCTGCCCCTGGGCGCACCGCTCCACGATCGTGCGCCGGCTGCTGGGGCTCGAGGATGCCATTTCGATCGGCGTGTGCGGCCCCACGCACGACGTCCGCAGCTGGACCTTCGACCTGGACCCGGACGGGCTGGACCCGGTGCTGGGCATTCCGCGCCTGCAGGAGGCCTACTTCAAACGCACCCCCAACTACCCGCGCGGCATTACCGTCCCTGCCATTGTGGACGTGCCGAGCGGGGCCGTGGTGACGAACAACTTCCCGCAGATCACGCTGGATTTTTCCACCGAGTGGCGTGACTTCCACCGTGACGGCGCGCCGGAGCTGTACCCGGAAGCGCTCCGTGAGGAGATCGACACCGTCAACAAGCGGGTCTTCACGGAGGTCAACAACGGGGTGTACCGCTGCGGTTTTGCCGGGAGCCAGGAAGCATACGACGCCGCCTACGACCGCCTGTTCACGGCGCTGGACTGGCTGGAGGAGAGGCTTGCGACGCAGCGCTACCTGGTGGGGGACACCATCACCGAGGCGGATGTGCGGCTGTTCACCACACTGGTGCGCTTCGACGCCGTCTACCACGGGCACTTCAAGTGCAACCGGAGCAAGCTCACTGAAATGCCGGCGCTGTGGGCCTACGCCCGGGACCTGTTCCAGACGCCCGGCTTTGGCGACACCGTCAACTTTGAGCAGATCAAACAGCACTACTACATCGTCCACGAGGACCTGAACCCGACGCAGATCGTACCGAAGGGCCCGGACACGTCCGGCTGGACGACCCCGCACGGCCGCGAGGTGCTCGGAGGGCGCCCGTTCGGCAACGGAACGGCCCCCACGCGTCCCGTCGACGCCTAAACGGCCGCCCGGCCCGCCCGGGAGTCACGAGAGTACAGCTGTGGCGGCCTCCTTGCGAGGGAGGCCGCCACAGCTGTACTCTCGGCGCCGGTTCTCTCAGCGCCGGGGCCCCGAAGGGCTGGGTTGGGTCAGCCTACGATCTTCAGCCCGGTGTTCCAGTTGAACGTCTCGAACGCGGGGTTGGCCTGGAGGGTCATGACCAGGAACTGGAAGCCTTCAAGCTCGCGGGAGCGCTTGAGGGCACCAACCACGATGGGCCGCATGCCGCCGCCGGAGACGAGGGAGGAGACGGCTGCCGTCGCGTCGGCGTTGTCCCCGGCGATAAAGACGTCCAGGGTCTGGCCGCCGGCTTCGCCGGCCACGAGCGTGCCGGCGAAGGTGGTGTTGAAGGCCTTGACGACGCTGGCGGGGGTGAGGGCGGCGATTTCCTCGGCGGCCGAGGTGCCCGGGGCGACGACGAGCGAGTCGAAGGTCTCGAAGTTCACCGGGTTGGTGATGTCAATGACGGTCTTGCCTTCCAGGGCGTCCCCGTAGTTGGACACAATTTTCTTGGCGTCGTCAAACGGCAGTGCCAGCACCACGATGTCGCCGGCGGGGGCCGTGCCCACGGTGCCGGAGGTGACGTTGCTGGCCAGTTCGGCGGCGAAGCTGCCGGCCTTTTCCGCGTCGCGGCCCAGTACCTCGACGCTGCGGCCGGCGGCGAGTGCGCGTGTGGCAATGCCGCGGGCCATGTTTCCGGTGCCGATGATGGTGATGGTGCTCATGGTGTTCCTACTTTCCAAGGGGTTTGCTGGAAGTCATTACTTGAAGCTACAACTAAATATAGGCCGGTTTAGTTGAACTGTCAAGTAAAAACTTTGGAACGTGTCCCACCCGCCCGCACATGGAAAGATGGTGTCCATGATTGAACAGGGGCCACGCTGGCTGAGCGTGGATGAGCGCGCGGCGTGGCTGGCGCTGCTGTCCACCACCACGTTGCTGCCCGGCGCGCTCGAGGGTCCGCTCCAGCAGGCGGCCAGGCTTTCGCTTTTTGACTACAATGTCCTGGCCATGCTCTCGGAGGCTGCCAGCCGCACGCTGCCCATGAGCGAGCTGGCGGCGCGGACGAGTGCCTCGCTGTCCCGGCTGTCACACGTAGTGAAGAAACTGCAGGCGCGCGGGCTGGTGGAACGGGCCACGCATGCCGATGATGCCCGTGTCACCGCGACCACCGTCACCGCGGAGGGCCTGGCGCTGATCACGGAACTGGCGCCGATCCATGTGGCATCCGTCCGCGAATTGGTCTTTGACCACCTTGACGAACAGGATGTGGCCGACCTGGCCCGCATTGGCCGCAAGCTTATGCGCGGGCTCGATGCCAACCACTGGATCCTGCGCACGCCGGCGCCCTAGGCATCCGCGCGCCGTGCTCGTATCCCACAGTGGCGCATCACGAAAATCCAATACGTCACACTAGTGTTCCCTAATGCCTAAAATCTCCGCTAGGGTAGGTAAGGCTTACTTAACTACAGCCGTCATCTACCTGCCTACGGTGAGGAACAATTGTGGAATTTTCGCGTCGACATGGATTCTCGTTCGGACTGCTGGCAGCTGCGGCTGCCGCCGCCACACTGGCAGGGTGCTCCACCGGAGCTACCGGCACCGTGGGAAACGCTGCGGAGAACACCGCCGCGGACACCTTTCCCGTCACGGTCCGGCACAAGTTCGGCAGCGCCGTCATCAAGGCCGCCCCGCAGCGGGTCGCCACAGTGTCCTGGGTCAACGACGACATCGCCATCGCCCTGGGTGTCATCCCGGTAGGCATGCCCAGGAATGACTGGGGCGGCAACGACCAGGGCTCCACCCCGTGGAAGGATGCCGCCCTGGCGAAGGCCGGCGCCGCCCTTGGCACCGACAAGGCCCCGGTGCAGTACTCCGAAGCCGACGGCGTCAACTTCACCGAGGTGGCCAAGACCAACCCGGACGTCATCCTCGCCGCCTATTCGGGGCTGACACAGGAGGACTACGACAAGCTCAGCAAGATCGCCCCGGTCGTCGCCTACCCGGAAGCACCCTACGGCACCTCCTGGCAGGACGCCACCACGTTGATCGGTGCCGCCCTCGGCAGGTCGCAGGCCGCGAAGGAGCTCGTCGCCGCCACGGGGAAGACCATTGCGGACCAGGCCGCCAAGTACCCGGCCATCACGGGCAAGACCTTCATCTACGGCAATCTGGAGCCGGCCAAGGGCGACGGCGTGAACGTCTACCTCTCCGGTGACAACCGGCCCAAGTTCCTCACCAGCATCGGGATGGAGCTGGCCCCCGTGGTGGTTGCCGCGGAAAAGGGCACAAAGGACTTTTTCATGCCTTGGTCCGCCGAGAAGGCCAATGAGCTGGACTCGCAGGTGTTCGTCAGCTGGGTTCCCGACGCCACGACGAAGGACGCCATCGTGGCGGACCCGCTGCTCGGCCAGATCCCGGCCATCAAGAACGGCACCTTTGTGGCGGATTCGGACAACACGCTGACCTTGGCAATTTCCGCCTCCTCCCCGCTGAGCCTGCCCTGGGCGCTGGATGCCTTCCTGCCCCGGCTTGGCGCCGCGGCCGCCAAGGCTTAGGGCTGAACGCGATGGGCGCAGCCGCCCTTGAAGCCCGGGTTTCTGCCGCAGCCTGCGCTTCAGTGGCCGCCAGGCCGAGGATGCTGTGGCTGGCCACCGTCGTGGCCGCACTGGCGCTGTTGGTCCTCTTGTCGCTGGCCGTCGGGGCCCGGAGCGTTGCCCTCCCCGCCGTCCTGGACGCCCTGGTCCGCTTTGATGCGGCCGACGGGGACCACGCCGTCGTGGCCGCGCGCCTGGTCCGCACAGTGGCCGGCCTGGTGGTGGGGGCCTCCCTGGGGCTGGCGGGGACGTCCATGCAGGGCGTGGCCCGCAACCCGCTGGCGGACCCGGGGATATTGGGCGTCAACGCCGGCGCGTCGCTGGCCGTGGTGGCCGGCATCTTTTTCCTGGGCGTCGCGGGGGTCTCCTCCTACCTGTGGTTCGCCTTTGCCGGCAGCGCCGTGGCTGCCGCGGTGGTCTACGGCGTGGCCAGCCTGGGCCGCAGCGGGGCGACGCCGGTGAAGCTGGCGCTCGCCGGGGCCGCTGTGGCCGCCGGGATGGGCTCGCTCATGAGCGCCATGGTCGTCTCGAGCCAGGACTCCCTGGAACTGTTCCGTACCTGGCAGGTGGGCGCGCTCGCCGGCAAGTCCTGGGGATCCATTGGCGCCGTGCTGCCCTTCGTGGCGGCGGGCGCCGTGATCCTGCTTTCCACGGGCAGGTTGCTGAACACCCTTGCGCTGGGGGATGACACGGCGCGGGGCCTGGGCCGGCGGCCCGGGATGGGGCGGGCTGTTTCCGCCGTGGGGATTGTGCTGTTGTGCGGCTCCGCCACGGCGCTGGCCGGGCCCATCGCCTTCATCGGCCTGGTGGTGCCGCACCTGCTCCGGGCACTCGTGGGATCCGACTATCGGTGGTTGCTGCCGCTCTCCGCCGCAGCCGCCCCGACGGTGCTGCTCGCGGCGGACATCGCCGGACGCGTGGTCCTGCTGCCCGGGGAGGTGCCAGCCGGTGTCCTGGCCGCCTTGATCGGTGCGCCCGTGTTCATCGCCGTGGTGCGGCGAGGACGGCGGGCCGAACTGTGAGCGTCCTGCACAGGACACGGCAGCCTGCCGCCGTGGGTGCCGCCGCCGGTGGCGCCTGGGTGCGCCAACAGCGCCGGGCGTCCCGCCGGCGTCGTGCCTGGGTCCTGGCAACCCTCGCCGCCACAGTGGCGGCGCTGTTTGTCGTGAACATCCTGCTGGGCAGCTACACCGTAACCATCCCGGACTTCCTGCGGCTGCTCGGCGGGGCGGACATTCCCGGCGCCCGCTTCATCGTCATGGACAACAAGTTGCCGCAGGCCGTGTTGGGGCTGCTGGCCGGGGCGTCGTTCGGCACGGCCGGTGCCGTTTTCCAGGCGATGCTGCGCAATCCGCTGGCCAGCCCGGACATCATCGGCATCAGCTATGGGGCCAGCGCCACCGCCGTTGCCGCGATTGCACTCTTTGGCGTGACTGGCGCCGGGGTGTCCGCGGCGGCCATGGCCGGGGCCCTGGCCGTGGCTCTCCTCATCACCTGGCTGGCGCGCGGCCGCGGCGGGACGGGGCTGGTCCTGGTGGGCATCGGGGCAGCCGCCTTCATGCAGGCGGGAGTGACATTCATGCTGTCCCGCGCGGACATCAACAACGCCCAGGACGTCATGGTCTGGCTGAGCGGCTCCCTGGGCCGGGCGAATTGGCAGCGTGTGGCCTTCCTCGCCCTGGCCCTGCTGGTCCTGCTGCCTGCCACCGGTCCGGGGGTGCGCCAGCTGCGCGGCCTGGCCCTCGGCGACGATACCGCCGCCGGGCTCGGCTTCAACATTCAGCGCGCACGCCTGCTGCTGACTGTCCTCGGCGTGCTGCTGGCCGCCCTGCCCACTGCCGCGGCCGGGCCCATCGCCTTCGTCGCGTTCCTCTCCGGGCCCATCGCCCGGAGGCTTAACAACGGCGACACGTCCCTGCCGCTGGCCTCACTGGTGGGCGCCGCCATTGTGCTGGCCGGCAATTTTGCCGCCGTCAACGCGGTCCCCGGAACCACGCTGCCCGTAGGCGTGGTGACCGGCGCGCTCGGTGCCCCATTCCTTCTCTGGCTCCTCGTCTCATCCAACCGCACCAACCAAGGAGGCTGACCATGCCCCCCGAAATGCCCCTCGAAGCGCATGCCACACGACTGGGCGCCCGCAACGTGACACTCGGCTACGCCGGGGCACCCATCGTGGAGGGGCTCTCACTGGAGCTGCCCGCCGGGAAGGTGACCATCATTGTCGGTGCCAATGCGTGCGGGAAATCCACGCTGCTGCGCGGGCTGGCCAGGCTGCTGGCCCCAGGCCCAGGTGCCGTCCACCTCAACGGGACGGAGATCCACAAGTTGCCCACGCGCGCCCTGGCCCGCGAACTGGGCATCCTGCCCCAGGGCCCAACAGCGCCCGACGGCATTACCGTTTCCGAGCTGGTGGGGCGTGGGCGCAGCCCCCACCAGGGGTGGTTCCGGCAGTGGACGGACGCCGACGACGACGCCGTGGCGGCTGCGCTTTCCGTCACCGGCACGCTGGAGCTGGCCGCGCGCAATGTGGAGGAACTGTCCGGAGGGCAGCGCCAGCGCGTCTGGATCGCCATGGCATTGGCCCAGGAAACCGGAGCCCTGCTGCTCGACGAGCCCACGACGTACCTGGACCTGGCCCACCAGGTGGAGGTGCTGGACGTGGTGTCCGAGCTCAATGCGCGGCGGCAAACCACGGTTGCCATGGTGCTGCATGACCTCAATCTGGCGGCGCGGTATGCAGACCACCTGGTGGCCATGAAGGCCGGCCAGGTGGTGGCCCAGGGTCCGCCGGGCGCCGTGCTGACCGCGGCGCTGGTGCGTGAGGTGTTTGGCCTGGAATCGGTGGTTGTGCCGGATCCGGTGACGGGGACGCCGCTGGTGGTGCCGTTGGGGCGGCGGGCCGCGGTGCTTCGCCCGCGTTTGCGGCAAGGCGTGCCGGCATGAGCGCCGGGGCGTCCCTGGTTGAGGCTCCGGCCCGGCCACTGCGGACTTTTGCCCTGACCGTGGCGGCCGTGCGTCAGCTGACGCCACACTTCCGGCGCATTACGTTCACCGGTGGGGACCTGGCGCTCTTCGGGACAGGTGCCGGCGGCGAAACGCTTGACCTGCGCATCAAGGTGCTCATTCCGCCGCCCGGGCGCGGGCTGCCCGAGCTGCACGCGGTGCGAGGGTCCCTGCAGGACGGCTGGTACCCGGCCTGGCTTGCCGTGGACGAAGCCGTGCGGGGGGTGATGCGCACCTACACGGTAAGGGCGCTGCGGCCGGCCGTGCCGGCATCGCCGGATTTCCCGGGTGCCCCGGCGGAACTGGACATTGACTTTGTGCTGCACCCTGGCGCCTCCGGTCCGGCTGCGTTGTGGGCCGCGGGTGCCCAGCCGGGGGATCCGCTGCTGGTAATAGGACCGTGCGCCCGCTGGGGCCGCTGCCTGGGCATCGAGTTCGCACCGGGCGGCGCAGGGCGGGTGCTGTTGGTGGGCGACGAAACCGCCGTGCCGGCCATTGCCGCGATCCTGGAATCGCTGCCCCCGCACATCATCGGGCATGCGGTCCTGGAGGTGCCCACGGCGGCCGACTTCCTGGACATCCATTCGGCAGCCCGGGTGGAGGTGCGGTGGCATGCGCGCAACGGCGCGGCACACGGAACGCTGTTGGACGCGGCCGTCCGCAACGTCATCGTGCCCGCGGCCAAACGGCAGGGGGATGAGCCCGAGGAGGTTGACGTGGACTCGGCCGTATTGTGGGAAACGCCCGAATGCAGGCCCGGGCACGGCCTGTATGCATGGATTGCGGGCGAGGCCGCGGCCATCCGCGGCCTGCGCCGTTACCTGGTGCGCGACGTCGGAATGGACCGCAATTCGGTGGCCTTCATGGGCTATTGGCGGATGGGCCAGGCGCTTGCCGCATAGCTGATGACAGCGCGGGGGATCGGGGGCATAATGTCTTGCATCACAGTGCGAGCAACCCCCAAGGAGCACCGCCATGTCCGTTCAACTCAACCCCTATTTGAACTTTCGCGACAACGCCAGGCAGGCCATGGAGTTTTACCACTCGGTCTTCGGTGGCAAGCTTGACCTGAGCACCTTCGCCGAATTCCACGTCTCCGAGGACCCTGCCGAGGCGGACAACATCATGCACGGCCAGCTGGCAGGCGACAACGGCGTGGTGCTCATGGCCGCCGACGTCCCCCAGGCCATGGACATCAAGCCCAATTCAACCGTCTCGCTCTCCGGCGACGACGAGGAAACCTTGACGGGCTACTACAACAAGCTCTCCGAGGGCGGCACCATTGGCGAAAAGCTGGCCAAGGCACCCTGGGGCGACACCTTCGGCATGTTCACCGACAAGTTCGGCGTGCCGTGGCTCATCAACATTTCGGGAACCCCCGCCGCGTAGCTGTTCCTGGCCGCAACGCCAGGCGGGGCGGGCCGGGGTTAACGGCCCAGCAGGGCCAGGATCCTGGCCAGCTCGGCGCGGTCTTCGGCAGCGAGGCGGGCAAAGTACTCGCTGGACCTGTCCCGGCGCTGGGCCGTGATGTCCGCAAAAAGCTGCTGCCCGGCCGCCGTTGCCACCACCAGGGTGGCGCGGCGGTCCGTGGGGTCCGGATCGCGGCGCACCAGGCCCTTGGCTTCAAGCTGGTCCACCACCTCGGTGGCTGAGCGCGGGGCAATGCGCAACCGCTCCGCAAGGTCCTTCAGCCGGACGCCCGGCGCGGAGGGCCCTGCAGGCGCGTCCAGTCCCGGCGTGCAGGCGCGCAACAGCGTCATGAGCGCCCGCCATTGGTGCGGCGTCATCTCCCACGGCGCCAGCTGCTCGGCCCAGGTGCGGCGCAGGCCGCGGAAGGCGGAGTGAAACAGCTCGCCCAGGTCTGCGGGTTGGTCTCCGGAGGAAGTCATGGTGCCAGTCTACCCAGCTTGACCCATAACCTCATAGTGAGGTAACCTCCTGAATAGTTGGTGCGACTCCCGCACCCGGCACACCATCTGGAGGTGCAGCCCATGACGGAGAGCAAAAAACCGCCCCACGCCGGCCGTGGACCCGCCCGCGTCAGCCCCGCCGACCAGGCCCAGCTTGCACGCCACCCCGTAAGCGCCAGGCGCATCGCGGCACTGTTCGCGCCCCACAAGGGGACCATCGCCGCCGTCGTGCTTCTCATCAGCGCCTCCAGCGTGATCGGCCTGGCGCAGCCGTTCCTGGTCCGCGGCATCATCGACACCGCCCTGCTGGAGCGGAACATCACGTTGCTCGCCTGGCTGGCCGGCGCCATGATCGCCGTCGCCGCGGCCACCGCCGCCATTGGCGTGGTGCAGACGTGGATGGCCACCGGCATGGGCCAAATGATCATGCACGCCCTGCGGGTCCGCTTGTTCACCCACCTGCAAAGGCAGTCGCTGGGATTCTTCACCCGGACCCGCAGCGGCGAGGTGCAGTCGCGCCTGAACAACGACATCGCCGGCATGCAGTCGGTCATCACCTCCACGGCCACCGGCGTCGCATCCAACCTGACCACCGCGGTCGCCACGGCCGTGGCCATGGTGGCGCTCTCGCCCCAACTGTCCCTCCTGTCCCTGGTGGTCATCCCGCCCGCCGTCTGGTTCTCCCGCCGCGTGGCCCTGCTCCGGCGCGACGTCACCTCCACCCTGCAGGCCGAGCTCGCCACCATGAACACCCAGGTCGAGGAGGGGCTGTCCATCTCCGGCGTCCGCCTGGCGAAGACCCTGGGCACCACCGGCCGGGACGCGGCCCTCTACACGGCCAGCTCCGAGCGCCTGATCGGCCTGGAACTGCGCTCGCAGCTGGCCGGGCGTTGGCGCATGGCCACCATGGGCATCATCTTTTCCGCCATCCCGGCCCTGATCTACTTTGCCGCCGGACTGCCTGCGAACGGCATGAGCATTGGCACCGTGGTGGCGTTCACGGCCCTGCAGTCCACCATTTTTCGCCCCATCATGGGCCTGCTGAACCTCGGCGTCCAGTGGGTCACGGCCATGGCGCTGTTCAGCCGCATCTTTGAATACCTTGACCTGGTCCCGGAGGTCACGGCACCGTCCCACCCGATCCCGTTGGATCCCGCCACGGTGCGCGGTGAGGTGCGCTTTGAAAACGTGCGTTTCGCGTACGACGGCGGGCCGGACGTCCTGCGCGGAATCGACCTTGCGCTGCCCGCCGGCTCGGCAACCGCCGTCGTGGGCCCCACGGGGTCCGGAAAGTCGACCCTTGGCTCGCTGCTTCCCCGCCTGCACGATGTCACGGCCGGGCGCGTGACGATTGACGGCGTTGACGTGCGCGACATCGCCCCGGAGGTCCTGGCCCGGATCGTGGGCGTGGTGTCGCAGGAAAGCTACCTGGTCCACGCCTCGATCCGCGACAACCTGCTGCTTGCCGCGCCCGACGCCGGGGATGCCGCACTGTGGCAGGCGCTCGGGGCGGCCCGGATCGCCGATCTCGTGGCCGGACTCCCCGGCGGCCTGGACACGCTGGTCGGCGCCCGCGGCCACCGGTTTTCGGGAGGGGAACAGCAGCGGCTGGCCATCGCGCGCACCATCCTGCGCAACCCGCGCGTCCTCATCCTCGACGAGGCAACGTCCGCGCTGGACAACACCACCGAGGCGCAGGTGCAGGGGGCGCTGGACCACCTCGCCGTCGGACGGACCACCCTGACCATCGCCCACCGGTTGACCACCGTGGAGGATGCGGACCAGCTGGCCGTCCTGGCCGGCGGGGAACTCGTGGAAACGGGCACGCCGGCGCAGCTGCGGGACGCCGGGGGAGCGTATGCGGCCCTCATCGCATCCGCCGGGCAGCTGGAGCCGGCCGCGTAGGCGCCAAAAACGGACCGGCCGGGGGCGGACATAGGATTGACTTGGTCAAGGCAGGTGCAGCAAGGAGGCGGGCGTGGAATATACGGAACGGTACGTGGCACTGGGCGACTCGTTCACCGAGGGGCTCGGCGACACGGACCCGGCGCTGCCCAACCAGGTGCGGGGCTGGGCGGACCGCACGGCCGAACAACTGGCCGCCGCCTGCCCGGGGGATTCGTTCGGCTACGCCAACCTGGCCATCCGCGGGAAGAAAATGAAGCAGATCCTGGCGGAACAGGTGGACGCGGCCGTGGCCATGAACCCCACGCTTGTCACCATCTACGCCGGCATCAATGACATCCTGCGGCCCAAGGTGGACATCGACGCCATGCTGGCTGCCTACTCGCTCGCCTTGGCCAAGCTGGCGGGCACGGGCGCCCGCGTGCTCGTCTTCACCGGATTTGATGCCAGCAGCTCCAAGGTTTTTGCCGGCATCCGCGGCCGCACCGCCGTCTACAACGAGTTGCTGCGGGAAGTGGCGGAGGTGCGCGGTGCTGAACTGGTCGACTACTGGCGCTTCCGCGAATACAACGACTGGCGGCTGTGGGGCGTGGACCGCATGCACATGTCCACGCCCGGTCACATCAACATGGCCAACCGGGTCCTGGAACGGCTGGGTGGGACGGCCCGCATTCCCATGCCGGAGCTGCCGCCCGTCCCGGTCCGGACCACCGCCGAAACGCTGAAGGACAACGCCGCCTGGACCCGCGAATACGTGGGGCCGTGGATTGGCCGCCGCCTGCGGGGGGTGTCGTCCGGGGACAACCTCTCCGCGCGCTGGCCGGAGCTGCATTCGCCGCGGCGCAGGGGCCATGATAAGGACGATTGGTCTTAATGGCCCGCCAGCCACTAGACTGGGTAGGCGCCAGGTGGCGCGGAGCGTGTGCAATTGCTCCGGTTTGCGGTGAATATGTTCCCGCGGGCCGGTAGTTAGGGGCTCAAGTTGCGTGCATTCGGGTATTCGCCGGACGGCCTTTTCCATCATCATTGTCAATGAATTGTGGGAATCATGCTGTCCAGGGGCGGACGCTGCCTTGGCGCACGGTTTGCAGCAGCGGACCGTTTCCATTCATTTATTAGGAGTGATCATGGCAGCACACTGCCAGGTGACCGGAGCCGAGCCGGGCTTTGGACATAGCATTTCGCACTCGCACCGCCGCAACAAGCGCCGGTTCGATCCGAACATCCAGAAGAAGCGCTACTGGGTTCCGTCCCTGCGCCGCAATGTCACCCTGCAGGTTTCTGCCAAGGGGATCAAGGTCATCGATGTACGCGGAATTGACGCCGTTGTTGCACAGATTCTGGCACGAGGGGTGAAGCTCTAATGGCAAAGGACAAGGACGTACGTCCCATCATCAAGCTCAAGAGCACGGCCGGTACCGGTTTCACGTATGTGACCCGCAAGAACCGCCGCAACACCCCGGACCGCCTGGTCCTGAAGAAGTACGATCCCAAGATCCGCCAGCACGTTGAATTCCGAGAGGAGCGCTAAAGACTATGGCCAAGAAGTCCATGATCGCCAAAAACGAGAAGCGCAAGGTCATCGTCGAGCGTTACGCTGAAAAGCGCCTCGAACTGAAGAAGGCCCTCGTTAACCCCGCCTCCACTCCGGAAGAGCGCGAAGCTGCCCGCCTGGGCCTGCAGAAGCTCCCCCGCAACGCTTCGCCCGTGCGCGTCCGCAACCGCGACGCCATCGACGGCCGTCCGCGTGGAACGCTCCAGAAGTTCGGCATCTCCCGCGTGCGCTTCCGCAAGATGGCACACGCTGGCGAACTGCCCGGCATCACGAAGTCCAGCTGGTAAATTCCGGTTCTAAAAAGGGCGGCAACCTTCGGGTTGCCGCCCTTTTTTGGTGCCCGCGAAAGCGACGCGGCATACGCCCGGCCTACAGCTGCAGCCAGGCCGTTGCCGCCCCGGGCAGTGAACCCGGCAGTGAACCCGGCAGTGAACCGGGCAGGAGCCCGGCACTGGCCAGGAGCACCTCCCCGGCCGGCAGCGTGAAGGGGTCCGTGCCGAAGTTGGTGATGGACGTCCACCCGTTCGGGCGGCGGAACGCCAGGACGTCCTCGCGCCCGGTTTCCAGCCACTCCAGCGACTCTGCGGCCTGCAGCCGCGACCGCAGGGCGAGGGCGGCACGGTACATCGACAGCGTGGAATCCGCCACGCCGTCCTCCGCCTCGACGGACGATTCGGCAAACCAGGCCGGCTGTGGCAGGTGGGCATCCCCCGTGCCGAAACCGAAGGACGCCCCGGCCCGGGTCCAGGGCAGCGGCACGCGGCAGCCGTCGCGGCCCATGTCCACGCCCGGGTTGCGGAAGAACGACGGGTCCTGGCGTTGCCCCGCCGGAATGTCCGCCACCTCCTGAAGGCCCAGTTCCTCGCCCTGGTACAGGTAGGCGGAACCCGGCAGGGCCAGTTCCAGGAGGGTCGCGGCGCGGGCACGGCGCAGGCCGAGCGCGGCGTCGAGCCGGGGCACGGTGCCGCCGCTGAGCAGCCACGCCGAGCCCTGCTTGGCCGTGTCGCCGTTCCGCGCCGGCAGCCCGTAGCGGGTCGCATGGCGGACCACATCGTGGTTGGAGAACACCCAGGTGGTGGACGAACCGGACTCCGCGGCGAGGCCCAGGTTGAACGTGATGATGTCCCGGAACGCCCCGGCGTCGAAATCGGCCTCGAGCAGGTCAAAGTTGAAAGCCTGGCCCAGTCCGTCCGCACTCGCGTAGCGCGCCCTGCGGTCCGAGGCCACCCAGGCTTCGGCCACGGCCGTGCGGGCGGGGGTGTAGGCATTGAACACGGTGCGCCACCCGGCGTAAATGTCGTGTACGTCATCGCGGTCCCACAACGGGTGGTTGCCGTCTTTGGGAGTGGCGTCGAGTTCGGCCTGACTGGGCAGGTCCTGGCCCAGGTCCTTCGCGAGGCCGTGCGCCACGTCGATGCGGAAGCCGTCCACGCCCCGGTCCGACCAGAAGCGCAGCGTCTGCTGGAAGTCCGCATGGACCTGGCGGTTGTTCCAGTTCAGGTCCGGCTGTTCCTTGGCGAAAAAGTGGAAGTACCACTGTCCGTCGCCCACGGGTTCCCAGGCGGGCCCGCCAAAGGTGGACACCCAGTCGGCGGGCGGCGCGGCACCGTCCGGGCCCAAACCGTCCCGGAAGATGTAGCGGTCGCGGGCGGCGGAACCCTTCGGGGCGGCCAGTGCCTCGCGGAACCACTCGTGGCGGTCGGAGGTGTGGTTGGGCACGATGTCCACGATCAGGCGGATGCCAGCGGCGTGCAGGGCCTGCGTCATGGCATCAAAGTCGTCCAGGGTGCCCAGGCGGGGGTCAACGTTGCGGTAGTCGTCGACGTCGTAGCCGCCGTCGGCCAGTGCCGAGGGGTAGAACGGGCTGAGCCAGACGGCGTCGATGCCCAGCTCCGCCAGGTACGGGATGCGGGAGGTGATGCCGGGCAGGTCGCCGATGCCGTCGCCGTTGGAATCGGCAAAGGAGCGGGGGTAGATCTGGTAGACGGCGGCCTGGCGCCACCAGGTCTCGTCGGGGGTGGGCAGCTGCCGTGCCGTGGCAAGTGTTTCAGTCATGGGGTTTGTTCTCCTTGGGTGGTGGTTTATTTGATGGCGCCCTGGGTCAGCCCGGACATGACCCAGCGCTGGGATATGAGATAGACGATGATGGCCGGGGCCATGGCCATCAGGTACGACGCGAAGGACACGTTGTAGTTATTGCTGAACTGGGTCTGAAAGATGTTCTGCAGCACGGGCAGGGTCTGCAGGGCAGGGTCTGCCGTGATCAGCGTCGGCATCATGTAGTCGTTCCACGACGCCAGGAAGGCGAAGATGCCCACCGTCGCGCTCATCGGGGCCAGCAGCGGGAAGACCAGCCGCCAGAACACCTGCCAGGTGCTGGCGCCGTCGATCCTGGCACTTTCCTCCAGCTCGGTGGGAATGGAGCGCAGGAAGGCGGTGAAAAGCATGACGCTGAAGGACAGCTGGAACATGATGTGCAGGATGGCCACGCCCACCGGGTTGTCCAGGTGCACCATGCCGGTCAGCTTCACCTGGGACAGCGCAACCACCGGGAACGGCAGGAACATGGCGGCCAGCAGGTAGAAGAAGGACCAGCGGAACACGCGGTTTTCCCAGTTGTGTGAAATGGCGAAGGCGGCGAACGAGCTCAGGGCGATGGTGCCGGCCACCGTGACGGCGGCAATGAAAACGGAGATGGCGAAGCTGCGGGGGAAATCCGTGAGCGTCCACGCCTGGACAAAGCCGTCCAGGCTCAAGGGGAAGGGCAGCGAAAATGCGTTTCCGTCAACGGCCTGCCTGGTGGTTTTGAAGGCCATCACGCAGCTTGCATAGAGCGGGACCAGGACGGTGAGGGAGCAGAGGGCAAGGATGATGGTCAGCGCCCAGCTGCCGCGCTGGGCCCGGGATGGACGACGGCGGGGGCGGCTCCCCGCGGTGGCGGGAGCCGTGTGCGTGGCCGGGGCGGGCATGACTTGGGTGCTCATCTAAAGGGCCGCCTTTCCGCGGGTGGTGCGCAATTGAAGCAGTGCGATGACGATCGCGATCAGGAAGAAGATGGTCGCGTTGGCCATTTGGTACGAGTAATCGCCGTTGGAAAAGCCGTTGAAGATGGACATGGCAACGCTGGTCGTGGAGGTGCCGGGGCCGCCCCCGGTCAAGCCGACAATGATGTCGTAGGTGTTCATGAAGCCCTTGAAGCCCAGGATGAGGTTGATGACCACATATCCGGCGGTCAGGGGGACGGTGATGGAGCGCAGCTGGCGCCAGCCGCCTGCCCCGTCGAGGGAGGCGGCTTCGTAGACATCCGAGGGGATGGCCAGGACGCCGGCGATGTAAATGAGCAGGGTTCCCGGGATGGCCTGCCAGGCGGTGACCACCACGATGGCAAGCCAGGCCAGGTCCGGGTTCGCCAGCACGCTTTGCTCCAGCGGCCCGAAACCGACGGCCGAGGCAACACTGGGCAGCGAGTTTGAGAACAGGTAGTTGAAGACATAGGCGATGACAATGCCGGAGACCACCATGGGCAGCACAAAAACCGCACGGAGGGCGATCCTTGCCCGGATCCTGGAGGTCAGGGCGATGGCCAGCAGGAACGCGACCACGTTGACCAGCAGCACCGTCACGACGGCGAAGCCAATCGTGAACAGGTATGCCGCTAGGATGGCCGGGTCGGAGAAGACGGCAATGTAGTTGGTCAGGCCGATGAACCTGAAATCGCCAAAGCCGACGGAGTTCGTGAAGCTGAGGGCGATGCCCATGACGGCAGGAACCATGATCGCCAGGGTGAACAGGATGACGGTGGGCAACAGGAAGAGATAGAAGACGGGTTCGACGCGGCGTCGCCGCCGGACCGGAGCCGGGGATGAAAGGGCCATGATCTTTACTCGATTCGTGGGTGCGGGACGGCGGTCAGGCGTTGCGCAGGGCGAGCCGGGACCAGTCGGAGTCCAGGGTGGCCAGTTCCGGCCCGGGGGCGGACCCAAGGGCGATGGCCTGGGCATAGTCGGCCACGGGGATGGAGGCCGGGATCAGCTGCGAGGCGCCCAGGTAGAAGGCGGCGCCGTCGTAGTATTTCTGCATGCCGGCCAGTGCGGGGTTCCTCGCCGGCGGGGAATCCGTCCGGACGCCGAAGCCGTTGTTGTCGGCATTGTATTTGTCGTTGACCTCCGGCTGCATGAGGAAGGACAGGAACTGGCGTGCCGCCGCCTTCTTTTTCGACGCTTCCGGGATCCACAAGGCGAGGTCGACGTTCACGCGCACCTTGAGGTCTGCAGGGTCTTCGGTGACCGGGAGGGGGAAGGTGCCCAGGTTCATCGTGGGCGCGGTCTTGGCAATTTCGTTCAGTGCCCATGGGCCCTGCAGGTACATGGCCGCCTTGCCTTGGGCGAAGGCGAGGTTGCCGTCGCCGTATCCGCGGCTTGCGGCATCCTGGTTCGCCAGCAGGGCAAGCTGGGACATGTGCTGCATGGGGCCCTGGAAGTCTTTGTGGAACGACGCGGCAGATCCGGCCCGCACCGAGGTGCCCTCGGCGTCCAGGGCGCTGAAGAACCGGGGGATGTCCACCATGCCGCCGACGCTGTAGTCGAACATGCCCTGTGCCACGGTCCAGTTGTCCTTGAGCGTGTTGTAGAAGGGGGAGATCCCGGCGCCCTGAAGCGTCCTGCACACCGCCTGCAGCTGGGACCAGGTGGTGGGCACGGCCAAACCGTACCTGGCGAACATGTCCTTGTTGTAGATGACCGAGGCAGCCATGACCGAGTACGGGATGGCGCTGGTGCGGCCGGGGTAGGTGGCCGTCTGCTGGAGCAGTGGCCACAACTTGGGATTGATCGACTTGGCCTCGGCCATGTCGGAGAGATCGCTCAGGGCCCCATGCCTGACGAAGGCCGCCACGGAGAAGTTGTAGTTCCAGCAGCCCAGGTCCGGGGGCTGGTTCCGCACGAAGTCTGCGGACATGCTTGACGTGGAATCGCGGATGACCCGGACGGTGTCCTGGCTCGCGTGGAACTGCTTGATCAAGCCGTCAAAATAGCCGATCACCTCCGGCTTGGAGACGTAGAAGGTGATGGTGGTGGTTTTCCCGCCGGACCCCTGGCCCGGGGCGCATCCGGCCATCGACAGCCCGGCTCCCAACGCTGCGGCACCGAACAGGAACGACCGCCTGCTCAGTCCCGGCTGCGCTGCTGGTGTAGTGGATTGCACGTCATTGTCTCCCTTGGCTGGACTTCCCTGGCTGGACATCCCTGGCTGGACTCCGATGGTCCGCCGGCTGCGCGGCGGCGTTTCTCTAATAACTAAATCTAGAACCTATATTTAATAAGCAAAGGTAATATTGCCTCACGACGGCGATGGGGTCAAGGGATGTTACGGGAAGATGTGGCGACGTCGCCGCAATTGTTGCGGCGCATGAACGTAGGGGCGGTGCTGCGCTATGCGTTGGCTGCCCAGACCTTTCTGGCGTCGGAGGTCATGGCGGCGACAGGGCTGACCCGGTCCACGGTCCTGGGGCTCTGCGACACCCTCGTGGCGCAGGGGTGGATCGACGAGGTGGCTGATTCCCGGGAGGCCGGCCAGTACAGCAAGGGCCGGCCCGCCCGCCGCTACCGGCTGCGCGACCGGGCCGGCTATATCGTCGCCGTCGACGCCGGCCAACACACAGTCACCGCGGCCGTGGCCGATCTGCGCGGCACCATCCTCGCCCGGACCGGCCACACGATCGACGGCGTGCAGGGCCCCGTCCGGCGGACGGCGGCGCGCGGTGCCGTCGATTCCGTGCTGGCACACGCGGATGTGCGCCCGGAGGAGGTCTTCCTCGTGGTGGTCGGCGTGCCGGCCCCCGTGGACGGACAGGGACACTCCCCGGCGGGACACGACTATTGGCAGCACATGAATCCGGGCTTCCCTGCCGTATTTGACGATTGCGGCCGGACCATGGTCGACAACGACGCAAACCTGGCGGCGCTCGCCGAACACGCCCGCAACCCGGGCCTTGACTCCTTTGCAACGCTATTGTCCGGTGAACGCTTCGGTGCGGGGCTGGTCGTTGACGGCAGGCTGCTGCGCGGCCGGCACGGCGGTGCGGGCGAAATGCGCCTGCTGGACATTGTCCAGGGAGCCGGTTCCTCCGAAGGGCTGGGGTTCCTGGCCCGGGAATGGGCTGTGGCGGCCAGCAAGGCCAGGACCCTGCCGCCGGGCTCGGCGCTGGCGCAGCTTCCCCGGGCGCAGTTGTCCGCCGAGGCGGTGTTTGCCGCAGCAGCCGGCGGGGATGCGGCGGCGCAGGGGATTGTGGACCGCCTGGGGGAGCGGCTGGCCCGCGTTGCCCAGATACTGGTGAGCCTGCTGGACGTGGAGAAGGTCATCGTGGCCGGGGCCATCGCCCAGGCTGCGCAGCCCGTCATCGACAAGGCCGCCGCCGTGCTGGATGACGTTTTCCAGCCGCCCGTGCCCGAGCTGGCGGCGTCCACGCTGGGGGCCGACGGCGTGGTGCTGGGAGCACTGGAATGCGGGCTTTCCATGTTGCGCGACGAGCCGTTGTCGTTTGCCCCGTTTCGCCCCGGTGTGGCGCGTTAACGGGCCGTTTTTGGGCCGCTGCGGGCGCCCGGGGGTGAAAACCGGGGCAGGAATCACTGCAAATCGGTCCAAAAACCACGAAAAACGCCCAAAATTGCCGGAATCCCGCGGAAGAACTGGTAAGTTCGCTAGCAGTGGTTGACACGCAACCGCGTGGAACAAGAATTTCTTGACGTCCAGGAGGACAAACATGGCTAAGAATCGTAGCGAACTGGTTGCGGAAGTTGCTGCAAAGGCTGAGACCAGCCAGACCGCAGTGAACGGCGTCCTGGACGCACTGTTCTCGGTATTCGAGAGCTCCGTTGCCGCCGGTGAAAAGATCACCATCCCGGGTTGGCTCTCCATCGAGCGCACCGACCGTGCAGCTCGCACCGGCCGCAACCCGCAGACCGGCGAAACCATCCAGATTGCCGCAGGCCACAGCGTCAAGCTGTCCGCCGGCTCCAAGCTGAAGGCTGCCGTTTCCAACAAGAAGTAATCACCACAACTTCGCCGCGGGGGCGGCCGGCACCTGCCGGCCGCCCCCGCGTGTTTAATCCGCAGGTGAAGCTGGGAAGTCCCTGATTCGCCCTGGACCGGCATGGTGCCAGACAATGGAAGGGTGCCACCCGTAGAATCAGCCCCCGCCACGAGTCCCCGCCCGGAGATTGCCGCGCCAAAACCCGGTCTGGCCGCCACTTTTGCCGGCGGCATTCGCGGGCCGTGGTGGTGGCTTGGGCTGGCCGGCGCCATGGCCGGCGTCGTGGGCGCTTTGCTGTGGACCGGCGCCGCCGGGGTGCAGCAGCTCGGCGATCCGGGGGCCTTCACCCGCTGGGGCCTGCCCGTGGCCACCACCATCCACAACCTGGCCCTGGCCACGGTCGTGGGCTCGCTGGTGTTCGCCATCGTGATCCTGCCCAAGGATGCCACGTCCCGCCGGCCCCACACCGGCAAGCAAAAGGCGGACTCCGCCAAGCGCCACCACGTCCCCGAACATCCCGCCTTCACCCGCGTCATGACGCTGGCTGCGGTGGCCGGCGGCGTCTGGACCCTGGCAGCCATCGCCGTCCTAGTGCTGACGTACTCAAGCATTTCCGGGCTGTCCGTGTCCGGCAGCAGCGAATACACCCACCAGCTGGTGTTTTACATGACGTCGCTGCCCGTGGGCCAGGCCTGGCTCATGGTGGTCATTTGCGCCGCCGTCACCACCACCCTCGTGTTTGGCCTGCGCAATATCAGCGCCCTGGCCGTCCCCCTGGTCGTGGCCCTGCTGGCGTTTGTGCCGCAGGCGCTGATCGGCCACTCCGCCTCCAGTGCCGACCACGTTGGCGCCGTGAACTCGCTGTTCCTGCACATCACCGGCGTTTCGCTGTGGGTGGGCGGCATCATTGTGCTGGTGGTGGTTTCCGGGGTGTTGGGCAAGATCACCGCCCCGACGCTGCAGCGCTTCTCCACGCTCGCCATCTTCGCCTTCGCAGGCGTGGCCGGCTCCGGAATTGTCAACGCCGCCATCCGCATCACCAACTGGCACGACCTCTTCTACTCCAGCTACGGCCAGCTGATCCTGGCCAAGTCCGCCGCCACCATCCTGCTCGGCGTGATCGGCTGGATGCACCGGACCTGGATCATTCCCCGCCTGGCCGGGGGTGAAAAACCAGCGACGGCGGCCCGCACCCGCCGCCTGCTCTGGCAGCTGGTCTTTGGCGAACTGCTGATCATGGGCATCACCAGCGGCCTCGCCGTGGGCCTGAGCCGCTCCGCGCCCCCGCAGTCCCGGGAACTGGTGCAGGCGGCGCTGACCCCGGCCCAGATTCTCACCGACTACCCGCTGCCACCGGAGCTGACCTTCTCCCGGTGGTTCACCGAGTGGCGGATGGACTGGCTGTGGGTGGCCTTCGCCCTGGCCGCCGCGGCCGCGTACATCTCCGGCCTCATCAAGCTGCGCCGCCGCGGGGACAAGTGGTCCGTGCTGCGCAGCGTGTCTTGGTTTGCCGGGCTCGTGTCCCTGGTCTACATCACCTCCGGCGGGACGGCCGTGTACGGCCAGGTCCTGTTCAGCGCCCACATGGTGGAGCACATGTCGCTGATGGTCATCGCCCCCCTGTTCCTGGCGCTGGGCTCGCCCGTGTCCCTGGCACTGCAGGCGCTGACCCCGCGCCGGGACGGCAGCCGGGGCGTCCGCGAATGGATCCTGGTGCTGGTGCACTCCCGGTACTCGCAGCTGATCACGCACCCGCTGTTTGCCGCAGCCAACTTCGCCGGCAGCCTGGTCGTGTTTTACTACTCGCCCCTGTTCAACCTGGCCATGCGCTACCACGTGGGCCACGAGCTGATGATCGTGCACTTCACGCTGACGGGTTACATCTTCATCATGAGCATGATCGGCTCGGACCCGCTCCCGCGCCGCTTCCCGTACCCGATGCGGCTGCTGCTGCTCCTGGCAACCATGGCGTTCCACGCATTCTTCGGGGTCTCCCTGATGATGGCCACCAACCTGCTCTCGGGCGAATACTTTGGCAACATGGGCCGGCCCTGGGGTGACTCGGCGCTGGTTGACCAGCAAACCGCCGGCGGCATCGCCTGGGGCGTGGGGGAGGTCCCCACCCTGGCCATTGCCATGGGGGTCGCCTACATGTGGTCGAAGTCGGATGCGCGCGAGACCAAGCGCAAGGACCGGGCCGCCGTTCGGAATAACTACGCCGACCTCAACGCTTACAATGACATGTTTGCCCAGCTGGCCCGGCGTGACGCCACGATGGACTCCGCCCACAGCGGACCGCCGCTGCCGCACCTGCACAACAGCCCGGCTGCGCCCCCAGCTTCACCGTCTGGTACCCCATCCGGTTCACGTTCCCAACCTGGGTCACAAGGAGAAAAGCACTAGTGGATTCTGCAACGAACACCGCCGCCACCGTCCGCGTCCGCGCCTCCGAACTGCAGGGCCGTGCCTGGCTCAACACCGGTGGCGCCGAGCTGGGCCTGGAAAAGCTGCGCGGCAAGATTGTCATCCTCGATTTCTGGTCGTTCTGCTGCATCAACTGCCTGCACGTGCTGGACGAACTGCGCCCCCTCGAGGAGGAGTACAGGGACGTGTTGGTCACGGTGGGCGTGCACTCGCCGAAGTTTGAGCACGAGGCGGACCCCGCGGCCCTCGCCGCCGCGGTCGAACGTTATGAGATCACCCACCCCGTCCTGGACGACCCCGAGCTGGCCACCTGGCAGGCCTACTCCGCGCGCGCCTGGCCCACCTTGGTGGTGGTGGACCCCGAGGGCTACATCGTGGCCCACCTTTCCGGCGAGGGGCATGCGGCCGGCCTGGCCTCCTTCATCCCCGAACTGATCGCCGAGCATGAGGCGAAGGGGACCCTGCACCGCGGCGACGGGCCCTATGTGGCTCCCGAGCCCGTCTCCCGCGACCTTCGCTTTCCCGGCAAGGTGCTGCCGCTGGCGGGCGGGAACTTCCTCGTCTCCGACACCGGCCACCACCGGCTCGTGGAGATGGGTCCGGACCTGGCCACCGTGGTGCGCACCATCGGGGCCGGGACCAGGGGGCACACGGACGGTTCCGCCGGGCAGGCCGAGTTCAACGAACCCCAGGGCGTGGCGCTGCTCCCGGCCGCACTGGCCGCGCGCGTCGGGTACGACGTGATCATGGCCGACTCGGTAAACCATCGCCTCCGCGGGGTCACGCTCGCCACCGGCGAGGTGCGGACCGTGGCCGGCAATGGCGTGCAGCGGCTCCTGGATGCGGGCCCTGCGCGGGTGGATGACGACGGCGCCCCGGCCTCTGCGACGCAGCTCGGCACCGCGCCCCTCGAGATTGCGCTGTCCTCGCCGTGGGATGTGGCGTATTCCTCCGTGCTGGAGACAGTGGTGGTTGCCATGGCCGGAACGCACCAGCTCTTTGGCTTTGACCCGGCCAGCGGTGCCGTGGAGATTGTTGCAGGCAACGGGCTCGAGGGACTGCTTGACGGTCCGGCCCACCAGGCCTGGTTTGCCCAGCCCTCCGGCCTGACCGAGGACGCCCAGGGAAATCTCTGGGTGGCCGACTCCGAAACGTCAGCGCTGCGCGTGGTGAAGTTCGGACCTGCGGGCGATGCCGGCGGGCGGACGGCGACCGTGGAGACCGCCATCGGCGAGGGCCTCTTCGACTTTGGCTTCCGCGACGGCGACGCCGCCCAGGCCCGCCTGCAGCACCCGCTGGGAGTCGCCGTGCTCCCGGACGGTTCCGTGGCCGTGGCGGACACCTACAACGGTGCCGTGCGACGCTACGACCCCGCCACACGGCAGGTCAGCACGCTGGCCCGCGGGCTGGCCGAGCCCAGCGACGTGCTGCTGGACGAGTCCGGCGACGTCCCGCTGCTCATCGTGGTGGAAGCCAACAAGCACCAGCTGATCCGCGTGCCGCTGCCCAAGCAGGCACTGCAGGTCGACGAGGGCGCCGCACAGACCCAGCGCCCCAGGACTGCCGTGGCCAGCGGCGGGCTGGCACTGACGGTGCGTTTCTCGGCGCCGACCGGGCAAAAGCTGGACGACCGCTGGGGCGACCCCACGCAGTTGAAGGTCTCCTCCACCCCGCCGGAACTGCTGGTCTCCGGCGGCGGCACGTCCGTGGGCCTGTCCCGGACGCTGGTGCTGTCAGCCGATGTGCCCGAGGGCGTGCTGCACCTGACCGCCCGGGCCGCGGCCTGCGACGGCCCGGAGGATGC
>NZ_JAAMFN010000024.1 GCF_013376095.1 Arthrobacter sp. SDTb3-6 | reverse complement strand
GTGTTGGGGCCTCCCCACACTTAACCACCACAACACCAAAACCACACAGGGTCTCTGTAGTCTTGGTCGATGGACAGTATCTTTTCCCATGCTCATGAACCGCAGGCTGCCGATATGCCAGGGGACGTGCCCCAAGCCCGGACTGCCACAGTCGTGGTTCCGGTGCATCCTGAATTTGCCTTTGACGGTTTTACGGATGGCATCCACTTATGGTGGCCCATGGAGCGCTACAGCGGATTTGGCGTGGAATCGCATCCCGGCTTCGATGACCGCGGGCTGTCTGAGGAGGCTCCAGATGGACGGCAGCAGCTGTGGGCGGAAGTCCGCGGGTGGACGCCGCCGTCGTCCTTGGTTCTGGCCTGGCAGCTGGCCGGGAATCCGCTTGCCCCGACCGTGGTCGCCGTGACCTTTGAAGCCGTCGACGACGGCACCCGGGTGACGCTCGTGCATGACGGTTGGGCGGCCGGGGTGCCGGGCCGGCAGCAGTACGAAAAGTACTGTGATTGGCCACTCATCTTGGCCAGATACGCCAGATTCATGGGTGCAGCTCCCGGGCTCGACTAGACTGTAGTGTGGGCTGTTGGGCCCGAGATTTTAGCAGTATGAGATCAATAGTGAAGAGCGGCTGTTACTGTGCCAGTTGGTGCGCTCAAAGGTTTAGGAGTCGGCATGGCTGAGCAACACGGTGGCAACCGCGAAGGAAATTCACAAGGCCGGGACGGCGGAGGATTCAACGGACGGCCCTATGGTGACCGCCCGCCGGCGGGGGACCGCAAGGACCGTAAGCCGTATGCGGAGCGTGACAACCGTGGCGGCCAGGGCGGGCGCCCCTATGGTGACCGTGACAACCGTGGCGGCCAGGGCGGGCGCCCCTACGGTGACCGTGACAACCGTGGCGGCCAGGGCGGGCGCCCCTATGGTGACCGTCCGGCCCGTTCCGGTGGCGAGCGTCCCTACGGTGACCGTGACAACCGTGGCGGCCAGGGCGGGCGCCCCTATGGTGACCGTCCGGCCCGTTCCGGTGGCGATCGTCCCTACGGTGACCGTGACAACCGTGGCGGCCAGGGCGGGCGCCCCTATGGTGACCGTCCGGCGCGCTCCGGTGGCGATCGTCCCTACGGTGACCGTGACAACCGTGGCGGCCAGGGCGGGCGCCCCTATGATGATCGTCCGGCGCGCTCTGGTGGCGATCGTCCCTACGGTGACCGTGACAACCGTGGCGGCCAGGGCGGGCGCCCCTATGGTGACCGTCCGGCCCGTTCCGGTGGCGACCGTCCTTATGGTGATCGTCCGGCGCGCTCTGGTGGCGACCGTCCTTATGGTGATCGTCCGGCGCGCTCCGGTGGCGATCGCCCTTACGGTGACCGTGACAACCGTGGCGGCCAGGGCGGGCGCCCCTATGATGATCGTCCGGCGCGCTCTGGTGGCGACCGTCCTTACGGTGACCGTGACAACCGTGGCGGCCAGGGCGGGCGCCCCTATGGCGATCGTCCCGCCCGATCCGGTGGCGACCGTCCTTACGGTGACCGTGACAACCGTGGCGGCCAGGGCGGGCGCCCCTATGATGATCGTCCGGCGCGCTCCGGTGGCGATCGCCCTTACGGTGACCGTGACAACCGTGGGGGCCAGGGCGGGCGCCCCTATGGCGATCGTCCCGCCCGATCCGGTGGCGACCGTCCTTACGGTGACCGTGACAACCGTGGCGGCCAGGGCGGGCGCCCCTATGGTGATCGTCCGGCCCGTTCTGGTGGCGAGCGTCCTTATGGTGATCGTCCGGCGCGCTCTGGTGGCGACCGCCCCTACGGTGACCGTGACAACCGTGGCGGCCATGCGGACCGTCCTGCCCGTTCGGGCGGGGACCGGCCCTACAACAGCCGGCCCCACGGCGACCGGGAAGACCGCGGCCCCCGCACGGCGCCGCAGCGCAACGCAGGTGACCTGCGCAGCTCGAACCGTGCCGACCGCTCACGCTCACCGGAAATCGACCATGACGTCACCGGCGAGGAACTGGACAAGGTCACCCGTGCGCAACTGCGCATCCTGGACTCCCGCAACAACGAATGGGTGTCCAAGCACCTGGTGATGGCCGGCCGGCTGATCGACTTTGAACCGGAGCTGGCCTTTGAGCACGCCCTGGCTGCCAGCCGTCGCGGCGGCCGGCTGGCCTGCGTCCGTGAGGCAGTCGCCATGACCGCCTACGCTGCGGGCAACTATGCAGAAGCCCTGCGCGAACTGCGCACGTACCGGCGCATCAGCGGCTCCAATGTCCACCTGCCACTCATGGCCGACTGCGAACGCGGGCTGGGACGCCCGGAGAAGGCCCTCGAACTGATCCATTCCGAGGAAGCTGAAACCCTGGACACCGCCGGCAAGGTGGAACTGGCCATCGTGGAGTCCGGTGCACGCGGCGACCTGGGCGAGCTCGACGCAGCCCTGTCCGTGCTGGAAATCCCGCAGCTGGACATCAACCGGGCCTTCTCCTTCAGCCCCCGCCTGTTCCGCGCCTACGCCATGGTGCTCCGTGCCGCCGGCCGCAAGGACGAGGCGAAGACCTGGGAACGCCAGGCCGTGGTGGCTGACGAGGCCCTGGGCCAGGACGACAGCACCGACTCGATCATCGTGGACCTTGGCGACGACGACGATATCCCCCTGGACGCGCCCCGCGTCCGCGTCTCCGACGTCATGGAACCGGCTGTCCAGCCCGAGCACGCCGGCCAGGATGCCCCGGCCAACGAACACGACGAGACCGAAGTGGACGACGCCGAATCCGACTACTTTGAATCCGATGACCCCGAATCCGACCAGGACAGCGCGGACGACGATGCAGACGTCCTGGCCGGCGACACCGGGGCGGCCGCCCACGCCGCCTCGGATTCAGGCCCGTTTGACGGGCAGGAGGACTAGCCCCTTGTCCGCGGAGACAACAAAGACCCTGCTGGCCGGCTTCGACGCCGTCCTCGCCGACCTGGACGGCGTGGTGTATGCCGGGCCGAACGCCATCCCCGGCGCCATTGAGGCCTTGACGGGCCTGGCCGGTGCCAACGTCAAGCTGGGGTACGTGACCAACAATGCCTCCCGCACCCCGGCCCACGTTGCCGCACACCTGCGTGAACTCGGCGCCCCCGCGGAAGAGGGCCAGGTGGTCAGCTCGGCCCAGGCCGGGGCCGCGCTGCTGGCCGAAAGGTTCCCCGCCGGCAGCAAGGTCCTGGTCGTCGGCAGTGCCGCCCTGGTCCGCGAGATTGAGCTGGTCGGCATGACGAGCGTGGACAGCGCCAAGGCCACGCCCGACGTCGTCATCCAGGGTTTTGAACCTTCGCTGGGCTGGGAGGACCTCGCCGAGGCCGCCTTTGCCATCCACGGCGGGGCGGCATGGATTGCCACCAACACGGACCTGACCATCCCTCGGGAGCAGGGGATCGCCCCAGGGAACGGGACACTTGTGGCGGCCGTGCGTGCCGCCGTCGACCGCGACCCCCTGGTGGCCGGCAAGCCGCAGGCGCCGTTGTTCCACACGGCCGCCAGGCGCCTCGGGGCGGACCGGCCGCTGGTGGTCGGGGACCGCCTGGACACCGACATTCTCGGCGGCAACAACGCCGGCATGGCCACGGCCTTGGTCCTCACCGGCGTGGATTCCGTGGAATCCGCGCTCAAGGCCAAGTCCGCGGAACGCCCGCGCTTCATCATTGACACGCTCAAGGACTTTTACCAGCCCTACCCTGAGGTGGCGCGCGACGACGGACGCGTCACCTGTGGTGCCGCTGCCGCGGCCGTCGCGGACGGCGTGGTGACCGTGGCCGGCGACCGGGACGACCTCAACGCCTGGCGTGCCGCCTGCGCGGTGTGGTGGGCGGCCGTGCCGGAATCGGACACCGTGACGGATCCGCAACTCGTGTGGAAAAAGCCGGAATAGTGGGCCCCGTGGACTCCGAAGGAAGCGGTGACCCCGCCGTGGACGCCATCGTGGCCCTCGCCGGCCAGGCAGCCGCGCTGCCCACCGCGGAGCATAACGGGGTGTACACCTCGGTCATGGAGTCGCTGCAGCGCGAGCTGGACACCGACCCGGCCGCGGACATTGCCGCCGCGGCTCCCGGCGGAGCCCCGTGACCCGGCTCGACCAGGAACTGGTGAACCGCAGGCTGGCCCGTTCGCGCACCGTGGCCGCCGCCCTCATCAAGTCCGGGCGGGTAACCGTCGACGGCACGGCCGCAGCCAAGGCCGCCCTGGCCGTCACCGCTGAAACAGGCATTGAACTCCAGGGCGGCGGACCCGAGTACGTCTCCCGTGCCGGCCACAAGCTGGCCGGGGCGCTGGCCTGCTTCCCGCAGGTCACCGTGGCCGGCAAGCGCTGCTTCGATGCAGGGGCCTCCACCGGCGGCTTCACCGACGTACTGCTGCGCAACGGTGCGGCCAGGGTGGCCGCCGTCGATGTGGGGCACGGGCAACTGGTGCCCGCACTCCGCGACGACCCGCGCGTGGACGTCTACGAGGGCATGAACATCCGCTACCTTGACGTGGCCGAAATCGGCGGCGCCGCCGAGCTGACCGTCTGCGACCTCTCCTTCATTTCGCTGACCCTGGTCATGGCGCCCCTGGCCCTGGCGACACGCCCGGGCGGGGACCTGCTGCTCATGGTCAAGCCGCAGTTCGAGGTGGGCCGCGAGCGGCTGGCCCGGACCGGCGTCGTCAGCTCCGAAAACGAACGCCGCCGCGCCGTGGGACTGGTGGCCCGGGCCGCCCTGGACAACGGGCTCACCCTGCGCGGGCTCGGGACCAGCACGCTCCCGGGCCAGGACGGAAATGTGGAGTATTTTCTGTGGGCAAGCCGTGAACTGTCAGTCCCGGCACCTAAGATCGAAGAACAGGGCAGTGCCGTGGAGGATCTGCTGGCACAGCTGTGGCCCTGACGCCTACCCGGAGGAAAGCCCAGCACATGACACGCCGCGTCTTGATCCTGGCCCACACCGGGCGCGAGGAATCGATGATTGCCGCCCTGGAGGCCTGCGTGCAGCTGCACGCCAACGACGTTGTGCCGGTCATGTACGCCGACGAGCTGGCCGACATGACCGGCTACCTGGGCGTCTCCGATGTCAGCATGGAAATCCTCGACCGCGACGTCACCCTGGCCGACATTGAACTGGTCATGGTGCTCGGCGGCGACGGCACCATCCTGCGCGCCGCCGAACTGGTGCGCGACCACGACCTCCCGCTGCTCGGCGTGAACCTGGGCCATGTGGGCTTTCTGGCCGAAAGCGAACGGGCCGACCTCCTCCAAACCGTCGACTGGGTGGTGCAGCGCGAATACTCCGTGGAGGAGCGCATGACCCTGGACGTGAAGGTCCGCGTCAACGGCCGGGTGGTCACCCACACCTGGGCGCTGAACGAGGTGGCCCTGGAAAAAGGCAACCGGGAACGCATGATCGAAGTCGTCACCGAAGTCGACGGCCGCCCGTTAAGTTCGTTTGGCTGCGACGGCGTGGTCATGGCCACCCCCACCGGTTCCACCGCCTACGCCTTTTCCGCCGGCGGACCCGTGGTGTGGCCCGAGGTGGAGGCGCTGCTCATGGTGCCCATCAGCGCCCACGCGCTCTTTGCCAAGCCCCTCGTGGTGGCCCCCACGTCCACGCTGGCCGTGGAGGTCCTCACCCGCAACGGTGCCTACGGGGTGATCTGGTGCGACGGCCGCCGCACCGTGGACCTGCTGCCCGGCTCCCGCATCGAGGTGACACGCTCCGACAAGCCCGTGCGGCTGGCCCGCACCCAGCAGTCGCCGTTCTCCGAACGCCTGGTGCGCAAATTTGAGCTGCCCGTCCAAGGCTGGCGCGGACCGTCCGGGGAGGAAGCGGCGCCACCCACCACCCAGCTGCCGGTCATCCACCCGCCCATGGCCAAGTCGCAGCCGGAAGGGCCCCACACCGGCCCGCTGCCGCTGGTGCCGGACCTGACCGTCACCGGGGCTGCCGAAACCGACCACACCATGCCACACAACCTTGAGGGGGCCAGGCCGCACCATGATTGAGGAAATACGGATCCGCGACCTCGGGGTGATTTCGGAGTCCACCCTGCCGCTGGGCCCGGGCCTGAGCGTGGTCAGCGGCGAAACCGGCGCCGGAAAGACCATGGTGGTGACCGCCGTCGGGCTTCTGCTGGGCAACAGGGCGGACGCCGGGGCCGTGCGCAACGGGGCCAAAAGCGCCTCCGCCGAAGCCACGCTCACGCTGCCCGCCGGCCACGCTGCGCTGGCCCGCGCCCAGGAGGCCGGGGCGGACATCGACGAGTTCGACGGCGGTGCCGGGCTGATCCTGGCCCGCACAGTGGGCGCCGACGGGCGCAGCAGGGCGCACGTGGGCGGGCGCAGCGCCCCCATCGGCGTGCTCGCGGAGCTGGGGGAGACCCTGGTGGCCGTGCACGGGCAGTCGGACCAGATCCGGCTCAAGGGCGCCGGGCCCCAGCGCGAGGCGCTGGACAAGTTTGCCGCGGAAGCCCAAAGGCAGTTTCCGGCAGCCATGGCCGCCTATGGGGAGGTTTTCCGGCGCTGGCAGGCATCGCAGGCCGAGCTGGAGCTGTTGCGCAATTCCAGCCGGGAGCGGCTGCGCGAGGCGGAATCACTGGCCACGGCCCTGGCCGAGATCGACGCCGTGGCGCCCCAGGAGGCCGAGGACGAGCTCTTGAAGGCGGAAGCGGTGAAGCTGGGCAACGTGGAGGAGCTGCGCCGGGCCTCGCTGGGCGCCCACGAGGCGCTGCTGGCCGAGGACTACGGCGACGGCGCGGACGCCGTGACCCTCGTGGACACGGCCCGGCGGCTGCTGGAAACCGTGGCCGGGTCCGACGACGAACTCGCCGAACTGGGCAAGCGCGTATCCGAGGTGGGCTACCTGCTGGCGGACATCGCCCGCGACCTGGCCGGCTACGCCACCTCGCTGGACTCCGAGGGGCCCGGCCGGCTGGCCGAGGTGGAGGACCGGCGCGGGGAACTGGCCGTGCTGGTGCGCAAATACGCGCCCACCATCAACGAGGTCATCGAGTGGGCGGACCGCGCCCGGGCACGCCTTGATGAGCTCACGGACGACTCCGGCAGGATAGAGGCGCTGGAGGCCGGGGTGGCCGCATCCCTCACCGAACTGGAAACGCTGGCCGCCAAGGTCACCAAGCTGCGCCGCGCCGCCGCCGATGCCCTCTCCAAGAGGGTCAGCGCCGAACTCAAGGCACTGGCCATGCCCGACGCCAGGCTGGTCATCGACATGGCACCGGCGGAACGCGGCATCCACGGCGCCGACGACATCACCTTCCTGCTCCAGCCCCACGCCGGCGCGTCGCCACGGCCGCTGGGGAAGGGCGCCTCCGGCGGTGAACTGTCCCGGGTGATGCTGGCGCTGGAGGTGGTGCTGGCCGCCGTCGACCCCGTCCCCACGTTTGTCTTTGACGAGGTGGACTCCGGCGTGGGTGGCAAGGCGGCCGTGGAAATCGGGCGCCGGCTGGCCATGCTGGCCCGGCACGTGCAGGTCCTGGTGGTCACCCACCTGCCCCAGGTGGCGGCGTTCGCCGACCAGCACATCCTGGTCACCAAGAGCTCCGCCGGCAGCACCCCCGGGGGCGGCATCACCACCAGCAATGTGCGGCTTTTGGACGATTCGGAGCGGGTGCGTGAATTGGCCCGCATGCTGGCAGGACAGGAGGATTCGGCCACGGCGCAGGCCCACGCCAAGGAACTGCTGGCGGACGCCCGGGCGGCAGTGCCGTAGGACGAAGGTGTCGCCACCGCGGGCCGCCATGGCGGCAGGGGCGGCGGATACATATTGGCTCATTAGATGATAGGCTCGAATTCCGTGGTGCAACGATCAAATTCCCGGTTCAGTGGTCAGTCCAAGACGACCAAACACATCTTCGTCACCGGCGGAGTCGCGTCCTCGCTCGGCAAGGGGTTGACGGCTTCCAGCCTCGGCCACCTGCTCCGCGCACGCGGCCTTTCGGTCACAATGCAAAAGCTCGATCCCTACCTGAACGTGGATCCGGGCACAATGAATCCCTTCCAGCACGGTGAGGTCTTCGTCACGGATGACGGCGCCGAGACCGACCTCGACATCGGCCACTACGAGCGCTTCCTGGACGAAAACCTTGAAGGCTCCGCCAACGTCACCACCGGCCAGGTGTACTCGACCGTCATCGCCAAGGAACGGCGCGGGGAATACCTCGGCGACACCGTCCAGGTCATCCCGCACATCACCGACGAGATCAAGCGCCGCATGCGCCTGGCCGCCGAGGGCACCAACGCCCCCGATGTCATCATCACCGAAATCGGCGGCACCGTCGGCGACATCGAGTCCCAGCCGTTCCTGGAGTCTGCACGCCAGGTGCGCCAGGACATCGGCCGCACCAATGTGTTCTTTGCCCACGTTTCCCTGGTGCCCTACATCGGCCCGTCGCAGGAGCTGAAGACCAAGCCCACGCAGCACTCCGTTGCGGCGCTGCGCTCCCTGGGCATCCAGCCGGACGCCATCATCCTGCGCTCGGACCGCGTCCTGCCCGAGGCCATGCACGCGAAGATCGGCCGGGCCTGCGACGTGGACGTCGAGGCCGTCATCGGCTGCCCCGACGCCCCCAGCATCTACGACATTCCCAAGACCCTGCACGCGCAGGGCCTGGACTCCTACATCGTGCGGGCGCTGGATCTGCCGTTCAAGGACGTGGACTGGACCAAGTGGGACACCCTGCTCGAGGCGGTCCACAACCCCCTGCACCACATTGAGATTGCCCTGGTCGGCAAGTACATCGACCTGCCGGACGCCTACCTGTCAGTGACCGAGGCCCTGCGGGCCGGCGGCTTCGCCAACAGCACCCGGGTCAAGATCCGCTGGGTGCCCTCCGACGAGTGTGCCACGGAGGCCGGCGCCATCAAGGCCCTCGCCGACGTGGACGGCATCTGCGTTCCCGGCGGCTTCGGCATCCGCGGCCTGGAAGGCAAGCTTGGGGCCCTGAAGTACGCCCGCGAAAACCAGATCCCCACCCTGGGCCTGTGCCTGGGCCTGCAGTGCATGGTCATCGAATATGCCCGCGACGTGGTGGGGCTGAAGGGCGCCTCCTCCTCCGAGTTTGACGACAACCCCACGTACCCGGTCATCGCCACCATGGAAGAGCAGCTGGACATCGTCGACGGCAAGGGCGACCTGGGCGGCACCATGCGCCTGGGCCTGTACCCGGCCGTGCTCACCGAAGGCTCCGTCATTGCCGAGACCTACGGGCGCACCGACGTTGCCGAACGCCACCGCCACCGCTACGAGGTCAACAACAAGTACCGCGGGCAGCTTGCGGACGCCGGCCTGGTGTTCTCCGGAACCTCGCCCGACGGCAAGCTCGTGGAATTTGTTGAGCTGCCCCGCGAGGTGCACCCGTACTACGTCTCCACCCAGGCCCACCCGGAACTGAGCTCGCGCCCCACCCGGCCGCACCCGCTCTTTGCCGGGTTGATCGCCGCCGCACTGGAGCGCCAGAACGCCACCCGCCTGCTGGAGGTCTGAGCCCGCCATGACCTCACCCGGAACCCCGCCGGCGGCGGACACCCAGCCCGCTGCCGCGGGGGAGCTGCCGGTGGCCGACGCAGCCAGCCCCCGTGACCTGCAGTCATCCGAGACGGTCTACCGGGGGCGGATCTGGGACGTTGTCTCGGACACGTTCACCCTGGCGCCCGGGACGGCACCGCTCACCCGGGACTACATTGCCCACCCGGGCGCGGTGGCCGTCGTGGTGCTCAACGACCAGGGCCAGGTGCTGCTGCTGCGCCAGTACCGCCACCCCGTCCGGATGGACCTGTGGGAAATTCCCGCGGGCCTGCTGGACGTGGAGGGCGAGGACTTTGTGGCCGGTGCCGCGCGCGAACTGGCCGAGGAAGCGGACCTGGCAGCAGCCGACTGGCACGTGCTGGCCGACTTCTTCACCTCACCCGGATCCTCCAGCGAGGCCATCCGGATCTACCTGGCCCGGTCCATCTCCTGGATCCCCGAGGCCGAACGCCACGTCCGCACCGAGGAAGAGGCCGAGATCCAGTTCCGCTGGATGGACCTGGACGAGGCCGCCGCGGCGGTCCTGGACGGGCGCATCCACAACCCCTCCGCCGCGGTGGGCATCCTGGCCGCACAGTCCGCGGCCCGGAACGGCTTCGCCGCCCTGCGGGACCCCCGCGCCCCCTGGCCGGCGCACCCCAGCCAACACGGCCAATGACGGTGGCCGCCGCCAACGGGCTGGGCCGCGCCATCGGCGACTACCTCCAGCACGTGGGCGTGGAGCGAGGCCTGGCAGCCAACACGCTGCAGGCCTACCGGCGCGACCTGCTGCGCTACGAACACTTCCTGGCCGGCATCCCCGTCACGGAACCCGGCGGCGTCACCCGGCACCACGTGACCGCGTTTGCCCAGGCCCTGGCCGACGGCGGCGACGGCGGCGCCGCGCTGGGCCTGCGCTCCGCCGCGCGCACCATTGTGGCCGTGCGCGGCCTGCACCGGTTCTGGGCGCTGGAAGGCCTCACCGACGCGGACCCCGCAGCGGACGTCCACCCGCCCATGCCCGGCCGGCGCCTCCCCAAGGCCATCAGCGTTGACGACGTCACCGCCATCCTCGAGGCCGCCGGCTCGGACACTGCCGCCGGACTGCGCAACACCGCCATGCTGGAATTCCTGTACTCCACGGGCGCGCGCATCAGCGAGGCCGTGGGCCTGGACGTGGACGACCTGGTCCTCTCCGGCCCGGAGTCCGACGGCCCGTCGCTGGTGCGGCTGTTCGGGAAGGGCTCCAAGGAGCGCCTGGTGCCGATCGGCTCCTATGCGCTGCGGGCCCTCGAGGCATACCTGGTCCGCGGGCGCGGCACCCTGGCCGGCAAGGGAAAGGGCACCCCGGCACTGTTCCTGAACACCCGCGGCGGGCGGATCAGCCGGCAAAGCGCCTGGAGCATCCTGAAGGCCGCCGCGGAGCGGGCCGGCGTCACCGCGGACGTTTCACCCCACACCCTGCGCCATTCCTTTGCCACGCACCTGCTCGAGGGCGGCGCGGACGTGCGCGTCGTCCAGGAACTGCTGGGCCACGCCTCCGTGACCACCACACAGGTCTACACCCTCGTCACGGCCGAGACCCTGCGGGAAGTGTACGCGGCGGCCCACCCCCGGGCCCTGGGATAGTCGGGGCCGGCGCCCACCCCAGGTCCGTGGAGATGGCACGTGTGGCGTCCTTGAGCCCGGGCAGCAGCTTGAGCAGTCCTTCGTAGTCCAACAGCATGACCGGGACCGAGAGCGACGCGGCCGCCACCACACGTCCGGAGGCGTCGCGGATAGGGGCGGCAATGCAGTGCACATAGGATTCGTGCTCCTCCCTGTCATGCGCCCAGCCCTGTTCGGCGACCTCCCCCAGTTCGGCCAGCAGCCCCGCAGCGCCGGTGATCGTATTGCCGGTGGTCCTGACATAGTCCAGGCCGGCTGCAATCTGCTCCCGCCGGTCCACGGGCAGGTCCGCCAGGATCACCTTGGCCACCGCGGCGGAATGCAGGGCCGCCGTCAAGCCGATGCGGGAATACATGCGCACGGGGTGGCGGGATTCGAACTTGTCAATGTAGACCACCTCGGCGCCTTCCATCTCGGCCAGGTGGACCGTATGCCCGGTGGCCCCGTTGAGGCGGGCCAGGTGCGGGTGCGCCACCTGCCGGATGTCCCGCTGCTCCAGTGCGCGCGAGGAAAGCTCAAAAAGCCTGCGGCCCAGCTGGAACTGCCCGGCGCCGTTGCGGACCAGGAAGTGCTCGGCCTCCAGGGAATGCAGCAGGCGCATGACGGTGGTCTTGTGGACGTCGGACGTGGCGGCCAGTTCGTCCAGCGTGGCGGGCTGCCCGGCCACCTTTCCCAACAGCTCCAGGGCCCGCACCAGGCTCTGGCTCATGGCAGGGTGCCGTCCGCCGTCACGCCGGCGCCCCCAGCCAGTGCGGGAGATTCAAGGCGGCCGGGGGAGACCCTGGTCGCTGCCCAGTCGGCGTCGGTGCAGCCCAGCATGGCCGCCAGCATCCCGGCGGCCGGCAGCGGCCCGCGGTCACCGGGCACCGTCAGCGTGCAGGCGGCAGCCAGGTGGCCGCGGCGCAGGGAGGAACGCTCGTCCAGGCCGGCGAGCAGGCCGCTGAGGTAGCCGGCGGCAAAGGCGTCACCGGCGCCCACCGGTTCCACCACGTCAACGCACAGGGCCGGCACCTCGATCCGCGACCCGTCCCGCAGCAGGGCGATCGCGGAAATGTCCGCGTTCTTCACGACGATGGCTTCCGGGGCCGGAAGCAGGGCCCGCAATGCGCCTTCGTCGTTGGTGCCCAGGGCCACAAGGGCTTCATCGGCGCCCACCAGCACGACGTCGGCCAGGTTGGCAAGGTGCGCCAGCACGGTTTTGTCCTGGCCCGCCCACAGCGATTCCCGCCAGTTGACGTCAAAGGAAATGCGGCGTCCGTTGCGGGGGGAGGAAAGAACCGCCTCAAGCAGGCCCCGGCACTCCGGGGACAGCGCCGCGGTGATGCCGCTGAGGTGGATGAGTCCCGCCTGCTCCAGCAGTTGTGCCACCACCGGGCCGGCGAGCAGCCCCGGGCCCATGGCGGAAGCGGCCGAGCCGCGGCGATAGTACAGGACGGATCCTTCGGCCGGAACCTTGACGTAAAGTCCCGTGGGGCGTCCGGCGTCGACCTCCACGCCGGAAACGCCCACATGGTGGGCGCGCAGCTCGTCCAGGATGCGGGTGCCGAAGCCGTCGCGGCCCACCCGGCCCACCCAGTGGGCGTCAACGCCCATGGCGGCCAGGCCCATGGCGACGTTCGACTCGGCGCCGCCCACACCGTAAAGCAGGTCGGCGGCCTCGGACAGCGGCACGTTGCCCGGGGGCGAGAGCACGGCCATGGTCTCTCCGATGCATACAACTGGCTGCATAGTGCTGGTGCTCTTTCGCTTGCGGGACCCGGCGGCTGCCTTGACGGGTGAATCCTGACCATGTTAGACATGAGCGGACAATCCTTGCAACCAGCGTTGCAAAATACGCAACAGCCGGTCACCGTGGCCGTCCCGGAAAGGAACCTGGCGCCCGCCATGAACAATGCAGAACTGGTTTCCCGGCTTGAGGCCGACCGCACCCTGGCCGTGGTCCGTGCCCCGGAAATCGCCGACGCCGCCGAACTGTGCCGCGCCCTCGTGGCCGGCGGGATCACCGGCGTCGAGCTGACCTACACCACGCCGGGGCTGCTGGAACATGTGGCCAGGGCCGCCGGCACGGCAGCGGACCACGGTGCCGTGGTGGGTGTGGGGACGGTCATGACCGCCGACCAGGCCCGGGCCGCCATCGACGCCGGGGCAGCGTTCCTGGTGACGCCCGGGATCCGCCCGGAGGTGGCGTCGGTGGCCGCCGCGGCCGGGGTGCCGTTTGCCCTCGGCGCCATGACCCCCACGGAGGTGGCCATGGCCCTGGACCTGGGCTCCGCCGTCGTGAAGATCTTTCCGGCCCGCACGCTCGGTGCCGCGTACCTCAAGGACCTGCAAGGCCCCTATCCGGGCGTGAAGCTGCTGCCGTCCGGCGGCATCAGCGCCGGCAATGCCGGGGAGTTCCTGGCCGCCGGCGCGCTGGCCGTGTGCTGCGGCACCGCCGTGGTTCCGCCCGACGTCGTGGCTGCCGGGGACTGGACGGACATCACGGCGCGTGCCTCCGCCTTCACGGGCGCCCTGCGCTAGCGCGCCGCGCCGAGGTGCACGACGCCGGGCCCCGGCCTAGGCTGGAGCCATGACTGCCGCTGCCGTGACCCTGTGCTTCCTGCTCCGTGACGGCGCCGCCGGCGGGGAGGTCCTGCTCGGACTCAAAAAGACCGGCTTTGGCTCCGGCAAGGTGGTGGGGATCGGCGGGCATGTGGAACCGGGGGAGACCACGGCCCGGGCCGTCTGCCGGGAGGTGGAGGAGGAATCCGGGATCACGGTGCTGGAGTCGGACCTCATCCCCGCCGGCACGGTGGACTTCGTGTTTCCGGCCAGGCCCGAATGGGACATGGCCGCCACCATCTACCTGTGCCGGAGATTTGCCGGCGAGGCGCAGGAAAGCGAGGAGATTGCCCCGCGCTGGTATCCGGTGGACCAGCTGCCGGGGGAGCGGATGTGGGAGGATGCCATCCACTGGCTCCCGGCGTTCCTCTCAGGGGAGCGCGCCCACTGGCAGATCACGATGGACCCGGACAACGAAACCGTGGCCGCCAGCACCCGCACCCTCCTGCCCTGAGGCGGGCCGGCGCCGGGTCAGGGCTTGGCGACCGTCAGCAGGAACGTGGAGTCTTCCAGGGCCTTTACGGAGTGGCGGGCGCGGGGGACCACCAGGTGGTCCCCCGCGGAGCCTTCCCAGGAGACATCCCCGGTGGCCAGCACCAGCCTGCCGCCGAGCACCTGGACGGTGGCTTCGCCCGGGTTGTCGTGTTCGTCCAGCATGGAGCCGGCCGTCAGGGCCACCACGGTCTGGCGCAGGACCCGTTCATGCCCGCCATAGACGGTCCGGGCGCTGCGCCCGCTGGTGCTGGACCTGGCCTGTCCCAGCAGTTCCCTGGCCAGTGCGGTCAGCGACGATTTTTCCACGATGGTCCTCCTGGTGTAGTGACGCTCCCCACTCTACCGCCCAGGCCGCTGCGCGCGGCTCAGGCCAGGTGCCGCTCGTCCACGCCGTTGTAGGCGCTCAGCGGGCGGATCAGGGCGTTGGCGGCGCGCTGTTCCATGATGTGCGCCGTCCAGCCGGTGATCCGGGAGGCGATGAAGATGGGCGTGAACATGTCGGTGTCAAAGCCCATCAGGTGGTAGGTGGGCCCGGCCGGGTAGTCAAGGTTCGGCTTGATTGCCTTGGCCTCCTCCATGGCCTGCTGCAGCCCGTCGTAGAGGCCCAGCATTTCCGGCCGGTCAAAGTGGGCGATCATCGCATCCAGTGCCGCCTTCATGGTGGGAACGCGCGAATCGCCGTGCTTGTACACGCGGTGCCCGAAGCCCATGACCTTCTTTTTCTGTGCCAGGGCGTCCTCCATCCAGGCCTTGGCGCGGGCGGCGGCCTCTTCGCGGGACTCGTCCTTGCGTATGCCGATCTCGTCAAAGGTGTGCATGACGGCCTCGTTGGCGCCGCCGTGCAGCGGGCCCTTCAACGCGCCGATGGCGCCCGTCACGGCAGAGTGCAGGTCGGACAGGGTGGAGGTGATGACCCGGGCGGTGAACGTGGAGGCGTTGAAGGAATGCTCGGCGTACAGGATCATGGAGACGCGGAAGGCGTCGACCACCTCGGGGGCGGCTTCCGCGCCGAAGGCCATCCACAGGAAGTTGTGGGCGTAGTCCAGGTCCTCGCGCGGCTCCACGACACCCAGGCCGCGACGGCGGCGCTGGTCGTAGGCGACGACGGCCGGGAACTGCGCAAACAGCGACTTGGCCTTCTCCAGCTCAGCCGCCGGCGAGGAATCCTCGGCCAGCGCGTGGTTGGCCCCGAGGACGGACACGGCCGTGCGGCCCACGTCCATCGGGTGGCAGTCCAACGGCAGCAGGTCGATGGAGGCCCGCACGTTGGCGTCCAGCGAACGGTTGGCCCGTTCAAAGGCCTCGAAGACCGTCAGCTCCTCCTCGGTGGGCAGCTCGCCGGTCCACAGCAGCAGGGCCACTTCCTCAAAGGACTTGCCGGCAGCCAGCTCCTGCACCGGGTAGCCGCGGTAGAGCAGGGAGTTCGACTCCGGGTTCACCTTGGAGATGGCCGTGTAGTCGGCCACGACGCCGGCCAGGCCCTTGCGTACGTCTTCGTCGCTCACAGTGGATGCTCCTTCTTCAGAGATTGGCGTTGTTGGTGGTGATGTCCAGGCCCGGGACCTGGAAGTTGAAAATGCCCGTATCAAATTGGTTATACGCCTCGTAGTCAACCAGTTCATAGAGCCGGGCGCGAGTCAGCATGTCCGGGACCGCAGCCTCCTGCGTGCCGTCGGCGGCCAGGGTGTCCAGCACCCGTTCTGCGGCGCCCATGGCGCTGCGCAGCAGCGTCACCGGGTAGATGACCATGGCCACCCCCGCCCCGGCCAGCGCGTCGCGGGTGAACAGCTCGCTCTTGCCAAATTCCGTCATGTTCGCCAGCACGGGCACGTTGACGGCCTTGCACACGGCCTCAAACTCGGACACGTCCTTCATGGCTTCCGGGAAGATGGCGTCGGCACCGGCGTCCACGAGGGCCTTGGCCCGGTCGATGGCCGCGTCCAGGCCTTCGACGGCGCGCAGGTCCGTGCGGGCCATGATGAGGAAGTTCGGGTCCCGGCGGGCATCTGCCGCGGCCGCAATGCGCTTGACGGCCGTGTCCAGGTCCACCATGTTCTTCCCGTCCAGGTGGCCGCAACGCTTCGGGTTGAACTGGTCCTCGATGTGGCAGCCGGCCAGGCCGGCGTTTTCCAGCTCCTGGATGGTGCGGGCCACGTTCATCGGCTCGCCAAAGCCGGTGTCCGCGTCGATCAGGCAGGGCAGCTCCGTCATGCGGGCGATCTGCCCGCCGCGGGCCGCCACCTCCGTCAGGGTGGTCATGCCGATGTCGGGCAGGCCCAGGTCGTTGGCGAGGACCGCTCCGGAGATGTAGACGCCGTCGAACTTCTTTTCCTCGATCAGGCGGGCCGAGAGCGGGTTGAACGCGCCGGGGAACTGGCGTGCCGCCCCCGGGACCAGCATGTCCCGCAGGTCCCGGCGCTTCTCTTCAGCGGTCTTCTTTGAATACAGCATTTAAAACAGCCCCTTCGGTGCGGCGGCGGGATCGACGACGCCTGGCGCCGCCGTGATGTTCAGCTGGCCCAGTTCCCCGGCGGCCAGGTTGGGAAGGTTTTCGGCGGCGGCGATGAAGCGGTCGATCTCGGCCTCCTCGACCAGGCCGGCGGCCAGGGTGCGGAACTTGTTGATGTACTGTTCGCGGGCAAACGGGCGGGCGCCCAGCGGGTGGGCGTCGGCCACGGCGATGGAGTCGGTGATGACGGTGCCGTCGTTGAGCGTGATCTCCACGGAGCCGCCAAAGGCCTTCTCCGCGATGTCCAGGGAGTGGTAGCGGCGCGTCCACTCGGCGTCCTCCTCCGTGGTGACCTTGTGCCACAGCGCCACGGTGTCGGGCCGGCCGGCCCGCTCGGGGGAGTAGGAGTCCACATGGTGCCACGTGCCGTCCTGCAGGGCCACCGTGAAGATGTACGGGATGGAGTGGTCCAGGGTTTCGCGCGAGGCGGTGGGGTCGTACTTCTGGGGGTCGTTGGCGCCGGAGCCGATCACATAGTGGGTGTGGTGGCTGGTCTTGATCAGCACGGACTTGACGTTGGCCGGGTCGGTGGCCTCGGGGTGCCCGCCGTGCAGCTTGCGGGCCAGGTCGATCCACGCCTGCGCCTGGTACTCGGCGGAGTGTTCCTTCGTGTAGGTGTCCAGGATGGCACGCTTCGCCTCGCCGTCGGCGGGCAGCGGCACGGTGTATTGCGCGTCCGGGCCGTCCAGCAGCCAGGCGATGACGCCGTCCTCGCCCTCGTAGATCGGCACGGGGGAGGTCTGCCCGCGCATGGCGCGGTCGGCAGCCTCAACGGCCATCTTGCCGGCGAAGGCCGGCGCGTGCGCCTTCCAGGTGGAGATTTCGCCCTTGCGTGACTGGCGGGTGGCGGTGGTGGTGTGCAGCCCCTGGCCCACGGCCTGGAAGATGGTCTCCACCTCAAGGCCCAGCAGGGTGCCGATGCCGGCGGCGGCGGACGGGCCCAGGTGGGCCACATGGTCGATCTTGTGCTTGTGCAGGCAGATCGCCTTGACCAGGTCCACCTGGATCTCGTAGCCGGTTGCGATGGCGCGGATGAGGTCGGCACCGGAGGCGCCGGTGTGCTGGGCCACGGCGAGGATCGGCGGGATGTTGTCGCCCGGGTGGGAGTACTCGGCAGCCAGGAAGGTGTCGTGGTAGTCCAGTTCGCGCACGGCCACGCCGTTGGCCCACGCCGCCCATTCCGGGGAGACCTTCTCCGTGATGCCGAAGACGTTGGCGCCCGAGCCGCCGGTCGACGGCGCGTGGGTGAGTGCCTGGGCGCGGGCGGCGACGATGGGCCCGCGGTTCAGGGAAGCGATGGCGACGGAGGCGTTGTCAATGATGCGGTTGATGATCATGTCCGCCACTTCGGGCGTGACGGCCACGGGATCGGCGGCGACCTTGGCGATCTTGTACGCGAGCTGGTCCTCGCGGGGCAGGTTTTCTTCGCTCTTGTAAACGCGGACGGTGTGCTGGGTAACCATGGGATTCCTTTTCAAAGAGGGGTGGCTGAACGGGCAGGTAACGGGGTCAGGGGGTTGCGCCGCCCTCCAACAGGTGGCGGAGGCTGTTGTCGAGGTGGACCGTCGTGGCCGCACTGGCCACGGTGGCGTTGCCGTTGGCGATCGCCCGGGCGATGTCGGCATGTTCCCTGGCGGCGTCGCGCAGGCGTGCGGGGTTGTCCTTGGACAGCCTGCGCACACGCACCAGGTGCACGCGCAGGCTTTTCAGGGCCTGCGCCAGGTAGTGGTTTCCGGCAGCCGTGTCGATGGCGGCGTCGAGGTCGCCGGCCAGCCGGTAGTAGTCATGGCGCGTCGGGTCCGCCTCGGTGATGAGCCGGCCGGCGTCGCCGAGCAAGCGGTGCAGCTCCAGGAACACCTCGGGGTCCCGGTTTCGCGCTGCCAGTTCAGCGGCCCGGCACTCCAGGGCGGAGCGCAGTTCAAACAGTTCCTCCACACGGTCCAGCGAGATGCCGCTGACCACCGTGCCGCGGCCGCTTTGCGGCTCGGCCAGGCCCTCGGCGGTCAGCCGTGCCAGGGCCTCCCGGACCGGGGTGCGGGAGACGCCCAGGCGTTCGGACAGCTCCACCTCGGCCAGCACTGTGCCGGGCGGCAGCTTCCAGCTCACAATGTCGCTGCGCAAGGTGGCATATGCCTTCTCGCCTGCCCGCATGAGCTGCTCCGTCCCACCGTTGTCCAGATCCGCCGGCTGCCTGCCGTCGCTTTCATCAGTGTATACATAGCGGCATGGATTGGGTAGTGATTGCCGGAATATTCTAAAAAATTCCTCAACTGTGTATACAAAAACCCTTGCGTCCGTCCGTCCGCACCCGTTAGCATGACAAGCATCACATCAGTCTGGATGGAGGACCCCCATGTCCCGGAATGGCCGTAAATACACCGAGGAATACCGCCGCAGCCTCGTGGACCCGGAAGGGTTTTGGCTGGACGCCGCGCAGGCCGTGGACTGGTCGGTGCCGCCGGCGCAGGCCTACAGCGGCTCCGATGCCCCGATCAGCCGCTGGTTCCCGGACGGCGAGCTGAACACCTGCTACAACGCACTGGACCGCCACGTGGACGCAGGACGCGGGGACCAGCCGGCGCTCATCCACGATTCCGCCATGCAGGGGAAAACCACCAGCTACACGTACAGCGAACTGACGGCCGCCGTGGCGGCGTTCGCCGGCGTGCTCCGCAGCCAGGGCGTGGGCAAGGGGGACCGGGTGGTCATCTACCTGCCCATGATCCCCGAGGCCGCGATCGCCATGCTGGCCACCGCCCGCCTCGGCGCCGTGCACTCGGTGGTGTTTGGCGGCTTTGCAGCCAATGAGCTGGCCGTGCGCATCAAGGACGCCGCACCGAAGGTGGTGGTGACCACCTCGGGCGGGCTGGAACCGAACCGCCATGTTGAATACCTGCCCACCGTCCACGAGGCCCTGGCCACGGCCGGCGCACCGGAGCTGCCGGTCATCGTCAAGCACCGCGACGGCTTTGCCACGGACCCGGCCGCCCTGGCCTGGAACCACGTGGACTGGGACGCGGCGCTCGCCGGGGCCCAACCGGCGGAACCGGTGGCGGTCAAGTCCACGGACCCGCTGTACGTGTTGTACACCTCCGGGACCACGGGGACGCCCAAGGGGGTGGTCCGGGACAACGGGGGGCACGCCGTCGCACTGTTGTGGACCATGGCGAACCTCTACGACATCCAAGCCGGCGACGTGTGGTGGACGGCCTCGGACGTCGGCTGGGTGGTCGGCCACTCCTATATCGTGTACGGGCCGCTGCTCGCCGGCGCCACGACCCTCATGTACGAGGGCAAGCCCGTGGGCACCCCCGACGCCGGGGCGTTTTGGCGCGTCATCGACCAGCACAAGGTGAAGGCGCTGTTCACCGCGCCCACCGCGCTGCGCGCCATCCGCAAGATGGACCCGGAGGCGGAACTGCTGAAGAACTACGACCTCGGCAGCCTCCAAACGCTGTTCACCGCCGGGGAACGCCTGGACACCGACACCTTCCACTGGGCGTCGAAGGTGCTCGCGGTGCCCGTGGTGGACCACTGGTGGCAGACCGAAACCGGCTGGGGCATTGTGGGCAACCCGCGCGGACTCGAGCCGCTGCCCATCAAGGCGGGATCGCCCACGCTGCCGATGCCCGGCTACGACCTGCGCATCGTGGACGGCATGGGGGAGCCCGTGGCCGCGGGGGAGGAAGGGAACATTGTGCTGTCGCTGCCCCTGCCGCCGGGCACCCTCACCACCCTGTGGGGCGACGACCAGCGCTACGTTGACTCCTACCTCAGCGCCTTTGCCGGCTGCTACGCCACAGGCGACTCCGGCTACGTCGACGAAGACGGCTACGTGTTTGTCATGGGCCGCACCGACGACGTCATCAACGTCGCCGGCCACCGGCTCTCCACCGGCGCCATCGAACAGGTGGTGGGCAAGCACCCGGCCGTGGCCGAATGTGCCGTGATCGGCGTGGCGGACACACTCAAGGGCCAGAAGGCCGTGGGGTATGTGGTGCTCAAGAGCGGGGTGGCGATCGAAGCGGACGTGCTGCAGAAGGAACTCGTGGCCCTGGTCCGCAAGGAGATCGGGCCGGTGGCCGACTTCAAGAACGCCACCATCGTCGATGCACTGCCCAAGACCCGCTCCGGGAAGATCCTGCGCAAGACCATGCGCCAGATCGCCGACGGCGACGACTACACGGTGCCGTCCACCATTGAGGACAGGTCGGTGATCGAAAACCTCGTGCCGATCCTGCGTGGCGCGGACCATCCGGTCCATTGAGACGGGCCCCGTGTGGCAAGTTTGACGTAGCCCGGTGCGGGAGTAGGGTGCAATCAAGGGCGCCCCGGCCGGTGGGATCGGCGGGCGCCATAGCAATGCCCGCCGCGCGCGACGGGCCCGGCGAAGGGGACCTTCCATGGCGTACGACGCAAGCCGTTTCAAGGACTACTTTGAGCACGAGTTCACCTACGACGCCGGCTTCCGCCGCAACGTGGGCCGCTTCGGCCGGCAGGTGGCCATCGTGGACCCCGCCGCCGGCCGTGAGTGGACGTACGCCGAGCTGGACGCCGCCGTTGACAAGGTGTCCGCCGTGCTGTTGGAACTCGGCGTCAAGGCGGGGGACCGCGTGGCCTACCAGCTCTACAACGGTGTCGAGTTCGCCTTCCTTTACCTGGCCACCCAACGCATCGGGGCCGTCGGCGTCCCCATGAATTTCCGCCTGGCAGCAGGGGAAACCGCCATCATCCTGGCCGACAGCACGCCGGCCGTGTTCATCTTCGACGACGCCGTGGCAGTGGATGCGCTCGCGGCCGTCAAGACGTCCGGCTCCGCCGCCGCCCTGCTCACCGTCGCGGGCGGGGGGAACGGGGCCGGGGCCGCCTCCGGGGTGCGCACCCTGGCCGAGGCAATGGCTGCGGCGCCGGACGGGCCGCAGCGGCGCACGGGGCAGCCCTCGAGCTATGGGGAGACCACCCGGCTGTACACCTCAGGGACCACCGGACGGCCCAAGGGCGTGTCGCTGCCCTCCATTGTTGAGGTGATGAGCGCCCATGACGTCATCATGCACTTCCCGCTCACCCCGCACGACAGGACGCTGAACATGACGCCCTGGTTCCACCGCGGCGGCCTGTACTCCGGGGGGCCGAACCCGCTGTTCTACGTGGGCGGCTCCGTGGTCCCGATGCGCACCTTTGACCCCGCGGCCGCCCTCGACTGGGTGGAGAAGTACGGGATCACCTTCCTGGTCGGCGCCCCCGTCACGGCGGGCATGCTGGCCGATGAGCAGGAGCGCAGGCCGCGTGACCTGTCCGGGCTGCGTGGCATCGTGACGATGGGCGCCCCGCTGGAACGGGCGGCCGTGCTGCGGTACCAGAAACTGCTCACTCCCCGCATCTTCAACGGCTACGGCACCACCGAGGCCTTTTGGAACACCTTCCTGCGCCCCGAGGACCTGCCGGAGCATGCCGGCACGGCCGGGCGGGCATGCACCGACGACGACGTCGCCATCGTCAAGGTCTTCCCCGACCGGCGCGCGGAACCGGAGGAACTGGCCGCCCGGGACAACACCGAGCAGGGCGAGATCATCATGCGCACGCCCAAGTCCGGGTTCAGCTACGCCAACCTGCCCCAGGTCAACGAGGAAAAGTTCGTGCACAACTGGCTGTATTCCGGCGACCTGGGCACCTGGGACGAGGACGGGTTCATCACGATTGTGGGGCGCAAGGACGACATGATCATCTCCGGCGGCGAAAACATCCATCCCGTCCAGGTCGAGGAAGTCCTCAACTCCCACCCGGGCGTGCACGACAGCGTCGTGGTGGGCCTGCCGGACGGGCGCTGGGGCCAGCGGGTGGTGGCCTATGTGATCCCCCAGGACGCCGGCCTCACCGCCGACGAACTCGAACGCCACTGCCTGGCCAGCCCGGAGCTCTCCAACTTCAAGCGCCCCCGCGCCTACGCGTTCGTCACGGAAGTGCCACAGACCGCGACGGGCAAAAAGATCCACTACCAATTGGCACGGCAGGCCGAGGCCGACGCCGCGGCGGGGCTGTTCCAGAAGCCCGCCAAAGCCGCCGGGCAGGGTGCGGGAAGCGGTGAAGGCCAGTGACGGAGGCAAGCGGGCGCGTCGTCATCACCGGCATCGGCGCCATCACCCCGCTCGGCAACACGGCGCCGCTGACCTGGGAAGCACTGCTGGCCGGCAAGAGCGGCGTGGACACCATCACCGCGTTCGACGCCAATGGGTTCAGCACCACCATCGCCGCGGAGGTCAAGGGCTTCGACCCGGCCGGCCTGCTGCCGGTCAAGCGGCTCAACCGGTCCTCGCGCTGCACGCAGCTGGCCATCGCCGCAGCCCGCGAGGCGATGTCCGATGCCGGGCTGGGGACCACGCTGGAAGGCGTCGAGGCCGCCGTCGTCATCAACAGCGCCGTGTCCGGCTTCCCGGAGATCGAGGAGGCCGTGCACGTGCTGGACGGTCGCGGGGCCCGGTACGTCAGCCCCAGCTTTGTGGCCTCTTCGCTGACCAACATGGCCGCCTGCGAGGTGGCGATCGACCTGGGCGTGCACGGCTGGGTCAACGCCAGTGCCCTGGCCTGCGCCAGCGGCACCCACGCGCTGCTGGAGGCCCGGCGGCTGCTGCTGGACGGCGACGCGGACGTGGTGGTGGCCGGCGGCGCCGATGCCGCAATCACGCCCGTCATGTTTGGCGGGCTCACCGCCATGCGCGGGCTCTCCACCAGCAACGACAACCCGCAGGAGGCCTCCCGCCCGTTCGACGCCGGCCGCAACGGCTTTGTGTTTGGCGAAGGCGCCGTCGTGTTCACGCTGGAACGGCTCTCCGACGCCCGGGCACGCGGTGCCCGCGCCTACGCCGAGGTCTCCGGCGGGGCCATGACGGCCGACGCCTTCCACATCGTTGCCCCCGAACCGGCAGGCACCTATGCGGCCAAGGCCATTGCGAAGGCGCTGGCGAAGGCGCGGCTGGACCCGTCCGACGTCGAACTCGTCTGCGCCCACGGCACCTCGACGAAGGCCAACGACAAAACCGAAACCGCCGCCATCCACCAGGCCTTTGGCAGCCATGCCGCGGCACTCGCCGTCACGGCGCCCAAGTCCATGACCGGCCACCTCATCGGGGCCGCCGGTGCCCTGGGCGCGCTGGTGTGCGTGCGGGCCATCGCCGGGTCGGTCGTGCCGCCCACCATCAACTACACCGACCCGGACCCGGAATGCGACCTGGACTATGTGCCCAACGAGGCACGCGGCATGGCCGTGCGGCACGCCGTGACCAACGCATTCGGCTTCGGCGGGCAAAACTGCGTGGTGGCCTTCTCCGCCGTGTGACCGGCAGCGTTCAGTTGCCCCGTGCTGCCTGCCCGGACCAACCGGCTGCGTTCCGGGCAAAGAGCCGGTCCGCCAGGCGCCGGGCCACTCCGGCAGGGGGCACCGCGGGCTCGAACAGGATCCGGTAAATGATCGGGGCGAGCAGCAGGTCCACGATGTCCTCGATGTCGGGCACGGTCTCGCCACGGCGCCGGCCGCGCTGGAGCATCATCTCGATCCGTTCGCGTGCATACTCTCCGCCGCGCCATGCACTGGTGCATTCGGGGCCGCCGGAAACCATGTCGCGCAGGAAGGCCCGTCCCGTGGGCGTGGCCGACTCCTCAATGTACTGCTCCGCCCAGGCAGTGAGGTCGCCGTGGACGGAACCGGTGTCCGGGGGGCCCTCCGGCCGCAGCCGCGCCACGGCGACATCGGCGAGCAACTGGTTCAGGTCCCCCCACCGCCGGTAGACGGTCGAGGGTGCCACGCCTGCCAATGCCGCCACCCTGGGCACGCTGATGTCTTGACGGTCCGTTCGGGACTGGAGGGACCTGACGGCATCGTGCACGGCCTGCTGGACACGGGCCGCACGGCCATTCGGGCGGGGATCGGAAGTGGGCACGGCTTTATCATAACGCAATTTATTTGCGATTTTCCGGCACCGGGTCTAGCCTGTGTTTCGCAAAGATTTCGCGTTTTTCCTCCCCGTAAGGTTCACATGACTCCCGTCCCCGCGGCATTGCGCCGCTCCGTCCTTTCGCACCGCGCCGCATTCTGGGTGCAGGCTTCAGTGCTGGTGGTGTTGATGGCCGCATCCAGCGCACCGAGCCCCCTGTACCCGGTTTACCAGGCGCAGTGGGGGTTTCCGCCGGTGGTGCTGACAGTCATTTTTGCCGCGTATGTGCTGGCCTTGCTCGGCGCGCTGCTCACCGTGGGTGCACTGTCGGACCATCTGGGACGTCGACCGGTCCTGCTCGCGGCCCTGTGCCTGGAGATCATTTCGATGCTGGTGTTCATGCTTGCCGGCAGCCAGGTGGACCTGATTGCGGCCCGGCTGTTGCAGGGCCTGGCCACCGGCACGGCGATGGGTGCCCTCGGCGCCTACCTCATTGAACTCGAAACGGCCGTCCGCCCGGGTCTGGGAACGGTGCTGAACGGTGCGGGCCCCACGCTCGGCCTGGCCGTCGGCGCCGTGGCCGCCAGCCTGGTTGTCGCCTCGGCCCCCGGGTCGGTGCACCTGATCTTCGTGGTCCTGCTGGCACTGCTCGTGCTGCAGCTGGCCGGGACGGCGCTCGGCCCGGAAACCGTCACCCGCATCCCCGGGGCCCTCGCCTCACTCCGGCCCCGCGTCCACTTCCCCCGGGCCACGCGGCGCACGGCACTCTGGGTGCTGCCCGGCGCGGTGGCCACCTGGGCCCTGGGCGGGCTCATCCTTGCCCTCGGTCCGAGCCTGGTCCGGTCGATGGCCGGACCGGATGCCGTGGTGCTCACCGGCCTCATCATCGCGGCGCTGACCGGAACCGGCTGCCTCGCCAGCCTGCTGCTGGGTAATGCCCGCTCCCATCAAGTGCTCGCCCTCGGCATGGCTGCCCTGTTCGTTGGCCTGGCCGCCAGCATACCGGCGCTCATCCTGCATTCGGCCGGGGCGTACTTCGCCGCCATCGTGGTCGCCGGTGCCGGCTTTGGCGCCGGCTTCCTCGGCGTGCTGCGCATCCTCATGCCCTTGGTTGCCGCGCATGAGCGGGCCGGGCTGCTGTCGGCCATCTATGTGGCCAGCTACCTGGCCAACAGCGTGCCCGCCGTCGCAGCCGGAGCCGTGGCCGGCAGGGCCGGCCTGACGCCGACCGCGGTCGGCTACACCGGCGCCGTCATGGCCCTGGCCCTGTTCGTGCTCCTCTGCCTGCTTGTGCGGTCCCGAACGTCTGCACGCCGCATCCAGGATCGCGGCGTGGTGGGCGCCGGCACGGCTGCGGCCCGGAGCCGTTAGCCCAAAGCGCGGGGGTGGAGCCAGCGGTATTCAAGTTCCGGCCTGCCGGGGGAGCCGTGGCGCGGCGCCTTTGCGGCGGAGCCGGTCTCCACGAGGTGGTCAAGGTAGCGCCGGGCCGTGACGCGGGACATCGCCAGTCCCGCGGCCGCCTCCGTGGCGGACGCCGCCACATCCTGCTCCCGCAGCCAGTCGGCCACGGCCCGGAGCGTCTCCGGCAGCATCCCCTTGGGCAGCAGCAGCTTCCCGCTGGGCCGCAAGGCGGACAGCGCACTGTCGATGGCATCCTGGCTGGTGTGCGAGCGGTCCGCCAGCGCGTAATGGTAGCCCCGGTAGCTTTCCAGCTTTTCCCGGAACGCGGCGAAGGTGAACGGCTTGATCAGGTACGCCGTGATGCCCAGCGCGATGGCGGAGCGTACCACCTGGATTTCCTGCACGGCCGTAATGGCCACCACGTCGGGCACCAGGCCCAGCCCGTGGATGCGCCGCAGCAGGTCCAGGCCGTGCCCGTCGGTCAGGTTCATGTCCAGCAGCACCAGCTGGATGGCGGGCGTGGCCGGGTCGTTGAGCACGGCCAGCGCCGCGCCCATCCCGCCGGCCGTCGCGGCCACCTCGAAACCGTCCAGGCGCCGCACATAGTCGGCGTGCGCTGCCAGGGCAATGGGCTCGTCGTCCACCACCAGCACCCGGATGGGCAGGGGTCCGCTCATGTGTTGTCCTCTGTTCCTGTGGTGGGTGCCGCACGGGCGGCTGCGAGGGGCACGACGACGGTCATGACCGCGCCGGCGTCGTTTTCGGCCGTGATGGTGCCTCCCAGGGCGGCGGTGGCGCGGCGGATCAGGGCAATCCCGTAGCCGCGCCCTCCCGGTGCCACCGATGCCTTGCCGGTGGTGCCGATCCGGCCCAGGACATCCAGGTCGGTGGTGGGCAGCCCCGGGCCGTTGTCCGCGACGGTGATGGTGAGCGTGCCGTCGGCCACCAGCAAGTCGGCCCACACCATGGGGTTGGGCGAATGCCCGGCCGCCGCGTCGATGGCATTGTCCACCAGGTTGCCCAGCAGGGTCACCAGTTCCCTGGCGTCCAGCAGGCCCGGCGGCAGGGTGCCGGAGCCGCTCAGTTCCAGTTCCACCCCGCGCTCATCCGCCTGCGCGCCTTTTCCCACGAGCAGTGCCGCCAGGAACGGCTCGTCGAGGGTGCCCACAAACTCCCCGCCCAGCCGGACCGTGTCGGCAAGGTCGGCGGTGGCAAAGTCCAGGGCTTCGCGGGCGCGGTCCAGCTCGATCAGGGACGTGATGGCATGGAGCCGGTTGGCGTGTTCGTGGGTTTGGGAGCGCAGGGCCTCCACCAGTGTCTGGGTGCTGCTCAGGCTTCCGGCCAGGGTGGTCAGTTCGGTGTGGTCCCGGAGGGTGGCCACCGTGCCGGCGCTGGCCCCGGCTGCGCTGCTGCCCGGGGCCAGGGCGGGGCGCTGGCTCACCACCAGCAGGCGGTTACCGGCGAGGTGGACCTCGTCGGTGGCGGTGCGGCCGCTGCGCAACAGCTCCCGGAGGGACTCCGGGAGGGCCAGCGAGTCCAGCGCAGGGGCGCCCGCCGCCGCATTGGCCGAAAGGCTCCGCGCGGGCCGGCCGGACGGGGCGTCCATGCCCAGGAGCAGTGCCGCGTGGTCGTTGTAGAGGACAATTTCCCCGCGCGTGTCCACCAGGACCAGTCCCTCGCGCACGGAGTGGAGCACTGATTCATAGTAGGCAAACAACTGTGCCAGCTCCTCCGGGCCCCAGCCCAGCGTCACGCGCTTGAGATACCTGCCCAGCAGCCACGCCGCCAGCGAGCCGGCCAGCAGCATCGCCGCAGCCAGCCCCAGCACCGAAGGAAGCTTGGCCGCGACGAGGACCTGGACGTTGCTGACGGTCACCCCTGCAGCCACCATGCCCCGCACCGTGCCGGCGGAATCCTTGATGGGAACAATCACGCGCACGGAGGGGCCAAGGGTTCCCGCCGTCGTCTCAAAATACGTATGGCCTGCCTGTGCCTGGGCGATGGAGCCCACATAGGGCTTGCCGATCTCGGCCGGGTTGGGGTGGGTCCAGCGGATGCCGTCCGGGTCCATGATGGTAATAAAGTCAACGTTTGCGTCGTGCATCACGGACAAGGCGTAGGGCTGCAGGACGGCCGTCGGATGGGGCGTTTTCGCGGCCTGCAGGACCAGGGGCGAATCGGCCAGCGCCGTCGCCACGGACAGCATGCGCTGGCGGGTCTGGTCGTAGGTGCGGGAGCCGGCGTCGACCACCATGACGGTGGCCACGCCCGCGGTCACCACCAGCACAAAGAGCAGGTTGGCGGTGAACAGCCGCCGGGCCAGGCTCCAGCCACGCCAAAACCGCAAAAACATCCGGATGACCCTTTCATGCGACCAATATGAACGCAACCGTGAGATAAGTCACGCCTGCGGGCACTCTTATGTGAGACGGATCGCACGCCGCACCTTTTCAATATTAACCACCGAAGACCACAAGGAATGACAATGAGCTCTCAACGAGGGGGGACAGCCGCCATGGCCAAGCCCGCACGTCGCAAAATGGACAAGACCCACTGGCTTTACGTTGCCGTGATCGCAGCGGTGGTGCTGGGTGCCGCGATAGGGCTGATGGCCCCCGAGGTCGGCAAGTCGCTCAAGCCGCTCGGCACCATGTTCATCGCCCTGATCAAGATGATCATCGCCCCCATCATCTTCTGCACCATCGTGCTGGGCGTGGGATCCATCGCCAAGGCCGCAACGGTCGGCAAGGTGGGCGGCCTGGCGCTGGTCTACTTCATGGTGATGTCCACCGTGGCGCTCGCGATCGGCCTGGTGGTGGGCAACATCGTCCACCCCGGCGCCGGCCTGCACCTGCAGCCCTACAAGTCGGCTGCCGCTTCCGGTGACAGCGAAACCGTGAAATTCCTGCTGGACATGATCCCCGGCGACATCCCCGTGCTCCCCACCCTGGTGCTGGCCCTGCTGGTCGGTTTCGCGCTCCAGTCCATGGGCAAGGCCGGCGAGCCTGTGCTCAACGCCGTGAAGAACATCCAAAAAGTGGTCTTCAAGCTGATGATGATGATCATGTGGGTCGCCCCGGTAGGCGCCTTCGGTGCCATCGCCGCCGTCGTCGGTGCCACCGGCTGGGCCGCCATCGGTTCCATGGCCATCCTCATGGGCGCATTTTACCTGACCTGCGCCCTGTTCATCGTGGTCATCCTCGGCTCCATCCTGCGTGTGGTCACGGGCCTGAACATCTTCGCCCTGATGCGCTACCTGGCCCGCGAATACCTGCTGATCTTCGCCACCTCCTCCTCAGAATCCGCGCTGCCGCGCCTCATTGCCAAGATGGAACACGTGGGCGTCTCCAAGCCCGTGGTGGGCATCACCGTCCCCACCGGCTACTCCTTCAACCTTGACGGCACCGCCATCTACCTGACCATGAGCTCCATCTTCATCTCCACCGCCATGGGCATGCCGATGAACCTTGGCGAGCAGATCGGCCTGCTGGTCTTCATGGTGATCGCCTCCAAGGGCGCCGCCGGTGTCACCGGCGCCGGCCTGGCCACCCTCGCCGCCGGGCTTCAGGCCCACAAGCCGATCCTGCTCGACGGCATGGGCGTGATCGTGGGCATCGACAAGTTCATGTCCGAGTGCCGCGCGCTGACCAACTTCACCGGCAATGCCGTGGCCGCGCTGCTGGTGGGCAAGTGGACCCGCGAGCTGGACATCGACCAGGCCCGGGCAGTGCTGTCAGGCCGCCGCCCCTTCGACGAGCTGTCCCTCGAAGCCGACGGCCACGCAGTGGAAGCCGACGCCCCCCTCGAGGACGAGCGGGTACCTGCCGGAGTGTAGCTTCTGCACAAGAGCGGGCGGCCTCCCTTTTCGAAGGGCGGCCGCCCGCTCTTTGTTTTCAGGGGAAGCACGACGCCGGGACCCCGGCCCGCGCCCCTCCCACCCTGCGCCGGACTGGCGGGCGGGCTTGGCGCATAAGCTGGGGCCGCTTTTCTTGTGCGCCGGACCCGCCACGGGTTTGGCGCCGGTGGACGAGCTGCGCCAAACCCGGCCCGGGTCCGGCGCATAAGGGAAGCCGAGGAACCTTCTGCGCAAAACTCCCTGCCGAATTCGGCGCATAAAGTCGGGTGCGTGAAATCCCGGCTGCTCCCACCGTCGCCGGACATTCTGCGCCGGACTGGCGGGCGGGTTTGGCGCATAAGCTGGGGCCGCTTTTCTTGTGCGCCGGACCCGCCACGGGTTTGGCGCCGGTGGACGAGCTGCGCCAAACCCGGCCCGGGTCCGGCGCATAAGGGAAGCGGGCATGGACGCTTATGCGCGCAGTCCGGGCCGCGCTACTTTTGGACGGGCACCGGCGGCATGCCGAACAGGCCGCCGGACTTTGCCGACTTTGGCTTGCGCACGTGCGTGCCCCACGCATACGCGATCAGGGTCAACCCCAGCTGGGCGGGGAAGGCGATGGGGGGCACGCCGCCGGAAATCAGGCAGATCAGCACCGGCAGCAGTGAAATCAGTGTCAGGTCCGGGCCCACCAGGAAGGCCCGCACGGCGCCGGTCGGGATGGGGCCGGATGCTGTGGCCACGGCCGGCATGTTCCAGTCGGGTGCGGGGCGGAACGCTGCGCGCAAGGTCGCCCCGCCCAGCCCGGGGCCGGCCAGGATGGCCAGCACCAGCAGGGCCGGGGAACCGACACCCAGGGCGAGCAGAAGGCCGAAGCACATCGCGGCCCACACCGTCATGCCGACGGCCGGCCAGACATAGTGCACCCTGCGGACAATCTTGGCCGGCAGCGGCATGAGCATGTCCACGGCCGGGTTGCCGTTGGCGAAACGTGCCGTGGCGCCCAGTGACGTGGCGGCAAAGTGGGCGCAGAAATACAGCACCACGGCAATCAACACGGCATTGCCCAGGTACTGCACCGCTGCCAGGCTGGCCGGAATGGCAGCGAGCACCAATACCCGCAATAGCGACAAGGGGGAGCGCAGGGCCATGGTGGCATGCGTGCTGAGCAGGGTCTTGACGCTGCGTGAAAACACCGTGCCGCCGTGGAAGACCAGGGGCAGCCGTATCTTGGCATTGCCTGACGACCGCCCGCCGCCCAGCGAGCGGGAGAGCTCGGAGGCGTCCATGGACATGAGGGAACCGGCCACATAGGCACCCGCAGCCGCACCCTCCTTTAGCTTCGCCGTGGTGATCCGCTCCAGGTTCCAGTACACGCCGGCCAGCAGCAGCAGGGCAAACAACACCATGACCAGCGGCCAAAGGGCGCCGTTGGCAACCAGCAGCGGCCAGCTGGTGGGCAGGTATTCCAACCACGCGGTCTGCGCCCCGGTAATGGCGCCCGTTCCGGCCGTGTTGTTGTACAGCGCCGTGCCCACGAGGGTCAGCGGTGCCACCAGGGTCACCACCCCGGTCAGCACCTTCAGCCAGCCGCCGGTGTTGGTGATCTGGCACCACGCGGCCAGCCCGTAAAGCAGCCAGCCCAGCCCGATGCCGCACAGCACGGCGAGGGCTATCCGGCCCGGTGTGGGAGCCGACGCCATGCCGAGGGCCACCGGGATGACAACCACCACGGCTGCCGCAGCGGGCCAGATCAGCGACTTGAGGAAGCCGGGCTGGATGAAGCCCCGGCGCCTGACCGGCAGCCCCAGCCACCACGCCGTCTGAGGCAGGGTCATGGTGATGGGGCCGACCGTCATCTCCACGGCAAGCAGCGCCGCGGCGAGGGTGATCATCACGGTGGCGCTGGCCTGGAGGAGAGTGACCGAGTGGAAGCCGGGGGCCACCACGGTGGCGGCGAGGGCGGACTCGTGGCCCACGCCCAGGCTGTTGCGCAGGCCCACGATGATGGCACCGGCCATGGTGAGCAGGGTCAGCCCGCCCAGCACGAAGGTGTACGCCTCGGAGACCAGCTCCATGACGCCGCCCTCGGTGCGGCTCAGTCCCGCCCGGAAGGTGTACTGCCGAATTTCCCTGGCATTGAAGCGGTCGCTGGTTTCCATGGTCATGTGGCTAGTCAACGTGCGGGTTTTCGGAGGAGATGGCCACGGCCGCCTGGGCCGGGGTCATTGAGTGGATGGAATCGGCGATGAAGAGCGCCTTGGTGGCCACGGTGGAGAGGAAGTCGGGGTCGTGGGTCACCACCAGGAGGGCCAGCCCGGCGTCGACCTCGGCGCGGAGGCGTTCGGCGAGCCGGTGCCGCATGCCGGTGTCCAGGCGCTGTTCGGGCTCGTCGAGCACCAGCAGCGAACGCGGCCGCACGAAAGCGGATGCCAGAAGCATGCGGCGGCGCTGGCCGGAAGAGAGGTTGTAGGGACGGGACTTGGCCAGCTGGCCCAGCCCGAAGAAGTCCAGTTCGGAGGCAATGACTTCCTCGACGTCGTGCACGCCGTGCCCGGCCGAGACAATGGCCAGGTGTTCCTCAACCGTGAGGGCGGGGAAGAAGGCGTCGTCGTCGAACACCACGGCCACCTCGCGCCGGAAGTCCAGGGTCCTGTCGTCCACCTCGTCCCCGTTGATCAAGGCGGTGCCGGAGACGGCCTCGAGCTGGCCCACCACGGTTTTCACCACGGTGGACTTGCCGGCGCCGTTGGGCCCCACCAGGGCCAGGGCCTGCCCGGCGTGGAGGCTGAAGCTGACCACGCCGCACACCGCCTTGGTGCCGTAGCCGGCCTGCAGCTTTTCGGCGCGGACCACGTCCTTGCGGCGTTCGGAACTTTTCGGGGAAGGTTTCTTAGGGTTGCTCATCAATCCGAAGTATAGGCTGGCCACCCGACCACACCCTCAACATTCAGGCTCAAGTTGAGAGTCAAGGCTCAAAGTTGAAAGCGGGCAAATGTCCAAAACATGCCACACCCACCCGGTAACGTAGGGGATGGCAGCGGTAAAAAATCAACACAGCGGCGAAAGTGTGGACTGACAGGTGAGCAACGAGCAGGGTGCAACGGCACTCGCGGGCGAAGACGTTTTGGGACCGACCGGACGGCCCCTGACCGAATTTCCGGAGCCCCCCGTCCTCACGTCCCACGGCCCTGCCCGCGTCATCGCGATGGTGAACCAAAAGGGCGGGGTGGGCAAGACGACGTCGACCATCAACCTCGGCGCCGCGCTGGCCGAGTCCGGGCGCAGGGTGCTGCTGGTGGACTTCGACCCGCAGGGCGCGCTGTCCGCCGGGCTGGGCACCAACCCGCACGAGCTGGACATCACCGTCTACAACGTGCTGATGGACCGCAAGGTGGACATCCGCGAGGCCATCCTGCACACCGACATCGAGAACATCGACATCCTGCCGGCCAACATCGACCTTTCCGCGGCGGAAGTCCAGCTCGTCAACGAGGTGGCCCGCGAGCAGGTCCTGGCCAGTGCGCTGCGCAAGGTCGAGGACGACTACGACGTGGTCCTGATCGATTGCCAGCCGTCCCTGGGCCTGCTGACCGTCAACGCCCTCACCGCGGCGCACGGCGTCATCATCCCGCTCATCTGCGAATTTTTTGCCCTGCGTGCCGTGGCCCTGCTGGTGGAAACCATCGACAAGGTCACCGACCGCCTGAACCCCCGCCTGCAGGTGGACGGCGTGCTGGCCACCATGTACGACGCGCGGACCCTCCACGGCCGCGAGGTGCTGGCACGGCTGGTGGAGGCATTTGGCGACAAGGTGTTTGAGACCGTCATCAAGCGCACCATCAAGTTTGCCGACGCGTCCGTGGCGGCCGAGCCCATCACGTCGTTTGCGAGCAACCACCAGGGCGCCGACTCCTACCGCCGCCTGGCCAAAGAGCTGATCGCCCGTGGCGGCGCACCCTAAACTGGACGCCGCACCGCCGCACGGCCCTTCCGCGCAGGATCCGATTCCTGAAGCCGCTCCGGGCAAGGCGCGCTTTGAGGTCCGGTTGGAGAACTTCACCGGCCCCTTCGACCTGCTCCTGGGCCTCATTTCCAAACATGAACTGGACATCACGGACGTGGCCATCGCCACGGTCACGGACGAGTTCATCGCCTACCTGAAGGCCCTGCAGGAACCCGGCGGGGAATGGGCCCTGGATGAGGCCAGCGAGTTCCTGGTCCTTGCCGCCACCTTGCTTGACCTCAAGGCCGCCCGGCTGCTGCCCGCCGGCGAGGTGGAAAACGACGACGACCTGGCCCTCTTGGAGGCACGCGACCTGTTGTTTGCCAGGCTCCTGCAATACAAGGCGTTCAAGGAAGTGGCGTTCCTGCTCGGTGACGAACTGGAGCGCGAGGCGCGGCGGTATCCGCGGATGGCGGGCCTGGAACCGCACTTTGCCGCGCTCCTGCCGGAACTGGTGTGGCGCCACACCCCGAAACAATTCGCCGAATTGGCGGCCCGGGCCATGGAGCCGAAGCAGGCAGCGCCCACGGAAGTGGGCCTGGCCCACCTGCACATTGCCCCCGTCAGCGTCCGGGAACAGGCCATGATCGTCACCTCCCTGCTGACCGCCGGCATGCCGGACCCTGCCGATCCCGCCGCCGAAGGGTGGACGGGGCGGCCGCTGTCCTTCCGTGCCCTGAGCGCCGGCGCGGAGAACAACATGGTGGTGATTGCCCGCTTCCTGGCCCTGCTGGAACTCTTCCGCGACGCCGTCATTTCCTTTGACCAGGCCAGCCCGCTGGGGGAGCTGCTGGTGCACTGGAGCGCGGGCGCCCGCCACGCCGGGCCCACGGCCAGCGACTTTGACGACGACGGCGAACCCGGCCGGTCCGACGCCTTCCTTCCCCTTGACCACGCCCAGCCGACAGCATGAAAGGCCGCACCATGAGCTTGGAAGACCTGCCGCCGGATCCTGCCCCCGACGGCGGCCCCGACGGCGGCCCCGGGAGCGCCCCCGGCCACGCGGGCGTCGAGGACAGCCCCGGCGGGGTCCGGGCGGCGCTCGAGGCAGTGCTGATGGTGGTGGACGAGCCCGTCCCGGAGGAGCAGCTGGCCGCCGTCGTGGGCCTGCCGACGGCCAGGGTGCGTGAGCTGTTGCACGAACTGGCCCGCGAGTACGACGGCTATACTAGGGACGGTGGCACCTTGCCGGTGCGCGGCTTTGAACTGCGGCAGCTTGCCGGGGGATGGCGTGTTTATTCACGGGCCGCATATTCCGGGATCGTGTCACAGTTTGTTGTGGACGGCCAAACGGCCCGGCTCACGCAGGCGGCCTTGGAGACCTTGGCGGTGATTGCCTACCGCCAGCCGGTCTCGCGGGCCCGTGTTTCGGCCATCCGTGGCGTGAACGTGGATTCCGTGGTGAGGACGCTCGCGCAACGCGGCCTGATTAAGGAAGTGGGCACCGACCCGGTGTCAGGGGCATTCCTGTACCGCACCACAGCGTACTTTTTGGAACGGTTGGGGATTGGGAGCGTGGATGATTTGCCGCACATTGCACAACACCTGCCTGGCCTGGAAAACCTTCATGACTTTGATGACGCCAGCCTTTAGCCCCGCCCCTTCCGCCCAAGGACCCGCAAGGGACCTGCCCCGTCATGCACCGACCCTGGTCCGTCCAGGGACACCCCCGTACAGCTACGCAACCACAGCAGCATTAAGGACACACCAATGACACCGTCGCCCCGTTCCGGGAGCTCGTCCGGGCAGAACCAGCCGCGAGGCGGCAACCCCCGTTCCGGCGGACCGCGCTCCGGCGCCCCGAAGCCGGGGGGCAAGTTCGGCGGCCCGAAGGGCGGAACCACCGCCGGCGCCAACAAGTTCGGCGCGCGGGCCGCGGCCCGTTCCGGATCCGGCACCCGCAAGCCGTCTCAGCCGGGCGCCCGCCCCTTCAAGAATGACCAGTACGGGCGCAACCTGGGACCGGTCAAGAACCGTCCCACCGAGCAGAACCGCCGCCCGGAGCGCACCACGGACGACGTGGACATCCACAACGCCGACGGCGTGCGCCTGCAAAAGGTCATGGCCATGGCCGGGGTGGCCTCGCGCCGCCTCTGCGAGGACATGATCCTCGAAGGCCGCGTCCAGGTCGACGGCGTGACGGTCACCCAGCTGGGCCTGCGCGTGGACCCGGAGGCGGTGGAAATTGCCGTGGACGGCATGACCATCCAGACGGATGAGTCCCTCATTTACATGGTGTTCAACAAGCCCAAGGGCGTTGTCTCCACCATGGACGACCCCGAGGGCCGCCCCTGCATCAGCGACTTCCTGAAGAAGCGCCAGACCCGCGAGCGGCTCTTCCACGTTGGGCGGCTGGACACCAACACCGAGGGCCTGCTGCTGTTGACCAACGACGGCGAGCTCGCCAACCGTCTCAGCCACCCCAAGTACGGGGTGCAGAAAACCTACCTCGTCCAGGTCCGCGGGCCCATGGCGCACGGCGTCGGCGCCCAGCTCAAGGATGGCGTGGAGCTGGAGGACGGCTGGGCCAAGGTTGATTCCTTCCGCCTGGTGGATTCCACCCCGGGCCACGTGCTGGCCGAGGTGGTGCTGCACTCCGGCAAGAACCGGATCGTGCGGCGCATGTTTGAGGCCGTGGGCTACCCGGTGGAACGCCTGGTCCGGGTCAAGTTCGGCCCCATCGCCCTGGGCGACCAGCGCCAGGGCAGCATCCGCATCCTGGGCCGGCACGAGGTGGGCCACCTGCTGGCAGAAGTGGGGATGTAGGCGACGGATGAATCCTACGCACTTGACGGGTCCCGTCCTGGTCCTGGGCACCGGCCTGCTCGGCGCCAGCATTGGGCTGGGCCTGCGCGCCCACGGCATCGACGTGGTCCTCTCCGATCCTTCGCCGTCGGCCCAGGCCGTCGCCGTGGACATCGGTGCCGGCCGCGCCTTTGACGCGGCTGAGGACCTGGACCCCCAATTGGTGGTCGTGGCGGCGCCGCCGGACGTCACCGCAGCCGTGGTGGCCGGTGCCCTGCAAAGGTACGCCTCCGCCGTCGTGGTGGACATTGCCAGCGTCAAGGTGGCCGTGGCGACGGAACTGGCCGAGATCCTGGGCCCCGGTGGCCAGGGCATGCTGGCCCGCTATGTGGGCACGCACCCCATGGCCGGACGGGAGAAGTCCGGGCCGGTGGCTGCGCTCGGGGAACTTTTCAACTCCATGCCGTGGGTGCTGTGCGCGTCCGAGGCCAGTTCAAAGCATGCGGTGAAGGTGGCCCATTCCCTGGCGATCGACCTCAACGCCGTGGTGTTCCGCTTCACTCCTGACGAGCATGACGCCGCCGTGGCCCTGGTCAGCCACCTGCCGCAGCTCATGAGCTCACTCGTGGCCAGCCGGCTGCAGGAGATTCCGCAGCATGCGCTGTCGCTGGCAGGCAACGGCCTGCGCGACGTGACCCGGATCGCCGCCAGCGACCCGGCCCTGTGGGTGCAGATCCTCGGGGCCAACGCGCCGAAGCTGCTGGACATCATGCAGGGCGTGCGCGCGGACCTGGACCGGCTGATCAACACGCTCAGCGCGCCCACCGCACCGGGTGCACGCCTGGACCTGGCCCAGCTGATGGCCGAGGGCAACGCGGGGCAGAGGCGCATTCCGGGCAAGCACGGCGGGCCTGCCCAGCAGTACACCTGGCTGACGGTGCTGGTCGATGACAAGCCGGGACAGATTGCCCGGCTGCTGACGGAGATCGGCCACATCGGCGTCAACGTCGAGGACCTGCGCATGGACCACTCGGCCGGCCTGCAGGTGGGCATGGTGGAGATTTCGGTGCTGCCATCCAAGCGTGCAAGCCTGGTGGAGGACCTGACGGAACGTGGATGGAAGGTAATTTTGTGACCGACATGTATGTGACATTTCCGCAGCCGGCGGCCCCGGAGCGGCTGCGCCTGGGCAAGCCGCTGGTGGTGGCCGTCGACGGGCCGTCCGGCTCGGGGAAGTCAAGCGTCAGCAAGGCCGTGGCGCGGCGCCTGGGACTGGCGTTCCTGGACACGGGCGCCATGTACCGGGCCGTGACCTGGCACTGCCTCAACGGCCGCATCAACCTGGAAAACGCGGCCGCCGTGGAAGCGGCGGCGCGGACGCTGAAGATCGAGCAAAGCCTCACCCCGGATGGCGGGTTTGTCAGGGTCAACGGCATTGACGTCACTGCACCCATCCGTGAACCCGCCATCTCGAAGGCCGTCAGCGCCGTCGCCACCAACCTCGGGGCGCGCCGCGAACTGGTGCGCCGCCAGCAGGAAATCATTGCCCAATGCGGCCACCGGATCGTGGTGGAAGGCCGTGACATCACCACCGTGGTGGCCCCCAACGCCGAGGCCCGGCTCATCCTCACCGCCAGCGAGGAGGCGCGGCTGCGGCGCCGCGGGATCCAGCTGGGCGGGACGCAGTCGCAGGCCCAGCTGCGCGAACAGGTGGTGGGCCGTGATGCCAAGGATGCCACCGTGGTCGACTTCCAGCGGGCGGCCGACGGCGTCTACACCGTGGACTCGTCCGAGCTGGACTTTGCCGAGACCGTGGACGCCGTGATCAACGTGGTGCGGCGCTCGGTTAACGAGGGCCCTGCTGCATGAAGGCAGTGAAGTCGGACGGGGGGCGGCCGCCGCTTGTTCTGGACGCGGCCCCTCCGCGGTGGAAAACGTGGTGGAGCCGGCCCGTGGGCAGGGTGCTGGACCACGCGGTGTACCGCACCACCGTGGCCGGGCGTGAAAACATCCCCGCGGATGGCCCGGTCATCTTTGCCGCCAACCACCTGAGCTTTTTGGACGGGCCGGTCATGGTGGGCGCCGCCAGCCGGTACATGCACGTCATCGTCGCCCAGGAGATGTTCAAGGGCTTCCTGGGCTGGGTCCTGGCCGCCTCCGGGCAGATTCCCGTGGACCGGGCGGGGGACCGCCGGGCCCTGCAGCTTGCCAAGGAGGTGCTGGACCGGGGCGACTGCGTCGGCATCCTGCCTGAAGGCACGCGGGGGACCGGGGACGCCGCCCACGTCAACGGCGGGGTGGCCTGGCTGGCGCTGAACTCGGGCGCCGCCGTGGTGCCCGTCGCCATCCTTGGCACCCGGGCCGGGCACGAACCACGCAACTTCATTCCCCGGCCGCGGCGCCATCTGCACGTGGTGTTCGGGGAGCCGCTGACGGTTGAGCGGGAGCCGGGTTTTTCCGGCCGTGTTTCAATGGACAGGGCAACCGAAAGAATCCAACAGCGGCTGGCCGGGCACATACAGGCCGCATTGGCCGCCACGGGGCAGGGTTTGCCTGCGGCCGGCCATTCAACTTCCAAGCACAAAGGACAGCAACCATGAGCGACCCCACGTCTGCCACGCACCCCGGCCAGGGTGAGCTTGGCCACCCGGACTACGTTCCCACGGGTGCCGACCATGTTGCCGAGCGGCTGGCGGAAATCTCCGACGAAGACGCCGAGGCGCGTGCCGCCGGGCTGCTGGCCGGCCTGGCCAGCTACGAACTCGACGACGACGACGCCGCCCTGCTGGCCGGCGGGTTCGACGACGGCACCTCCGAGGATGCCTTGCGCCAGGACCCCGTCCTGGCCATCGTGGGACGGCCGAACGTGGGCAAGTCCACGCTCGTCAACCGCATCCTGGGCCGGCGCGAGGCCGTCGTGGAGGACACCCCCGGGGTGACGCGCGACCGGGTCCAGTACTCGGCCAACTGGAACGGGCGCAACTTCACCATCGTGGACACCGGCGGCTGGGAGCACGCCGCCCGCGGCATTGACCAGCGAGTGGCCGAACAGGCCGAGGTCGCCGTGGAAATGGCCGATGCCGTGCTGCTCGTGGTGGACGCGATTGTGGGCATCACCGCCTCCGACGAGGCCATCGTGCGCATGCTGCGCAAGTCGAAGAAGCCCGTGATCCTCGCGGGCAACAAGATTGACGACCTCGTCCAGGAGGCCGACGCCGCCATGCTGTGGGGCCTGGGCCTGGGCGAGCCGCACCCGGTCTCCGCAGTCCACGGCCGCGGTGTGGCCGACATGCTGGACGCGGTCATGGACGTGCTGCCGGAGTTCTCCGCAGTGGCCGGGGTGGAGCGCACGGGCGGCCCGCGCCGCATTGCGTTGATCGGCCGGCCCAACGTGGGCAAGTCGTCGCTGCTGAACAAGCTGGCCGGCTCGGACCGGGTCGTGGTGGACAACGTGGCCGGCACGACCCGCGACCCTGTGGACGAACTCATCGAGCTGGGCGGGCGCACCTGGCGCTTTGTGGACACGGCCGGCATCCGCCGCCGCCAGCACATGGCCCAGGGCGCTGACTTCTACGCGTCGCTGCGCACCCAGACCGCGCTGGAAAAGGCCGAGGTCGCGGTGGTGCTGCTGGCAGTCGACGAGGTCCTCAGCGAACAGGACGTGCGCATCCTCCAGCTGGCCATCGAGTCCGGCCGGGCCCTCGTGCTGGCGTTCAACAAGTGGGACCTGCTGGACGACGAGCGCCGCAGGTACCTGGAACGGGAAATCGAGCAGGACCTGGCACACGTTGACTGGGCGCCGCGGGTGAACATCTCCGCCAAGACCGGCTGGCACAAGGACAAGCTGGTGCCGGCACTGGACCTGGCCCTGGAGAACTGGGACCGCCGCATCCCCACCGGGCGCCTCAATGCCTTCCTGGGCGAGCTGGTCTCCGAACACCCGCACCCCGTGCGCGGCGGCAAGCAGCCGCGCATCCTCTTCGGCACGCAGGCCTCCAGCCGCCCGCCGAAGTTCGTGCTGTTCACCACCGGCTTCCTGGATCCCGGCTACCGCCGCTTCATCACCCGCCGCCTGCGCGAGACGTTTGGCTTTGAAGGGACGCCCCTTGAGGTCAGCATGCGCGTGCGGGAAAAGCGCAGCCGGAAAAAGTAGCCCCCGAGGCGCAGTTTGAGACCCCTGTCACAGCAGGAATGGTCGGTCCGGCTGTTTTTATGGGGTAAGCTTTTTCAGGTGGTTCGGCCACGGGAGATGCCTCCCGAACGCTGGACTTTCGGGCTGTAGCGCAGCTTGGTAGCGCACCTGACTGGGGGTCAGGGGGTCGCAGGTTCAAATCCTGTCAGCCCGACCAAACGACCGGGGCGGTGTCCATATGGACACCGCCCCGGTCGTTTAAGTACTACGGGCCGCTAGCTGCGCGCCCGCCGAGTTGCCCCGGCCAGCTGGTCGGCGTCCAGGGCGAACAGGTCCCGGGTGCCGGCGGTGGCGGCACCGAGCAGGCTGGCGCATTGCGGCAGCAGCTGCTCGGCGTGGAAGCGGGCCAGCACCAGCTGGGCCTGCGCCAGTGCCGGGTCGCCCGTGGCCGGTGCCGCCAGTGCGGCACGTGCCAGCATCCACGCCGAGGTGCACAGCCCCCACATGCGCAGGTAGGGCGTCGAGCCGGCGAGTGCGGCGTCCGGGCCGGCCGGGCCGTTGGCCAGCATCCACCGGGTGGCTTCCTCGAGGGCGTCGAACTGCCGGCTCAGTTCCTTGCGGATGGACTCAAAGTCTGCGCCGGCGTCAGCCAGCCCGGTTTCGATGCCGCGCATGGAAGCCAGGAACTCCAGCATCGACGCACCGCCGCGCACACCCAGCTTCCGGCCGACGAGGTCCGCGGCCTGGATCCCGTTGGTGCCCTCGTAAATGGCCGCGATGCGCACGTCGCGCACGTGCTGGGCCGCGCCGGTCTCTTCAATAAAGCCCATGCCGCCGTGGACCTGCAGCGCCAGGGACGTCAGCTCGTTGCCCAGGTCGGTGCCGAACGACTTGCAGATGGGCGTGAGGATGCCAACGATCTCCTCGGCACGCGCCCGCGCGGCGGGGTCGGGATCGCTGCTGCTGCGGTCAACGTAGGTGGCGTCAAGCAGGATCAGGTACCGCAGGGCGGCAATCTGGGCGCGCTGGGTCATGAGCATCCGGCGCACATCGGGGAACTCAATGATCGCCGAGCTGGTTCCCGTGGCGCCGGTGGCGAGTCCCTGGCGGCGTTCCTGCGCATAGGCCAGCGACTGCTGGTAGGCGCGTTCGGCCACGGCCAGCCCTTGCACGCCGACGCCCAGCCGGGCACTGTTCATCATGACGAACATGATGCGCATGCCCTGGTTCTCCCCGCCAATGAGGTGGCCGGTGGCGCCTTCGTAGGAGAGTACGCAGGTGGGGGAGGCATGGATGCCCATCTTGTGTTCGAGTGAGACCGTCTCGACGGCGTTGCGCCGGCCCAGCGAGCCGTCGTCATTGACCAGGTATTTGGGCACCATGAAGCAGGAGATGCCGCGCGTGCCGGCGGGGGCGCCGGGCGTGCGGGCCAGCACGAGGTGGACAATCTGTTCGGCCATGTCGTGGTCGCCGTAGGTGATGAAGATCTTTTGTCCGGTAATGGAGTAGCTGCCGTCCTCCTGCTTGACGGCCCGCGTGGTCAGCGCCCCGACGTCGGAACCGGCCTGGGGTTCGGTCAGGTTCATCGTGCCGGTCCACTCGCCGGTCACCATCTTGGGCAGAAAGCGGTCCTTGAGCACGTCGTCGCCGTAGTGCAGCAGCGCTTCGATGGCGCCCTGGGTGAGCAGCGGGCACAGCGAGAATGCCATGTTGGCACTGGTCATGAGCTCCTGGACCACCACGCCCACCGTGCGGGGGAATCCGCCGCCGCCATACTCCTCCGGCAGCGGCACGGTGCCCCACCCGGCCTCGACATACTGGTGGTAGACCTCCTTGAAGCCGTCGGGTGTCACCACCGTGCCGTCCGGTTGGAGGCGGGACCCCTGGACGTCGCCCCGACGGTTGGTGGGTGCCACGGCCGCGGCCATGAAGTCACCGCACTGCTCAAGAAGTTCGACGGCAGTGGTGAGGTCCGCGTGGTCAAACCCGGGCATTTTGGCGATCTCCGGGTATCCGACAACGTGCTCCAGTGCGAAGGCGATGTCGGCAAGGGGAGGCTGGTATTCGTTCATGTTCGCCAGCGTACCCGGGGCGGTGGCGTTGCAACAGCTTTTTGTTACTGGTCGGTAATGTTTTCTGGATCACACCGTGCGGCGCGCCCGCGAGGTCATGGGAAAAAGCCGCCCATGGGTGTAGTTTGGCGCAATGGTTGGAATACTCATCACCCTCCTTGTCATCTGGGTTGTCCTCTCGATCCTGGGGTTTGTCATCAAGGGCCTGCTCTGGCTGGCCGTGATCGCCGTCATCCTGTTCGTGGCCACGGGCGTCATCGGCTGGGTCCGGCGCAATGCCCTGAATAAATAGCGCCCCGGCCCCGGCGCTGCCCGGCTTCAGCTTCCCGCGGCGGAGGCCAGCAGCCCTTCCCAGGTCTGCACGCCGACGGCGTGGGCCGGGGTGAGGTTTGCCCCTGCCCGGATGGCAGCGGCCGCCCCGCCGGGCATGCGCAGCGGGATGAAGAGCCGGCGCCGGTGGGTGGCGGCGAGGTAGCTGCGGACCAGCTCGCTGCTGAGGTAGGCCGTGGGCCCGCCCATTTCCTCCACCAGCCCGGCCGGTTCGCCGAGGGCGAGCTCCACCAGCCGCGCCGCCACCTCATCGACGGCGATCGGCTGGAACCGTGAGCCCGTGGGGGCCGGGACCAGGGGTGACTTGGCCAGCTGCCGGGCCACGGCCAGCATCGACTCCTGGAACTGGGTGGCACGCAGGATCGAATACGGGATGCCGGAACTTTCCAGGACCCGCTCGGCGGCACGCTTGGCCGCGAAGTAGCCAAAAGCCATGCGGTCGAGCCGGCCGATCACGGGGACGCGATCCGCGCCCACGACGGAAATGTAGACCAGGTGTCCGACGCCGGCCCGGTGTGCCGCGGCAACGAGCGTGCGCGTCATGGCCTCGTCGCCCTTGGCGCTTCCGGCGCAGTGGACCACCGTCCCCACCCCGGACACCGCGGCGTCGATCCCGGCACCGGTGGTGAGGTCGCCCTGCACCTGCCCGACGCCGTCGTTTGCGGCCCGCCGGTGCGTCAGCACGCGGACGGTGGGGCCGGCTCCCAGCAGCCGGGCGACCACCTGCGTGCCGAGCCGCCCCGTGCCGCCGGTGACCAAAATTGGCAATGACAAAATTGGCAATGACATGGCACTTCCTCCTTGCGTCCGCCCTGCTGCGGGCACCGCGGTTAGTGTCCACCAATCTTAGGTTAGTATTTACTAACAGGGAAGGGGCTGGACGTGAAACCAACGCGGGAAGCAATTTTGGACGGGGCCCTGCGGGTCATGCGGTCGAAGGGGCTGGCGCGCACCACCACCAAGGAGATTGCCCGGGCCAGCGGTTGTTCCGAACCCCTGCTGTACCGGCACTTTGAGGACAAGATCGGGCTCTTTTTGGCCGTGCTGGCAGAACGCCTGCCCCCGGTCGGCGTGCTGGGACGGGGAGGCGCGGACCTCATTGGCCGCGGGACGCTGGAGGGCAACCTGCGGCTGGTGGTGGCCGAGGTGACGGGCTTCTACCTGACGGTCCTGCCGATCGGCATGTCCATCTTTTCCGACAGCCTGCTGCTGGCCCGGCACCGTGACGCCGTGCAGGCGCACGGGACGGGGCCGGAAATCATCAGCTCGGCGGTACGCGGGTATCTGGCCGGCGAACAGGCGGCAGGGCGCATCCGCCGCGGCGCGCCGCTTGAGGGTGCCGCGATGGCGTTGACGGGGGCCGCCATGCACCGGGCATTCCTGTGGCGCTTTCACGCCGGGGACGGGGAGGCCGCACCCTCCACGGCGAGCCTGGACGGGTTTGCCGCGGAGGTTGTTGCCGGAGTGGTCCCGTCGCTCAGCGTTGCGCCGGCGGACTGACCCTGCCTGCGGCGGCAGCCCTATTCGGGCGCCTCGGCAGCAGCCTTGATGGCGGAAAGCCGCCGGTCCCAGCCGTCGGCAAGGTCCCGGAGCCACGCCGCTGAACGGTCCAGCTCCGCCCGGCGGACGGAGTACAGCACCTCGCGCCCCGAGCGCCGCGGCTCCACCAGGCCCGCGCTGGACAGTATGCGCAGATGGCGGTCCACCGCCTGCCTCGACACCGGCAATGACGGTGCCAGCGACGACGCCGATGCGGCACCCCCGCGCGCCAGCAGCGTGAGCAGTTGCTGGCGGTGGGGATCGCCCAGTGCCGCGAACACGGGCGCCGTCGACGTTGTGGTCATGCCCTTTGCGCCCACTTCAGGGCCGCGTCCAGCTCGATCTGCCAGCCCTCGGCGTTTCCTTCAAACTTCCTGCGCCGCTCTTCTTCGCTGACGCCCAAGGAGTCGAAGCCGCTCTCCGCCACCCGCAGTGTCACGCCGGAGTCGTCCCCATCGATCCAGAACTCCACCAGCGTGGTGGGTGCGGCGTCATCGTCGCCCAGCCACCGGAACGCCGCGTACCGCGGTGCCTCGAGGGCGACGGTCCGGATGCGGAAGGTGCCGTGCACCGGATGGATGATGACATTGACATCGCTGTCCGGGTCGAAGGCGTGGTCCACCACCTCGCCGTCGTTGATCCACCAGCCGGGGCGCCGGATGAGCTCCCAAACCTTCTCCGCGCTGGCGGCAATGCTGATCTCGCGTTCTATCCGGTCCGTGCTGGTTTCCATGACATTCCCCTCGCTTGTTGACCTGCAAATAAAGTGTTGCACGTGTTTGATTGAAGTGCAATGGTTTTATTGCAAGTTATGGCCGCGGGCACTGCCGCCCGTGGGTCGAACCTGGGGCCCGCCGGGCGTAGGCTCGTGACCATGAAGGGAAACGCTGTGGTCATCGGTGGGGGAATCGGCGGACTGGCCGCGGCTAGGGCCCTGGCGCAGCACGGCTGGGCCGTTGCGGTGCGTGAGCGCTCCCCGGCCCTGCCGGCAACGGGGACGTCGCTGGGCATGTGGCCCGAAGCCCTCGAGGCGCTCGACGAAATCGGGGTGGGCCGGCGCGTGCGCGAGGCTGCCGTCCGGGTGTCCGACGCCGGGAGCGCCGGCCTGCGCACGCCGGCCGGCCGCGCGCTGGTCGAGTTGGGCGGGAGCGGCGGGTTGTACCTGGTCTCCCGGTCGGCGCTGCTGGCGATCCTGGCCGACGGCGTCGGCATCACCTTCAGCGACGGGGTCACGGACCAGCGGGGCCTGGCCGGCGTCGACCTGGTGGTGGGGGCCGACGGCACCTTCAGCGGCACCCGGCGGACCGTCTTTGGGGAACGCTATGCTGCACGCACCCTGGGGGCCGTGGCCTGGCGCGGCACCGTGCCTGGAACGGTTTCCAGCTACGGGGAAACCTGGGCGCCAGGGGCCATGTTCGGCATTACGCCCGCCGGGCCGGACGCCAGCAACTGGTATGCGTGCCTTGACGCCGGAGGCACGTTCAAGCCGCCGCACCGCCAGCACCTGCAGGACGTCTTTGGCTCGTGGCGGTCAGGTGTCACCGAGGTGCTGGACCGGTTGGAGGAAGGAGCCATCCTGCACCACGAACTGTTTGAAGTCCCGCCCCTGCCGTCCTTTGTGGGCGGAAATACGGCCCTGGTGGGGGATGCCGCGCACGCCATGGCACCGTTCCTGGGCAGGGGCGCCTGCGAGGCGATCGTGGACGGTGCCGTGCTGGCGAAGTGTTTGGGGAACGCAGCCACCGTGGCGGAGGGGCTGGCGGCCTATGACCGGCAGCGCCGGGGCAAGACGCAGCGAATGGCCGCGATGTCCCGCCGGATGGGCCGCCTGGCCATGATGCGCCGCGGATTTGTGGCCCGGAATGCGGTCCTCGGGGCTGCCGGCAGCGTGCTTCGCCGGGGCCAGGGCCTGTTCCGCCGCCAGCCGTGAGGGTCAGCTTGCGGCAGGGGAGGTGCCGGCCGGCCCGGGTTCCGGGAGAAACTGGCGGTTCCGGATCCGGGAGGCGCCAAAATCGAGCGCAAGCGGCTCGATCTCCAGCGGCCGGCGGTCCCTGGTTTTCGGCCTGCCCACGGATACGTGGGGCGTCCAATGGGGGTGGCGGTAGCCCAGTGCCCGTGAGCTGAGGATGAAATCGTCGACGTTGTCCACGAGCAGCCCGTCCAGCAGCCGGTGCAGGGCCTGCACCAGCTCCACCTGGAAATCCCGGACCTCCCGGGGCACCCCGACTTCAAGGCCGCACACGCTGCCTCCGCCGAGGACTGTCAGGGCTGCCGAGCGTCCGGAAAAGGGGGCCAGGACCGGCAGCGCCCCAAGCCAGCGGACCGTTGCCGCCTGGACGTCCCCGGGACTGGAAATGCCCCGGGTCCACTGGGAAACCTCCCGGGAGAAATCATCCAGGATCCCCAGGTGCAGCAGTGTCATGTGGAGTCCGCGTGGGCGCCGGAGACCGTCGACCAGGACGCCCAGGCCCTCGTAGTCGGCAGGGCCGGCGCCCACGGCGAGGACCGGCACTTCCACCGTGATGCGCGGTGCGGCCTGCATGGCTTCCTCCCCGCCTCCATGGCCGCTGCCGGCCTTTCCCTCGATTATCCGCCACGTGCGGCGGCTTGGCAGCTTCGGCGATGCTGGCTTTCGGCCGCCGGGCAGGTAGTGTTCTTGGTAGCCAATGCGCTTATCTCAAAGTCAGCTGCGGCCAGGCCCGTGCAGCGATTCGCCGTCTCTGTGCGGGCCGCCTTGTTCCAACTTCCCCAACAGCTCAGCCGGCCCAGGCGGCACCGGCCCAGTAGCCGGCGGCGGCGGCGCCAACACACACCAGCAGCGTGCCCAGGGCGTTGGCCAGTGATGCCACATGGCGGCGTTCGGCCATCAGCCGCACGGTTTCATAGCTGGCCGTGCTGAAGGTGGTGTAGCCACCCAAAAAGCCCGTGCCGGCGATGAGGCTGGCGCCGGCGGGGAGCACGGAGCCGGCTGCAAGAGCCGTCAGGACGCCCAGTGCCAGCGAGCCGGTGACATTGATGGCGAACGTTGCCCAGGGAAAAATCGTCTTGAAGCGGCTGCGGATCAGGCCGTCGACCACAAATCGGACCACCGCCCCCACGCCGCCGGCCACGGCCAGCGCCACAAATACCAGCGGGCTCACCGGCTGCCTCCGTTGTCATGGCCGCTGGCGGAACCGGCAGGCGCCACTTCTGGTGCAGCCGGCCGCGGACGACGTGAGCCGGCCAGGATTCCGGTCCAGGTGGCGAACGCGCCGAAAACGACTGTGCCGAGCGCGTAGCCCGCGGCCCACCCGGCCCCGGGAGCCGCCGCTCCAGCCAGCGCCACGGTGCCCACAGCCAGCGTGCTGTACGTGGTGAAGCCGCCGCAAAAGCCGGTCCCGAGCAGCAGCCGCAGCCTGGCTGCGCGGCGGCCCGCCCAGCGCGGCCGCGTCAATTCCTCATAAAGGAAGCCCAGCAGGAAGGCCCCGGCGAGGTTCGCGGCGATGATCGGCCACGGCAGGGGGCCGCCACCGGGCAGGGCGAGGACCAGTCCCTCACGCGCCGCCGTGCCAAGGGCCCCGCCCAGCGCCACCAGGGCCAGGGACTGCGCACGCAGAAACGGCCGGGTTGCAGCGGCCGGCATCAGCGGGCAGTTCCCGGTGCGCCGCCGTCGGGCGCGCCGTGGTGGGTGGGGACCACCAGGACGGGGCGGTGCTGCCGGCGGGCCAGGCGGGTGGCCACCGAATGCTTGAAGAGGTCGTGCATCGTGGTGTGCGCGTCGCCGTGCGTGCCCACCACGAGCAACGCCGCCGCCAGGGTGTCGGCACAGTGCGCCAGCGCATCCGCAACGTCCCCGGCCAGCAGCAGCGGCCGCCAGGGCAGTCCCAGCGGCGCCAGCTGCCGGTCCAGGCCGGCGGCGAGGCCGGCCGGGAACTCGGCGTCGGACTCGTCGTCATAGTCGGGGTCCACGGACGCGGTGGCCACGGAGCCGTCCGCCGCCTCGGAGACCACATAGCGGCCCGGGTTGACATAGGCGCAGACCAATTCGGCGCCCAAAGCCGCTGCCAGCCTGGCTGCTTCGCCCACCACGTCGGGGGACTGGCCCGGGAACACGCCTGCCAGCACCAGGGCCGCCCGGGGCTGCTGTGCCACCATTCAGGCCTCCGGGGCGCCCGGAGCGTCGGGCTCGGAGGGCGTGGATGGGGGGCCCTGCCGCGGGTTGCGGGCGTGGGCACGCGCTGCGGTCCTGGCCGCCTTGTCCGCGGCGCGTTGGGCGGCGAGGTCCGCGCGTGCCTTGGCTTGTTCGTTTTTGCGGACCAGCTTTTCCGCAGCCTTGATCTGGCGGATCCGGCGGCCGCGGCGGATCCAGGCGCGGCCCAGCACGATCACGGCCACGGCGCACACCACGCCGGCCACCATGAAGATCTGGCTCCAGGTGCCAAACCAGTTGGCGCCGCCGGTGGTCCAGATGGCACGGGCGTCGGCAGCCGAGGCGGTGTTGCCGTACACCACGGACAAGGTGAGCAGGTTGGGCAGGGTCAGCACCAGCCCCGCCACGAGGAGCCCTACGCGGACCCACTTGTTCAGCTTCCTGTGGTGCGCCTGCCACGCCACCAGCACCGGCACAAAGGCAAACACGAAGCCATAGAACATCCCCAGCGGGATGGCGTTGCCCAGCTTGCCGCCCGTCTGGTCGCGAATGGAGGTGGCCCACGCCAGCGGCACCGTGACCGAGGCAATGTAATACGCGACCAGCAGCACCACGGCTGCCACCACGCCAACGATGGTGCGCGTCAGCCACGCCGGCACCTTTTTCCTGCCGGCGGAGCGGCCGGCCCCCCCTGCGGGGAGGGGAGCGTTGTCCGGATGCGGTGCAGTCGATTCGCCCATACAAGGCATCATGCCACCCTGGCGCACACTGCGTCAGCGCAGACACCCGTTTGGGGCAAGAAAAGTCTCGAAGCAACCTTCGACTTGTCAAGAAGGCTTTCACACTAAAGACTGGACGTGGCCAAAGGGAACAACACCCCTGGCCGGACTGGCCCAAGTTATCCATTGCACATTCCTCGCCGCAGCGATGAACCCCGAAAGGTGCGCCACATGAGCAACATCCCCGCAGACCTCTCCTACACCGCCGAGCACGAATGGGTCGGTGCGCCCAATGCCGAAGGTGTTGTGCGGGTTGGCATCACAGACTTCGCCCAGGACGCCCTGGGCGACGTGGTTTACGTCCAGGTGCCCGAGTCCGGTACGGAGGTCACTGCCGACACCGTGGTTGGCGAAGTGGAGTCCACCAAGAGCGTCAGCGACATTTACGCCCCGCTGACCGGCACCGTGACGGCGCGCAATGAAGCGCTCGACGCCGACCCCGCCCTGATCAACTCGGACCCCTACGGTGCCGGCTGGCTCGTGGAAATCACGCTGGCCGATGCGTCCACCCACGCCTCCCTGCTCAGCGCCGCCGAGTACCAGGAAAAGGTAGGCTAGAAGAACGGACCATCTGCGGGCCGCAGATGGGCCATACGTCCACACATTTAGCTATCAAGCTTAGGAGGAGTACCAATGGTTGACACGGGTAACGACGCCGGAGTGAATGGTCAGGCGGATTCCCAGGATCAGCCGGGTGCTTCAGACACCACGTCCATCCAGCTCCCTCCCGTCGGCGGCCGCCGCATCCAGGCCCCGCCGCTGGCCCCGGACGAGCAGGCGGCCGTGAACTCGCTGCCGGCCGGCTCGGCCCTGCTGATCGCCCACGCGGGCCCCAACGCCGGCGCGCGATTCCTGCTGGACAGCGCCGTGACAACGGTGGGGCGGCACCCGGACGCCGATATTTTCCTTGACGACGTGACGGTCTCGCGCCGGCACGTGCAGTTCTTCAAGGCGGCCGGCGGGTTTGAAATCACCGATTCCGGAAGCCTCAACGGCACCTACGTCAACGGCGACCGCGTGGACACCATCCTGCTGCGCACCGGGGACGAGGTGCAGATCGGCAAGTTCCGCTTGACGTATTACTTCAGCACCGCACACGCCACCACGAACTCCTGAGGGCCCGGTGGCAAGTGTGAACCAAGGCGCCGGCAGGCGGCTGGTGGAGGTCCAATCCACCGGCCGCCGGCCCGGCGCTGCCGTCATTTTCAACATCGGCGAGGTTCTGGCCCAGCTTGCTGACGACTTTCCGTCCGTGACGGCGTCGAAGATCAGGTTTTACGAGGAAAAAGGCCTCATCACCCCGCAACGGACGCCGGCGGGCTACCGCCAGTTCCGCGAGTCTGATGTCGAACGGCTGCGGTTCGTGCTGGCGCTCCAGCGCGACCACTACCTGCCCTTGAAGGTGATCCGGGAATACCTGGATGCGATCGACCAGGGCGAGGCGCCGACGAACCTGCCGCCCGGCGTGTCCATCGCCCCCCGGATGGTTTCCGACGAGCTCGGCGTGGAACTGAAGCGCCGCTCACGCCGCCTGAGCTCCGAGCAGCTGCGCGCCGAATGCGGGGCCAGCGCCGGGCTGCTGGAGGCCATGGTCAGCTACGGCCTGGTGGAAATGCGCGACGGCAGCTTTGACGACCAGGCCCTGCGTGTCGCCAAGGCCTGCACGGAGCTGGCCGCCCACGGCCTGGAACCCCGCCACCTGCGTCCCTTCCAGGCGGCGGCCGACCGTGAATTCGGCCTGGTGGAACGCGCCGTGGCACCCCTGGCGTCGCGCCGCGACGGCGCCTCCGCCGCCCGGGCCGCGGAGGCGGCACGCGAGATCGCCGAGCTGTGCCTGGGCCTGCACAGCGCCCTGGTGCAGTCAAGGATCTCCTCCATGGAGGCGCCGTGATCGAGGTGGAGATTGTGGGCGTGCGCATTGAGATGCCCTCCAACCAGCCGCTGGTGCTCCTCAAGGAGCGGCTGGGGGAGCGCCACATCCCGATTTGGATTGGCGCCTCCGAAGCCACGGCCATCGCGCTGGCTGAACAAGGGGTGGTGCCGCCGCGCCCGCTCACCCACGACCTGCTGTGCGCCGTCGTGGCCGCCTTGGGACACCGGGTGGTCCGCGTCAACCTCACCAAGGTGGAGGACGGCGTGTTTTTCGCCGAGCTGCTGTTCGACGACGGCACCGCCGTGGGCTCCCGCGCCTCGGACGCGATTGCCGTGGCCCAGCGGTCCGCCTGCCCGATTTGGGCTTCGGAGGCCCTGGTGGAGGAAGCCGGGGTGCTCATTGCCGACCACGACGAGCACGACTCCTCCGGGACGGGGGACGACGACGCCGAGGCCAAGGAACGTGAGGTGCGCCAGTTCCGTGAGTTCCTCAACGATGTTGAGCCCGAGGACTTCGACAAATGACCCCCGCCGAAGGGTCCCGGCGGCCACCCGCCGACCATGCCTAACGTTAAACCTGAGGCTGAAACTTTCGACACGGCCAAATTGTTATCTTGACGTCTTTGACCTTGGTGCCGCCCCGTTCTAACGTCGAAGTAATCAGTCCCCCATTGCAAGCTGTGGCGGGTGCAGTCACACTGGAGGTTGGGACCCGTGCCCACGCCCCAGGTGGTCCGCACGGCCGCCGCCCCGCAATATCCGTTCGGGGGACCGCGAACAGGAGGATCCACGTGAGTCCGAAAAGTGACGCCGGCGAGCTCAACGCCGTTGCCGTCCCCGGTCCCGCCCTGACGGCAGGTGCCCAGGGACTGCTTTTCACCGAGGATCTCCCAGTCCTGGACGAAGATGCGGGCTACCGCGGCCCGATCGCCTGCAAGGCGGCCGGGATCACCTACCGCCAGCTGGACTACTGGGCCCGTACCGGCCTGGTGGAGCCGGCCGTGCGCGGCGCCGCGGGCTCCGGATCCCAGCGTCTTTACGGCTTCCGCGACATCCTGGTTCTCAAGGTGGTCAAGCGTCTTCTTGACACCGGCGTGTCCCTCCAGCAAATCCGCTCCGCCGTGGACCACCTGCGCGAGCGCGGCGTGGAGGACCTGGCCCAGATCACGCTCATGAGCGACGGCGCCTCCGTCTACGAATGCACCTCCGCCGACGAGGTCATCGACCTGGTCCAGGGCGGCCAGGGCGTGTTTGGCATTGCCGTGGGCCGGGTCTGGCGGGAAGTTGAGGGCAGCCTGGCCGCCCTGCCGAGCGAACACGCCCCCGTGCAGTCCTTCCCCGACGACGAACTCAGCCGCCGGCGCGCCGAGCGCAAGATTTCCTAGCCGGCCGCACGCCAGCCGGCAGCATGTAAAAGGGTCCGCTGGGGCCCGGCCCAAGGTGGCCGGGCCCCAGCGGACCCTTGTCGTTTAAGTGCGGTTGACCCCGCCGTCAGCCGCGATACAGGCGGCTGCGGGTGGCGCCCTGGTTCAGCACGGCATCCAGCAGCTTGTCGAACAGGGCCGAGGAGTTCTTGGCCGAATCGCCGGGCCACTGGTGGATGGGGTGCGCGGCCCCCTGGATCTGCTGCCAGTTTGCCTGCTCGGGAATCGTGGGGGAGAGCAGCAGCTCGCCAAACATGGTCTTCATTTCCCCCAGCCGGTAGCTGTGCTCGTTGGAGCCGCTGCGCACGCGGTTGGCCACAATGCCGGCCGGAACCAGGGCGGGGGCGAATTCGCTGCGGAACAGCTCGATGGCCCGCATCGTGCGCTGGGTGCCGGCGACGGAAAACAGCCCGGGCTCGGCCACCAGCAGCACCCGGCTGCTGGCCGTCCAGGCCATGCGGGTCAGGCCGTTCAGCGACGGCGGGCAGTCGATCAGGACCAGCTGGTACGGTGCCTTGCCGTCCCGGTCGGCGTTGGCCAGGACCGTGGAGAGCCGGCGCAGGTCGCGGCGGCCCAGGTCGGGGCGGTCGTAAATGCCGCTGAAGGCCGAGCCCATGGCGACGTCAAGCACCGGCAACGGCACGCCGTCGTGCTTGTGGGCGGCCAGCCAGCCGGACGGGACCACATTGGCGGCGAGGTCGGCCTTGCGCGAGCCCTTGATCATGCGCCCGATGTCCAGCTGCCCGGCGGGGTGGACGCCCAGCCCGGTGGTGGCGTCCGCATGGGGGTCAAGGTCTATCACCAGGGTGGGGATGCCGGCGGCCAGGGCTGCCGACGCCAAGCCGAGCGTGACCGACGTCTTGCCGACGCCGCCCTTGAGGCTGCTGATGCTCACTACTTGCACGGATGAACCATTACCTTTGCGTCGCGTTCAAAAACCAGGGGCCGCCTGTGGATGCCGGGGCATGTTCCAAGACACATACAATGGCTCTGGAACGTTCGCGACTTGGAGAACCCATTGACAAACACCCCAGACAACCAGCCCGGCAGCCAGCACCAAAACAGCCTCGTGTCGGCCATTTTCAGTGACCGGCACATCGGGGTTGGTGCACAGCCCCACGTTCATCATATGTTGAGCACCCTCGGATTTGGCTCTTTGGAGGAGCTTTCGGCCGCAGCGTTGCCCGAATCCATTTACACCACCGAGCCGCTGGACCTCCAGACGGCGGCTTCCGAGGAAGCGATGCTGGCCGAATTAAGGGCCCTCGCCGCCAAGAACACGGTCAACAAGTCGTTCATTGGCCAGGGCTACTACGGCACGCACACGCCCGGTGTCATCCAGCGCAACGTTCTTGAAAGCCCCGCCTGGTACACCGCCTACACCCCCTACCAGCCCGAGATCTCCCAGGGCCGCCTCGAGGCGCTGCTGAACTTCCAGACGGTGGTTGCGGACCTGACGGGCATGGTCACCGCCAATGCGTCCATGCTGGACGAAGGCACGGCCGCCGCCGAGGCCGTGGCCCTGATGCGCCGCAGCAACCGTTCCGCCAAGGCCGACGCCGTCATGGTGGTGGACGCCGACGTCTTCCCGCAGACCCTGGCCGTCATCCGCACCCGGGCCAAGGCCATGGGCATCCCGGTGCTGGTCCACGACTTCGAGGACGACGGCGCACTGCCGGACGTCGAGTTCTTCGGCCTCCTGCTCCAGTACCCGGGCGACTCCGGGCTCATCCGCGACCTTGCCCCGATCATCGCCGCGGCCAAGGAACGCAAGGCAGTGGTGGCCGTCGCGGCCGACCTGCTGGCCCTGACGCTGCTGGAGTCGCCCGGCGGGCTGGGCGCCGACCTGGCCGTGGGCACCTCACAGCGCTTTGGCGTGCCCATGGGCTTTGGCGGCCCGCACGCCGGCTACATGGCCGTGCGCCAGGGCCTGGAGCGTGCGCTTCCCGGCCGGCTCGTGGGCGTCTCCAAGGACGCTGCCGGCAACATGGCCTACCGCCTGGCGCTGCAGACCCGCGAGCAGCACATCCGCCGTGAAAAGGCCACCTCCAACATCTGCACCGCCCAGGTGCTGCTGGCCGTCATGGCCGGCATGTACGCCGTCTACCACGGCCCCGAGGGCCTGCGGAAGATCGCCACGCGGGTCCACGCCCTCGCCCTGGCCGTGGCCGCCGCGGCAACGGCCGCCGGCCACACCGTGGTCCATGCCAACTACTTCGACACCGTGAAAGTGCGCATTGCCTCGGCCAGCGGTCACTCGGCCGCCGAGTTTGTGGCGGCGGCCCACACCGCCGGCTACCTGTTGCGCCAGGTGGACCACGACCACCTCCAGATCGCGGTGGACGAGACCACCACGGAAGCCGATGTCGCCGCACTGGCCGGGCTGCTCGCAGGCCGGGCTCCCTCGGGCACGGCCGCCGCCCGGAACACCGGTGCGAACAGCGCAACGGGAACGGTCCTGCCAGCGGATGCCTCCGGCGTCGCACTTCCCGCCCCGGCGCGCAGCACCGGCTACCTGGAGAACCAGGTGTTCCACGTGCACAACTCGGAAACGCAGATGCTGCGCTACCTGCGCAGGCTGGCCGACGCCGACTATGCGCTGGACCGCGGCATGATCCCGCTGGGCTCGTGCACCATGAAGCTCAACGCCACCGCCGAGATGGCCGCCATCACCTGGCCGGAGTTCGCCAGCCTCCATCCCTTCGCTCCGGCGTCGGACACCGTGGGCATCGTGGAGATGGCCACCCAGCTGGAGGAATGGCTGGCCGAGATCACCGGCTACGACGCCGTCTCCGTCCAGCCCAACGCCGGCTCGCAGGGCGAGTTTGCCGGGCTCATGGCCATCCGCGCCTACCACGTGGAAAACGGCAACACGGACCGTGACATTGTCCTGATCCCCACCTCCGCCCACGGCACCAACGCCGCGTCCGCCGTCATGGCAGGGCTGAAGGTGGTTCCGGTGGCCACGGACGGCTTCGGCAACATCGACATTGACGACCTCAAGCGCCAGATCACCGTCCACGAAAACCGGCTGGCGGCCATCATGGTCACCTACCCCTCCACGCACGGCGTGTTTGAAACGTCCATCAGCGCCATTTGCGCCATGGTGCACGACGCCGGCGGCCAGGTCTACGTCGACGGCGCCAACCTCAACGCCCTCGTGGGCCTGGCCCGGCCCGGCAAGTTTGGTTCCGACGTCTCCCACCTCAACCTGCACAAGACGTTCTGCATCCCGCACGGCGGCGGCGGCCCCGGGGTGGGGCCCGTGGGCGTCCGGTCGCACCTGGCCAAGCACCTGCCTGCGCGGGAACTCGGGCTTGATTCCTCCGTGGGCCTGGTCTCCAGCGCGCCGTACGGCTCGGCGTCGATCCTGCCGATCTCCTGGGCCTACATCCGCATGATGGGTCCGGACGGGCTGCGCCTGGCCACCCAGACCGCCATCCTGTCAGCCAACTACATTGCCCGCCGCCTCAGCGAACACTACCCGGTGCTGTACACGGGTGCCCACGACCTCGTGGCGCATGAATGCATCCTGGACCTGCGCGCCATCACGGCCGGCTCCGGTGTGAGCGTGGATGACGTGGCCAAGCGCCTGATCGACTACGGCTTCCATGCTCCGACCATGTCCTTCCCGGTCGCCGGAACCTTGATGGTGGAGCCCACGGAGTCCGAGGACCTGGCCGAACTCGACAGGTTCATCGACGCGATGATTGCCATCCGCAAGGAAATCGCGGCCGTCCAGGACGGGCTGTGGCCGGCCGGGGACAACCCGCTGGCCAACGCCCCGCACACGGCCCACAGCCTGACGCAGGAATGGGGGCACCCGTACGGCCGCGAAGAGGCAGTGTTCCCGGCCGGCGTCGACCCCCGTGCCAAGTACTGGCCGCCGGTGGGCAGGGTGGACCAGGCCTACGGCGACCGGCACCTGGTGTGCTCGTGCCCGTCCATTGAGGAACTGGCCGAAGTGTCCTGACGGGTGTGCCTGTCCCTGTTCCTTGTGGGAACATGGGCAGGCACCTTGTGTCTCCGGACACCTTTATTACGGTTTCCGGCCGTGAGATGCGACACATCATTTGGCGCGCCGGCGGCCGTGGGGCCAAACTTGCATCACTTTAGTTTTTTCTAAAGTGACGATTCAGGCCCACTACCGTGGAACGCGGGCCTGGACATCAACAACCACAGTTCCTGAACCATCATTTGCACCAGTCCGCCGGCTGCCACAGCGGGAGGCGGACCGCCACGCCAGCGTAAACACAGGAGTGACATGTTTTCAAAGATTCTGGTTGCCAACCGCGGTGAGATCGCCATCCGTGCCTTCCGCGCGAGCTACGAGCTCGGCGCCAAGACGGTTGCCGTCTTCCCCCACGAGGACCGCAATTCCATCCACCGCCAAAAAGCGGACGAAGCGTACCTCATCGGAGAGGAGGGCCACCCGGTCCGTGCTTACCTGGACGTGGAGGAGGTGGTCCGCGTTGCCAAGGAAGCCGGCGCGGACGCCATTTACCCCGGTTACGGGTTCCTGTCTGAAAACCCCGGACTGGCCGCCGCCGCCGCTGCCGAAGGCATCACCTTTGTGGGCCCGCCGGCCGAGGTGCTGGAGATGACGGGGAACAAGTTCCAGGCGCTCAAGGCCGCCCGCGAGGCCGGCATTCCGGTACTCAAGTCCAGCGAACCCAGCGACGACCTGGACACGCTCATTGCCGCAGCCGAGGAAATCGGCTTCCCCGTCTTCGCCAAGGCCGTGGCCGGCGGCGGCGGGCGCGGCCTGCGGCGCGTGGACACGCGCGAGGAGCTGCGGGAGGCCCTCAGCGCGGCCATGCGTGAAGCCGATGCCGCCTTCGGCGACGCCACCATGTTCCTGGAGCAGGCCGTGCTGCGTCCCCGCCACATCGAGGTGCAGATCCTGGCCGATGCCGAGGGCAATGTCATCCACCTCTTTGAGCGTGACTGCTCGCTGCAGCGCCGCCACCAGAAGGTGGTGGAGATCGCCCCGGCGCCCAACCTGGACGAAAACATCCGCAAGGCCCTGCACGCCGACGCCGTGAAGTTTGCCAAGGCCATGGGCTACGTCAACGCCGGCACCGTCGAGTTCCTCGTGGACACCGTGGGGGAGCGGGCCGGCCAGCACGTCTTCATTGAAATGAACCCCCGCATCCAGGTGGAGCACACGGTCACCGAGGAAATCACCGATGTGGACCTGGTGCAGGCACAGCTGCGCATCGCCGCCGGCGAGACCCTGGCCGACCTGGGCCTGAGCCAGGAGACCGTGCAGGTCAAGGGTGCAGCCCTGCAGTGCCGCATCACCACCGAGGACCCGGCCAACGGATTCCGCCCCGACGTCGGAAAGATCACCACCTACCGTTCCGCCGGCGGCGCCGGCATCAGGCTCGACGGCGGCACCATCTACGCGGGTGCCGAAATCAGCCCGCACTTCGACTCCATGCTGGTCAAGCTCACCTGCCGCGGCCGCGACTACAAGACGGCGGTGGGCCGCGCACGCCGCGCCCTGGCCGAATTCCGGATCCGCGGCGTGTCCACCAACATCCCGTTCCTGCAGGCCGTGCTGGACGACCCGGCCTTCAACGCCGGCGACATCGCCACCTCCTTCATCGACGAACGCCCGGAGCTCCTGCACGCCCGCGTATCCTCCGACCGCGGCACGAAGCTGCTGACCTGGCTGGCGGACGTCACCGTCAACAAGCCCAACGGCGAGCTGAAGGTCCATGCCGACCCGGCCCTGAAGCTGCCGTTTGTGGACGTGGACACGGCGCCGGCCGGATCACGCCAGCGGCTGGCCGAGCTGGGCCCGGAGGGCTTTGCCGCCGCACTGCGCGCGCAAACCGCCGTCGCGGTCACCGACACCACCTTCCGCGACGCCCACCAGTCCCTGCTGGCCACCCGGGTGCGCACCCGCGACCTGGCCACTGCCGGCGCTGCGGTATCCGTGCTGACGCCGCAGCTGCTCTCCGTGGAGGCCTGGGGCGGGGCCACCTACGACGTCTCGCTGCGCTTCCTTGGCGAAGACCCGTGGCAGCGCCTAGTCAAGCTGCGCGCGGCCCTGCCGAACATCTGCCTCCAGATGCTGCTGCGCGGGAGGAACACCGTTGGCTACACCCCGTACCCGGCAGAAGTCACCGACGCATTTGTGCAGGAGGCCGCCGCCAGCGGCATCGACATCTTCCGCATCTTCGACGCCCTGAATGACGTGGACCAGATGGAACCGGCCATCCGGGCGGTCCGCGCCACCGGCACGGCCGTGGCCGAGGTGGCCCTGTGCTACACCGGCGACCTCCTGGACCCGGCGGAAACCATCTACACGCTGGACTACTACCTGGACCTGGCCCAGCGCATCGTCGACGCCGGCGCGCACATCCTGGCCATCAAGGACATGGCCGGCGTGCTGCGCCCGGCGGCCGCGGCCAAACTGGTCACGGCACTGCGTGAGCGCTTTGACCTGCCCGTCCACCTGCACACGCACGACACCGCAGGCGGCCAGCTCGCGACGCTGACGGCCGCCGTCAACGCCGGGGTCGACGCCGTCGACGTCGCCTCCGCCTCCCTGGCCGGCACCACCAGCCAGCCGTCCGCCTCGGCCCTGGTTGCCGCACTGGCGCACACCGACCGCGACACCGGGATCGACCTGGCCGCGATCAGCTCGCTGGAACCCTACTGGGAGGCCGTGCGGCGCGTGTACGCGCCGTTTGAGTCCGGCCTGGCCGCGCCCACGGGCCGCGTCTACCGTCACGAGATCCCCGGCGGCCAGCTCTCCAACCTGCGCCAACAGGCCATTGCCCTGGGCCTGGGGGAGCGCTTCGAGGAAATCGAGGACATGTACACGGCCGCCGACCGGATCCTGGGGCACCTGGTCAAGGTGACGCCGTCGTCCAAGGTGGTGGGCGACCTCGCCCTGCACCTGGTGGGCATCAAGGCCGACCCGGCCGACTTCGAGCAAAACCCGCAGAACTACGACATCCCGGATTCCGTGGTGGGCTTCCTGGGCGGCGAACTGGGCACACCTCCCGGCGGCTGGCCCGAGCCGTTCCGCACCAAGGCGCTGCAGGGGCGCACCGTCGTCGAACGCGTGGGCACGCTCAGCCCGCAGGACAGCGAAGAGCTGGCGGCGGACAGCGAAACGCGGCGCGCGGCCTTGAACCGGCTGCTTTTTGCCGGTCCCACCACGGACTTCGCCAAGGTCCGCGAAACGTACGGCGACGTATCGGTGCTGGACACCCGCGACTACCTTTACGGGCTGCAGCGGGGCCAGGAGCACGTCGTGGCACTGGACAAGGGCGTACGCCTGATTGTCTCCCTGGAAACCATTTCGGAGGCCGACGAGAAGGGCATGCGCACCGTAACGTGCAAGCTCAACGGCCAAAGCCGGCCGGTGATTGTGCGGGACAACAGTGTCGAGAGCACGGTCAAGGCCGCGGAAAAGGCGGACGATGCAGTGGCCGGGCAGATCGCCGCGCCGTTCGCCGGCGCCGTCAGCCTCAAGGTTGCCGTGGGCGACGTCGTGGAGGCCGGGGCCACCGTGGCCACCATCGAGGCCATGAAGATGGAGGCCTCCATCACGACGCCGGTGGGCGGCACCGTTTCCCGGCTCGCCGTGGACGGCGTGTCACAGGTGCAGGGCGGGGACCTGCTGGTGGTGGTGGGCTAGGACCGATGCCGGCGTCGGGTGCCGAAAGGCGCCCCAACGCCCTGCGCTACACTAAAAACCAAACAGGCACCGCAACCGCGGCCGGAAAATTCCTTCCGGCCGCGGTGGCATTTTTAGTGGGTAACGGAGACATGGCGAATAAAAACACCAAGCCGAAAGAAGCCGGCAGGCCCGTGGCAGGGGAGGCCCCGGCGGGCGGGTTGGCTGAGCTGGACGAACTGGACGAACTGGACACCGACGTGACACCGGCGTGCGAGAACCTGGCGGGCGGGGTTGCCCTCGCGCCCGCGGCGGCCGATCCGGCGTCAACGGGCGCGGTGGAAACCATTACGCAGGTGACCCTGGGAACCCTCCCGGAACGGCCGCAGACTGAACCGGGTTCAGGCGCCGTTCGCGCTACAGCCACCTCCATGCCGCAGACCACGGTGGAACCCCTGGAAGTACCGGTGCAGCAGGGCACCAGCCCCCGCCGGCAGCGTGAGGACGGGCCCGAACCCGCAGCGGCGCTCACCAGCGACCGCCTGCTGAACAAGGTCGCTGCGCCTCCCGTAGGCGGCTGGCGGCTGTGGCTGTACAAGGCCAGCTTCGGCTCGGTCAATGTGGGGGACTCGGACAAGGTCCGCCTGGAACGGGCGCAGGACAACCTGATTGCCTCGCGCCTGGGGGAGCGCACCCGCTTTGTGCCGGTGTTGTCCCGGAAGGGTGGCGTCGGCAAGACCACCGTCACCACGCTGCTCGGGATGGTCCTGGCGGACACCCGTGAGGACCGCGTCATTGCAATGGACGCCAACCCGGACCGCGGCACGTTGTCAGACCGATCGCCCGGCAGTGCGGACTTTACCGCCCGGAACCTGGTCAAGGACCGTTTCAACGTCACCACATTCTCACAGTTGTCCAACTATGTGGCCCGCGACGGTTCACGCCTGGACGTGCTCGCAAGCGATACCGATCCCACGGTGGCACAGGCCTTTGACGATTCCGACTACCGGGCCGTCACGGACATCCTCAGCAAGTACTATTCCATTGTCCTCACGGACTCCGGCACCGGCATGGTCCACTCGGTCATGAAGGGCACCCTGGAAAAGGCCGACGCCGTGGTGTTGGTTTCCGGCGGAAGCGTGGACGAGGCAAGACTCGCCTCGGAGACGCTCTCCTGGTTGGAAGCCCACGGACGCCACGACCTGGTCGCCAACGCCATCGTGGTGGTCAACATGTCGGGCGGGGAAACCCAAGTCGACATTGCCCAGATCGAGGAACACTTCAGGTCCCGGGTGCGCAATGTCTTGCGCATTCCGTATGACAAGCACCTGGCAGAAGGGTCCCGCGTCGAGTTGGCCAAGTTGCGCCCGGCCACGCGCCTGGCTGTCAAGGAACTTGCGTCACTCGTTGTCACGGAGCTGCAGCGGCGGTAGTCGTGGCGGGGGCGCCTGTAGTCGTGCCAGCGGCGCCGCTGCGGTCGGGACCTGAAGCCGCCGGTGGCCGGGTGGTTCGTCCGGTCGGTGGTTCGTTCTGGGGGGGGTGGGCCTCCACGAGTGCTTCGACTTGGGTGAGGAGCTCATCCCGGGCCGTGCGGAGTTGCCTGAGCATGGCGGCGAGCTGAGGGAGGACAACGCCTGCAGCGCCGGTGCCTGAGACCGCCAAACTCTGCTCATTCAAGGCTGTGAATACATCGGCGGCCCAGCGTTTCCCGGCCCGTGGCGCATATTTCAAGAGCAGTGTCGCCACGCGGGCCTGCCCGGCTTTGCGCAGCTTTTCCGGGGTCGGGTATTTGATCAGCAACTCGGCCATGGCCGGGTGATCCAGGTGCTCACCAACGACGCGTTCCAGCGCCGGATGTATCTGCGTGGGCAGGCCCCGAATCCGGTTGGAAGTCGCCGTGGCCTGCTTGGCCAGATCATCGTCAAACCCGCAGGGCATGGAGAGTTCGGCGGCTTGTTCGTCGGCGAGGACGATGGAACGCAGCGTGTGCGGCAGGGACCGGGCAGCTTCAGCAATGATCGCAGCGTCCCTGGCGTCTGTCTTGGCTTCGCCGGGGTGCAGGTCGGCGATGCGGCGCATGGCCAGTCCCGGAATGTAGCCGACCATGATGCCTTCAGCTTGGGCCACAGCGACTGGCAGGGCACCAATGGTCGAGGGCTGATCCACGACCAACAATACGGTGCCTTTGCCGGCCACGGCCGTGCTGATGGCACGGAGTTTGGCTTCATCCTGGGGCAGCGCCGGTCCAGGAGCTTCTTGCCGGCACGGTCGATGGCGACCGCGTGGTGATTGCTCTTGCCAACATCAACACCTATGAAAACATCGATTTCGTCGTGGTTCTTGATCAACGCACAACTCCCAGAATTTGTCGTAGGAAACCGCGTTGGCTTGTCCTAAGGCGGCAAGGCTCGGCATCTTTGGTTACGGCTGACCTACACGCTGATTCCCTGTGCTGGTCCCGTCCCCATTAGCGATATCCCTGGCGCCTATTGCGTCCCGGTGACAACACCCCCCTGTAAGTATTTGTAGTGGCTGGTCTGTGACTAGCTGGCAGGGTAAGTACTGGTTGTTCTTCAATGACGGTGACTCAACACCCCCTCGGCCCCTGGTGGGCCTTGGATCCGAATTGTCCCGTGCCCGGGTCCGGGACTCGATTGAAGGCTCCGCCTCCGGGGGAACACGCCGGTTTCTGCATCCCTATAGGGCCCCACCAGGCAGGGGATCGACACGCCCGTTCCGCCCAGCTGCCGGGGCTGCGGCCCACGGCGTGACCACAGTGATGCAGGCCCCGCCACCCAGCCGAGTCCTCCCGACGGTTGCAACCCAGCCTCGATGAGCACGCCCTCGAACGTGCGGCAGCGTCTACCAAAACAGCCCCGGTTGCAACCGGGCGTTGGAAAAC
>NZ_JAAMFN010000023.1 GCF_013376095.1 Arthrobacter sp. SDTb3-6 | reverse complement strand
GGCGACGACAAGGACCGCCACGGCCGCTACCGGCAGGACCGCGACCCCGACCGGGCCGGGATCCGGCTGCGCGGCTGGAAACCCCGCAACACAGCAGACGGACGCATCGGCTGGACATCCCCGACCGGCACCTGCCACCCACCCCAGCAAGCCCCCGCCCCGGGACCCGCCTACCCAAAATGGCTCAAAAACACCTCACCACCCCGGCCACCAGCAGCGCACACACCGCCGGCACCCGGTCCGACCTCAACCACAGCCCCCTCGAACACCTCACCGACCACCCCACCAGCCACCACTCGGGGACCCCGGATTAGCCGTGGGGATATCCCCGCCTCTTGCAGATGGGAGGATTAACCAGTGGGACACATCGACGTTGCAAACATTGACTACTTTCTCTCCGACGGCCGGCAGCTGCTGAACGGGGTGAACTTCCGCGTCTCGGACGGCACCAAGACGGCGCTCATCGGTCCGAACGGCACAGGCAAGACCACCCTGCTGCGGATCATCTGCCAGGACATCAAGGCTGACGAGGGTGCCGTCTCGCGTTCGGGCAGCATGGGTGTCATGCGCCAGTTCGTGGGCCAGGTCCGGGATGACAGCACCGTCCGCGACCTGCTGCTTTCCGTGGCCTCGCCGAACATCGCTGCCGCGGGAAAGGCCGTGGACGCGGCCGAGGAAGCCATGCTGGAGCGCGACGACGAGCCCAGCCAGATGGCCTATGCCCAGGCGATCGCCGACTGGGGCGACGTGGGCGGCTACGAGATGGAAACCACGTGGGACGAGGTCACCATGGCCGCCATGGGCATGGATTTCTACAGTGCCCAGTACCGCAAGGCGTCGTCGCTGAGCGGCGGCGAGCAAAAGCGCCTGGTGCTGGAAGCGCTGTTTGCCGGACCCGATGAGCTCCTGTTGCTGGATGAGCCGGACAACTACCTTGACGTGCCTGGCAAGCGCTGGCTGGAAGCGAAAATGGGTGAATCGGACAAGTCGGTGCTGTTCGTCAGCCACGACAGGGAACTGCTGGCCAATGCCGCGGACAGGATTGTCACGCTGGAACCTGGCATCAACGGTGCCTCGAGCTGGACGCACGGCGGCGGCTTCGAGTCCTACGTAAAGGCCCGTGAAGACCGTAACGCCCGCTTTGAGGAGTTGCGCAAGCGCTGGGACGAGGAGCACGTCAAGCTCAAGGAACTCGTCAACATGTACAAGACCAAGGCGGCATTCCGCTCGGACATGGCCAACCGCTACCAAGCCGCGCAAAGCCGGCTGGCGCAGTTCCTCGAGAAAGGTCCGCCCGAGGCCCTGCCCATCGAGCAGAACGTGAAGATGCGGCTCAAGGGCGGGCGCACGGCCAAGCGCGCCATCGTCGCCACGAAACTGGAACTCACAGGGCTGATGAAACCGTTCAGCACCGAGATCTGGTTCGGCGACCGCGTGGGTGTGCTCGGCTCCAACGGTTCCGGCAAGAGCCACTTCCTGCGGCTGCTGGCGGCCGGCGGATCCGATCCGGACAAGGAACACGAGCCCGTCTCCGACGTCGAAATTGCCCACGTCCCGCACGAAGGCACCGTGAAGCTTGGCGCAAGGATCCGGCCCGGATTCTTCGCCCAGACGCATGCCCGGCCAGACCTGCTGGGCCGGACCTTGCTGGAGATTCTGCACCGTGGCGACGAACACCGCTCGGGCCTGGGCCGGGAAGCCGCCGCCGGCGCCCTGGACCGGTACGGCCTCGCGTCCAGTTCCGAGCAGAAATATGATTCCCTCTCCGGCGGCCAGCAGGCCCGGTTCCAGATCCTGTTGCTGGAACTCTCCGGTGCCACGCTCCTGCTGCTGGACGAGCCCACCGACAACCTGGACCTGCATTCGGCCGAAGCGCTCGAAAAGGCCATCGACTCCTTCGAAGGAACCGTCCTGGCCGTCACGCACGACCGCTGGTTTGCCCGCTCCTTTGACCGTTTCCTGGTCTTCGGCTCCGACGGCAAGGTCTACGAAACCGGGGAACCTGTCTGGGACGAAAAACGCGTCGAGCGGGCCCGGTAGGGCCGCGCTACCGGACTTCCACCTCCGCCACCTGGAAATCATCCTCCAGATGCCGGCCCACCAGCACGGTGAAGACACCGCGCTCCTGCTGCCAGCCGCCGTCGTAGTGGGCGAGGGAGCGGGCCGGAACCCGGATGGCGACCGTGCCGGACGCCCCGGCGTCGAGCACCGTGTCCTTGTAGCCGGCCAACCAGCGCACCGGGCGGTCAACCGCTGAATCGGGCCGGGCGAGGTAGACCTGGACGACGGCGCGGCCGGCGCGGCTCCCGGTGTTCGTGACGGGCACGCTGACTTCCACGTCCCCGCCAACATCCACCGCGGCCGGCAGGGACGGCGCGCCCAGGGCAAAGGTGGTGTAGCCGAGCCCAAAACCAAACGGATACGCCGGCGCGGCACCCCCGGCCGCCTGCTGCTTCAGCCAGGCCCGGTAGCCGAGGTGGATCCCCTCCCCGTACACCAGCCGGCCGTCCACCGGGGTCGTGTCCAGCACCGGCACGTCCTCCAGGGCGGCCGGCCAGGAGGTGGGCAGGCGCCCGCCGGGCTCCGCTGTGCCCAGAAGGATGTGTGCGACGGCATCGCCAAATTCCTGCCCGCCGAACCAGCCCAGCAGCACCGCAGCGACCTTTTCGCGCCAGGGCATGAGCACCGGCGAGCCCGAGTTCACCACCACCACGGTGCGCGGGTTCACGGCGGCAACCGCCTCCACCAGCGCGTCCTGGCGGCCGGGCAGGTCCAGGTTTTGGCGGTCGAAGCCCTCGGACTCGATGGCCGCATTGGTGCCCACCACGACGACGGCGACGTCCGCGGTGCGGGCATTTTCCACCGCCTCGGCAATTTCCGCCTCGGGGTCCGCAACCATGGTTTCCTCGCCGAGCAGGATGGCCGTCAGCGGGATGCCCGGGCCGGCGGGCAGCCGGTACAGCGCAGACAGCGCCACCCCGCCCCCGGCCGCCGTCGTGACGCCCAAGGTGCGCCGGGGCGGGTCGAAAAGGGCCGCTCCCAGCACGTTGGTGTGGTCCGTGAGCTCATCGTCAAACACCTCGGCGCCATCCACGCTCAGCCGGACCCGCCCCACCGTGCCGATGCCGATCGTGTGCAGGCCCGCCCCGGGCGCCGTCCACACCGTGTCCAGCCGGATCGCGGCCGTTCCCTCGGGGATGCCGGCTCCAAACCAGACCAGGCGCGAGGCCAGCCGGTCCTCGCCGCCGATCTCCGCCCCGGCCGCGTCGAGGAAGGTCACCCGCAGCCCCGGGACGTTGCCCACCGGGTTGTGCAGTTCCATACGTGGGAATTCCTGCAGCCCCTCGGCCACCTTGGCGCCGCGGCTGTAATGGACGACGGCGTCCGCCGGCAGTGCCTTGCGCAGCCCTTCCAGCGGGGAGACGGTGTGCCTGGGCTGGACCGTGGCGCTGCCGCCGCCCTGCGTGCGGGCCTGCTCGGCGTTGTGCCCGATCACCGCCACCCTGCGCAGTGAGGCAGGGTCGAGGGGGAGCAGCCCGCCCTCGTTGCGGAGCAGGACGGCACCCCGGGTGGCGGCTTCGCGGGCCAGGGCGGCGCCGTCGTATTTTCCGGCGGGAGCGGCGACGGCCGGTTCAAAACCGTCCAGCACGCCCACCCGGGCGGCCAGGCGCAGGATCCGGGTGACCTTTTCGGTGATCCTGGCCCGGGGCACGCGCCCGTCCTCGACGGCAGCCACCAGGGCGGGGCCCCAATGGCCCACGGGACCGGGCATTTCCAGGTCCTGGCTGGCGTTGGCGGCCTCCACCGAGCGGACGGCGGTCCAGTCGGAGACCACGACGCCGTCGAACCCCCATTCCGTGGACAGCGGCGTCTCCAGCAGGTCATTTTCGCTGGCGGTGGTGCCGTTGATGGAGTTGTAGGAGCTCATGACCAGCCAGGCCCGGGCCGCCGTGACGGCCTCTTCGAACGCGGCCAGGTACAGTTCGCGCAGCGGCCGCCCGGCCACGACGGAATCCGCCGTGAACCGGTCGGTCTCCGCCTCGTTGGCGAGGTAGTGCTTGGGTGTGGCGCCAACCCCCATTGACTGCACGCCCTCCACATAGGCGGCGGCGAGCGAAGCGGTCAGCAGGGGGTCCTCGCTGAGGGCCTCAAAATGGCGTCCGCCCAGTGGCGAACGGTGGAGGTTGATGGTGGGGCCGAGGATGGCGTGGACGCCCTTGCGGCGGGCCTCCTGCCCGAGCACCTGCCCGTAGCGCCGGGCCACGTCCCTGCTCCAGGTGGCGCCCAGGGCGGATCCCGACGGCAGCGACACGGAGTCGTGCCGTTCGTCGAAGTCCTCCCCGCGGACGCCGGCCGGGCCGTCGGAGAGCACGACCCGGCCCAGCCCGATCTCCGGGATGGCGCGCGTGGACCACACATCGGCCCCGGTCAGCAGCGAAACCTGCTGCTCCAGGGTCAGGGACTCGGCGAGCGTGCGCAGCCGGGCATCGGTGGCGGCCAGCGGTTCGGGACGGGGCGTGGAAGTCATGCGGCCAGCGTACCGACAAAAACAAAGTCTGACTAGATTTTGATCCGGGCCGTGACATAGACTGGGCGGCATGTTGGTTCCGCCATCCCGCGGGAGGTACGCCAAGGGCGTTGAACGCCGGGAACAAATCATCCAGACCGCCACGGACGTCTTCGCCACGGAAGGGTTCGAGGGGACGGCCCTCAGGCGCGTCGCCGAGCTGGTGGGCGTCCGCGAATCCACCCTTTTCCATTACTTTGGCACCAAGCAGGAACTGCTCACGGCCGTACTGGAGGAACGCGACAGGCGCGCCCACCGGGACCTGGGCGGGGAGGGCGGGGACATGGTGTCCGCACTGCCCGCCGTGGCGCGGCGCAATGCCGCCCAGCCGGGACTGACCACGCTGTATGCCGTGGCGTCGGCCACGGCCAGCGCGCCGGACCACGCATCCCACGAGTACTTCCACAACCGGTTCAAGGCCGTTGTGGACAACGCGGCCCGCGACATCGCCGCCAGGCAGGAAGCGGGCACACTGCGCACCGACCTGCCGGCCGTGGTCCTCGCCAGGCTGCTGGTGGCGGCGTCGGACGGGCTGCAGCTGCAGTGGATGTACGACAAAACCCTCGACATGGCCCGGGACCTGGATTCGCTGGCCACCACCTTGTTCGCCCCGCCAGCAGTGCCCAACAACCAGTGAAAGCCAGTCCCATCATGCCCAAGCAGCCGGTCCGCCACGCGGCCATGGCCACCTTTGCCGTTTTTGCCATCAACGGCTTTGTCTTTGCCAGCTGGGCCGCCCGGATCCCTGCCGTCACACGGGTCCTGGGCCTGACCGCCGGGGAGATGGGGCTGCTGCTGCTGACCATCGCCGCCGGCTCCGTCATTGCACTGCCGCTGGCCGGGACCGTGGTGGGGCGCCTGGGCACGGCGTCCACGGTGCGGACGGGCGGCTTCACCTCCTCCTTTGGCGGGCTTATCATCGCCACCTCGCTGGCCCTGGGCTCGGTCCCCCTGACCGCCGTGGGACTGTTTTTCTTTGGCGTGGGAATCGGGCTGTGGGACGTGTCGCAAAACGTGGAGGGCGCCGACGTCGAACGGCACCTGGGCAGGACCATCATGCCCCGGTTCCACGCGGGCTTCAGCGGAGGGGCCCTGCTGGGTGCGCTCGTCGGCGCCGGGCTGTCCGCCCTGCACGTGAGCATGTCAGCGCACCTGTTTGCCATCGTGGTGCTGGTGGTGGCCGCCATGCTCACCGTGCCGCGGCACTTCCTGCCGCGGGCCGCCGGCGGGCCGGCGGCGGAAGCAGCACCAGCGGAAGCACCGGCGGAAGCGCCGGCGGGGGCCGCCCCGGCGAAGGGCCGCAGCGCCTGGTCGGAAAGCCGCACTCTCATGGTGGGGCTCGTGGTCCTCGGCGCCGCCCTGACCGAGGGCGCCGCGAACGACTGGATCGCCAAGGCCACCGTGGACGGGATCGGGGCCACCGAATCGGGCGGCGCCATCATGTTCGCCGTCTTCGTGGCCTCCATGACGGCGTTCCGGTTCTTCGGCGGCCGTTTCATCGACGCCTACGGCCGCGTGCCGGTCCTCTACGGCAGCCTCGGCGCCGCCTTGGTGGGGCTGGTGCTCTTTGTCATGGCGCCGGACATCTGGCTTGCGGGCCTGGGCGCGGTCTTCTGGGGTGCGGGGGCGGCGCTGGGCTTCCCCATGGGCATGTCGGCCGCCGCCGACGATCCTGCCAAGGCCGCCGCCCGCGTATCCGTGGTTTCCACCATCGGCTACGTTGCCTTCCTGGCCGGCCCGCCGCTGCTGGGTTTCCTGGGCGACCACGTCACCGTCCGCCGGGCGCTGCTGGCGATCGGCGTGGCGATCATCGCCTCGATCCTCACCGCCCCGGCTGCCAGGCCGCTGCCGGCCGAAGCTCATGCAGCCTATGAGGGCAGCGGCCGCTGAACTACATGCCGTTCCAGGCATGTATCCCGCGCCAGGGCCCATAGCAGGAGCGTCAGGCCCAGCCCCAGCAGCGCCCCGGCAATCGTGTCCGAGAGCCAATGGGCGCCCAGGTACATGCGGCTGTAGATCATGGCAACGCTGAGCACGGCACCGCTGGCCCACATCCACAGGCGTCCCAGCGCGACGGCGGTGGCCACCATTGCTGCGACCGTGGCACTTACATGCCCCGAAGGGTATGAAGCGGTGCTGACGTGCACCAGGCGGTCCAGGGGGCGGTCCCGGCCCACCAGGAACTTGAGCAGGTGCGTGACGCCCAAGGTGCCCAGGTTTGCCCCGGCCGTGAACAGCGCCAAGCGGCGGTGGCGCACCAGGAGGGCAAGGAACAAGGCGGCGCCATAAAGGATCATCCCGGTGTTGCCGACAAAATCCAGCACCTTGTTCACGGTGGTGAGCCACGGCGTGCGGGAGGCGTCCAGCGCAACATTCCAGGCGTCGTCGTACGCCTGGAAGAACGGGTGGCCGGCGGAAGCGGAGAGGACCAGGGCGCCGGCCAGCACCACGGCCAGGGCAGGGCCGGAGGCCCAGAGGAGCACAGGCAGCGGGGCCCGCAACGGCCGAAGGCGGGGCCTGGACTTTTCGATGGCAAGCACCCGGCAATTCTAGGACCGCCTCATCCAAAGGGACGACCCTGGCCGGACCCTGATTCATCCCTGAGATCGAAGAAAACGCCAGCTTCGGTGCGTACGGTTGAAGGGACCACGAGAAACAAGGGGATGTCCACATGATTGAGGCAGTAAACCTCGCCAAGCACTACGGCGCCAAGACCGCGGTGGCAGGTGTCACCTTCACGGTCAAGCCCGGAATGGTGACGGGCTTCCTCGGTCCCAACGGCGCCGGCAAGTCAACCACCATGCGCATGATCGTGGGCCTGGACAAGCCCAGCGCCGGCAGCGTCACTGTCAATGGCAAGCCGTACGCAAAGCACCACGATCCGCTCAGGCAGGTGGGAGCGCTGCTTGACGCCAAGGCCGTGCACACCTCGCGCAGTGCCTACAACCACCTGCTGGCCATGGCCGCCACGCACAACATCCCCAGAAGCCGCGTCCACGAGGTCATCGACATGACCGGGCTGGCCGCCGTCGCCAAGAAAAAGGCCGGCGGCTTCTCCCTCGGCATGGGCCAGCGCCTGGGCATTGCCTCGGCCCTGCTGGGCGACCCGCAGACGCTGATCCTGGACGAACCCGTCAACGGCCTGGACCCGGAAGGCGTGTTGTGGGTGCGCAACCTGGCCAGGCACCTGGCCGGGCAGGGCAAAACCGTGTTCCTCTCCTCCCACCTGATGAGCGAGATGGCGCTGACGGCCGACCACCTCATAGTCATTGGCCGGGGCCGGATCATTGCTGACGCCCCCATAGCCGAGATCCTTGCCGGCAGCCAACAGGCCAAGGTCCGCGTCCGCACCCCAGAGGCCGTCCGCCTGGGCCGGCTGCTCAGCGGCCCGGGCGTGCAGGTCCAGTCCAGCGAAAACGAGACCCTGGAAGTCACCGGGGTTGATTCCCGCCAGATCGCCCGGCTTGCCCTGGACAACGGCGTGCTGGTCTATGAACTCACGCCGCTGACCACATCCCTGGAAGATGCCTACTTTGACCTGACAAAGGATTCAGTGGAGTACCACTCGCAGGAATTTGATGACGGGGCCGAGCCGGCCGCCGCACTGAAGGGACGCTAAAAAGATGAGTACGACGACGATTCCGGCCCATTCCGCCGCTTCCGGCGGAACCGGACTGACTTTCCTGGGCGTGCTGCGCAGCGAATGGATCAAGTTCCGGTCCCTGCGATCCACCCAACTGCTCCTGCTCTTCACCTTTGTGGCCGTGGTGGGCGTGGGCACCATTGCCGCGTTCCTGCGCGGCACGATCATTGACCAGCTCATGAAGTTTGGCGCCGAACGGCCCTCGCCGGGCGCCGCGGCGGGGCACAAGTTGACCCTGGACCAGGCCATCAGCGCCGCCAACGCCCAAGGCATCAACATCTACGGCATCCCCATCGCCGGGCTGCAGTTGGGGATCCTGGTGCTCGGGGCCCTGGCCGTGCTGTTGATCGCCTCCGAATTCGGCACCGGCATGATCCGCTCCACCATGACCGCGGTGCCCAAGCGGCTGCCAACCTTCTTCGCCAAGGCCATCGTGCTGGTGGTGGTCTCCTATGTGCTGACCTTGGTGGCAGCCTTTGTCACCTTCCTGGTCTCCATCCCGATCCTGCACGGATACGGCATTGACATGTCGCTGGGCCGTGACGGCGTGGTCTACAGCATCTTCATGGGCGGCGTTTACGTGGCGGGCGTTGCCCTGGCCGGCCTGTCCCTGGGCACGTTGATCCGCAGCTCGGCCGGGGGCATCATCGTCCTGGTGGCACTGTTCTTCCTGCTGGAAATCGCCACCTCGCTCCTGGGCCTGGTCCCCGGTGACTTCTGGAAGTACGTGGGCCAGTACATCCCCAGCGTGGCCGGCGGACGGATGCTGGAGATTGGTGACAAGGCCGCGTTCATCAGCCCCCTGTCCGGCGGGCTGATCTTCCTGGGCTGGATCGTGCTGGTCACGGTGCCGGCCATCATCAGCCTCAAGACCCGTGACGTCTAGGAAGGCCTGGTGGCAGGCGTTGCAGCCTGCCTTCTAGACTCACCCTTATGCGCACACATGACCAGGCGGGGGCTGCGGAACGAACGGCCGCCGTCCCCGCCGATGTACCCGCCGCCGCACTGCTGGCCGATGAATTCTCGGCCAGCCGCCGCGGCGTGGTGCGCAAGTACTTCCACAACCATCCCCGCGTCATGGACGTGGTGGTGGTCCTGGCCTACCTGGTGGCCAGCGCCGGGGCCCTGATCAGCCCGCGAATGACCGGCCACGGTCCCGTCCAGCTGGTCCTGGTGGCCGCGTCCTGCATTGTGCTGATGTTCCGGCGGGACAAGCCCCTGGCCGTGCTGGCCGTGCTGCTCGTCTTTGAAGTCATCAACATTGCCATGGTGCCCGCGGCCAGCAATGTCGGGGCCAGCGTCTGGTTCGCGCTGTACGTGGTGGCCCTGGTCTACCGGGGCATCTTCAGCTTTACGGTCGCCGCCGTGGCATCCATCCCGCTCATGGCCTACACCCTGCTCTTTTATCAGTTTCCCACCGAATTCCTCACCGCCAACGGCCCCACCGCCGGTGAAAGCAACGTCATCACGGCCATTGCGACGCTCCTGTCCAACGTCATCGCCACGGGGGTGGGTGCATCCGTGCGGCGCAGCCGCGAACACGAGGCCGAACTGCGCCAATGGGCCGTGCGCAATGCCCAGCTGGCCTCCATAGGTGAACGGAACCGGATTGCCCGCGAAATGCACGACGTCGTGGCCCACTCCCTGACCGTGATGGTGGCACTTTCCGACGGCGCCGCCGTCGTGGTGAAAAGGAACCCGGAGCAGGCGGCGGACGTGCTGGGCCAGCTGTCCGGAACCGGGCGGACCGCGCTGGCGGACATGCGCCGCGTCCTGGGGGTGCTGCGCGACGACTCCGGCACGGAGCCGCGGTCCCCGCAGCCGGCCCTGACGGATCTGGCAGCGCTGTTTGAAGGATTCCGGCAGGCCGGGCTGCCGCTGTCGGTCACGCAGTCCGGACCGTCGCTGCCCCCGGACCCGGCCCTGCAACTCACCGTCTACCGCATTGTGCAGGAGTCGCTGACCAACGTGCTGCGCTACGGCACCTCGGTCTCGCGCGTACAGGTGCTCATTGAAAACAACCCGGCCGCGGGGCAGCTGAAGGTGGCCGTGGCCGACGACGGGCGCGGCTCGCTGGATGCCTCCATGGGGACGGGGCATGGGCTGGTGGGCATGCGCGAACGGGCCCGCATCTACGCCGGCACCGTCACAGCCGGTCCCGCCCCGGCCGGCGGCTGGGCCGTGGACGCGGTGCTCCACCCCGCCGCGGCGCAGGACTGAGCGCCGGATGTCCACCCCCGCAATCAAGGAGAACACGGTGACCCGCCAAAGCATCAAGGTCCTGCTGGTGGATGACCAGCCGCTGCTGCGCATGGGATTCCGGCTGATCCTGGAGGGCGAGGACGACCTGAGCGTGGTGGGGGAGGCCTCCAACGGGATTGAGGCGCTGGCCGCCGTTGACCGCCTGGCACCTGACGTGGTGCTCATGGACGTGCGCATGCCCCTCATGGACGGGATCGAGGCAACGGGAAAAATCAGCAGCTCCGCCGCTGAGGCCCGGGTCATCATCCTGACCACCTTCGACCTGGACGAATACGCCTTTGCCGGGCTGCAGGCCGGCGCCTCCGCGTTCCTGCTCAAGGACGTGGCACCGGCCGAACTGGTCAATGCCGTGCGCCTGGTGGCCAGCGGCGACGCCGTCGTGGCGCCCCGCGTCACGCAGCGCCTGCTGGAAAACTTTGTCAGGTCGCAGCCCGCACGCACACAACCGCGGCGGGACCCGCTGCTGGAGGAACTGACGCCGCGGGAGATGGAAGTGGCCCTCGCCATTGCCCAAGGCCTTTCCAACGCCGAGATCGCCCACCGGCTGTTTCTGTCCGAGGCCACGGTGAAGACCCACGTGCGCCGGATCCTGACCAAGCTGCACCTGCGCGACCGGGTCCAGGTGGTGGTGTACGCCTACGAAACCGGCCTGGTCATACCCAGTAACCCTGATTACTAAACGGGGTTACCATTGCCTAGAAGCTAATTTCGAGCAGGGGATTTTAACATGTCATCTCCGAAAGAAGAAATTGCGGCAACTCCCGGACAGTTGGTCATCGCCAGGCTTGAGCGCCTCGACGTTTGGTCGCTGTCCTACGTTTTTATCGGAATCATCGGGCTCGGATTCCTTTTCACTTTTTACGACATCTTTGACATCAACGTCTCCTTCATCCAGACGTGTGTGGCCCTCAAGCCCGGCTGCACCCCGGAGAATGCCCTGGAGGCGCTGCCGTACCCGGTGGTCCTGAACCTGGCCGGCTACGTGGTGGGCACCTTGGTCCTGAGTCCTTACGCGGACAAGGTGGGGCGGCGGAACATGCTGCTGATCACCATGCTCATCACCGGGCTTGGTTCGCTCTACAACGCCCTTGCCCCAGGGTACGTGAATTTCAACATTGCCCGCATCATCACCGGCATCGGCATCGGTGCCGACCTGGCCATCGTGAACACCTACATCAACGAGGTGGCGCCCCGGCGTGCCAGGGCCAAATTCACCACCATCATCTTCATCATGTCGGCCCTCGGCGCGTTCGTCGGGATCTGGCTCGGGCTGATCCTCACCACGCCCGCCACACCATGGCCGCAGGGCCTGCCGTTTGCTGTGGCGGGACCGGGGTTCGCCAACGGCTGGCGGTGGATGTACGGGGTGGGGGCCATCCTGGCGCTGGTCGCGATCCTGTTGCGGGTGCAGCTGCCTGAATCCCCACGATGGCTGATCGGCCAGGGCAGGGTGGAGGAAGCCGATGAGGTCGTCAGCGGCATGGAGTCCCGGGCCATCCGCCACGGCGCCTTGCGCGAACCTGTCCCTGCCGACGCCGCCGCCGTCCCGCCGCCGCCGTCGAAGGTCCCCTACCGCGACTTGTTCACCAGTCCGCTCTACCTGCGGCGGATCCTGCTGCTGTTCGCCATCTGGTTTATCGGCTACATCACCGTTTACTCCTATGCCTCAGGGTTCACGAGCATCCTGGTGGCGCTGCACTTCTCGCCGCCTGCGGCCGGCGTCATAGCCGCCGTCGGCACCATCGGCTTCGTGGGCGAGGCCGTTGTGATGTCCTTCCTGGTGGAGAAGCTGGAACGCAGGTATTGGCTGCCCATCGGGGCGGCGGTGACGATTATTGGAGCGCTCCTCATCGCCACGGCCGGAACCACCATCACCATCTCCTTTATTGGCGCCATCCTGATCTTCGCCGGCTTCAACATGTGGGTGTCCCCGACGTACGCGCTCAGTGCCGAGAGTTTCCCGACCCGGGCGCGGACCACCGGATTCGCACTGGTCGACGGTGTGGGGCACATCGGAGGTGGCATCGGCGTATTGGTGATTGCGCCGTTCCTGCCGCACATGTCCGTCCTCGGGGCCTTCATGCTGATTACCGTGTTCATTGTGGTGGCCTCGATCCTTGTCCAGTTCACCCCGCACACCCGCAACCGCCCCCTCGACGCGATCTCGCCGTGACGGCCGGTGGCCGGGGCCTGCCGGCGCGGAAGCCGTGATTGAATCGGAGCATGACTTCCGTTGAGCACATCCAGGACCTGCGCGACTTCATAGAAGCGTCGCCGTCCAGCTTCCACGCCGCCCATGAAGCGGCCAGGCGGCTGGCGGCGGCCGGCTTCACCCGGCTGGACGAACGCGCCGACTGGCCCGCCCATGGAAAGCACTTTGTGATCCGCGACGGCGCCATCATCGCCTGGGCCGTGCCGGAGAACGCCACCGCCACCACCGGGTTCAACATCCTCGGAGCCCACACGGACTCGCCCTCCTTCAAGCTCAAGCCCAAGCCCACCACGGGCCGGTTCGGCTGGCTCCAGGCCGGCGTGGAAGTCTATGGCGGGCCGCTGCTGAACTCCTGGCTGGACCGCGAGCTCCAGTTCGCCGGCCGCCTCGTGGACCTGGACGGCACCGAAACGCTGGTGGCCACCGGGCCGCTCCTGCGCTTCCCGCAGCTGGCCATCCACCTGGACCGCGGGGCCAACGACGGGCTGAAGCTGGACAAGCAGCAGCACATGAACCCCATCTGGGGCCAGGGCCACCCCGGCACGGCGGACCTGCTGGGGCTGCTGGCCGAGAGGGCCGGCCTGGCCGCCGACGCCATCGGCGGCTACGACATCGTGGTGGCGGACACCCAGCCCGGACAGGTTTTTGGCGCCAACAACGAGTTCTTTGCCGCCGGCCGGATGGACAACCTGACATCCGTCCACGCCGGCCTGGCGGCGCTCATCAACGCCGCGGCCCCCGGCACTGCCGCGGACACCGTCATTCCCGTCCTCGCGGCCTTTGACCACGAGGAGATCGGCTCGGGCTCGCGCTCGGGCGCGTGCGGCCCCCTCCTCGAGGACATCCTGGTCCGCGTGTCCGACGGCCTGGGCGCCTCGGCGAGCGAGCGGCGTCGCGCCTTCAGCACTTCCTTTTGCCTCTCCGCCGACGCCGGCCACGCAGTCCACCCGAACTACTCCGAGCGCCACGACCCGGCGAACCTGCCGGTGCTGGGCGGCGGCCCGCTGCTGAAGATCAACGCCAACCAGCGCTACGCCACCGACGCCACGGGTGCCGCCATCTGGGCCGGGCTGTGCAGCGCGGCCGGCGCACCATACCAGGAATTCGTCTCCAACAACGATGTGCCGTGCGGCTCCACAATCGGCCCGCTGACGGCCACCCGCCTGGGCATCCGCACCGTGGACGTGGGCACGCCCCTGCTGTCCATGCACTCGGCCCGGGAGCTGTGCGGGGTGGAGGACCCCTTCCACCTGGCCCGCATCACGGAGACGTTCTTCCGCACGGCGGTGTAGGGCTACGAGGCCAGGCTCACCACCAGGTTGATGGTGGTGGCCAGGATGCCGGTGCCAAACACAAAGGCGAGCAGGCTGTGCCTCAGCACCGCAGAACGCATGGGCCGCGTGGTGATGTTGGTGTCCGAAACCTGGTAGGTCATGCCCACGCTGAAGGCCATGTAGGCGATGTCGGTGTACTGCGGCGGCTCGTCCTGGTTGAAGCTGATGCCGCCCGGCTCGCCCGCGTAGTAGATTTCCGCGTAGCGCAGGGTGAACAGCGTGTGCACCAGCAGCCAGGACATGGCCGTGCACGCCAGGGCCAGCAGCGCCAGCAGCAGCCTGGCCCCGCCCGTGACGTCCTTGCTGCCCACCATGACCAGCACGACGGCGGCCAGCGAACCCAGCGCCGCCAGCAGGATCAGCAGGTCCGAGGTGCGCCGGTCCGGATCTTCCTCCAGCGCGTGGGCTGCGGTGCGGCGGCTGTCCATGGGGGCGATGACCAGCCACACCCACAGGTTGTAGATCAAGGCGGCCACGGACCAGCCGATGGCGGGGGCGTACACGCCTGCGCCGAATACGGCGGTGGCCGCCGCCGCGGCCAGCCCGGCCAGGAACATGACGGCCAGGCGCCGCTTGCGGTGTTGGGCACGTGTGGTTTCCATGGGGAGATCATGCCACGGGCGGGGCCGCTGCGCGGGCAGGCCCGGCCCCGCGCTGTGGCGGGGCTTACGGGAAAAGGGGAGCGCCCGGCGTCGTGCGTAAGCTAAGATGGATAAGTCTGTGCCGGCCCCTGCCCACCTTGCGGTGGACAAACGGGGTCCGCAGGCACCGCAAATGAACCTCCTGTTACGGAAAGACCGTAACCGCTTAGCCCAAAGGAGGTGGGTTCACATATGCGTCCTTACGAATTGATGGTCATCATCGACCCCGAGGTCGACGAGCGTACCGTAGAGTCGTCTCTTCAGAAGTTCCTCAATGTCATCACCACCGATGGTGGAACCATCGAAAAGGTAGACATCTGGGGCCGTCGCCGCCTGGCGTACGAAATCAAGAAGAAGTCCGAAGGTATCTACGCCGTGGTGAACTTCACCGCTACGCCGGCTACCGCCCAGGAACTTGACCGCCAGCTTGGCCTCAACGAGACCATCATGCGCACCAAGATCATCCGTCCGGAAGACCAGAAGGTCGTGGCCGAGTAATTTCGGCCCGCCCCACAAGTTTTTCACCGTAGGAAAACACCCAAGCAGGAAGCAGGAGCAGATGGCAGGCGAAACCACTATTACGGTCATTGGCAATCTCACCAGTGACCCCGAACTGCGCTTTACACCGAGCGGTTCAGCAGTAGCGAACTTCACCGTTGCGTCCACTCCGCGGACCTTTGACCGCCAAACCAACGAGTGGAAGGACGGCGAAACGCTGTTCCTCCGCGCGTCGATCTGGCGGGAAGCGGCAGAAAACGTGGCCGAGTCCCTTACCAAGGGCACCCGCGTCATTGTCTCCGGCCGGCTGAAGTCGCGGACCTACGACACCAAGGAAGGCGAAAAGCGCACCGTCATGGAGCTTGAGGTCGACGAGATCGGCCCCTCGCTGCGTTACGCCAACGCCAAGGTCAACCGCACCCAGCGCTCCGGCGGACAGGGTGGGAACAACTTCGGCGGCGGCAACGCCGGCGGGGGACAGGGCGGTTTTGGCGGCGGCCAGCAGGGTGGCGGCAACGCCCCCTGGGGCGGCGGCCAGCAGCAGCAATCGGCTCCGGCCTCCGATCCGTGGGCAACGCCCGGCGGATCAACCGGCGGCTGGGGTGCCGGCCCGGACAATTCTGAGCCTCCCTTCTAGCAACAACGTTTTACATAGTGCGGCAACCGCCGCACACCCACCATCCCGCGGATTAATATCCACGGGCTCCACGAACACTAAGGAGCTCCACGATGGCTAAGGCTGAACTCCGTAAGCCCAAACCAAAGTCCAATCCCTTGAAGGCCGCTGACATCACCGTCATCGACTACAAGGACGTAGCATTGCTGCGCAAGTTCATCTCTGACCGTGGAAAGATCCGTGCGCGCCGCGTCACGGGCGTCACGGTCCAGGAGCAGCGCAAGATCGCCCAGGCAATCAAGAATGCCCGCGAAGTTGCACTGCTGCCCTACTCCGGCGCTGGCCGCGGTTAAGGGAGATAAATAAACATGGCAAAGCTCATTTTGACCCACGAAGTAACCGGTCTCGGCACCTCGGGCGACATCGTCGAGGTGAAGAACGGTTACGCACGTAACTACCTTCTGCCCCGCGGCTTCGCCCTGCCCTGGTCCAAGGGAGGCGAGAAACAGGTTGAGTCCATCAAGGCTGCACGCGCCGCCCACGAGCACGCTTCCGTTGAAGCTGCCCAGGCCCAGGCTGCCGAGCTGTCCGCCAAGCCGGTCACGCTGACCGTCAAGGCCGGCGAGGCCGGACGCCTGTTCGGCACCGTCAAGACTGACGACGTCGCCAAGGCCGTTGCTGCTGCCGGTCTCGGCAACATCGACAAGCGCAAGGTTGAACTGCCCGCCCACATCAAGACGGTTGGCAAGTACACGGCAAACGTGCGTCTCTACGAAGACGTCACCGCCGTCATCACCCTGAACGTCGTGGCCGGCTAACAGCCCGCTTCACGCTTCAGCCCGAAGGCCGGTTCCCGTTCGCGGGGGCCGGCCTTCAGGCGTTCCCGGCCAGCCCGGCGCCGCAGCGCGGCGGTCCTGTTACCGGCTGGTACATGCGCCTTCGTACATAACTGCAGGTCAGCGCCGCCCTGTCGGGCTGCGTGATTCACAGCTGGGCATACTTCTGTGGATATCCCGGGCCCACCCCTTGATTTTCCTCCTTGTCAACATGCAAGTTGTGGATGGGAGCGATGTGAAAATTTCTTTTCCTCCACAGGCGGTGGGGAGTGTTTGTGCAGGTCAGAGCCGGATTGGTGATGGAACTCATTGCTTATCCACATAGTTCTCCCCATCCTGTGCACAAGGCATGGCACTTAATGCACAAGTTATGCACAGGGTCGGTGGACAACGAGGTTGGCAGTTGTCCACAGAGCGTCTACCGTTGCAGGGGATCCCCTCCGCGAACGGCAATAATGTCGTTATGTGCTGGTAGGACGGGAGGAAGCACTCCAAGCCGAATCAATCGGTTGCGTAGCATGCCAGGCCAGCAGGTAGGAAAGTGGGCACAACTCATGTCAGCTCCAGCAATGGACACCGCCGTTTCGTCCAGGGAGCCGGACTTCGCCCGGACGCCCCCGCAGGACCTTGTCGCCGAGCAAAGCGTGCTGGGCGGCATGATGCTCTCCAAGGACGCCATCGCGGACGTCGTGGAGGTGCTGCGCGGCAACGATTTCTACCGCCCCTCCCACGAGAGCATCTATGAGGCCATCCTCGACCTCTACGGCCGCGGCGAGCCTGCCGACGCCGTCACCGTTGCCGACGAGCTGACCAAGCGCGGCGAGATCGCGAAGGCCGGCGGCGCCGCCTACCTGCACCAGCTCATCCAGTCCGTGCCCACCGCCGCCAACGCCGGCTTCTACGCCGAGATCGTGGCCGAGCGCGCCGTGCTCCGCCGCCTGGTCACGGCCGGCACCAAGATCGTCCAGATGGGGTATGCCCAGGACGGTGAGGTGGAGGACGTGGTGAACGCGGCCCAGGCGGAGATCTTCGCCGTGGCCGAACGCCGCACCACCGAGGACTACGTGATCCTCAAGGACGTCATGGAATCCACGGTCGATGAAATCGAGGCGTCGGGCCACAAGGGCGAGGGCCTGACCGGCGTGCCCACCGGCTTCTACGAATTCGACGAACTGACCAACGGCCTGCACCCGGGGCAGATGATCGTCATCGCGGCCCGCCCGGCCGTGGGAAAGTCGACCTTCGCCCTTGACTGGGCGCGGTCGGCCGCCATCGGCCACAACATGGCGACGGTGGTGTTTTCCCTGGAAATGGGCCGCAACGAGCTGGCCATGCGCCTGCTTTCGGCCGAGGCCACCATCAGCCTGCAGGACCTCCGCAAGGGCACTGTCAAGGACGACCAGTGGTCGAAGATCGCCACGACCATGGGCAAAATGAACGACGCCCCGCTTTTCATCGACGATTCGCCCAACATGTCGCTCATGGAAATCCGCGCCAAGTGCCGGCGCCTGAAACAGCAGCACGACCTCAAGCTCGTCATCCTGGACTACCTCCAGCTCATGTCCTCCGGCAAGCGCGTGGAATCGCGCCAGCAGGAAGTCTCCGAGTTCTCCCGTGCGCTGAAGCTGCTCGCCAAGGAGCTGCAGGTGCCCGTCGTGGCGCTCTCGCAGTTGAACCGAGGCTCCGAGCAGCGCACGGACAAGAAACCGATGGTTTCGGACCTTCGCGAGTCCGGGTCGATCGAGCAGGATGCGGACATGGTCATCCTGCTCCACCGCGAGGACATCTACGACAAGGAGTCCGCACGCGCCGGCGAGGCCGACGTCATCGTCGCCAAGCACCGCAACGGCCCCACCAAGACGATCGTGGTGGGCTTCCAGGGCCACTACTCACGGTTTGCCAACATGGCCAGCGACAGCGGCGGAGGCGGGTACTAGCCCCGGCAGTTCCGGCACTGCAAGCCTGGTCCGGGCCTCGATCCGCTGCCCGGCATGGCATCCTGCCACGATCAGGGCTGCGCCAAGCGCCCCGGACCAGCCAACAGCCTCCCCGGCGAGCAGCACGCCCGCAAGCACGGCCCAGACCGGTTCGGTCCCCATCAAGAGGCTGGCCCGGGCGGCCGAAGTGCGCCGCACCGCCCAGAGCTGGACCAAAAACGCGAACACGCTGCAGGCCAGGCCCAGGAACAGCACGCGCAGCCAGCCGGACGGGCCAAAGGCAAACGCAGCCGTTGCCATTCCCGCCGGATCCATTGCCACGCCGGCCCCCGCGCACACCGCCGACTGGATGAGCGTGATGGTGACGGAATTGAACGGCTTGTGCCGGGTCAGCGTGCCCAGCAGGGTCACGTGGCCGGCCCGGACCGCCGCCGCGGCCAACATGAGCAGGTCGCCGGGGTTGGGTGCGCGGAACCCGCCGCCGGAGACCAGCAGGGCCACGCCCACTACGCTGACCACGGCCGCCACGAAGAATCCGGGCGGCAGCCAGCGCCTCGCGGCCGCGGAATCGACCAGCGGCGTGAACACCACCACCAGGCTGATGATCAGGCCCGCCTTGGACGCGCGTGTCTGGGCCACGCCCCAGGTCTCCAGAAACAGGACCGCCGCCTGGGTCAACCCCAGCAGCACACCGGTCCACAGTTCCGCACGCCCCGGGACCCGGCGCACCCGCCACAGCCACACGGCGCCCAGGGCCAGGGAGGCCACGACAAAGCGCCATCCCAGCACTGCGGGCACGGAGGCCTCCGCCGTCAGTTCCTTCGCCACCAGATAGCTGCCGCCCCACACGGCCGCCACGCCCAGCAGCGCCACATCCACGCCGCGGCCGCCCGGGCCGCCCTTCAAGGTCTTCACAGCCTCCATCCTGACGCCGCAAATACCTTCGCACCAGATGCCAATTCACGGGGCTATGCATTAGTTTGAACTTATGGAAATAGGCCAGTTGAGGGCGCTGCGCGAAGTCCAGGCGAGGGGAAGCATCGCCGCGGCTGCGCAGGCGCTGCACGTCACGCCGTCGTCCGTCTCGCAACAGCTCTCCGCCCTGCAGCGCAAGGCCGGGACGGCGCTGACGTTCAAACAGGGCCGCCGCACCGCACTGACCCCCGCGGGCCTTGCGCTGTGCCGGGCCGCGGCCGACGTGGAGGTGGCGCTGGCCCGCGCGGAAACGGCCGTCCAGAGGTTCGCGGACGACGCCGGCGCCCCTGTCAGCGTGGCCGCCTTCCACAGCGCCGGGCTGGCCCTGTTCCGCACCCTGGAGCAGGCCGTGGCCGAAAGCGGGGGCCCGCGGCTGGCGTTGTCGGACGAGGACGTGGCCCAACAGGACTTTGCCACCCTCACGGCCGACTACGACGTGGTGGTGGCCCACCGGCTGGCCAACAGCCCCGGCTGGCCGGCGACGGTGCACGCCACCGCGCTGGCGTTTGAGCCCCTCGACGTTGCCGTCGGTGCCGGACACCGGCTGGCCCGGCGCAAGAGCCTGGTCCCCGCAGACCTTCGCGGCGAACAGTGGATTTCCGTGCACCGCGGGTTCCCGCTGGAGGGGGCCATCGAGCTGATCGGCACGCTGGCAGGGGAGGAGGCGGCGATCGCGCACCGGATCAACGAGTTCTTCGTCGCCGCATCCGTCGTGGAGCGCGGCTCCTGCATCTCACTCATGCCGCGGTACACCGTGAACCGCATGCACTTTCCACAACTCGTGCTCGTCCCGCTGCGCACCCCGCGGCTCGGGCGGCACATCGACCTGCTGGCCCGGCCCGAGGCGATGGAACGGGCCGGCGTGCAGCACGTCATCCGTGCCCTGCACACGGTCATGGCCGGGCTCGCGGATGCCGGGGCACTGCCGGCGCCGATACGCTAGGTCCATGCCCAAACCTGTGCCGCAAAAGGCTCCGGCTGCCCCCGCGCCCGGACAGTCCACCTCCCGGCAAATCCTGCACCTGGCGGTCCCGGCGTTTGGTGCGCTCATCGCCGAACCGCTGTTCCTGCTCGCCGACTCCGCCATTGTGGGCCACCTGGGTGTTGCCGAACTGGCCGGCGTGGGCCTGGCCGCAACCGTCCTGCAGACCGTGGTGGGACTCATGGTGTTCCTGGCATATTCCACCACCCCGGCCGTGGCCCGGCTGCTCGGGGCCGGCCGCCGCGCCGACGCCCTCGCCGTGGGCCGCGACGGACTCTGGCTGGCCCTGGGCCTGGGGCTGGCACTGGTCGTCGCGGGCTGGCTGGCGGCAGGCCCCGTGCTGTCCGCGATGGGGGCCCGCGGCGTGGTCCTGGGCTTCGCGCACGAGTACCTGCTGGTCAGCATGGCGGGCCTCCCGGCCATGCTGCTGGTCCTGGCGGCCATGGGCGTGCTGCGCGGCCTGCAGGACACCCGGACCCCGCTCGTGGTGGCCGGCGTGGGCTTCACCGTGAACATCGCCCTGAACTTTGCCCTGGTGTACGGCCTGGGCCTGTCCGTGGCCGGCGCGGCGCTCGGCACGGTCCTGGCGCAGTGGGGGATGGCAGTCGTGTACCTGGTGATCGTGGCCCGGGCCGCCCGCGCCGAGGGCGTGTCCGTGCGACCCGACTGGGCCGGCGTCCGCACGGTCTCCCGCGTGGGCGGCTGGCTCATGGTCCGCACCCTGTCGCTGCGCCTGGCCATCCTCGCCACCGTGGTGGTGGCCACCGCCCAGGGGCCGGCCAACCTGGCCGCGCACCAGCTGGCCATGACCCTTTTCACGTTCCTGGCCTTCGCGCTCGACGCCCTCGCCATTGCGGCCCAGGCGCTCATCGGGAAGGAGCTGGGTGCCGGCCGCGTCACGGCCGTGCGCGTCCTCACGCGCACCATGACGTGGTGGGGCCTGGGCTTCGGGGTGGTCACGGGCGTGGCCCTGTGGGCGGCCGCCCCCGGCGTCGGCTGGCTGTTCACCAACGACGCCGGCGTCCACCGGGCGCTCGCCGCCGCCCTCGTCGTGATGGCCGTCGGGCAGCCGCTGGCGGGCTACGTCTTTGTGCTGGACGGCGTGCTGATCGGCGCCGGTGACGCACGGTACCTGGCCCTGGCCGGGCTGGTCAACGTGGCCGTCTACCTGCCGCTGCTGTGGTGGGTCTGGGCTGCCGTGCCGGGCGGCAGCCCGGCAGCCCTGGGCTGGTTGTGGGCAGCGTTCAGCCTCGGCTACATGGCGGCCCGGGCCGCGACGCTGGGGCTGCGCGCCCGCACGGGACGGTGGATGCAGGTGGGGGTCCCGGCTGGCCGCGGCTAGACTTGGGGGGTGAGTGAAACTGCCGTGCCGCAAGGGGCACATCCCACTGTGAACAAAGCCCGCGGGGCCCTGTTGTGGCAGCCGGTGCTGTTCCGGTCCATGGCCACGCTGCTCTTTGGCATCATCACGGTCTTTTTCGGGGCCCCGGGCACGCTGGGCCTCTGCCTGAACTTCGGCTGGTACTTCGTGGTGCTTGGCCTCTCGCACTACTGGATTGTGCGGCGGCTGGCCCTGCCGCGCGGCGATGCCAAGCGTCTGGCCCTCATGGGCGCCGCCGCCCTCCTGGCCGTCGCCGGCGTCGTGGTCTTCATTGCCGTCAGCACCGTGCTGGCGGCGTGGCTGGGCGCCGCGGCGCTTGCCGTCATGGGTGCCGCCGAGCTGTACGCGGCCCTCACCTCGGCCCGCTCGCAGCTGCGCAGCGACTGGCTGATTTCCGGCGTCCTGGGCTTGGGCACCGGCGTGCTCCTGCCCTTTTTCATCACTTCCGGCCCGCACGGGCTGCTGGGCGTCAGCGGCGGCGGGGCGCTCATGACCGGCGCACTGTGGCTGCTGTCCGCGCTCACGCTGCGCCATGACACGCGCACGCCAAAAGGAAAGTAAACTTGAAGCAATTGTTCTACTTAACGTAGAACGCACCGAGGTGAGCCGGTGCCAAACAACACCTAAGGATCCATTGTGGGCAAAGAAGAGCCGCAAAGCCCGAAGTCGGGCAATTCCATCAAGTTCCCCCTGGGCTTTTCCTTTGCGCTGGGGGCCGTGGCCGGCATCGTGGTGCTGGTGGTGTCCGCGGGCGGCACCGTGCACGGGCTGCGCTGGGACCTGGGCGGCATCGCCTTTGGCATCGCGTTCATCGCGGCGCTGTTGATCTCCTCGCTGCTGGTCATGGGGCACAAGGAAAACCCCGACTACCTCAGCGAGGGCTCGGGCGTGAACCGCCGTTCCTCCGACCGCCTGCCGGGCGCCCGGCAGGCTGGAAAAAAGGGCGACGGCGGCACCCCCGCCGCCTAGGCCCGCCCGCGGCTCAGTCCCGCAGGGCGGCCAGGCTGGAGGCGATCCGGCCAAAGACGATGGCATCCACGGCAATACCGTGGCGCTTGAGTGCCAGCACGGCCGCACCCGCCACGCCGTCGTGGACCAGCACCGGCACCGGGCGCGCACCCGGGCGCCGCAGGGAGACTTCCTCCACCACGGCAGCCGCCACCGGGGCACCCTTGGTCAGTACGCTGCCGCCAAACACAAGCGGGCCGCCCGGCCCGCCACCCCCGACGGCCAGCAGCGTGCCGGCCAGCGCGGCTGCCGCACGGTCCATGATGTCCCGGGCCACGGGATCGGCGGGGACATCGAAGACCCTGGGCGCAAAACGCGAAAGCTGGACGGGCATGAACCCGTACACGGCGTTGATCAGCTGCTGCAGGGTGCCCGTGCGGCCCGAGGCCCCGACGGCCGGATCCGCCTGCAGGCCAAGCTGCGCCAGCACCCCTTCCGTCAGCGCGGTGCCCGGCCCCCTGCCGTCCAGGGCGGCTGCGACGGCCCGGACAGCCTCGCGCCCCAGCCAGAAGCCGGAGCCGCTGTCGCCCAAAAGCCACCCGGCGCCGTCGGCCACGGCGGCGAGCCGCCCGCCCTCCACCCGGGCCGCCACCGCGCCGGTCCCGGCGATGAGGGCATGGCCCGCATCGTGATAGCTTCCGGAATAAAATACCGCCAATAAATCAGATTCAATCGTTATGCCCTGTGCCGGATTGAACTCCCGGAGGTGTTCCAGGAGCAGCCCCGGCGGCTGCGCCAGGGAGGCCCCGGCCATGGCGACGGTGGCTGAATGCACCGGGCGCGCGGACCCGCCAAGGGCCTTCCGGGATGCCCGCAGCACGGCATCCGCCGCACCGCGGAATCCGCGCGATACCGGGTTTCCGGCACCTGATTCGCCATACCCGAGGCATGTGCCCGAGGGTGACACCAGCACGGCCCTGGTGGAGGTTCCACCGGCGTCGACTGCCAGGAAATTATGCATCGTTACCATTCCGTGCCCTCGATGTGACTTGACTAACACTCATGATGATAATAGTTTTCAATTATTGATCGCAAAAAGGAAATGGATTTTCACATGACACCGTTCACCGATGCCCCCATGGCGGCACATGCTGCCGGCGTGGTGAACCGCATCCAGGCCAAACTACCGGACATGCCGGCCGCGATGGCGAAGATTGGCGTCTTCCTGCTGGCACAACCACAGGCCCCCCTGGAACTGTCCATCCTGGAACTGGCCGGACAGACCGGGACCTCCCCGGCCACCGTGACGCGCTTCTGCCGCCTGCTCGGGTATGCCGGCTACGTGCCCTTCCGTGTGAGCATCGCCTCGGACGTCGGCCGCAGCGACGCCCGCGAATCCTGGAAAACGGACATTGGGCGCGCTTTTGGCCCCGACGATCCCGCCGGCGACGTGCTCAGCACGCTGGTCAATGCGCACACGCGTTCCCTGGAGGAAACCGCCGCGGTCATGGACCTGGCGCTGATGAACAAGATTGCCCGCCGGATCGCCATGAGCTCACATGTGGACATCTACGGCATTGGCGGCAGCGCCGTCATGGCCAAGGAACTGCAGTCGCGGCTCTACCGCATCGGCGTCAATGCCCACCACTGGTCCGAAGTCCACGCCGGCCTCACCAGCGCCGCCATCCAGGACTCCAACTCGGTGGCCATCGGCATTTCCAACACGGGCCGCACGGAGGAAACCATAGAAATGCTGCGGGAAGCCGGGGAGGCCGGCGCCCTGACCGTGGCCTTGAGCAACAACCCCGGCTCGCCGCTCGCGGAGATCGCCGACGAAGCCATCATCACCTCCGTCCACGAACAGTTCCTCCAGCCGGACGACCTTTCGGCCAAGCACGTGCAGCTCCTGGTCCTGGATATGATCTACCTGCTGGTGGCCCAAACGAACTTCACCCAGTCCGCCGCCAGCCTGGCCGCCTCAGCCGCGGCCGTCTCCCCGCACCGCCGCCCCACACGGGCGGCCCGCCGGGAGCTTGGCGGCGGCCGGCTCCAGCGTGCAGGGGGAAGGGCCCCCGGGCATGTCTGAGGCCATCGTGGACTTCAGCCGGGAAGTCAGCTCCCGGCTGGCGGAGATCACCGGCTGGGCTGCCGGCGGCGGAATGGCCGCCGCGGCCGCCGCCCTCGCGGACGCCGTGGCCAACGACGGAGTCATCCATGCCTTTGGGACCGGGCACTCCGAGGCGTTTGCGATGGAGATCGCCGGCCGGGCCGGCGGGTTGATCCCCACCAGCAAGATTGCGTTGCGGGACGTGGTGCTGCACGGAACACGGGAGGCGGCTGCCCTGGATGCCACGACGGGGTCCGTCCTGGAGCGTGAGGAAGGCGTCGCGGAGGAACTTTTTGGGCTGCAGGCCGTGGAACCGCACGACATCTTCATCATTGCCTCCAACTCCGGCGTCAACGCTTCCGTGGTCGGCCTGGCACTGCTGGCCAAGGAGCGGGGGCATACCGTGATAGCCGTGACAAGCCTGGCGCACACGGCCGCCGTCGAGAGCAAGCACCCCTGTGGGATGCGTCTCAGCGAAATTGCGGATATTGTTATCGATAACAGGGCGCCGTTTGGCGATACAACCCTTGAGATTTCCGGCGGAGGGGGAGTGGGGGCGGTGTCATCGATAACAGGCGCGTACATTGCGCAGCTGTTGACCATTGAGACTGTCCAATGCCTGATCCGTGCGGGGAAAAAACCGCCCATCTATGTTTCGGCAAACACCCCGGGCGGCGATGAACACAATAATGCGCTGGTGGCCAGCTATGCCGGCCGGCTCAGGCGTGAGGCATGACTGGACGAAGCCGGAACCATACCCAAAGTACAAAGCAGTACCTGTAGCGCTCGTACCAACAATGGAAGGCAGTACAAAAAATGATTATTTTGAACAAGCCGGTGCAACGGCGTGGATTCCTCCGCGGGGCCCTGGCCGCGGCCGTTGTGGTCCCCCTGGGCGGGGCCCTGGCCTCCTGTGCAGGCGGGGGCAGCACCACCCAAACGTCCACCGCTGCCGGTGGCGCCGTCTCGGCCACCAACCCGTTCGGCGTGGCCAAGACGGGCACCCTCGACGCCGTCATCTTCAAGGGCGGCTACGGCATTGACTATGTTGACTTTGCCGGGGACATCCTGAAGAAGAACTACCCGGGCATCGACGTGAAGATCAGCCCCTCAACCAACATCGCCCAGGAGCTGCAACCCCGCTTCGTGGGCGGCAACCCGCCGGACCTCATCGACAACTCTGGCGCCAAGGCCATCGGCTTCAGCACCATCCTGGACCAGCTCGAGGACCTCAAGTCGATCACCGAGGCGAACAACCTGGAAGGCACCAGGATCGCCGACACCCTGTACGACGGCGTCCTGGCCCCCGGGACGTTCGGCGGGAAGGTTGCGGCCATCAACTACGTGTTGACGGTGTACGCCCTGTGGTATTCCAAGTCCCTTTTCGATGCCAACGGCTGGAAGGTTCCGACCACCTGGGATGAGGCCATGGACCTGGGTGCCAAGGCCAAGGCCCAGGGCAAGTACCTGTTCCTCTGGGGCAAGGAAGCCGCCACCTACTACCAGACGATGGCCATCGAATCCGCCATCAAGGAGGGAGGCGACGAGGTCCGCCTGGCGCTGGAAAACCTCAAGCCCAACTGCTGGTCGCTGCCGGCCGTCCAGAGCGTCTTCAGTGCCCTGGAAAAGATCATCAAGGCCGGCTACGTCAAGCCCGGCGGATCCGGAACGCAGTTCACGGCCGCCCAGGCGCAGTGGTCCAACAACCAGGACGCCCTGCTGTACCCGTCGGGGTCCTGGATTGAGAACGAGATGAAGGACCAGACCAAGGCCGGCTTCAAGATGACCGGGACCCCTGTGCCGGTCGTCACCTCGAGCCCGAAGATTCCGCAGATCGGCGTCCGTTCCGCGGCAGGGGAGCCGTACATTGTCCCGTCGAAGGGCAAGAACACCGCCGCCGGCAAGGAACTGCTGCGCACCATGCTCTCCAAGGAATCGGCCGTCAACTTCGCGAAGACCAAGCTGGCGCCCACGGTCGTCAAGGGCACCGTGCCGGCAGACGGCTTCGGCTCCACGGCGCTGGTTTCCCAGATCTCCATGCTGGACAACGCGAAGAAGAACATCTTCACGTGGAACTTCGTGGACCTTTACGGCATCAACCAGGACCAGCTGGTGCCGTGGAACTCCTTCCTGGACGGCAAGCTGGACACCGCCGGCCTGACCAAGGCGCTGCAGGACATCACCGACAAGGTCGCCAACGACAGTTCGGTCACAAAGATTGAAGTGAAGTGACACAGGCACTAAACCGTGTGCAACCGGGCAGCGGCCTTCCGCCCGCTGCCCGGCGGCGCCGGAAAAAACTGACATTCGACAAGGTCAGCTTCATGGCGGTCTTTATGGGGCTGCCGTTGGTGATCTACCTGGTTTTCGTCATCTCGCCCTTTGCCCAGGCCGTGTACTACTCCCTGACCAGCTGGAACGGCTTCAACAACCAAATGCCGTTCATCGGGTTGGCGAACTATGTCCAGCTCTTCCAGGACAACATCTTCATGATCGCGGTCCGCAACAGCATCATCCTGGCCATCTTCCTGCCCGTCATCACCGTCATACTGTCCCTGGTCCTGGCCACCCTGGTCACGATCGGCGGCAGCAGCCGCGGCCAGATCAAGGGCCTGCGCGGGGCAGGCTTCTACCGCATCATCTCGTTTTTCCCCTATGTGATCCCGGCCGTCGTCATCGGCATCATCTGGGGCCAGATCTACGATCCCAGCGCCGGGCTGCTGAACGGCATCCTGACCGGCCTCGGCTTTGACGGCCTGAAGTCCTACCCCTGGCTCGGCGACTCCCGCACCGCCATGGTGGCCTCCATGGTGGTGATCGTCTGGGGTTTTGTGGGCTTCTACATGATCCTGTTCATCGCAGCCATCAAGGGAATCCCCGCGGAGACGTACGAGGCGGCCCGCATTGACGGTGCCGGCCGTTTTCGCACGGCCATCAGCATCACCATCCCGCTGATCCGCGAGAACGTCCAGACCGCCTACATCTACATGGGCATCCTGGCCTTGGACGCCTTTGTCTACATGTCGGTGCTCAACTCCACCGGCGGACCGGAAAACTCCACCCTGGTGATTGCCCAAAAGCTGTTCACCACCGCCTTCTCGAAGGGTCAGTTCGGCCTGGCCTGCGCCATGGGCGTGGTCCTGGCGGCCCTGACCCTGATCTTCGCCGGGCTGGTGTTCCTGGTCAACCGGCTGACCGGCGGACGTACGGAAGTGGCTGAATAATGACGCTCAAATTGTCCAATACGACACCCCCGGTGCAGGGGCACGTCCAACGCAAGGCCCGGGAAACACGCGCAGACAAGACGGTGGCAGGGGTTTCCCACGTCCTGCTGGCGCTGTGGGCGTTGATGGTGCTGATCCCCCTCGCCTGGACCCTGCTGTCCTCGTTCAAGACGACGAAGGAAATCTTTGCCTCGCCGTTCTCCCTTCCGGAGCATTGGAGCTTCACGAACTATGTCACCGCCTGGGCGACGGCGGGAATCGGCAGCTACTTCCTGAACACCGTGATTGTGGTGGGCTGTGCGCTGGTGATTGTCATGGTGCTCGGCGCCATGTGTGCCTACGTCCTGGCCCGCTATGCGTTTCGGGGCTCGCGTGCCATCTACTACCTGATGCTGGCCGGCCTGACGTTCCCGATCTTCCTGGCCATCGTCCCGCTGTTTTTCATCCTCAAGAACATCGGGCTGCTGAACACCCTGCCAGGCCTGATCATTGTCTACGTGGCCTTTGCGCTTCCGTTCACCGTGTTCTTCCTGTTCGCGTTCTTCCAGGCCCTGCCCACGGAAATATCCGAGGCCGCCCAGATCGACGGTGCCGGCGAGTGGCGCACCTTCTTCCAGGTCATGCTGCCCATGGCCAGGCCCGGCATGGCGTCCGTGGCGATCTTCAACTTCCTGGGCCTGTGGAACCAGTACCTGATCCCCGTGGCCATCAACACGGACCAGGACCATTGGGTGCTGTCCCAGGGCATTGCGGCCTTTGCCGGCCAGCAGGGCTATGCCGTGGACTTCGGCTCCATGTTCGCTGCCGCCGTCATCGTGGTGGTGCCGGTGCTGGTGGCCTACATCTTCTTCCAGCGCCAGCTGCAGGGCTCCGTCTCGGCAGGCACCATGAAGTAGCCGCCCCGCCGGCGCTAGTCCTTGGCGAGCCGGCGGCGCCGGTAGGCCGCCACGTGGGCGCGGTTGCCGCAGTTTCCGGTGTCGCAGTAGCGGCGGGAGCGGTTCTTGGACAGGTCGATCAACACGGCCTGGCAGTCGTCGGCCGCACACACCTTCAGCCGTTGGAGTTCCTTGGCGCGGATCACGTCCACGAGGGCCATGGCGGCCTCCACGCCCATGCGCTGGGCCAGCGGGGCCGCCGGGGCGGTGGCGTGCAGGTGCCAGTCCCACTGGTCGTGGCGGACCAGCTGGGGGAGGGCGTTGGCCCGGGCCAGCAGCCCGTTGACCAGGGCCACCGCGGAGTCCTCGCCGGCCGTCCAGATGGCGCGCAGTTCGTTGCGGATCTGATGCACGGCCGCCAGCTCCGCGGCCGTGTGTTGGCGGGAGCCGGTGAACTGCTCAGCCGCCACAAAGGCATCCAGGTCCGCCATCGTGGCCAGCTTCTCCGTGCCGGACACGCCCCCGTCCGGCAGGATGCCCACGGGCGCGGTGTTGATCAGGTTGACCGCTGACACCAGGGCGACTTCCGTGTCATTAGTAAAGACCATGTTGACTCCTGACAATAGGCACGCGTAGTGTCATGAGTCTAACGCCTTTTACTCATGACCTACGGACGCGCCCCATGACCATTTCCAGGAATTCCCGCCCCACGGCCCTGCCGGGCGCACCCGCCCAAAACGCCTCCTCGGCACTGCTGTTTGCCTTCGCGTCGGCCGCGACCTTTGCCCTGTCCGGGCCCTTTGCCAAGTCACTCTTCGAGGCCGGCTGGTCGCCCGGGGCGGCCGTGGCGGCCCGCATCGGGGGCGCCGCCGTCGTGCTGGCCGTTCCGGCGGCCGTCAGCCTGGTGCGGCAGTGGGTGGCCGTGCGGGGCTCGCTGCTGCGCATTGCCGTTTACGGCATTGTGCCCATTGCCCTGTGCCAGCTGTTTTACTTCAACGCCGTCTCCCACCTGTCCGTGGGGGTGGCGCTGCTGCTGGAATACCTCTCACCCGTGCTGCTGGTGGGCTGGGCCTGGCTGACCACCCGCACCCGCCCGCGGCTGCTGACCATTTTGGGTGCCGCCTGCGCCATGTCGGGGCTGGTCCTGGTGCTGGACCTGGCCGGCAGCACCCAGGTCAGCGTCGCCGGGATCCTCTGGGGGCTGGCGGCGGCCGTGTGCTCGGCGGTGTTCTTCATCATGTCCGCACGCAGCAATGACACCGTCCCGCCCATCCTCATGGCCGGCGGCGGCATGGCCGTGGGCGCGGCCCTGATCCTGGGCCTGGGCGCGGCCGGGCTCATGCCCTTGACGTTTTCCGCTGCCAGCCCGGTGTTTGCCGGCCGGCTGGTGCCGTGGTTTGTGCCCGTGCTGGGCCTGGTGCTCCTCACCACCGTCTTTGCCTACGTGGCCGGGATCATTGCCACGCGGGGCCTGGGCTCGAAGGTGGCGTCCTTTGTGGCGCTGTTTGAAGTCCTGTTTGCCGTGTTGTGGGCGTGGGTCCTGCTGGGGGAGATGCCGCGCCTGGTCCAATTGCTGGGCGGGTTGTGCATCATGGCGGGTGTCGTGATGGTGCGGCTGGACGAGCTGCGCGGCCGCGGCCGGCGCGGCCCGTCCTACGCGGTGGACCTGGCCGGCGGGTTACCGCCCGAAGCGGCGCAGCCGCAGCGAATTCGCCACCACCAGGACTGAACTGGCGGCCATGGCACCACCGGCGACCATCGGGTTCAGCAGGCCAAGGGCCGCCACCGGGATGCCGATCGCGTTGTAGAAAAAGGCCCAGAACAGGTTGGTCTTGATGGTCCCCAGCGTCTTCCGGGAGAGGGCAATGGCCGTGGCCACCTGGTTGAGGTCGTTGCCCATCACCGTGAGGTCGGCCGCCTCGATGGCGGCGTCGGTGCCCGAGCCCATCGCGATGCCGAGATCGGCCTGGGCCAGGGCTGCTGCGTCATTGACGCCGTCCCCGGCCATGGCCACGGTGGCTCCGGCGCGCTGCAGCTTCACCACCGCCGCCACCTTCCCCTCCGGCAGGACCTCGGCAAGGACGTCCTCCGGCGCGATCCCCACGGTTGCCGCCACCTGGGCGGCGACGGCGGCGTTGTCGCCGGTGAGCAGGAGGGGGCGCAGGCCCAGTTCCTTGAGCCGGGCAATGGCCGCTGGGGAACCGGCCTTGATGGTGTCCTGCAGCGCGAGGAGCCCGGCGGCCTGCCCGTCCACCGCCACCCAAATGGCGGTGGTGCCGCGCTGTTCCTGGGCGAGCAGGGCACTGCGGTCCTGCCCGGAAAGCTCGACGCCGTTTTCCTCCAGCCAGCCCGCCCGGCCGGCCAGCACGGTGCGGCCCGCTATGCGCGCGCGCACCCCGCCGCCGGGGGAGGAGGTGAAGTCCGCAACGGCGGGCAGGCCGCCGCTCTGGCCTGCGTTTTCACGCGCATGGGCCGTGATGGCGTGCGCGATGGGGTGTTCGCTGTGGGATTCCACGGCGCCGGCCAGGCGCAGCAGCTCCACTTCCGGCACCTGGGCGAGGGGCACGACGTCGACCACGGACAGCCTGCCTTCGGTGACCGTGCCCGTCTTGTCCAGCAGGATGGTGTCCACGGTGCGCGTGTCCTCCAGGACCTGCGGGCCCCTGATGAGGATGCCCAGCTGGGCCGCGCGGCCGCTGCCGGTCAGCAGGCCGACCGGCGTGGCCAGGCCCAGTGCGCAGGGGCAGGCGATGATCAGCACAGCCACGGCCGCCGTGAACGCCGCCTGGAGGTCGCCGCTGAAGGCCAGCCACAGTGCGAAGGTGGCCACGGCGACGGCCAGGACGACGGGCACGAACACGGCGCTGATCCGGTCCGCCAGGCGGGCGATGGGGGCCTTGCCGGCCTGCGCGGCGCTGACCAGGCGGCCCATCTGGGCCAGCGTGGTTTCACTGCCCACGCGGGTGGCCCGCACCAGCAGGCGGCCGGAGGTGTTGATGGTGGCGCCGGTGACCGCGTCGTCCACGGCCACGTCGACGGGCAGCGATTCGCCGGTGATCAGCGAGGTGTCGATGCTGGAGGCGCCGTCGGTGACCACGCCGTCCGTGGCGATCTTCTCGCCGGGGCGGACCACAAAGACCTCGTCCACGGCGAGTTCGGCCGCGGGAATCTTCACTTCAACCCCGTCGCGCAGCACCGTGGCCTCCTTGGCGCCCAGGCTCAGCAGGGCCTTGAGCGCGTCGCCGGCCTTCGCCTTGGCCTTGGCTTCCAGGTAGCGGCCGAGCAATAGGAAGGTCACCACCACTGCGGACACTTCAAAGTACAGCGGGGCGTGCGCACCGTTCATGGGCATGCCGTGCGCCGTCAGCTGCGGGTGCAGGGCCAGTTCCACGGCGGAGAACAGGAATGCCGCGGTGACCCCGATGGAAACCAGGGTGTCCATCGTCGAGGCGAGGTGCCGGGCGTTGACGGCCGCGGCGCGGTGGAACGGCCACGCCGACCACGTGACCACCGGCAGGGCCAGGATGCCCGCCACCCAGCCCCACTGCGGGAACTGCAGGGCGGGGAACATGGAAACCAGGAACACGGGCACGGTCAGGATGGTGGCAAGGACCAGGCGGGGGCGCAGCGTGGCGGCCGTGCCGCCGTGGGCCATGTGGTCGTGGCCGCCGTCCTGTGCGGCACCCGGGTGGGGGCCGTGCGCACCGTGCGGGCCGGCGTCGTGCCGGGGGACGGCGGGGTGCTTCAGGGTGGCGGTGTAGCCGGTGGCGTTGACGGTGTCGATGATTTGTTGGTCGGACATGCCGGCGGGGACCGTGACCGCGGCTGATTCCAGCGGGAGGTTCACGGCAGCGCTGACGCCTTCGAGTTTGCCCAACTTGCGTTCAACCCGGCTGACGCACGAGGCACAGGTCATGCCTTGGATGTCGATCTCGACGACGCGGGGGCCCGGGGTGTCGGTTTGGGACAAAATGTCTGAGGCGCTCATGGCGCTCCTTACTGGTTCCTTGGTGCGGGTTCCTTGGTGCGGGTGGCTCAGGCGTTGGCGGCGACGACGAGGTAGCCGGCCTCCGCGACGGCCTCGCCGATTTCCTGCGGGTCGAGGGTCAGGGAGGAGGTGACGGTGACCTCGGAGATCCCGCCGGCGTGGAGGTCGACGGCGACGTTCTCGACGCCTTTGAGCCCGGTCAGTTCCTCGGTCACGGAGTTGACGCAGTGGCCGCAGGTCATGCCGGAAACGTTGATGGTGGTGGTGTGGCTCATGGGTTTTAGCTCCTCAAAAGGCGGGAAATGGCGGCAGTGGCTTCGGAAACCTTTTCGGAGACGATCTCCGGGTTGCCGGTTTCGGTGGATTCATTGGCGGCGTTGACCACGCAATGCGCAATATGGTCCTCGAGCAGGCCGATGCTGACGGCGTGCAGGGCCTTGTTGACGGCTGCCATCTGGGTGAGGATGTCGATGCAGTACTTGTCTTCCTCAACCATCCTGGCGATGCCGCGGACCTGGCCCTCGGCCCGCTTGAGGCGGCGCAGGTAGGCCTGTTTGGCGTCGCTGTAGCCGTACGGTCCGGCGGGTTGTTCCCCAGTGCTGGTCATACCTTCAACATATACCCCTATGGGGTATGTGTCAATTACCCCCTGGGGGTATATTTTGCAAAAAGTTACCGGCCGGAAAGTCTTGCCGGGCGGGCCGCGGGTGGCAAGACTTGGACCCATGGCTAACAACGCAGAACAGTCAAAAACCACCTACCTGCTGGCCGTGGGGACCAAGAAGGGCCTGTGGCTGGGCACCAGCACGGACCGCGCGGACTACACCTTCACCGGTCCGCACTTTTTGATGAACGAGATCCCCAGCATCGGCATCGACACCCGCAACCACAACACCCGCATCCTGGTGGGTGTGCGCAGCGAGCATTGGGGCCCCACCGTGGCGCACTCGGACGATCTCGGGACCACCTGGACGGAGCCGGAACACGGTGCCATCACCTTCCCGCCGGACACGGGGGCCGCCCTGGAACGGGTCTGGCAGATCCAGCCCGACGCCGAGGACCGGCCCGGCGTCGTGTGGGCCGGCTGCGAGCCGATCTCGGTGTGGAAGTCCACCGACGGCGGCGAACACTTCGAGTTGAACCGCGGGCTGTGGGACCACCCGCACCGGACCGAGTGGGGTGCCGGCTATGGCGGCGCGGCGGCGCACACCGTGCTGCCCAGCCCCGCGGACCCGAACACGATCCACATTGCCATGAGCACCGGCGGCGTGTACCGCAGCACGGACGGCGGCGCCTCCTGGGAACCAAGGAACAAGGGCATCGGTGCCGGCTTCATGCCGGACGGGGAGCCGGAATTCGGCCAGTGTGTGCACAAGGTGGCCCGGGACGCGGGCAACCCGGACGTCCTGTACGCGCAAAACCACGGCGGCGTGTACCGCAGCGATGACAACGGCGACACCTGGAATTCCATCGCCGAGGGCCTGCCCGCCGACTTCGGCTTCACCATGCTGGCCCACCCGCGGCGCTCCGGGACGGCGTGGGTGGTTCCCATCAAGGCCGACAGCGAGCGGATTCCCCCGGGCGGGCGGCTGGCCGTCCACCGCACGGACGACGCCGGTGCCTCCTGGACGCGGTTTGCCGACGGCCTGGTGGAACCGGAGTTCAACGTGGTCCTGCGCGATGCGGCCGCCGTGGACACGGAGGAGCCCGTGGGCGTCTACTTTGGCACGCGCGGGGGCACCGTGTATGCCAGTGCCGACGAGGGCGCCACCTTCGTGCCCGTGCTCAGCCAGCTGCCGGACGTGCTGTGCGTCCGTGCCGCCGCCGTCGAGCTTTAAGGGCCGTGGACGTGGCGGGGGTCAGGGTGCTGGTTCCGAGCCTGCTGCGGCCCGTCACCGGCGGCCAGGAGGAGCTGCGCCTGGAGGTGGACGCCGGCGGTGCCTCCATTGCGGAACTGCTGGACGCCATCGGCGCGCACTATCCGCTGTTCAACCGGCGGGTGCGCGACGAAACGGGCACCCTGCGCCGCTTTGTGAACATCTACCTCGACGGCGACGACGTCCGGCGGCTCGACGGGCTGAAAACCCGTGTCGCCGCCGGGGCCGAGGTGATGGTCATGCAGTCGGTGGCCGGAGGCTAAACGGCGTCGAGGTCCGTTTCGAGCATGGCCACGAGCTTGTCGAGGGCGGCGTCCGCGCCGTCCCCCTCGGCGCGCAGCACCACCACGCTGCCGTGTTCGGCGCCAAGGGTCATGAGGGACAGGATGCTGCTGGCGTCCATGGCATCCTCGGCCGGGGCGCCGTCCATGGCGATCGTGACTTCCACGCCGGCGGCACCTGCGGCCTCGGCAAAGAGCGAGGCGGGGCGGGCGTGCAGGCCGGAGCTGCTGGCAACGGTGGCTTTGCGTTCGGACATGGTTCCTCCTGGGGAGCTGTTGGTGAAAGGGTCGGTGGTCGGTGCGGCCGGGTCTAGAGACCGAGCTCGTCGAGGATGGGCAGTTTTCCGCGGGCCCGGTCCCGGGCTTCCCCGGGGCTGGTTGCGCGTAGGGCAAGTGTAGCGATTTCCTGTGCCTCTTTCAGTGTCACGGTGGCCAGGACGGCGGCCACGGCCGCCAGCGACCGCGCCGTCATGGACAGCGTGCTGACACCGAGGCCCACGAGCACGACGGCGAGGGCCGGGTCCGCGGCTGCCTCGCCGCACACCCCCACGGGCGTCCCGTTTCCCTCGGCTGCGGCGCCGGCCACCGTCAGGCGGACCAGCTGGAGCACGGCGGGCTGCCAGGGATTGTTCAGGGCCGCCAGCGGGCCCAGCTGCCGGTCGGCCGCCATGGTGTACTGCGTGAGGTCGTTGGTGCCCAGGCTGGCAAATTCGACCTCGCGCAGGATCGACTCGGCGGTCAGGGCCGCAGAGGGGACCTCCACCATGACGCCGGGTGTGTGCAGCCCGGCGGCCGCACACAGCGAGGCGAAACCGGCCGCCTCGGCGGGGGTGGAAATCATGGGGGCCATGACCCGGACGTCCGCCGTGGACTGTCCTGCTGCCCGGGCGATGGCGGCAAGCTGGCGTTCCAGCACGCCGGGGGAGGACAGGTCGGTGCGGTAGCCGCGCACGCCCAGCGCCGGGTTGGGTTCGCTCGCGTCGGTGAGGAACGGCAGGGGCTTGTCCGCGCCGGCGTCGAGCGTGCGGACCACCACCTTTTTGCCGGGGAAGGCGTCAAACACGCCCTGGTAGGCCTCCACCTGTTCGACGATGGACGGCTCGGTGTCGCGTTCCAGGAAGCAGAACTCGGTGCGGAGCAGGCCCACGCCCTCGGCGCCGGCGGCGGCCGCCTTCACCGCATCCCTGGCCCCGCCCACATTGGCGAGAAGCGGGACCAGGTGCCCGTCCGCCGTCGTGCCCGGGCCAGTGAAGGCGGCCAGGGTGGAGGCATTGGCCGCCCACGCCGCGGCCGCTGCGCGCTCGCGATCGCCGGGGCCCGTGCTGATGGTCCCGGCGGCGCCGTCCACATATACCTCGGTGCCGTCCGGCAGGGTGTCCACCCCGGCGGCGGCCACCACGGCGGGCAGGCCCAGGGAGCGGGCGATGATGGCCGTGTGCGACTGCGGGCCGCCGCCGGCCGTGACCAGGGCAACCACGACGGCGGGGTCCAGGGTGGCGGTGTCCGCCGGGGCCAGGTCCTCCGCCACGAGGATGAAGGGCCCGTCGGAGGCGGGGATTCCCGGCGCCGGGACGCCGCGCAGTGCGGCGATGATCCGGGCCCGGACGTCCAGGACATCCGTTGCGCGCTCGGCCATGTAGCCGCCCAGGCCCGCCAGCATCGCGGCCACGCCGTCGGCGGCCTCCCAGACCGCCCGCTCGGCGGACGTGCCGGCGTTGATGAGCTTGACGGCAGCCTTGAGGAGCATGGGGTCGGCGGCCATGAGCGCCGTGGCCTCCAGGACCGCCTTCGCATCGCCGGCCGCCCCTGCGGCGCGGCCGCGCAGTTCCGCCTGGACGGCCTTGGCTGCCGCCTGCAACGTGGCGGCGGCGCCATCGGCGGTGGTCCCGGGGGCCCGCTTTTCGCCGGCCGGCGGTTCGGACAGGGGCCGGGGCATTTGCCGGACCGGGCCCACTATTCGTCCCGGGCTGACGCCCACTCCTGGGAAATTCTGCATGGAACGTCCTTTGCTTCCTGGGTCTCTGGCGGCGGCTCCCGGCTTGCGCGGGGCCTCAAAATTGATCCTGTGATTCACTTCATATAGCGATGTTATAGGTGCTAGGGTAGCAGTCATGAATTCACACGGCCAGCTTCCACCCAAGGCCAGGCTCCTTCAGGCCGCCGCCGAATTGCTGGCCAATTCGGCCGGCAAACCCGTCTCGACACGGCAGATCACCGAGTTGGCGGGCGTGACGGCACCCACCCTGTACCACCACTTTGGCGACAAGGAAGGCTTGTTCAACGCGGTCATCGACGCCGGCTTTGAAGAGTATGTGGCCGGCGAACACAACTTCACGCCCACCGGCAGGCCGCTGGTGGACGTGCGCCAGATATGGGACAACCACCTGAAGTTCGGCCTGGACAACCCACAGCTGTACTCGGTGATGTTTGGCAACATCCGTCCGGAAAGCCGTCCGGCGCGGGTGGCCGAGGCGGAAGGCTTCATGGAGGAAATGCTGGAAAAGGCCGCTGCCGCCGGCCAGCTCTGCGTTTCACCCCAGGAGGCGGCCCGCAGCATTCTGGCGGCCAACGTCGGGGTGACCTTGATGCTCATCGCCGAACCGGCGGCCGAGCGGAACTTTGATTTGTCCGACATGACCCGCGAGGCCGTCATTTCCGCCGTTTCCTCCGAAACGGAACTGGATGCCGCCGGTGCGCCGGTGGGCGCGTCGTCAGTGGTGGTTGCGGCCATTGCACTAAACGCGGCACTGGAATCATCACACCCGGAGCAGCTGTCAACCACGGAACTGAAGATGTTCCTGGAATGGCTGGACCGCATTGCCAAAACTTCATAACAACACCAGCAGCAACGCAACACCACCAGCAACCCCTTCTGCACAGACGCAGGACCAACGGTAAGGAATTGTCATGGCAACACCATCAGTGGCCGCCCGCAAGGGTGGCGCCAGGGTCAAGGTGCAGAGGTTCGGCACCTTCCTCTCCGGCATGATCATGCCCAACATCGGGGCCTTCATTGCCTGGGGCATTGTCACCGCCTTGTTCATCCCTTCGGGTTTCATCCCGAACGCGACGTTGAACGAGATGGTGGGCCCCATGATCACCTACCTGCTGCCTCTGTTGATCGGCTATACCGGCGGAAAGATGGTCCACGGCGTCCGCGGCGGCGTGGTGGGTGCGGCAGCCACGATGGGCGTGGTGGTCGGCACCGACATCCCCATGTTCATCGGCGCCATGGTCATGGGCCCCGTGACGGCCTGGCTCATGATGAAGCTGGACAAGATCTGGGAAGGCCGGATCAAGCCTGGCTTCGAGATGCTCATTGACAACTTCTCCGCCGGCATCCTGGCCGCCATCATGGCGATTGTCGGCAAGCTGGTGGTGGGGCCGGTGGTCGTCGCCTTCAGCAACGGCGCCGGCAACGTGGTGCAGTTCCTGGTCCACCACGGGCTGTTGCCGCTGACCAGCATTTTCATTGAACCGGCCAAGGTCCTGTTCCTGAACAACGCCGTCAACCACGGCATCCTCACCCCGCTGGGCACCGAGCAGGCGCTGCAGCAGGGCAAGTCCATCCTGTTCCTGCTGGAAGCCAACCCTGGCCCCGGCCTGGGCCTGCTGCTGGCCTACGCGATCTTCGGCAAGGGACTGGCCAAGGCATCCGCCCCCGGTGCCGCGCTCATCCAGTTCCTGGGCGGCATCCACGAAATCTACTTTCCCTACGTGCTGATGAAGCCCGTCATGATCCTGGCCACCATCGGTGGCGGCATCACGGGCATCTTCATGCTGGTCATCACCGGCGCCGGCCTGCGCGCCCCCGCAGCGCCGGGCAGCATTTTCGCCGTGTATGCCATGACCGCCAGCGACAGCTACCTTGGCGTCACCCTGTCCGTGGTGCTGGCCGCCACCGTTTCCTTCCTCATCGGATCCTTCATCCTGAAGGTCAGCCCGGTGCCGGCCGACAACGACAGCCTGGGCGAGGCCACCGCCAAGATGGAGGCACTCAAGGGCAAAAAGAGCTCCGTCGCCTCCGCCCTGGCCGGCGCCGCCAAGGGCCCCATCTCCAACGTCGTCTTTGCCTGCGACGCCGGCATGGGCTCCAGTGCCATGGGCGCCTCGGTGCTGCGCAACATGATCAAGAAGGCCGGTTTCCCGGAGGTCAAGGTCACCAACTCCGCCATCGCCAACCTGACCGACAGCTACGACGTCGTCGTCACGCACCAGGACCTGGCGGAACGGGCGGCCCCCTATACGGCCAGCGCCGCCCACTTCGCGGTGGACAACTTCATGAACAGCCCCCGCTACGCCGAAATCGTCGAACTCGTCAAGGCCAGCAACGCCCCGGACGCGGCAGCCGCCGCACCGGCTGCGGCCGAGGTTCCCGGTGACGCCGGGGAAGTGGCGGGCGCCAACATCCTGGCCCGCGAAAGCGTGGTCCTCCAGGGCACCGCAACCTCCAGGGATGCGGCCATCGACGAGGCCGGACGGCTGCTGCTCGCCCGCGGCGCCGTCAATGCAGCCTACGTGGCCTCTATGCATGAGCGGGAGGAGTCCGTGTCCACATACATGGGCAACTTCCTGGCCATTCCGCACGGCACCAACGAGGCCAAGGGCAACATTGCCAGCTCGGCCGTGTCCATCATCCGCTATCCGGAGGGCATCGACTGGAACGGCAAGCCCGTGAAGTTCGTGGTGGGCGTGGCCGGGGTGAACAACGAGCACCTGGCCATCCTGTCCTCCATTGCCCGCGTGTTCACCGACAAGGACCAGGTGGCCCGGCTGGAACAGGCCGGCAGCGTCGATGACGTCCTGGACATCTTCGGAAAGGTTAACGCATAGTGAAAACAGTTCATTTTGGGGCCGGAAACATTGGCCGCGGCTTCGTGGGGCTGCTGCTCCACAACGCCGGCTACGAGGTGGTCTTTGCCGACGTGGCCGAGGCGCTCATCAACGAGCTGGCGGCCGCGGAGAGCTACCAGGTCCACGAGGTGGGGGAGGACCCGGCCGTGCACACGGTGGACAACTTCCGCGCCCTGAACTCGGCCGCCGCGCCGGAGGCCGTGGTTGCGGAAATCGCGACGGCGGACATGGTCACCACCGCGGTGGGCCCGACCATCCTCAAGTTCGTGGCCCCGCTGATCGCCCAGGGCATCGCGGCGCGTGACGCCGTCCTGCCCCCGCTGCAGGTCATGGCGTGCGAGAACGCGATCAATGCCACCGACATTCTGGAGGCCGCGGTCCGTGGCAACAGCGCCGTGGATGCAGCCACGGTCGACGCCCGCGCCGTGTTTGCCAACACCGCCGTGGACCGGATCGTGCCCAACCAGGCGCCCGGCCAGGGCCTGGACGTCACGGTGGAGACGTTCTTTGAATGGGTCATCGACAAAACCCCGTTCGACGGCGGCGCCCCGGCCATCCCGGGGGCCACCTTCGTGGACGACCTGGCGCCCTACATTGAACGCAAGCTGTTCACCGTGAACACCGGGCATGCCGCCACCGCCTACTTCGGCTACGCGGCCGGGATCGGCAAGATCTCCGATGCCATGGCGGACCCGGGCGTGCAGGCCAAGGTCCGGGCGGTGCTGGCCGAAACGAAGGCGCTGCTGGTTGCCAAGCACGACTTTGCGGAGGCGGAGCAGGAGGCCTACGTCCAAAAGATCCTGCTGCGCTTCTCCAACGAACACCTGCCGGACACCGTGGTGCGGGTGGGCCGTGCGCCGCTGCGCAAGCTCAGCCGCCACGAGCGCTTCATCGGCCCGGCCGCCGAACTGGCCGAGAACGGCGTGGTTCCCGGCGCCCTGCTGGAGGCCGTGGGCGCGGCCCTGCGGTTCCACGACGACGGCGACGCCGAGGCCGTGGAACTGGCCGCCATCCTGGCGGACAACGCGGCGGACGCCGCCACGGAACGGATCACCGGGCTGGCCCCGGGGCATCCGCTGTTTGTGGCGGTGCGCGACGTGGTTGCCGCGGCGCAGGACGCCCGGGCCGCTGCCAGATAGCGAGAAAGGGGCCAAGCCGCGAGACAGGGGTGAAGCAACCCCTTTCTCGCGGCTTGGCCCCTTTTTCGGCGCCGGGCCGGCAGCCCGGACGATATATTGGCGTTATCCGAACAGCAGGACCACCCGAGTGCAGGAGAACAGCCCATGGCGAAGGAACTTGCCACCCAGCTCATTGAACAACTGCAGGCCGCAGGGGTGCGGCGCATCTACGGGATTGTGGGCGACAGCCTGAACCCCCTGGTGGACGCGGTCCGGAAAACGGGCGGATCCGCCAAGGGCGGGATCGACTGGATCCACGTCCGGCATGAAGAGGCCGCCGCGTTCGCCGCCGGCGCCGAAGCCCAGCTGACCGGGCAGCTGGCCGTCTGCGCCGGCTCCTGCGGTCCCGGGAACCTGCACCTGATGAACGGCCTGTACGACGCCAACCGCACCGGCGCCCCGGTGCTCGCCATCGCCTCCCACATTCCCAGCAAGCAGATTGGCAGCGGCTTCTTCCAGGAAACCCACCCGGACCGGATCTTCGACGAATGCTCCGTCTATTCGGAGCTGGTGAGCACCTCGGACCAGGCGCCGCGCGTGCTGCACAACGCCATCCAGCACGCCGTGGGCCTGCGCGGCGTGGCCGTCGTGACACTGCCCGGCGACATCGCCAGCCTGCCCGCCACGGCGGCGGCACCGATGCAGCGCCCGCTGCGCCCGGCCAGCCTGGTCCCGGCCGCGGAAAGCGTGCAGGAGCTGGCCGACGCCATCAACGGCGCCGCCAAGGTGGCCATCTTTGCCGGTGCCGGCGTGCAGGGCGCACACGACGAGGTGGTGGCGCTGGCGGAGAAGGTCAATGCACCGATCGGGCACAGCCTGCGGGGCAAGGATTTCATCCAATACAACAACCCCTATGACATCGGCATGACCGGCCTGCTCGGTTACGGGGCCGCGGCGGAAGGCATCGAGGACGCGGACCTGCTGATCCTGCTCGGCACCGACTTCCCCTACGACCAGTTCCTGCCGGCGACCCGGACGGCCCAGGTGGACCGGGCACCGGAGCACCTGGGCCGGCGCACCGACGTCGACCTCGCCATCCACGGCGACGTCCTGCCCACGCTCCAGGCCCTGCTGCCCCTGGTGGAGGCCAAGAAGAACTCCAAGTTCCTCGATGCGATCCTGAAGAAGCATGACAGGCTCATGAACAAGGCGGTCGGCGCCTACACGCGCAAGGCGGACAAGCTGGTGCCCATCCACCCGGAATACGCCGCCTCGCTGCTGGATGAGGTGGCCGCGAAGGACGCCATCTTCACCGCCGACACCGGCATGTGCAATGTGTGGACGGCCCGCTACATCAACCCCCTGGGCACGCGCCGGCTGATCGGCTCCTACCTGCACGGCTCCATGGCCAATGCGCTGCCCCAGGCCATTGGTGCACAGTCGGCGTATCCGGAGCGGCAGGTCATCTCGGTCTCGGGTGACGGCGGGCTGTCGATGCTGCTGGGCGAGCTGATTACGGTCGCCGCACACCACCTGCCCCTGAATGTGGTGGTGTTCAACAACTCCACGCTGGGCATGGTGAAGCTGGAGATGCTGGTGGACGGCCTGCAGGACTTTGGCGTGGACGTCCCGGATGCCAACTACGCCGCGGTGGCCGCCGCACTGGGGTTCCATGCCGTGCGCGTCACGGACCCGGCGGACATCGCGAACGCCTACCGCGCCGCATTTGCGCACAACGGCCCGTCCCTCGTGGAGGTCATCACGGACCCGCAGGCGCTGTCCATCCCGCCGAAGATCAAGGGCGGGCAGGTGATCGGCTTTGCCACGGCCATGTCCAAGATCGTGCTGAACAAGGGGGCCGGCGAGGCCGTCAGCATGGCCCGCAGCAACCTGCGCAACATCCCGCGCGGCTGACACGCAACATCCCCGCAGCCGGTGCACTGAAGGTGCACCGGCTGCGGGGATGCCCGCGGGGATCAGGCCACGGCGTCGTCGTGCACCACGGCCCGGGCCGGGATGGGTTCCAGCCTGCCCATGAGCAGGAGGTAGGAAAGCAGCCCGCCCACGAGCGCGACGCCTCCGATGATGAACGCGAAGGCGAAGCTGCCGGTGATGTCCACGACCAGGCCGGTGACGATCGGTGCGGCCACGCCGGCCAGCAGGTTCACGCAGTTGACGATCGCTGCCAGGGACCCGGCGCTGCCCTCGGGGGCAATGAGTGCCGGCAGGGAGTTGCTCGTGACGTAGACCAGTGCGATGCCGGCGCTGCCGGCCGCGATCCAGATGATGGCCGTTGTGGCACTGTGGCTGAAGGCGGCACCGACGGTCAGCAGGGCCACGACCATGCCGACGATGATGACGCCCTTGCGGACCTTGTCGGCATTGGCGCCCCGGCCAATGACCCGGTCCACCCACCAGCCGCCAATGGTCATCTCGGAGACGAACATGGCCAGGGCGGGCACGGCTGCGTAGATGCCGCTCTTGAGAATGCTCTGGTCCATGCTCTGCTGCATGTAGCCCGGCAGCCAGGTCAGCAGCATCCACAGCACGTAGCCGGCCCCGGCCAGGCCGAGCGACAGGCCCCAGACCTTGCGCTGGCGCAGGAGGTAGCCGACGGTGGCCAGGTCGCTCTTGGGGCGGACGGACTCGGATGAGGCGCCGCCGTCGACGATGTACTTGTACTCCTCCTCGGAAAGCGCCTTTCTGCGCAGCTTGGCCTGCGGGCCGCTGTATTTCCAGACGAAGGCGGCCAGGAACACCAGGGACAGGGCCGCCTGGACCCAGAAGGCCTCGCGCCAGCCCCAGGTGGCAACAGTAAAGGCAATGAGGGGCAGCCCGATGACGTTGGCCAGGCGCGTGCCGCTGTCAAAGATGGCCGTGCACAGTCCCCGTTCGTGGCGCGGGAACCACAGGCCGGTGGCCTTCATGGCGCCGGGGAAGGCGGGCGCCTCTGCAACGCCGAGCAGGACCCGGGCCAGTACGATGATCCACGCGCCCGAGGCAACCGCCGTCAGCACCGAGGCGATGAACCACAGCACGGCGCTGGCGCCCCAGACCTTCTTGACGCCGAAGCGGTCCAGCAGCATGCCGGAAGGGATCTGCATGATGGCGTAGGACCACAGGAACGCCGAGGACAGCACACCGAACTCGGTGGCGGTGAGGCCGAATTCGTGCGAAAGCGGCGTCTGGGTGACCGATATGGAAAGCCGGTCAATGTAGTTGATCAGGATCCCAAAGCCCATGAGGAGGGCAATGTTCCAGCGCGCCTTGCCGCGGGGCTTTGCCTGCGGGACGGTGGGCTGTGGATCGGGGGAGGCGGACGGGGTCACGGCGGATGCCGTCTTTGCTGTCTTGGGCATGGAAATCTCCGGGGGTGGTTTGGGGGCTCCCGTGGCGGGGGCCACTAAAAGGCCGGGCGAAAGGGGTGCGCGCCGGGGGCCGGACGGGTGGCGGCGGATCGCGCCAGGAGGGCCGGTGATGCCAAAAGGATCACCGGGAGGACGGATTCCATGCTCCAGGAAAGTGGCGTGAGGACAGTGTGCGGCCACAGATGGCCTGTCACTGTCAGCGCCACCGTGGCGAACAGAACCCGGGCGAGGGAGCGGCGTCGTTGCCGTCCCTGGCGGGGGTGTGCCGAACTCGCCTTCAGCGCACCGGGGTCAAAGTCATTCATCGCGTGTACAACCAATCGAGGGAATTGAATGTTGTGTTGTGTACGTCACCTTGTGGGGATGGAACGACTTTATTCCCCTGCGAACGATTTCCGCAAGAGGAAATCTAATTTTCATATGGTGAAAACTTGATCATGATTTGTTCGGTGATGGACCTGGCTCCACCCGACGGCGGCGCCTGTGCACTGAGCCGTCACTTGTGGCGGCTTTGAGCCCTCACAACCGCCGCTAGTGACGGGTGGGCGCCGGACCATTGAACGGGGCCGCCAATGGGCATAGCGTGGAAGCACATCCTAAGGGGGTGGCCAAAGTGGAAATTCATCTGTGGTGGCTTGAGCTGGACCTTCCGGCGAAGGAGTGGCTGCGCGAAAACCTTGAGGCCGAAACGGTGCCGGAGCACGTCCTGGCCGCCGTGAAGGCGGCCGGCGGGGAAGTGGCCGCGGGCAGCCTGACGCCGGCCGAGTGGAAATTCATCGAGACCCAGTCGGAATTTGTTGACTAGCGGCCGCCGGAAAAGCGGGACGAAACCGGGAGAATGTGATATTGACTGCCCCGGCGGGACAGGGGCGCGGTTGTAGGGGACAATGGGAAGGATGACTTCCCCCAAAAACGCCCCCAGCCCTGTCGATGCGCCTGCCGCAACGTCCACCAAAGCGCGCCCCGTCCGCCGTGCCGCCCAGGTCAGGCCAGCCACCGAGGGCTGGAAGCAGGCCACCGGCCCGGAAGGCCGCCCGCTGCTGCAGTTCAAGTCCCCGCGCGTGTCCCAGCCGCCAACCCACCTGGCGGACTTGACGCTCGCCGAGCGGGAGGCGAAGTTCAAGGAGATGGGCCTGCCGGCGTTCCGTGCCAAGCAGCTCTCCGTGCACTACTTCCAGCACTACACCACCGATCCCGAGCGCATGAGCGACCTCCCCAGGGACCGCCGCGCCGAGATCACCGAAACGATGTTCCCGAAGCTGCTGACCGAGGTCAAGCGCCTCACCACGGACAACGGCGACACCATCAAGTTCCTGTGGCGCCTCTTTGACGGCTCCCTCGTGGAATCCGTGCTCATGCGCTACCCCGGCCGCGTCACCCTGTGCGTGTCCAGCCAGTGCGGCTGCGGCATGAACTGCCCGTTCTGCGCCACCGGCCAGGCCGGGCTGACCCGCAACATGTCCACCGCGGAGATCCTGGACCAGATCGTCCAGGCCAACCGGGTCATCGCCGAGGGCGGGCTGGGCAACCTCCGCAGGGACGGCGGGCATGACGCCGAGCGCGTCACCAACATTGTCTTCATGGGCATGGGCGAGCCGCTGGCCAACTACAAGCGCGTCATGAACGCTGTGCACCGCATGGTGGCGGAGGCGCCGGAGGGCCTGGGCATGAGCGCCCGCGGCATCACGGTCTCCACGGTGGGCCTGGTCCCGGCCATCAACAAGCTGGCCCAGGAAGGCGTGGCCGTCACGTTTGCGCTGTCCCTGCACGCGCCCGACGACGAGCTGCGCGACGACCTGATCCCGGTCAACGACCGGTGGAAGGTGGACGCCGCCCTCGACGCCGCCTACAACTACTACAAGGTGACGGGCCGCCGCGTGTCCATCGAGTACGCGCTGATCAAGGACATGAACGACCACCCCTGGCGTGCCGAGCTGCTCGCGAAGAAGCTCAACGCGCGCGGCCGCGGCTGGGTCCACGTGAACCCGATCCCGCTGAACCCCACCCCGGGCTCCATCTGGACGTCTTCGGAGCCGCACGTCATGCAGGAGTTCATCGACACGCTGATCGGGCACGGCGTGCCCACCACGCTGCGCGACACCCGCGGCAAGGAAATTGACGGCGCCTGCGGCCAGCTCGCCGCCGCCGAGTAGCGGGGCACCCAACGTACAGGACGACGCCGGAACCCAGGTTCCGGCGTCGTCCTTTGGCTAAGCGGTGGCCACGTAGGCGGTGGCGGAGCCGGGCTCGATCTCGGTGCGGCCCGCATCCTGGATGACCGGCCCGGCCGATTTCCTGGCACCCTTGCGGAACTCCTTTGCCGGCAGTTCCCGCACGGACAGCGGGCATCCGTCCGCCACCCAGGCTTCCACGGCGGCCGGCTTGGCCTCCAGCACCCACGCGAAGAGCGCATGGGCGGCCTGCGCGGCGGCCTTCCCCGTGGACATGTCCAGCGAGCCATTGAGCACAATGGCCAGCGGCTGCAGCGCCAGCGGCTCCCCGGCAGGCAGCTGCGTGCCTGACACCTGCAGCTTGGCCAGCAGCTTCGGCAGTGCTTCCGCCGGCAGGGGCGGCAGGCCCGCCGCACGCGCGCGCCCCACCACGGCCAGGGCATGGTCCGGGAAGGCGGCCAGGACCTTCGCAAACATTTTTGCGTCCGCCCGGCGCACGGACTTGGCAAACGCCCCGGCAGCCCATGGCTCCCAGCCGGCCTGGCCGGGGTCGTGCAGGTACGCCTGCACGGAGGCCAGCGCGGCCGCGGCGATGCCCGCGTCCCGGTCCGCCGGCTCCACCCGGTCCACGAGCAGGATGATGGGCTGGACCAGTTCGCCGGGCGCGCGGCCCGTAAGTTCACTCACCCCACCAGCCTAGGGTGTGTGCCGGGACGGCGGGGAATGAAATTGGCGGCCGGTCCCACCCTGGCCACGGCCCGGCCCGGCATATGCTGGAAGGGAGCCCATCCAACGCACCACCACCCGCCAGTGATGAAGGGACCGCGACCATGACAGGGACCGCAGCCAACACCACCACCGACTGGACCGCCGCCACCGCACTCCTGTTTGACCTCGACGGCGTCCTGACACCCACCGCCCTGGTGCACGAACAGGCCTGGCGCCAGCTCTTCGAGGAATACCTTGCGGGCACCGGCCGGCCCGGCTACCGGGACAGCGACTACTTTGACTTCATCGACGGCAAGCCGCGCTTTGACGGCGTCCGGGACTTCCTGGCCTCCCGCGGCATCACGCTGCCCGAGGGCCCGCTGGACGACGACCCCGCGCACGACACCGTCCACGGCCTGGGCAACCGCAAAAACCGGGTCTTCAACGACATCATCGCCTCCGGCGGGGTGGCCCCGTACCCGGGCTCGGTGAGGTTCGTGGAAGCCGCGCTGGCGCACGGACTCAAGCTCGCCGTCGTCTCGTCCTCCCGGAACGCGCCGGCCGTGCTGAAGGCGGCCGGCCTGGACCACTACTTCCCCGTGGTCGTGGACGGGGAGGTCGCTGCGGCGCACGGCCTGCCCGGCAAGCCCAACCATGACACGTTCAGCTACGCGGCAAGCCTGCTGGGCGTGCCCACGCAGGACTGCATCGTGGTGGAGGATGCCGTGTCCGGGGTGCGGGCCGGCAGCGCCGGCGACTTCCGCGCGGTGATCGGCGTGGACCGCGGGGCCGGGCGCCAGGTGCTGCTCGACGCCGGCGCCACCACAGTGGTCGACGACCTTGCGGAGCTCCTGTAGGACCCTTCCGCCCCCAAATCTTCATTTCACCCCCCGAGGAGAGAAACCCATGGCACTGATCAGCTCCGACCGCCAGCGCTTCCCCTGCGATCCCTGGCGGCTGGTGGAAACCGCCTCCAGCCCCGACGACGCCGGCACCATGGAAACGCTCATGGCGCTGGGCAACGGGCACCTGGGGATCCGCGGTTCGTTTTCCTTCGGCGGCCCCGGCAAGCTCCCGGGCACCTTCATCAACGGCTTTTACGAAACGTGGGAGATCAAGCACGCGGAAAACGCGTACGGATTTGCCCGGACCGGACAGCGCATCGTGTATGTGCCCGAGGCCAGCGGCTTCACGGTCACGATCGACGGCGAACAGCTGTTGCTGGCCGAGTCCACGGTGCTGGACTACCGGCGCAGCATTGACTTCTCCACCGGCATCCACGAAGGGACGGCCACCTGGGCCACCCGCTCCGGTGCCACGGTGAACACCACGGTGCGCCGCGCCGTCGGTTTCACGGGGCGCGGCCTCCTGGGCATCGAACTGGACATTACCGCGGACCGGGACGTGTACGTCGATGTAGTGTCCACTGTCGTCAACCGGCAGGACCTGCCCGTCAGCGAAGAGTCCTTCAGCGACCCCCGCCGGCCCGGCCGCCACGCAGACAGGATCCTGCAGCCGCTGCACCTGGAAGGGGCCGACGGCGCCTTCAGCCTGGCCTGGGAGACCGCCACCTCGCACCAGCGCGTGGCCGTGGCCGTGGCACACGAGACCAACGCGGACGAACAGCCGTTTGAGACCGTGGTGGCCGCGGACGAGTCCAGCGTGCGGTACGTCCTGGCCGTCGAGGGCGGGCGGACGTTCCGCCTGGCGAAGAGCGTCAGCTATGCCGTGGCCGGGGAAAGCCAGGAGGAGGACCGCGGCGAGGCCCTCGCGGCACAGGCCGGTGCAGCCCTGGCGGACGTTGACGCCATTTTCGCCGACAGCGCCGCCCACTACCGGCACTACTGGGACGTGGCGGACATTGTGGTGGGAGGCGAGCCGCAGCTGCAGCAGGCGGTGCGGTGGAACCTGTTCCAGCTGGCGCAGGCCACCGCGCGGGCCGGCGTTTCCGGCATCCCGGCCAAGGGCGTCACGGGCGCCGGCTATGAAGGGCACTACTTCTGGGACCAGGAAATCTACCTCCTGCCGTACCTGACCTACACGAACCCGCACGCCGCGCGGCAGGTGCTTGAATCCCGCCACCAGATGCTGCCCACGGCCCGCCGGCGCGCCGCCGAGCTCAGCGTGGACGGGGCCCTGTTCGCCTGGCGGACCATCAACGGACTGGAGGCCAGCGCCTACTATGCCGCCGGGACGGCCCAGTTCCATATTGCCGCCGCCATTGCCTTCGCCGCGAACCGCTACGGGTGGGCCACCGGGGACCCCACCTTCCAGGGCGAAATCGGCGCGGACCTGCTCGTTGAAACGGCCCGCATGTGGGCCTCGCTGGGCTTCTTTGGCAAGGACGGCATGTTCCACATCCACGGCGTCACGGGCCCCGACGAGTACACGGCCGTGGTCAATGACAACCTGTACACGAACGTCATGGCGCGCTTCAACCTGCGCAAGGCTGCCGCCGCCCAGGGCCGTCCCGACGTCACGGAGCGCGAGCGGCAGCTCTGGCAGCAGGCCGCCGACAGGATGTGCCTGCCGTATGACTCCCATCTGCAGGTCTACAGCCAGGACGCCGACTTCATGACGCTGGAGCCCTGGGACTGGACCACGCCGAAGGACAAATACCCGCTGCTGCTGCATTTCCACCCCCTGGTGATTTACCGCCACCAGGTGCTCAAGCAGGCGGACACGGTGCTGGCCATGTTCCTGCAGTGGCAGGACTTCACCGCGGAGGAAAAGCAGCGCGCCTTCGACTTTTACGATCCCATCACCACCGGCGACTCCACCCTGTCCGCCTGCGTGCAGGGCATCATGGCTGCGGAAGTGGGCTACGGCCACACCGCCCTGAAGCACTTCACGGAGGCCGTGTTCATCGACCTGGACAATACCCATGCGAACACCGTGGACGGTGTGCACATCGCCTCGGCGGGCGGCATCTGGAGCTCGCTGGTCTGCGGCTTTGCCGGCATGCGCGACCAGGGGGAAATGTTCCACTTCGACCCGCGACTGCCCGAGGGCTGGGACAGCCTGTCCTTCAAGCTGACCGTGCGCGGGGCCCTGCTGGCCGTCTCCCTGGTGGCGGACGCCATCACCTTCAGCCTGCAGGACGGGCCCGACGTCGAACCCCTCGCCGTGGACGTGCGCGGCACCACGGTCCGGCTCACCCCGGGCGACGACGTCAAGGTGGCGCTGCAGCCGGTCCCCCCGGCAACGCCGGCGGTGTTCCCCGGCTCGTTCCCGACCACCGGCATCCCGATCATCGGCAAGGGCCTGTCCTAGCGGTGGCGTGGGTGGAGCCTGCCATGAACCGTCCGCTGACCGTCGCCCGCCGTGCCCAGGTGCCGCCATTTGCCGTGATGGACATCCTGGCGCGGGTGGCCGAACTGCGTGCGGCGGGCCGAAACGTCATTTCGCTGTGCGCGGGGGAGCCGGGAGGGGGCGCGCCGTCGGCCGTGTCCGCCGCCGCGTCCGCCATCCACGCGGCCGGAACCCCGTTGACCTACACCCCGGCATTGGGCATTGCCGGGCTCCGCGAGGCAATCACCGGCCACTACAAACGCTGGTACGGGCTGGACGTCGCCGCGCGCAACGTTGCGGTCACCACCGGTTCCTCCGGGGCGTTCATGCTGGCCTTCCTGTCCGCGTTCAATGCGGGGGACCGCGTGGTGCTGGCCCGGCCCGGCTACCCGGCCTACAAGAACATCCTGCGCGCGCTGGGCATCGAGGTCGTCGAGCTGGACTGCGGCCCGGAAACCCGCTTCCAGCCGGTGCCCGCACAGCTTGACGCCGCGGCCGCCCAGCACGGGCCCCTGTCCGGGCTGGTGCTGGCCTCGCCGGCCAATCCCACCGGCACCATGGCGTCCCGGCAGGAGCTGGCCGCCCTGTCGGGCTGGTGCGCGGAGAATGCGGTGCGCCTGGTGAGCGATGAAATTTACCACGGCATCACCTACCCGGCCCCCGGCGCCCCCGATCCCCACGGCGTGTGCACCTGGGAACTGGACCGTTCCGGCGTCGTGGTTTCCAGCTTTTCCAAGTACTGGGGGATGACGGGCTGGCGGCTGGGGTGGGCGCTGGTGCCGGACGACCTCATCGGGGTGGTGGACGCGCTCGCCGGAAACGTGGCGCTCTGCCCGCCGGCGCCGGCCCAAATGGCGGCGGTGGAGGCGTTCAGAGAGGCCTCCTATGCCGAAGCGGAGGCGGCCGTGGCGGAATTTTCCCGCACCCGCGCCTACCTGCTGACAATGCTGGACCGGCTGGGCTGGGTGGACGCAGCGCCTGCCGACGGCGCCTTTTACCTCTACGCAGGCCTTGGCGCAGCCATGGACGGCTTCGCCGACTCGGCCGCGTACTGTTCGGCGCTGTTGGAGGCGCAGGGCGTGGCCGTGGTGCCCGGGCTCGACTTCGACACCGTCCATGGGGGCCGCACCGTCCGGTTGAGCTTTGCCGCCGGGTACGACGCCGTCCGCGAGGGCCTGGAGCGGATCGTCGCCTTCCAGGGGGCGCAGGTCTAGGGACGCCGTGCGCGCCTGCCCCGCCCGGCCCTGCACAGCCCGGCCCTGCACAGCCCGGACGGGGCGGCCTTTTGTCCACATTTGCCGCCCCGGCCCTTTCCGTGGGGGCCGGCCATTGCAAGGGTTGGTCCATGGAAAGGATCTCTTCATGGACGACTACGGCTTTGTGGACGATGACGGATCAACGGAAGGCCCGGATTCCGGCGATGGGTTCCCCGACGGCGGCACGGATGACGTGGACCGGCAATTCACGGCGCTGACGGCAGGGATGATGATGCCGGGGCCGAACGAATGCCTGGTGTGCTTCCTCATGCGTGCCAAGGAATTCTTGCTCCCCGACGGCTTTGCCATGGTCGCGCGGTTTCGGGAATGCAGCGCGCCGCGGGCCACCAACACCGAATACCGGCTGATAAACCTGGGCGCCTACAACGACCGTGCCGTGCTCCGGCGGGCCGCCATGGTAAACCCGGCCGTGTGGGCGCCCGAGTGCTGCCCCCGCTGCGGCCTGCCGTACGCAGTGCCGGACTGCCTCGGGGTCCGGCGCGGCTCCACACAGCCGTGCAAGCTCTGGCGGTGGCGGGATGACCTGGCGCGTGAGCGGTTCCTCGTGGCCTGGCAGTCCTACATCGACCGCTGCGGCTGAGGGCGGGGAGGCAGCCGCTACACTACTTTTGCAGGTGGTCCACCAGCGATTCGGCAATGCCAATGTACGTGCCCGGGGTCAGGGCCAGCAGGCGGGCCTGCGCGCCGTCGGACAAGCCCAGGCCGGAGACGAACTCCTGCATCCGGGCGGCGTCCACGCGGCGGCCGCGGGTCAGGTCCTTGAGGCGCTCGTACGGGTCTTCCATGCCGTCGACGCCGGCGATGGCCTCGGCACGCATGACCATCTGGATGGCTTCGGCGAGTACTTCCCAGTTGTGGTCCAGGTCGTCGGCCAGCACGGCCTCGGCCGTGTCCAGCCGGCCGAGGCCGCCCAGCACGTTGCTGATGGCCAACAGCGAATGGCCGAAGGCGACGCCGATGTTGCGCTGGCTCGAGGAGTCGGTGAGGTCCCGCTGCCAGCGGCTGGTCACCAGCGTGGCGCCCAGGGTGTCCAGGAGGGCGTTGGAGATCTCCAGGTTCGCCTCGGCGTTTTCAAAGCGGATCGGGTTGACCTTGTGCGGCATGGTCGAGGAGCCCGTGGCGCCCGGCACCGGAATCTGCACGAAGTAGCCGATCGAGATGTAGCTCCACACGTCGGTGCACAGGTTGTGCAGGATGCGGTTGAACCGGGCCATGTCCGCATAGAGCTCGGCCTGCCAGTCGTGCGACTCAATTTGGGTGGTCAGCGGGTTCCACGTCAGGCCCAGGCCCTCGACAAAGCTGCGGGAAACTTCCTGCCAGTCGGCTTCGGGCACGGACGCGTAATGGGCGGAATAGGTGCCGGTGGCGCCGTTGATCTTGCCCAGGAATTCGGTCTTGGCGATCCGGTCCAGCTGGCGGGTCAGGCGGTGCGCCGTGACGGCCAGTTCCTTGCCCAGCGTGGTGGGCGTGGCCGGCTGGCCGTGCGTGCGTGAAAGCATCGGCACGGCGCGGTTTTCCCCGGCCATTTCGGCGATCTTGGCAACCAGGCTCCGGGCTGCCGGCAGCCAGACGTCCTCCACGGCGCCCTTGATTCCCACCGCGTAGGAAAGGTTGTTGATGTCCTCGCTGGTGCAACCGAAGTGGACCAGCGGCTTCAGCCGTTCCAGTCCCAGGGCGGAGAGGTGGTTGCCGATGAAGTACTCCACGGCCTTGACGTCGTGGACGGTGACTTTTTCAATCCCGGCCAGTTCCGCGATGGAATCGGCGTCGAACTCGGTGACGATGGCGCGCAGCCCGGCCTGCTGTTCAGCGGTCAGCGGTGTGGTGCCGGGCAGCACGTTGTTGCTGGTGAGGTGGATAAACCACTCCACCTCAACACCTACCCGGTCACGGTTCAGGGCTGCCTCGGAGAGGTAGTCGACCAGCGGCGCCACGGCGCCCGAGTACCGGCCGTCGAGCGGGCCCAGGGCGATGTGGCCGGGGGCGGCGGCCAGGGACAGGCGGCCGGAAGGGATGCGGGCAATGGCGGAGGCGGAATCAGACATGACCCAATTCTTTCATGAACGACGGGTTCCTTCGCCGTGGGCCCCCGTGGCGGTGCGTTTGGCCGCACCGCCGCCTCCACAGGCCGGGAAGCGCGCCGCCTTGTCCCCCATCCGTGCCGGGGCGCTGGCACGGCACGCCGGCGGTGCCTACTGTCGAAAGGGAGAGGTCCCTGCGGGGCGCGATGCCGGCCTTGGCGGCGGCGGAAGGGGGAGGCGGCATGGGTTACGTGGTGCGGGGGCCGGCTGGACACATCAGCGGATTGGGGCAGTGTGCCGGACCTTCGGCTTACTGGGACCCGTCACGGTCGCCGGGCGAGATGTCCGCCCTGGCCGCCCGGTTGTCCCGCCTGGCCGGTGAGTTGGAAAACATCCGTGCACGACTGGCAGCTGCCACCCGCCTGGAGTGGGAATCGAAGGCGGCGGAGGCCTTCCGGCAGGAGGCCGCGCTGCGGGCGGCGGAACTGGCGGCAGCTTCCTCGGAGGTCCGGGTGGCCGGGGATTACGTTGCGGCCTATGCGAGGGTCCTTGAATCCCTCGCCGCACGCGGGCCGGGAATACCGGGAGGGTAGGCCATGACGCGGGACGATGGCGACGGCACCGGTTTCAGCATCACCGGCGGGGCGGGCCGGGTGAAGTACACGCTGGCTGAAATCGAGGCGGCGGCCAGGGGCATTGGGCCCGTGGGGGAGGACGCGCAGGAGCTGGCGACCGCCCTGGCAGGGGAGTTGCGGTGGATGTCGGACTTTGCGGCGCAGCTGGTGGCATCCGGCCTGCAGGGAGCCGATGCCACGTACTATGCCGCGCGGGCCGCCGAGGCCTTTCTGTCTTCGGCGCAGGAAAGGGCTGCGGCGGCGGGGCAGGGGGTTGCCGAACTGGCCCGGCATGCGTCTGCGGCCGCCGGGCGCTATGAGGCCGCCGAAGCGGAGACGGTGGCCCGTGAGAGGGCGAAGCGCCGCCAGGCCCTGCTGGCCGGCGTCCAGGTGTCTGCCGCGGGGATCTTTGGTCCCCTCGTGTTCCTGGGCCAGCTCCGACAGGCGCGGGACGCTGCGGAGCGTGGGGGGCTGCGGGACCAGGCCGAGGACATGCTCAACGACGGCCCGGCCTACCTCACCGGCCTGCTGGGCCCGATGGCGGGGCTGGCGTACCTCCTTGGACACGGCTCCTTTGCCGGGAGGGGCAATTCCGGCGTGGAGGCGGCAGCAGGCGTGCGCAGATTCTTCGACTGGAGCGGACTGGCCAAACCCGGGCACCTGGAGTTGCGGCAGGTGCCGGCCGGTGAATGGCACGCCGCGCCCGGGGAAGGGCAGCCTGGCCGGGCCGCCCCGGACCCCTTCGAACCCGTCCGGGTCGACGTTGGCCCTGGCGCCGCGGGCCTGCTGGCCGGCAGCCAGGACGCCTACGGCTACCCGCCGGGTTCAGTCGTCGTGGACCGCCTGGACCGGCCGGACGGAACACGCGCCTGGATCGTGCACTTGCCGGGCACGGAGGACTGGTCAACGGTGGACAGCGCCAACCCCATGGACCTGGAAGGCGACCTGGAGGGCCTGACGGCGGCGCAACAGGAGCACTTCAAGCAGCAGGAGGTTGTGGTCCAGGAGATGATGCGCCAGGCCCTGGCTGCCGCGGGGGCGCGGGCCACGGAGGATGTCATGATCACCGGCCACAGCGGCGGAGGAATCCATGCAGCGGCAGCCGCGGCAAATCCGCAATTTCTGGCCGACTTCAATGTCAAGATGATCATCATCGCCGGGGCCCCGGCCCGAAACCTGCCTGTCGCCCCCGGTGTCAAGGTGCTGGACTTTCAAAATGAAGACGACATCGTGACAGCCTTGGATTACGGCCCGCCGCCGGATTCGGCGGACTGGGTGACGGTGACCTCCCACCGGTCCGGGGGCGCCGACGTCAAGGGTGCCGTCGAGACCGTCAAGAACGCCCACGACCTGGGGAACTACCTCGATGACGCTGCGGCGCTGGAACGCAGCAGCGACCCGGGCATCCAGGCGGTGCAGGGAAGCGTGGGGCTCTTTCTGGGCCGCGCCGCAGCGGGGGGCCTGGCCGGCGGCGGCCCGCTGACGGTGTCCCGAAGGGTCTACCAGGGACGCGATGTGGACGGGCCGAAACCGGAAAGGCGGGCACGGCCCGGCTAGCGGCGCGTCCGGGACCGGGTCAGCCCGCCCATCAGCAGGGAGACGATGCTGATGATGACGGCGGCAAGGATGGCGGTCCAAAAGAAGTGGTCGATGGTGAAATGGACGGGCGTGTACGAGCTCAGCCACGACGTCAGCCACAGCATGGCCGCATTGATAATGATCGTGAACAGGCCCAGGGTCAGGATGGTGACGGGGAGGGCCAGGACCTTCACGACCGGTTTCACCAGGGCGTTGACCACGCCGAAAACCAGGCCAATGAAAATGAAGGCCAGCACGGTGTTGACGGTCGCGCTGGACGTTTCCAGGCCGGTGGTCCCCTTCTGCACCACTGCCACCCCGGGAAGGATCCAGGCGGCAACCCACACGGCAAGGGCGTTGACGAGCACCCGGAGCACAAATCTGATCATGTAGCCATGCTTTCACACCCCCAATCCGGCGCGCAGCCCCCCGCGCTCAATTAGGCTGGTGGCATGACCTTGAACAGCGAAGCCCAGCAAACCGGTGTCCACCCCCGCCCCGTCGTGGGGCGGCTGCCCAAATACGCAGCGGGCAAGCCTCCGGTGGAAATCCCCGGGCTGGAAAGCTTCAAGCTCTCCTCCAATGAAAACCCCCTGGGCCCCGTGCCCGCTGTGCTGGAACTGCTGCACGGCAAGCTGGAGGTCCACCGCTATCCCGACACCACGTGCACACTGCTCCGCACTGCCCTGGGCACCTTCCTGGACATCCCGGCCGACGACGTCGTCACCGGCGCCGGGTCCCTGGGCGCACTGAACCAGATCCTGGCGGCCTTTGCCGGCGCGAACGACGACGGCACCGCCGACGAGGTGGTCTACGCATGGCGCTCCTTTGAGGCCTATCCGATCTGCGTCGGCCTGGCCGGGGCGCGCAGCGTGCAGGTGCCCGTCCGTGTCGACGGCACCCACGACCTTCCCGCGATGGCCGCCGCCATCACCGAAAACACGAAGGTGGTGCTGTTGTGCACGCCCAACAACCCCACCGGCCCCGTGCTCAGGACCGCGGAAACGGAGGAATTCATCCGCAGCGTGCGCTCCGACGTGGTCATTGTCATCGACGAGGCGTACCAGGAATTCGTCCGCGCGGACGATGCCGTGGACGGCATTTCCATGTACCGCAAGTACCCCAACGTGGTGGTCCTTCGAACGTTCTCCAAGGCGCACGGGCTGGCCGGACTGCGCGTGGGCTATTCCGTCTCGCAGCCGGAGGTCACCGCCTACCTGCGCGCAGCCGCCACGCCGTTTGCCGTCTCCAACATCGCCGAACAGGCCGCCGTGGCCTCCCTGGAAAACTACAGCCAGGTTGTGGAGAGGGTACAAAGCCTGGTGGACGAGCGTGACCGCGTCACGGCAGGCCTGAAGGCGCTGGGCTGGGACATTCCCGAAGCGCAGGGCAACTTTGTGTGGCTCGCACTTGGCGCCGACACCCCCGAATTTGCCGCCCTTGCGGACAGCCACGCCCTCTCGGTACGGGCGTTTGGGAATGAAGGCGTCCGCGTCAGCATCGGCGAGGTGGAGGCCAACACGCGGTTTCTTCAGATCTGTGCCGCCTATACAAAAGCGCCACGGCGTTCCTAGCCATTAACAAAGCGACCCGATCGCAACTGTACCGATACAGTTATAAATCGAAAATGGAAATATATGCACCCGATGGAATACATTCCCATTGAGGCATATATCGATACCAACGTGCCGGCGCAGCAGCTTCCCCGCGGAGCCGGTGCGGCCAGGCAAACGAGGAGACGGTATGGGCTCTGCCCAGCAAGCTGACACCGGCACACGGCCTTCCGCCGGCGTGCTGCAGGCCAACACAGTGGGTGAAGGCGAGATGGTCCAACTGCTGGACGCCGCCGGGGCACGCCGCCAGGACGCCACCTTCGGACCGTACGTCGATGCGCTCGACGCGGACACGCTGCGCGGCTTCTACCGGGACATGGCCCTGGTGCGCCGCTTTGACGTGGAGGCAACCGCGCTGCAGCGCCAGGGCGAGCTGGCCCTGTGGGTGCCGGTCGTGGGGCAGGAAGCGGCCCAGATCGGCTCCGGCAGCGCCATGGGCGCGGCCGACTACGCCTTTCCCACGTACCGTGAACACGGCGTGGCCCTGACCCGCGGCCTGGACCTGGCCGACCTGCTGAAGCTGTTCCGCGGCGTCTCCAACGGCGGCTGGGATCCCCGCGGCGTCAACTTCCACCTGTACACGCTGGTGCTGGCCGCCCAGACGCTGCACGCCGTCGGCTATGCCATGGGCATCCAGCGCGACCTGGCGGCGGACAGCGGCACTGAGCCGGCTGCCGTCGTCGCCTACTTTGGCGACGGGGCCAGCAGCGAGGGCGACGTCCACGAGTCCATGGTGTTCGCCGCCTCCTACAACGCCCCGGTGGTGTTCTTCTGCCAAAACAACAACTGGGCCATCTCCGTCCCCTTTGAGGTGCAGTCAAAGGTGCCGCTGGTCAACCGGGCCGCCGGCTACGGCTTCCCGGGCATCCGCGTGGACGGCAACGACGTCCTGGCCGTGTACGCCGTGACGCAGTGGGCGCTGGAGCATGCGCGCTCCGGCAGGGGCCCGGTCCTGATCGAGGCCTCGACCTACCGGGTGGGCGCCCACACCACCGCCGACGACCCCACGAAATACCGCCGGAACGCGGAGGAGGAGTCGTGGAAAGGCAAGGACCCCCTGCAGCGCATGGAGAACTACCTGCGCGCCGGGGGCCTGGCCGACGAGGCCTTCTTTGACCAGCTGAAAATCGACGGCGACGAGCTGGCTGCCCACGTCCGCCAGGCCACGCTGGCGCTGGGCGGGGCGGACATCCGGGACAAGTTCGCCACCGTCTACGCCGAGGCGCACCCCCTGGTGGCTGAGGAACTGGCCTGGTTTGAAAATTATGAGGCGTCCTTTGCCGACGCCGGTTCACAGACTTCCCAGGGCGGTGCCGCATGACCACGATGACGATTGCCAAGGCGATCAACGAGGGACTGCGCGCCACCCTGGCCAACGATCCCAAGAGCTTCCTGATGGGCGAGGACATCGGTTCCCTGGGCGGCGTGTACCGCGTCACCGAAGGGCTCAAGGCCGAATTTGGCGCGCACCGCGTCATGGATACGCCGCTGGCGGAGTCCGGCATTGTGGGCACCGCGATCGGCATGGCGCTGCGCGGGCACCGGCCCATCTGCGAGATCCAGTTTGACGGCTTCGTGTTCCCGGCATTCAACCAGATCACCACCCAGCTGGCCAAGATCCGCACCCGCTCCGACGGCCAGCTCAGTGCGCCCGTGGTCATCCGCATCCCCTACGGCGGCGGGATCGGCTCCATTGAACACCACTCCGAATCCCCGGAAGCGCTGTTTGCCCACACGCCCGGGCTGCGCATCATCACCCCGTCCAACGCCAACGACGCCTACTGGATGATCCAGCAGGCCGTGGCGTGCCAGGACCCGGTCATCGTCTTCGAGCCCAAGCGCCGCTACTGGCTCAAGGGCGGGGTGGACACGGACAACGCCCCGGCCGACCCGTTTACCGCCCAGGTGGTGCGTGAAGGCACCGACGCTACCCTGGTGGCCTACGGCCCCCTGGTGCCGGTGGCACTGGCCGCTGCCAATGCCGCAGCCGAGGACGGCCACAGCGTGGAAGTCATCGACCTGCGCTCCATCTCGCCGATCGACTTTGACACCGTTGAGGCGTCCGTGACGAAGACCGGCCGGCTGGTGGTGGCCCATGAGGCGCCCACCTTTGGCGGCATCGGCGGGGAAATCGCCTCGCGCATCAGCGAACGCTGCTTTTACTCCCTCGAGGCCCCGGCCATCCGCGTGGGCGGCTTCCACATGCCCTACCCGGTGGCCCGTGTGGAAGGGCACTACCTGCCGGACATCGACCGCATGCTGGAGGCGCTGGACCGCGCCTTCGCTTACTAGGAAGGCCCACATGTCCCAGCGCTCCCTCTTCAAGCTGCCCGACGTCGGCGAAGGCCTCACCGAGGCCGAGATCGTCTCCTGGAAGGTCAAGCCGGGCGACGTCGTTGCCGTCAACGACGTCGTCGTCGAGATTGAGACGGCGAAGTCCATCGTGGAGCTTCCCTCCCCCTACGCCGGAATCGTCGCCGAGCTGATGGTGGCCGAGGGCGAGACCGTGGCGGTGGGCACGCCCATCATCGCCATCGGTTCCGACGTCGGCACCCCTGCCGCCCCGCAGGATCCGGCACCCGCCGCGTCAACACCCGCCGCGCCCGTGGGCGATGTGCCGGCTGCCGGGGAGATGAAGCCGCTGGTGGGTTCCGGTCCCAAGGCCGACGCCGTCAGGCGCCGCCCGCGCGCCGGCGCGGCCCCCGCCCCGGCACCCGCCCGGGTTCCGGCCCCGAACGCCACCCTGGCGGGGGCGCCGGCCGGGAACGGGGCGGCCGGCAGGGTCCTCGCCAAGCCGCCGGTGCGCAAGGCGGCGAAGGACTTGGGCATCAACCTGGCGGACGTTTCGCCGACGGGCCTGCGCGGCGAGGTCACGAAAAAAGACCTGCTCAGCTACCAGGACCAGCGCACCGCCGAGCAGGACGGTGCCGGGACGTTCTGGGCGCCCTCACCCGGCACCGGCCTGGTGGGGGACCCCCGCGTGGAACGCATCAAGGTCCGGGGCGTGCGGAAAGCCACGGCCAAGGCCATGGTGGAGAGCGCGTTTTCGGCCCCGCACGTGAGCATTTTCGTTGACGTTGATGCGTCGCGCACCATGGAATTTGTGAAGCGGCTGAAGGCCTCGCGCGATTTTGAGGGCATCAAGGTTTCGCCCCTGCTGATCCTGTCCAAGGCCGTCATCTGGGCTGCCGCGCGCAACCCTTCGGTGAACGCCACCTGGACGGGCGAGGAGATCGTCATCAAGCACTTCATGAACCTCGGCATCGCGGCCGCCACCCCGCGCGGGCTCATGGTGCCAAACATCAAGGATGCCCAAAACCTGTCCCTGAAGGAACTGGCCATTGCGCTGAACTCCCTCGCCACGACGGCGCGGGCGGGCAAGACGCAGCCGGCGGACATGCAGGGCGGATCGCTGACCATCACGAACATCGGCGCCCTGGGCATCGACACCGGCACGCCCATCATCAACCCCGGCGAAGTGGCGATCGTGGCGTTTGGCACCATCAAGCAAAAGCCGTGGGTGCTGGACGGGGAGGTCATCCCGCGCTGGATCACCACCCTGGGCGGCTCCTTCGACCACCGCGTGGTGGACGGCGACCTCTCCGCCCGCTTCATGGCGGACGTCGCGGCCATCATGGAGGAGCCGGCCCTGCTGCTGGACTGACCTCAGCCCGCGGCGGCAATGGCGGCCGCCAGCACGGGCGCCAGCCGCTTCACGCCTTCCCGCAGCGTGTCCGGCGGAACGGCGCTGAACGCCAGACGCAGTTTGTTGCTGGGTCCCTCGGACGCCGTGAAGGCCGCGCCGGGCACAAACACCACACCGGCGTCGATGCCCTTGTGCAGCAGCGGGTAGGTGTCGATTCCCGCCGGCAGGGTCAGCCACACAAAAAATCCGCCCTCGGGACGTGTCCATGAAACGCCCCCGGGCATGAACTCCTCCAGGGCACCCAGCAGTGCCGAGCACCGTTCGGCGTACAGGGCCCGGTAGGTGCGGATCTGCCCCATCCAGTCATAGTTGCGCAGGTAGTCGCTGACCAGCATCTGGTTGAAGGACGGCGGGCAGAGCGTGACGGCCTCGCTGGCCAGGTAGTAGCGCTGTTTGAGGTGCGCCGGGACCAGCGCCCAGCCGATGCGCAGGCCCGGTGCAAAGATCTTGGAGAACGAGCCCAGGTACAGCACGTCCGCGGGGTTGCCCGCGCGCAGGGGGGCCGGCAGGACGCCGTCAAACTTCAACAGGCCGTAGGGGTTGTCCTCCAGTACAAGAATATTCGCCTCGCGGCATATGTCCACGATTTCCTGGCGGCGCTCCGGGGCGAGCATGACGCCGGAGGGGTTGTTGAAGTTCGGGATGGTGTACAGCAGCTTGATGCGCCTGCCCGCGGCCTGCAAGGCGGCGATGCGCTCCCGCAGCTTGGACGGGATGATCCCGTGTTCGTCCACGGCCACCGGCTGCACGTCCACCTCATACGCCTCAAAGGTGTTCAGCGCGCCCACATAGGTGGGGTCTTCAAGGAGGATGACGTCGCCGGGGTCGCAAAACACCTTGGCGGCAACGTCCTGGGCGGATTGGGAGCCGGCCGTGATGACCACGTTGTCCGGATCGGCGTCGAGGATGCCCTCGGCCGCCATGACCTCACAAATCTGGGTGCGCAGTTCCAGCGTGCCCTGCCCGCCGCCGTACTGCAGGGCCTCCAGGCCGTGCGTGGCGATGATGCGCTGTGCCGTTTCGCCCAGGCGCTCGAGGGGTAGGGACTGCAGGTAGGGGTTGCCGCCGGCCAGCGAGACCAGGCCCGGCTGCATGGAAATTTCAAACACGTCCCGCACGGCGGACTGCTTGATGTTGGCGGCGCGGGCCGAGAGCAGGCTTTCGTGGGGGTGCGGGGCGCCCGCAGCGTTGGCGGCCTGTGCACGCGCGAGTGCGTCAACGGTTTCCTCGGACAGGGTTTCGGCGGCAGCACTGGCGCCGGCAGCAGATGTGTTCACCAGCTCAGGATACAACCAATGTTGCTAAATAGGCATCAAAAGTTTTTCATTAGGTTCCGATATTGGGGGCGCCCTGCCGTCACCCGCCGTCCACGGGTGCACGCCGGTACGTCAGGTGCGTGACCAGGCTCGTGGCGCGGGCACCGGCCTGGGTGAATTCCAGGCGGGGGAGTCCGTCGAACAGGCGCTCGCCGGCGCCGAACACCACCGGGACAAGGTGCAGGCGCAGCTCGTCGATGAGTCCGTCCGCGAGGAACTGGTTGATGGTCCGGGCCCCGCCGCCAATGGACACCCCGCGCTCCCCGGCAGCGGCGCGGGCCAGGTCCAGCGCGGCAGCCGGGCCGTCGCTGACAAAGTAAAACGTGGTGCCGCCGTCCATGGTGAGCGGTTCCCGGGGATGGTGGGTGAGCACGAACACCGGTGCGTGGTACGGCGGGTCCTCGCCCCACCAGCCGCGCCACGCCCCCGTTCCCTGGGCATCCCAGGTCTCCCAGGGCCCGCGGACGGGGCCGAACATGTTCCGCCCCATGATGAACGCGCCCGCGTCGGTGATGGCCGCGAGCTCGGCGGCGTTCTCTTCGGGCCGGTCAAACATCCACGTGTGCAGGCGGGTGTCGGCGCCTTCCCCGAGCGGGTGTTCCAGGCTCTGGTTGGGGCCGGCCATGAAGCCGTCCAGGGACAGGGCCACGTCGCAGCTGACCAGGCTCATGGGCGGCCGTTCAGGAAGCCGGCAACCCGGGAGGCCATGGTTTCCGGTTCCCAGCTGTGGTTCGCGGCACGGATGGTGCCGGAGCCGGCGTTGGGCACATTGGCCGCGATGGATGCGGCGGCCGGCGGCATGATCGGCAGCGTCTGCTCGCCCACGAGTGCCAGCGTCGGGGCGGTGATGGACGCCCACAGGTCCGCCCGCGGCGCGGACTGGGTCCAGGCCAGCGCTTCGGCGTCCGGTTCCAGGGACGGTCCCATGGCCGTCATGACCGGCCAGGCCGGACTGTTCCGGGCGCCGTCCAGCCACTCCGGCGGCATGTCCTTCATGAAGTAGGACACGACGTCGTCCGGGGTCCCCTCCGCCAGCTGTTCACGCAGCCCGGCCAGGTTGGCGGCACCGTCCGTGCCCAGTTCCTCCCCGAGCGGCACTTCCCACAGCACCAAGGCCGAGACGGGCAGACCGGCGGCCGCGGCCGCGAGGGCGATGGCGCCTCCGGAGGAATTGCCATACAGCGCCGCTGGCGCCCCCGCCGCCTCAACCAGTGCACGCAGGTCCGCAATGGAATCCGCCAGGGTGAACGACGGCGCCTGGGCACTCTCGCCGCGGCCCCGGCGGTCGTAATTGACTACCGTGAAGCCCTGCCTGGCCAACAACGCCGCCATGGCGGAGGTGGTGGGGTCGAAGCCGCGGAACTGCATGGCCCCGGCCACCAGGATGACGGGCGGGCCCGACCCCTCAATGTCGTAGGCGATCCGGGTGCCGTCGCGGGAGGTGGCGAAGCTGCTCATGGTGCTCCTTTGGTGGGTCTGGACGGCACACTACGCGTCTGCATGCGTGCCGTCCAGAACTTTTTGCCGCGGGGCACGGCGCCGGCTACACCAGCTGGTGCCAGTCCTGTGCCAGGGGCAGGCCGTGGGCGGTGGACACCGAGTGGTGCACCACCTGGCCGCCGGCCACGTTCAGCCCGGCAGCCAGGGCGGGGTCCGCCTCCAGTGCCGCAGCGACGCCCAGG
>NZ_JAAMFN010000022.1 GCF_013376095.1 Arthrobacter sp. SDTb3-6 | reverse complement strand
AGATAGAACAATACACAGATGCCCGGCCGATGTGCAAATCGGCCGGGCATCTGTATGGTGGAGCAGGGGCGTTTCAGCCCGCGAGCTCCACCATGGACAGGGTGCGCTTTCCGCGGCGCACCAGCAGGTACTTGCCATGCAGTGCCTCGGCGGCGCCCAGGACGGCGTCAAGGTCGGTGACCTTGGTGTTGTTGACATAGGCCCCGCCCTCGGCGACGGTGCGGCGGGCCTCGGAGTTGCTCTTGGAGAGTTTGGCGGCGACCAGCAGTTCAACAATGGTCAGGCCGGCGGCTGGCGCCGCCGAACGGGGCAGCTCCCGGGTTGCCGATTCCAGCGTGGGCAGATCCAGCTCCCCCAGTTCGCCCTGGCCAAACAGTGCGGCTGAGGCGGCAATGACCTTCAACGTGGCGTCCACGCCATGGACCAGGGACGTCACCTGGAAGGCCAGCGTCCGTTGCCCCTCTCGGGCCTGCGGCTTGTCGGCAACGGACGCGGCAATCTCCTCAATTTGGGCCTTGGAGAGGAACGTGAACACCTTCAGGCGGTCCACCACGTCGGCGTCGGCCGTGTTCAGCCAGAACTGGTACATGTCGTAGGGGCTGCACATGTCGGCGTCCAGCCAGACGGCGTTGCCTTCGCTCTTGCCGAACTTGGTGCCGTCGGAGTTGGTGATCAGCGGCGTGCCCAGCGCGTGGACCGAGGTGCCCTCGACCTTGCGGATCAGGTCGGTGCCGCTGGTCAGGTTGCCCCACTGGTCGGAGCCGCCCTGTTGCAGGACGCAACCGTACTGGCGGTGCAGCTCCAGGTAGTCCAGGCCCTGGAGGATCTGGTAGCTGAATTCGGCGTAGCTGATGCCCTCGTCCGAGTTCAGGCGCGAGGCAACAATGTCCTTCTTGATCATGGTGCCGACCCGGAAGTACTTGCCAATGTCGCGCAGGAAGTCAATGGCGCTCAGGGGCGCGGTCCAGTCCAGGTTGTTGACCATGCGGGCGGCGTTGTCCCCCTCGAAGGACAGGAACCGCTGCACCTGGCCCTGCAGGTAGCCCACCCACTCGGAAACGGTTTCCTTGGAGTTCATGGTGCGCTCCGCCGTCGGACGGGGGTCCCCGACCAGGCCGGTGGAGCCGCCCACCAGGCCCAGCGGCTTGTGCCCGGCCAGCTGCATGCGGCGCATGGTCAGCAGCTGGACCAGGTTGCCCAGGTGCAGGCTGGGCGCGGTGGGGTCGAAGCCGCAGTAGTACGTGATCGGATCGCCCGCCAGGAGCTCCTCGAGCGCTGCCTCGTCCGTGGAGACCTGGACCAGGCCCCGCCACTTGAGCTCCTGCCAGACGTTGGCGAAGCTGGGATCGTTTTGGGGGGCGCGGAGTTCAGTTTGCAAAGACACACCACAAAATTACCAGCACGACGCCGCTTCTTCGCCATCCGTGCGCAGTTCCCTACGCTTCGATTCCCTCCGGCAGCGGTTCGGCGGCGATGAGGCGCAGGCGCTGGGTGGGGCGGGTCATGGCGACGTACAGGTCCCCCACCCGTCCGCCCGCACCCGCCAGCAGGGCCGCCGGTTCCACGATGACCACCCCGTCAAATTCCAGCCCCTTGGCCTCGTGCGGGTCGATCACCACGATGTCCTGCTCCACGGAGCCGGCGCCGTGGCCCACCCTGGTCCCGTAGACGGCACGGAGGGCGGCCGCCGTTGCCGCCACGAGAGCCGGGGGCGCTATGACAGCAACGAGGCCGCCGGCCACCGCCGCGGTTTCTTCCGCCATGACCTCGACCACGCGCTCGATCACGCCGCCGGGGGCGACGCGGTCCACAATGGGCGCCCATTCGCCGTCGCGCACGGCCTTCGGGGCGGAGACCACCTGTCCGGCCGCGTTGGCCATGCGCACGGCGGCTTCGGCGATCTGCCGGGGGGTGCGGTAGTTGACGGTCAGTTCCTCCATGGTCCAGCGCTCCCCCATGAACGGCGACAAGGCCTGCCGCCACGAATCTGCCCCGGCTGCGGAACTGGTCTGCGCGATGTCGCCCACAATCGTGAAGGACTTCACCGGGCAGCGGCGCACCAGCAGGCGCCACTGCATGGGCGAAAGCTCCTGTGCCTCATCAACCACCACGTGGCCATAGGCCCAGGTCCGGTCGGTCAGCGCCCGTTCCGCGTTGCTCAGGTGCTCACCCTCCACCACGTTGTAGTCGGCCAGCTGTTCGGCGGTGAGCATGCCGTTCACGCCGGAGTCCTCCAGCTGCTGGTCCATGTTGGAGATGGCCTTTTCGGCGTTGGCGAGGTCGCGCCGGCGCTGGGCGTCGTGGGCGGCCTCTGCCCGGCCGCCGGTCGCGTCGAGTTCGCCCAGGAGTTCTGCGGCCTCGTCCAGGAGCGGGACGTCGGACTCCGTCCAGGGGGCATCGGCGGGGCGCAGCAGGAGGGCCCGTTCGGCATCGGTGAATCCGGGGGCCACCGCGGCCAGGATCTCCGGTTTGCTGAACAGCTCGCGAACCAGTTTTTGGGCGCTCAGGGGCATCCAGCACAGGTTGAGCATGATCCGCACGTCCCGCGATGAACGGACGTCCTCGGCGAGATAGGACCTGTCGGCCGTGTTGCCGGCGCCGCTGGCTTCAATGTGCTCGCGCAGCTGGTCGGTCAGCTCACGCAGCAGGATCTTGACAAACGTCAGGCGGGCCTCGTTGTGCGGCTTGCCGGTGGCGCGGGCCTTGTCCCGGGCGCGGCGCACCTGGCGGGCAGCAAGGACCAGGCGGGTGCCTTCGACGTCGAGCCTGGCATCACCGCGCGGCAGCCGCTGGCGGTTGGCCACGGCGTTCGCAATGACCTGGGCCATGTCGATCCGGCCCTTGAGCCGCGCCACCTGCGGTGACTCGACGGCCGTGGCGCTGATGCCGGGCAGCAGGTGGCCCACGCTGGCCATGACCACCCCGGTCTCGCCCAGGGACGGGAGCACCCGCTCAATGTATTTCATGAAGGCGCTGGAGGGGCCCACCAGGAGCACTCCGGCGGAAGCGAGCCGCTCGCGGTGGGTGTAGAGCAGGTACGCGGCGCGGTGCAGTGCCACGGCGGTCTTGCCGGTGCCGGGACCGCCCTGCACCACGAGGGCACCGCTCAGGGGCGAACGGATGATGCGGTCCTGCTCGGCCTGGATGGTGCCGACGATGTCACTCATGCGGCCGGTGCGTTTCGAGTTCAGGGCTGCCAGCAGCGCGCCCTCCCCCTGCAGCTGCTCGCCGTCCACCAGCATCGTGTGGTCCAGGACGTCGTCCTCGATGGCCTTGACGTTGCGCCCGGTCAAAATGAGGTGGCGGCGGCGCCGCACCCCCTGCCGCTCGAACGCGGTGGCCTGGTAAAACGTGCCGGCTTCCGGCGCCCGCCAATCCACCATGAGCTGGCGCAGGTCCTCCGTGGACAGCCCGATCCGGCCGATGTAGCGCAGTTCGCCGCTGTCCAGGTCAAGGCGGCCGAAGGCCAGCTTGTCGTCGACGGCGTTCAGCTGGGCCAGGCGGGTCTCGTACAGCGAGGCAAAGGCGTCGCGTTCGGAACGGTTCTGGTGCGTGCCCATGGACTTGGTGCGGCGGACTTCATCGAGTTGTTCAATCTTTTCGGCGCGAAGTTCGTCCAGTCGGGCGTAGAGCCCATCAACGTAGGAACGTTCATGGGCCAGCTCGGCGTCATACATGCAAAATGCTCCTGATAGCGAAGGAGGGGTTCCAAAAGGCGGACCGTCTATTCTATACCCGACGGCGGGTCAGGGGGTACTTGCGCCAGCGGCCACGCGTAACACACGCCCGCCGGCACTCGGCGGCCGGAACGCTGGCCCGCCACTATACGTGCATCAGCGAGACCACCTCGAGGCCCGGAAGGTTCCCCCTGCCGGCCAGGGCATCGATTTCCAGGACAACCCCGACGCCGGCCACCACGGCCCCGGCGCGCTCCAACAGGGCTGCGGCGGCGCCGAGCGTGCCGCCGGTGGCGAGGACGTCGTCGAGAATTAACACACGCGTGCCGGCAGGGATGTCGTCCTGGTGCAGTTCCAAGGTGGCATGGCCGTATTCCAGCGCGTAACTCTCCGCGTACACGGCGCGGGGAAGCTTGCCGGCCTTCCGGACGGTGATGACACCCGTTCCCGAGGCGTAGGCCGCGGCGGCCGCCAACAGGAACCCGCGCGCCTCAACCCCGGCAACGGCGTCGAACTTTCCGGCGAAGGGCGAAACCAGCGAATCCACCACCTGGCGCAGTGCCTGGCCGTCGGCAAAAACAGGGGTCAAATCCTTGAACGCAACGCCCGGCTTCGGATAGTCCTCCACAGTGGCGCAAAGACACTCAACAACCGCGGAAACTGGCGGATTTTCGAGGGTGGGAGGTGTGGTGGCGGAAGACGCGGATTCGGTGCAGTGAGTTTGTTTCACCTTTCCACGGTACAGGCTCCTGAACGGGTGGTTTTCGGGACCCAAAAAAGGTGCTTATATATTCCCCGTGCAACACAACATTTCACTGCCCGGACACGGTGTCCGGCTTGTGCCGCTGCGGCGTCGCCATGCGGCAGACCTGTTCCCTTTTGTCGATTCCGAACTGTGGGCCGGGATGGCTGCCGAGCGCCCCACATCGCGTCGTGGGTTGGAGAAAATCTTTGCCGCACGCATCATGGATCCGGCCGTTATTGCGTTCGCCGTCCTTGACGGGGCCACCGGCACCGTGGCCGGCACCACCAGCCTTTACGACTACGTCCCCGGCCAGTCGCGCGTTGAGTTGGGCATGACCTTTTTTGGCCGCAATTATTGGGGCCGCAACGTCAATGCCGCCTCCAAGCTGGCCCTGCTGGGCTTCGCGTTCGAGGAACTGCTGGTGCACCGGGTGGCCCTGCGCTGCGATGTCCGCAATGAACGCAGCGCGGCCGCGATCCGGAAGCTCGGTGCGTCCCTGGACGGCGTGCTGCGCGGGTACCGCAGGGGCCACGACGGCTCGCGGGTGGACACTGCCGTCTACTCCATCCTGGAACACGAATGGCCGCAGTCCCGGGCGGGGCTGGTCCGCCGCCTGACCCCCGCGGACCTGCAGCCGGAAGTGGCCGAACTCATTGGGCTTTCGGAACAGCTGGTACGCGCCGACGCGGGCCGCGCACCACTCCCGGCTTGAACTTGGAGACAGTGGGGTCCCCGTCAATCCAGAACCGCCACGGATAGTCGGCAGTGCCGCCCGGACCGCTGATGCCCACCCGGGGCCCGGACATGACACGGCGCGGCGGCCCGGCCGGCAGCGTCACGGTGACTTCGCCGGCCAGCGCGGGGATCCCGTTGTGTTCTCGGCCCAGGCCCAGGGCCTTGGTGAGCCTGGCCGGGCCCTGCGCGAGCTCATGGTCGTGCTTGGCCGTGGGACGCCGTGATCGGGCCAGGTCCAGGCCCTCCACGATTTCACCGGCCCGCATGAGGCACCCGGAGGAGATCCCTTCCGGCCGGCACACCAGGTTCGCGCAAAAATGCATGCCGTAGGTGAAGTAGACGTAGAGGTGCCCGGGCGGGCCAAACATGACGGCATTGCGGTTGGTCTTGCCGCGGTAGCTGTGCGCCCCCGGATCCGGATCGGGCGAGTCGGCCGGGCCCAGGTAGGCCTCGACCTCGGTCAGGCGCACGACGACGGGCCCTTCCGGACTCTCATGCCTGACCAGTGCGCCCAAAAGGTGGGGCCCCACCTCCGTTGCCGGATGCTGCAGAAGTTCAAGGATGTCGACGGGTGGGGCCATGGTTCCACGTTAGCAGGAGCCGCCGGCGGTTTTCCGCCGGATCAAAAGTGGCCCCGCGGGCAGCCGAAACCGTGTCAGGATGCGCCCTGTCCATCCGTCCCGGTGTAGAACGCGGTGGTGCGCCTGGCGGCCGCCCTGGCGTCCCCGGGGTTGGCCCCGTTGGCGATCGCGGCGTCGGCCCAGGCCTCGCTGCTGGCCGCCATGAACGGATTCATGATCTCCGGTGCCGGCCGGTGCTGCGGGCCCGTGGGAATGCCCCGCAGGTAGTGCTGGAGGCCCAGCAGTGCCCCGTCCCAGCCGACGCCGACCGAGCCGGGGCCATAGTTTGCCATCATTTCCGGGTCAACCGTGGAGGTGTGCGCCAGCTCCACCAGGGAGTGGTCAACGTTCGTCGGCGTCACCGTAAACAGCAGTTCGGAATCCGGGCCCTGGCCCATGACCCAGGAGACGCGAAAGCTGCGCCCGGCATTGCAATCCAACACTTCGCCCGAGGCGTTTCCCTCAAGGGCGTAGCGGCCGCCGATGCCCAGGTCGCCGCTAATGGGCAGGAACCATTTTTGAATGCTGTCGGCTTCCGTGCAGGCGGCCCAGACATCATGGACGGGGGCAGGAACTTCGAGTTGCAGGACCACCGAGGTGGCCTCCTGATGGTTGAGCGTGGTCGTCTTGACAAGTCGGGTGATTCCAGTGAGCATATCCATGATGTCAGCCATGCAGCCAGACTAGGCGAGGGTGGGGGCTCGGGCAAACAGCGTACGCGGCAGCCGTGGCAGGATGGTCCCCATGGGACAAGCTCAGCCATTTCATCCACCCTTTGAGCCGGGCATCTTTGATTTCCTGGCGGCGCGTGCGGTGGACGGGGTGGAGGAGGCGACATCCACCAGCTATGCCCGGACCCTTTCCCTTCCCGGCGGCCACGGCTGGTTCCGGCTGTCCTGGGACCGCGGGAAACTGCTGCTGGACCATGACGTCCAGGACCCTGCCGACTCCCCCGTGCTGGTCGAGCGGGTCCGGCATCTCTTCAACCTGGACCACAGGCCGGCCGCCGCCGACGCCGTGCTGGCGGCAGACCCGCTGTTGGCCGGGCGCGTCGCGGCCCTGCCGGGCATCCGGCTGCCGGGTTGTGTGGACCCCCATGAAATCCTGGTCCGTGCCATGGTGGGACAACAAATCACGGTTGCTGCGGCCACGACCGCGCTCCGCGGGTTGCTTGTGCTCGGCACACCCAGCAATCTTCCGCACGGCACGCTCACCCGCCTGTTCCCCTCCCCTGCCCAAATTGCCGGGGACGGCCGGGGCATCCTGCGCGGCCCGCAGCGCCGCATTGACAGCCTCATCGCCGTGGCAGGAATGCTGGCAAACGGCTCCTTGAGCCTCCAGGCCTCGGACACGCCGGAATCGCTTGCCGAAAAGCTCCTGCCCCTGCCCGGGATCGGCCCCTGGACGGTGGGCTATGTCAGCATGCGTGTGCTGGGCAGCAGCGACATCTTCCTCCCCACGGACTCGGCCGTCCGCAACGGCTACGGCCTGCTGCGCGGCGACTCCCTGGCCGCGGCCCGGTCCATCAAGCCACCGGAACTGGCCCGCGTGGCCGAGCCGCTGCGGCCCTGGCGCTCCTACGCAACCCTGCACTTTTGGCGCGTCTCCGGGGAGCGGCCGGCCGGCCGCAGCTGAGCGCGGCCGGGGGCTACTTCGCCAACGCCGTTGGCCAGGGCAACAGCTGCGGCAGGTCCACGGAGTCGGCGGCGGCCTCGGCCCGCAGGCTGTCCAGGGTGGGGGTGCGCCCGGCCAGCCAGGCGGCGATGTCCGTCAGCATGCCCTGCACCGAGATGGTGTCCCCGCCGCTCCCCAGCGTCATGGTCGGCAGGGCCACCGGCAGCAGCACCAGGCGCAGATTCTCCGGCACCCGGGCCGCCAGGAAACTGAGCAGGTAAAGGCAGAATTCCTTGGACCACGTTTCCGGCCCGCGGCCCACGTCAAGGTCCGCGAGGTGGATGACCAGTTCCCGCCACAGGGCCAACGCCCCGTCGTACACCGTGCCGTCACGGTAGTTGATGCGCAGCCGCCACTGTTCGTCATCCAGCCCGGCCAGGGCGGAGAGCACCCGCTGCAGGGCGGCGTCCAGCGTGGCCCGGTGTTCGGCGGCCGGGTGTCCCGCCGCCATTTCGATGGCCTGGTTGCGGCCGCCGGTGCCGCCGTCGTAAAACTCGATGGAGTCCCCGCGCAGTGCGTACTCCACCTGCCGGGCAACGGCGTCGGAGACGTTGGCAACATGGGCCAGCACATGCCCCCTCGTCCAGCCGGGCAGCCCGGTTGCGGCGCGGACGTCGTCGTCGCTTAAATGGGCCACTTTGCCGGCCAGGGCGTCCGCTGCCGCGCCCAGCCGGTCCGTCAGCTGGGCCGTTGTTATCTCAGTCATTGCCCCAGCATAGCGGCCGAGGGGCCCGCTGCGAGCTTGCGAGCAGTGGGAGGGCGCTGTGCGATAGCGGCCGAGGGGCCCGCTGCGGGCTTGCGAGCAGTGGGAGGGCGCTGAGCGATAGCGGCACAGCTGCAAAAAATGCCCACATCCGGTGTGCGGATGCGGGCATTTTCCGTGCAGCGGCGGCGCCGGTCAGGCCAGGAAGGCCCGCACCTGGCCCAGCTGCCCCTCCAGGGCGGCCAGTTGTTCGGTCACCGCCGACGGGGCGGTGCCCCCCTGGGAGTTGCGGCTGTTCAGCGACCCTTCCGTGCTCAGGACCGTGCGGACCTCGGGGGTGAGGTGCGCGGAGATGGACGCGTATTCCTCGTCCGTCAGGTCCCACAGCTCCACGCCACGTGCCTCGGCCACCTTGACCGCGGCCCCCGAGAGTTCGTGGGCGTCGCGGAACGGCACGCCCTGGCGGACCAGCCACTCGGCAATGTCCGTGGCCAGGGCGAAGCCCTGCGGCGCCAGGGATTCCATCCGTTCGGTGTTGAACACCAGCGTGGCAATCATGCCGGAAACGGCCGGGAGCAGCAGTTCCAGGGTGTCCGCCGCGTCAAACACGGGCTCCTTGTCCTCCTGCAGGTCCCGGTTGTATGCCAGGGGCAGGCCCTTGAGCGTGGCCAGCAGCCCGGTGAGGTCGCCGATGAGACGACCCGCCTTGCCGCGGGCCAGTTCCGCCACGTCCGGGTTTTTCTTCTGCGGCATGATCGAGGACCCGGTGGAGTAGGAATCGTGCAGCGTCACGAAGGAGAATTCCTTCGTGGCCCACAGGATGACTTCCTCCGAGACGCGGGAGAGGTCCACGCCGATCATGGCGGACACCCACGCAAACTCGGCGAAGACGTCGCGGGAGGCGGTGCCGTCGATCGAGTTCCACGCGGCCGAGGCAAAGCCAAGGTCCGCAGCGACGGCGTTCGGGTCCAGCCCCAGCGAGGAGCCGGCCAGGGCGCCGGAACCGTACGGGGAAACCGCTGCACGCTTGTCCCAGTCGACCAGGCGCTGCACATCGCGCAGCAGCGCCCAGGCGTGGGCGAGCAGGTGGTGGCTGAGCAGCACCGGCTGTGCGTGCTGCAGGTGCGTGCGCCCAGGCATGGCGACACCGTGGTGGGCCTTGGCCTGCGCCACCAGGGCGTCGACCACGGCCAGCACTCCCCCGGCGATGATGCGTGCGTGGTCCCGCAGGTACATCCGGCCCAGCGTGGCGATCTGGTCGTTGCGGGACCGGCCCGCGCGGAGCTTGCCGCCCAGCGCGGCGCCGGCCCGTTCGATCAGGCCGCGTTCCAGCGAACCGTGTACGTCCTCGTCGGTCGCCGCCGGGCCGTAGGCGCCGGACTTGACGTCTGCCTCCAGGTCCGAGAGCGCGTTGAGCATGCCGGCCAGCTCGCCGTCGTCGAGCAGCCCTGCCGTGTTCAGGACACGGGCGTGGGCCTTGGACCCGGCAATGTCGTAGAGGGCCAGGCGCCAGTCAAAGTGGGTGGACTTGCTCAGCGCAGCCAGCGCGTCGGCCGGCCCGCCCTGGAAGCGTCCGCCCCAGAGTGCGCCCTCGTTGGTCCCGTGGGTCTCGACCACCGCCGGCTACTTCCCTGCGACGCGCTGGTCGCGGGTGGAGGCGACCTTGGAGGACATGCCCCACAGCTCGATGAAGCCGCGGGCCTGCGACTGGTCGAAGGTGTCCCCGGTGTCGTAGGTGGCCAGGTCGAAGTCGTACAGCGAGGTGTCGGAGCGGCGGCCGTTGACGATCGCCTGCCCGCCGTGGAGGGTCATGCGGATGTCGCCGGAGACGTACTTTTGGGTGTCCTCGATGAAGGCGTCCAGGGAGCGTTTGAGCGGGGAGAACCACTGGCCGTCGTAGACCAGTTCAGCCCAGCGCTGGCCCACGGAGGACTTGAAGCGGGCCTGTTCGCGCTCGACGGTGATGTCTTCGAGGTGCTTGTGCGCGGTGATCAGCGCCATGGCGCCCGGGGCTTCGTAGATTTCGCGGGACTTGATGCCCACCAGGCGGTCCTCGACGACGTCGATCCGGCCCACGCCCTGCGCGCCGGCGCGGCGGTTCAGTTCCTGGATGGCCTGCAGCGGGGTCACCTTGTGGCCGTCGATCGCGACGGGGACGCCCTGGGCGAAGGTGATGATGACCTCGTCCGGTGCCGGCGGGAATTCCGGGGTGGCCGTGTAGTCGTAGATGTCCTTGGTGGGCGCGTTCCAGATGTCCTCGAGGTACCCGGTTTCCACTGCCCGGCCCCAGACGTTCTGGTCGATCGAGTACGGGTTCTTTTTGGTCGTCACGATGGGCAGGTTGTTGGCCTCGGCGAAGGCGATGGCCTTGTCGCGGGTCAGCGCCAGGTCCCGGACGGGGGCGATGCACTTCAGGTCCGGGCCCAGGGTCTGGATGCCGACCTCGAAGCGGACCTGGTCGTTGCCCTTGCCGGTGCAGCCGTGGGCGACGGTGGTGGCACCAAATTCGCGGGCTGCCTTCACCAGGTGCTTGACGATCACGGGCCGGGAAATCGCGGACACCAGCGGGTAGTGGCCCTGGTAGAGGGCGTTGGCCTTCAGGGTGGGCATGGCGTAGTCGTTGGCGAATTCGTCGCGTGCGTCGGCCACGTAGGCTTCGACGGCGCCGCAGGCCAGGGCGCGCTGGCGGATGTCCTCCAGGGACTCCCCGCCCTGTCCGACGTCCACGGCCACGGCGATGACCTCGGCCCCCGTCGCTTCGCCGATCCAGCCGATGGCAACGGATGTGTCGAGGCCACCGGAGTAGGCCAATACAATGCGCTCAGTCACGTTCTTTTCTCCTTTTATCACTGAATTTGATGGCGTCCGTTCGGGCCTGCGGCGTCGACGGATGGTGTTCTTGTGGTTCTTTGGTTCCCGTGGTTCTAGGGTAGGCGGTTGTCGGGGCCATTACCCCGCCGCGCCCGATTCGGCGGCAAACTGCAGGAAGCGTTCAGCCACCTGGGCCCCGCCCTGGGGGTCCCGGGTGATGATCATGACGGTGTCGTCCCCGGCGATGGTGCCCAGGATGCTCGGCATGACCGAATGGTCAATGGCCAGGGCCAGGAAGTTCGCCGCGCCCGGCGGGGTGCGCAGCACGGCAATGTTGGCCGATGCCTCGGCGGTGACGAGCAGTTCCCCGCACAGCCGGACCAGCCGGGTGTCCAGCAGTTCCTGGGACGACGGCGAATGGACGCCGCGTTCCCCTCCCTCCCGGGGGACGGCGTAGATCAGCCCACCGTCCTTGCCCCGGACCCGGTAGGCCCGCAGTTCCACCAGGTCCCGGGACAGGGTGGCCTGCCCCACCACCAGTCCGTCGTCGGCCAGCAGGGTGGCCAGCTCCGCCTGGGAACGCACGGCCCGGCTGGCCAGCAGGGCCGTCACGCGGGCCTGGCGGGCCGTCTTGGTGGCCGGCATGGCACCACCGCCGGAAGTCCTGGACATGGTCAGGCGCCGGCCGCTTCCGTGGCGGCCTGCAGGGCCAGCGCGTCCTCGGCCGCGGTCTGTTCCACCAGCCATACCATGAGGGCCTTCTGCGCGTGCAGGCGGTTTTCTGCCTCGTCCCACACCACGGACTGCGGGCCGTCGATGACGGAGCCGGTGATTTCGTAGCCGCGGTAGGCCGGCAGGCAGTGGAGGACTATTGCGCCGGCGTCCGCCTTGGCGAGTGCGGCGTCGTCGAGCGCGTAGTCCTGGAACAATTGCAGGCGCGCCTCCTTCTCGGCCTCCTGGCCCATGGACACCCAGGTGTCGGTGACCAGGACGTCGGCCCCGGCGACGGCGCGGTCCGCATCCGTGGTGACCAGCACGGAACCGCCGGTGAGGGCGGCCCGTTCCTCGGCGGCGGCCACCACAGCGGCGGCGGGCAGGTACCCTTCGGGTCCGGTGATGCGCACGTGCATGCCGGCCGTGACGCCGGCCAGCAGGTAGGAGTTGGCCATGTTGTTGGCGGAATCGCCCATGTACGTCATGGTGAGGCCGGCCAGTTTGCCCTTGTGTTCCTGGATGGTGAGCAGGTCCGCGAGCAGCTGGCACGGGTGGTAGTCGTCGGAAAGGGCGTTGATGACGGGCACCCTGGAATGGGCGGCCATTTCCTCCAGGCCCTCCTGGGCGTAGGTGCGCCACACGATGGTGGAAACCATGCGCTCGAGCACCCGGGCGGTGTCCGCCACGGATTCCTTGTGGCCGATCTGGGCCTCGCCGGGGTTGATGATCAGCGGGTTGCCGCCCAGTGCGGCCACGCCGGCGGCGAAGGACACGCGGGTCCGGGTGGAGGTCTTGTCAAAGATCACGGCCACGGTCTGCGCGCCCGCGCCGTCGCCGGCAAAGGTGCTCTTGGAATAGGGGGCCTTTTTCAGCCGGGCGGCCAGGGCCAGGACCTCCGCCTGCTCCGAGGGGCTGAGGTCGGTGTCAACCAAAAAGTGCCGGGTCATCAGGATGCTCCTTCGGTGGACTGGGCCGCAACGGCCGTGTCGATGAGGGCGGGCAGTGCCGCCAGGAACGAGGCGGCCTGTTCGGCCGTCAGGTTCAGCGGCGGGGCCAGCCGGATGGTGTTGGGACGGGGCGCGTTGACGATGAAGCCGGCGTCGAGGGCGGCCGTCACCACGCCCGCGGCGACGGGCCGGTCCAGGTCAAAGCCGATCAGCAGGCCGTGCGCACGGACCTCGGTGACGGCGTCGATCCCGGCCAGGCCGTCGGCGAAGATGCGGCTGACGGCGCGCACGTTGGCCAGCACGTCCTGGGCCTCAAGCACGTGCAGCGTGGCCAGGGCCGCAGCCGTGGCCACCGGGTTCCCGCCGAACGTGGTGCCGTGCTGGCCGGCGGACAGGAGCGATGACGGCCCTTCGCCAAAGGTGACGATGGCGCCGATGGGGAATCCCCCGCCCAGGCCCTTGGCCAGGGTCATGGCGTCCGGCTGGATGCCGGCGGCGAGCCCGGCGAACCATTCCCCTGTGCGGCCCACGCCGGTCTGCACCTCGTCAACGATGAGCAGCGCGCCGGCCTGCGTGGCCAGCTCGCGTGCGGCGCGCAGGTACGCGTCGGAGAGCGGGCGGACGCCGGCCTCGCCCTGGACGGGTTCGATCACGAAGGCGGCCACCGTGTCATCGAGTGCTTCCTTCAACGCCTCGATGTCGTTGAACGGGATGTGCCGGACACCGCCGGGCATGGGTTCGAACGGTTCCCGGTAGGCCTGCTTGGCCGTCAGCGCCAGGGCGCCCATGGTGCGGCCGTGGAAGGCGCCTTCGAGGGCTAGGATGGTGCTGCGTTCCCGTCCGTCCGCGGCCGGGTGTGCCTTGCCGTGGGCCCGGGCGAGCTTGAACGCCGCCTCGTTGGCCTCCGTGCCGGAATTGGCGAAGAACACCTTGGAGCCCTGGGGCGCGTTGCTCAGTTCCAGCAGCTTTTCGGCCAGCGCAATCTGGGTGGGGCTGGTGAAAAAGTTCGAAACGTGGCCCAGGGTGGCCAACTGGCTGGCGATCACGGAGGTGACAAAGGGGTGGGCGTGGCCCAGCGCGTTAACGGCGATCCCGCCCAACAGGTCCAGGTACTCCTTGCCGTCGGCGTCCCACACCACGGCACCGGCACCACGCACGAGGACGCGCTGCGGGCTGCCAAAGACACCCATCAGCGCATTGCCGTAGCGCGCCAGCCACTGCTCGCCGGTGCCCGTGCCTGTCACGGCGGCTGCCGTGGCGGGGAGCTGCACGGACTGGCCGTTGGCCGTCCGGAGCCCTTCGGCACTGGTGTTTTCCGGGCTGGCCCCGGCCGTTTCCTCACTCATGATGCGTCCTCTTCGTCGGGAAAAACCTGGGTGCCGTTGCCGGCGGTGGTCATCAGTTCCAGCAGCATTGAATGCGCGCTGCGCCCGTCGACGACGGCGGCGCGGGCCACCCCGCCGTCGACAGCGTTCAGGCAGGCGCCCATCTTGGGGATCATCCCCGATTCCAGCGACGGCAGCATGGCGCGCAGTTCGCCGGCGCCCAGGGAGGACAGCAGGGATGACTTGTCCGGCCAGTTGGCGTAGAGGCCTTCGACGTCGGTCAGGATGACCAGGCGCGAGGCGCCCAGGGCGACGGCCAGGGCCGAGGCCGCGGTGTCCGCGTTGACGTTCAGTACGGTGGAGGCGTCGCCCACCTCGGGCGCCACGGTGGAGATGACGGGGATGCGCCCGGCCTCCAGGAGGTCGATGATGGCGCCGGGGTTCACGCCCACCACCTCGCCGACCAGGCCCAGGTCCACGGGCAGCCCGTCCACGACGGTGCCGGTGCGTTCGGCCTGCAGCAGCGCCCCGTCCTCGCCGGACAGCCCCACGGCGTATGCGCCGTGGGAGTTGATCAGGCCCACCAGTTCGCGGCCCACCTGCCCGGTCAGGACCATGCGGACCACGTCCATGGCCTCGGGCGTGGTGACGCGCAGGCCGCCCTTGAACTCGCTCTTGATGTCCAGGCGCTTGAGCATCGCGTTGATCTGCGGACCGCCGCCGTGCACCACCACGGGCTTGATGCCCACGTGGTGCATGAACACGATGTCCTCGGCAAACGCCCGCCGGAGGTCGTCGTTGATCATGGCGTTGCCGCCGTACTTGACCACCACCACGGTGCCGGCAAATTGCTGGATCCACGGCAGCGCCTCAATCAGCGACGCTGCCTTGTCCTGCGCGGTTTCCACCGAATCCATCATTCTCTTCCTTCAATTCTTCGCCGTTGCCGGCCGCCGGGGCAGGCCCGGCCGCCGGACCTACGACGAGTAGGCGCTGTTTTCTTCGACGTAGTCATGGGTCAGGTCGTTCGTCCAGATGGTCGCGGAGGCCGCGCCGGCGCGCAGGTCGATCTCGACGGTGACTTCGCGCCCGGCCAGGTCCACGAGGTCGCGGGAGTCGCCAATGGCGCCCTTGCGGCAGATCTGGACGCCGTTGATGCTGACGTTGATCTCGTTCGGGTCGAACACGGCGTCGGTGGTTCCGACAGCGGAGAGCACGCGGCCCCAGTTGGGGTCGTTGCCGAAGATGGCGCACTTGAACAGGTTGGAGCGGGCCACGGCCCGGGAGGCGATCTCGGCGTCGCGTTCGCTGTCCGCGTTGACGGTGGTGATGGCGATGTCGTGCTTGGCGCCTTCGGCGTCGGCGATCAGGGCGCGGGCCAGGGTGGCGCAGACCGTGGTCAGGCCGGCGGTGAACTCGTCCATGTCGGGGATCACGGTCGAGGCGCCGGAGCCCAGCAGCAGCACTGTGTCGTTGGTGGACATGCAGCCGTCGGAGTCGGCACGGTTGAAGGTGGGGCGGACGGCGTCGCGCAGGGCCGCGTCAAGCCCTTCGGGGGCCACCTCGGCGTCGGTGGTGATGACCACCAGCATGGTGGCCAGCCCGGGGGCCAGCATGCCGGCGCCCTTGGCCATGCCGCCAATCGTGTAGCTGTTGCCGTTCGCGTCGGGGGCGGATGTCCAGGCCGTTTCCTTCGGGACGGTGTCGGTGGTCATGATCGCGGCGGCGGCACCGGCCCCGCCGTCGGCCGCCAGCGCTGCCGCGGCAGCCTCCACGCCCGGCAGGATCTTGTCCATGGGGAGCTGCTCGCCGATGAGGCCCGTGGAGCAGACGGCAACGTCCGTGGCGGAAATGCCCAGCACGTCGGCCACCTTCTCGGCGGTGGTGTGCGTGTTTTGGAAGCCCTCGGGCCCGGTACAGGCGTTGGCGCCGCCGGAGTTGAGCACCACGGCGTCCACGCGCCCGTCGCCCAGGACCGTCCGGGACCAGTGGACCGGCGCGGCGGCAACGCGGTTGGAGGTGAACACGGCGGCGGCGCTGCGCTGCGGGCCGTCGTTGACCACCAGGGCGAGGTCGGGGTTGCCGGATTTTTTCAGTCCGGCGGTGACGCCGGCGGCCCGGAAGCCCTGTGCAGTTGTGACGCTCATGGTGCTACTCCTTGGAAGGACAGGCCGGTGCTTTCCGCCAGGCCGAGGGCAATGTTCATTGACTGTACCGCCCCGCCGGCGGTCCCCTTGGTGAGGTTGTCGATGGCGCAGCAGGCCACCACCCGGTTGACGTTGGGGTCGTAGGCGATTTGCAGGGCCGCGTAGTTGGAGGCCTGCACCGACTTGGTGGAGGGCCACTGGCCCTCCGGAAGGACCTTCACGAACGGTTCGCCGGCGTAGGCGTCAACCCAGGTCCGGCGCAGGGCCGCGGCCAGGTCCTGCCCGCCCAGGCCGGCCGCAAATCCGGGTGCCACCTTGGCCGTGGCGGTCGCGAGGATGCCGCGGCTCATGGGGGCCAGGGTGGGCGTGAAGGACACCTTGACGTCGAGGCCGGACGCCTCGGAGAGGCCCTGCTGGATTTCCGGCGTGTGCCGGTGCCCGCCACCGACCCCGTACGGGCTCATGGAACCCATGACTTCGGAGCCGATCAGGTTGATCTTGGCGGCCTTCCCCGCGCCGGAGGTGCCCGAGGCCGCCACGATGACGACGTCGTCCGGCAGCAGGGCGCCGGCGCTAAAGCCGGGCATCAGGGCAAGCAGCGAGCTGGTGGGGTAGCATCCGGGGACCGCGATCCGCTTGGCACCCTGCAGCTTCGCCCGGGCGCCGGGCAGTTCGGGCAGGCCGTAGGGCCAGGTGCCGGCGTGCGGGGAGCCGTAAAACTTTTCCCAGGCCTCGGCCGACTGCAGGCGGTGGTCGGCACCGGCGTCGATCACGAGGGTGTCGGCCGGCAGCTGGGCCGCGATGGCGGCGGACTTGCCGTGCGGGAGGGCGAGGAAGACGACGTCGTGCCCGGCGAGGTTGTCCACCGTGGTGTCGACCAGGATGCGGTCGGCCAGTGCATGGAGGTGCGGCTGCAGTTCACCCAGGCGGGTGCCGGCGTTGCTGTGGGCGGTGATGGCCCCGATGGTCACGTCCGGGTGGCTGGCCAGGAGGCGGAGCACCTCTCCCCCGGCATATCCGCTGGCTCCGGAAACGGCTACTGAAATCGTCATAAAACGACTATACAGCAGAATTATTCATAGATGCCGATATTTATCCATGAAGTTCAGGCGACCGGGGAATTTTCGCACCTATGATGTAAACATCGCTTCCGCCTTTGGTGGCAGGCGCCGATCCAATGCAGTTGACGTCCCCGGGAATTTGAACAGAAGTGGAGTACACCATGACCTCGCGAAACCGTGCCATCGTTGCCGACGCCCCCGGCGGTCCCGAGGTCCTGGCACTGAAGGAAGTGCCGGTTCCCGAGGCCGGGCCAGGCCAGCTTCTGGTGCGCATCGCCGCCGTCGGCGTGAACTTCATTGAGACCTACCAGCGCGACGGCACCTACAACGTCCCGTTCCCCTTCACCCCGGGGGCCGAGGCGTCCGGGACAGTGGTGGCGCTCGGTCCCGGGGTCGAGGAATTTGCCGTGGGCGACCACGTGGCCACGGCCGAGGGCGTGGGCTGCTACGCCGAATATGCCATCTTCCCGGCGGACAAGGCGCTGCCGGTGCCCTCCGCGCTGCCCCTGGACGTCGCCGCGGCCCTGCCGCTGCAGGGCATGACGGCCCACTACCTGATGAATTCCACCTACCATGTGGAACCCGGCCAGACGGTGCTGCTGCACGCCGGCGCCGGAGGAGTGGGCCTGCTGCTGACCCAGATGCTCAAGGAGCGCGAGGCCCGGGTCATCACCACCGTGTCGACGGATGAAAAGGAGGAGCTTTCCCGCGTGGCCGGGGCCGACGACGTCCTGCGGTACGACGGTTTCGCCGAGGCCGTCCGTGAGCTCACCAACGGCGAAGGCGTCGACGTGGTGTACGACGGCGTCGGGAAGGACACCTTTGAAGGTTCCCTGGCGTCGTTGCGGATCAGGGGGACGCTCGTGCTCTTTGGCGGGGCGTCCGGGCAGGTGCCGCCGTTTGACCTGCAGCGCCTCAATTCCTCCGGATCCCTGTTTGTCACCCGTCCCACGCTGGCGCACTACCTGCGCAATCCGCAGGAGCGCCGCTGGCGTTCCGCCGACGTCTTCAACGCGGCGGCGGCCGGAAAGCTGACCGCCCGCATTGGCGCCCGCTTCCCGCTGGCCGAGGCCGGCGCCGCCCACTCGGCGCTCCAGGCCCGGCAGACTACGGGCAAGGTCATCCTGGTCCCGTAACCCCGTCCGGTCCGGGGCGGAGCCGCCCGGGGCGGCCCCGCCACGGACCCTACCGCTGGGTGGCCCCGAAGCGTTCGCCGGCCAGTTCGACGGCGGCCGCGCGGGCGGCGGAGGCCTCGTCGGCCGTCAGCGTGCGGTCCGCGGCCCGGAAGCGCAGCCCGAAGGCGAGCGACTTGCTCGCCTCCGGGATGCCCTTGCCGTGGTATTCGTCGAACAGTGCCACGTCCTCAAGCAGCTCCCCGGCTCCTTCGCGCAGGGTGGCCAGCACCTCGGCTGCCGGAATTTCCGCCGGCACCACCAGGGCCACGTCCTGGGTGGCCACCGGGAAGGTGGAGATCGGCCTGGCCACGATCACGTCCGGGGCGGCGTCAAAGACCATGCTGGCGTTGATCTCCATGGCCACGGTGCGCGCCGGCAGGTGCTGCTCGGCCAGCAGGCGTGGATGCAGCTCACCGGCATGGCCCACCACCTCGCCCGAGCGCAGCTTCAGCACGGCGGCGCGGCCGGGGTGGAAGGCCTGGTGCGAGCCCTGCTCCACCACCAGGTCCACGCCGGTCACATCGGCCACGAGGCGTGCGGCGTCGATGGCGTCGGCCCAGTCCCAGGCCCGCGGCGTGTGGCCGGGTGCGGCGGCGGTGTCCCTGCCGGTAAAGACGGCGCCGATCGTGAGCGGCTGGTAGGGGATGCCGTCGTACAAGGCGTCCAGGACGTCGTCGGACGGCTTGGCGCCGAGCGGCGGGATGGACGCCGTGCCAAAGGTGCCCGAGGGCAGGAACACGAGGCCGGATTCGAATAATGCCAGGTCGGTGAAGCCGCGCGAGTGGTTGCGCTTCGCCGTGTCAATCAGGCCCGGCAGCACCGAGGTGCGCAGGTAGCCGAACTCCTCGCTCAGCGGGTTGGCGAGCTTGACGGCCCCGCGGGGGGCGCCCGCCTCGGCCACGCCGAAGGTGTCGTTCGCGGCCTTGGACACGAACGGGTAGGCGAGGATTTCCGTCAGCCCGGAGTCCGCCAGGGCCTGGACGGCGCGCCGGCGCTGCTGCTGGGTGCGGGAGTAGCCCCGGCCCGGAGGGGCGATGGGCAAGGTGGCGGGAATCGCGTCGTAGCCCACCAGGCGGGCCACTTCCTCCGTGAGGTCCTCGGGGGTGGCCAGGTCGTGGCGCCAGCTCGGGGCCGTGACGTTCCAGCCGCCGTCGGCCTCCTCAACACCGGCTCCCAGGTCGGTCAGGGAGTCCACCACCTGCTCCGGAGTGAAGTCGATGCCGATGCGGGCGGAGGCGAATCCGGCCGGAAGGAACACGGTGACGGGCGCCGGCTCCGTGCCCACGTCGGTCGCCGTGGTGTCCTCGGTGCCGCCGGCCAGTTCCACGAGCAGGTTCACGGCGCGCTGGGCGGCCTCGTCGGCCACCTCCCAGTCCACGCCGCGCTCAAAGCGCTTGGATGCCTCGGAGGGCAGCTTGTGGCGGCGGCGCGAGCGGGCGATCGAGACTTCCTCGAAGTGGGCGGCCTCGATGAGGACGGAGGTGGTCGCCGGGGTGACCTCGGTGGCGGCCCCGCCCATGACGCCGGCCACGCCGATGGCGCCGGAGGCGTCCGTGATGAGCAGGTCCTCGGTGTCCAGCTTGCGCACCTTCCCATCCAGGGTCTGCAGGGTTTCCCCGGCGGCGGCGCGGCGCACCACGATGTCGCCGGAGAGCTTGTCGGCGTCGTAGAAGTGCAGCGGCTGGCCCAGCTCCAACATGACGTAGTTGGAGATGTCCACGGGCAGCGAGATGGAGCGGATGCCGGCCAGGCGCAGGCGGGAGGACATCCAGGTGGGGGTTGGCGCGGCCGCGTTGATGCCGTGCACGGTACGGGCCACGAAGCGGTCGCAGCCGGGCAGCCCGTAGATGGGTGCCTGGTCCTCGAGGCGGACGGGGTACCCCGGACCCGACGCGGGCGTGACGGAAACCAAGGACGCCGGATCCATAAAGGGCGTGCCCGTCGCGTGGGCATACTCTCGGGCGGCGCCGCGGATGCTGAACACGTAGCCGCGGTCCGGGGTCACGTTGATTTCGGCGGCCTCGTCCCGCAGGCCCAGCAGTTCCAGCGCGTCGGTGCCCGGCTCCGGGTCCAGGCCCAGGGTGGAGAGCACCAGGATGCCGTCGTGCTCCTCGCCCATGCCCAGCTCGCGCACGGAGGCGATCATGCCTGCCGAGACGTGGCCGTAGGTCTTGCGCGGGGAAATGCGGAAGTCGCCGGGCAGCACGGCGCCGGGCAGGGTGACCACCACCTTGTCCCCCACCTCAAAGTTGTGGGCACCGCACACGATGCCCTGCACGCCGGAGGGGTCAATGCCGTCCCCTTCGAGGGCCTGCGTGGCGCCTTCGGGAACCACACGGACGGAACACCAGTTGATGGTCTTGCCGTTGCTCTGCGGCTCGGGTTCCTTGGACAGCACCCGGCCCACCACCACGGGGCCGCTGATGGAGTCCAGGGGCCGGTGGACGGCCTCTTCCTCAAAGCCAACCTTGACCAGCTCAGTCATGACGTCTTCTGCAGTTGCTCCTGCCGGCACCTGCGCATACTCGCGCAGCCAAGTCAGTGGAATACGCACGGGCCTAGATCTCCATCCCAAAGTGTTCGCTGAATCGTATGTCGCCCTCGATCATGTCGTGCATGTCGGTGACCTCGTTGCGGAACATCAGGGTCCGCTCGATCCCCATGCCGAAGGCAAAGCCTGAATACTCGTCCGGGTCGATCCCGGCCGCGCGCAGCACGTTCGGGTTGACCATGCCGCAGCCGCCCCACTCAATCCAGCGCGGGCCGCCCTTGGCACCGGGGTGCCAGATGTCCAGTTCGGCGGAGGGCTCGGTGAAGGGGAAGTAGTTCGGGCGCAGGCGGATGCTGGCCTCGTCGCCGAACATGAGCCGGGCAAAGTGCTCCAGGGTGCCGCGCAGGTCCGCCATGGACAGCTTTTTGTCGATGGCCAGGCCCTCAAACTGGTGGAACACGGGGGTGTGCGTCGCGTCGAGCTCGTCGGTGCGGAACACCTTGCCGGGGCACAGCACGTAGACGGGCAGCTCACGTTCCAGCAGGGAGCGGACCTGCACCGGGGAGGTGTGGGTGCGCAGGAGCAGGTGGGCCTCGGGCGGCTCCACGAAGAAGGTGTCCTGCATTTCGCGGGCCGGGTGGTCCGGCTTGAAGTTCAGGGCGTCAAAGTTGAACCACTCGGATTCCAGCTCCGGGCCTTCGGCAATTTCCCAGCCCATGCCCACGAAGATGTCGCACACGCGGTCCTGAAGGGTGGACAGCGGATGGCGGGCGCCGGCACGGCGGCGGCGCGGGGCGGCGGTGACGTCGACCGTTTCCTCCACCAGGATGCGGGCGGCGTCCTCGGCCTCGAGCACCTCGGTGCGGGCTGCGAGCGCCTTGGCAACACGGCCCCGGGAGGCCCCCATGAGCTTGCCGGCGGCGGCCTTGAATTCCTTGGACAGCCCGCCGATCCCCCGGTTGGCCAGGCTCAGCGGCGACTTTTCGCCGGTGTGCGCGAGGCGGGCGGCCTTGAGCTCCTCCAGGGTGGCGGCGGCCGCGATGGCTGCGAGCGCCTGCTCGACGGCGGCGCCGACGGCGGCCTCGTCCAGCGGGTCCGGGACGGCGGGGGTGGTGGTCGATTCGGGCGCGGCGGCCGTCTTCTGGGGCGTGTCAGACATCTGCAGTTTTTACCTAAGCTCGTGTGCGGGTAAGCGGCGGTCAGCGCGGGCCGCCACACCCAGTCTAAATGACGGCCCGCACGGTTTTTGAATGGCGGCCGGGCCTTCCGCCGCCCCCACGGCAGTGACTCGTTGCCCATTCGCCATCCCCTTCCTGCGCGCGCGTTGCTAGGCTCAGGGCATGGGCGCCCGTTCATTCCAGCTGCCAAGGCGTACGACGCCGGCCTTCCTCCTGTCGCTTTCGGCCGTCCTCGCACTCTTCCTGTCCGGGTGCGGCGCCCCCTTCGCAGCCCGCCCCACGCACTACACGCCGGCACCGGCCGCCCTGCAGGACAAGGTGGATTGCCTGGCCACCCCATATTGGAATGAGCCCCTCATGACGGCGCCTCCTGCGGTGGCGGACAAGATGGGCAGTGTGCCCCGGGGCTTTGTGCCGGTGGACGTCGTCGTGTGCCCGCCGGGGCAGCGCATCGTCCCCCAGGCCGGCCCGGAGCCGGCCCGGGCCACCATCCTGGAAGAGCACCACGCGGGGAACTACGGGCCCCTGCTGGCGGCATTGGCACAACCCAGCGACCGGGAGGAGGGCGGCGCGTGTTTCTCCATGGCGGAAACCATTCCGGACCTGTGGCTGGTTGATGCCCGTGGCAAGGCCGTCCACGTCCAGTGGCCGCGCACCGGCTGCGGATTCCCCAAGCCCGGGACCCGGGAGGCCCTGGCGGCCCTGCCGGTGTCATCGTCGAAGACCATCGACACGCGGCCGTCCGGCGCCGTCGAGCAGTTCACTCCCCCGCCTGCACGGGTCCTCGCCGGCGCTGACTGCCTGACGACGGCCCGCTGGTATGAAGGCAACGGCACGGCCGACCCGTCCGCCAAGGACATGGGCAGTATTCCGGCGGGCTTCGAGCCTGCCGCGGCAGTGGAATGCACTGCCTTCGGCCCCAACGCCACGGACGCCCGGGGCACGTGGCGGACCATAACGCAGAAGAGGTTCACGGGGGATCTGGCGCCCCTCGTGAAGGTCCTGCGCTCCCCCAGTGACCGGGCCCCGGGAAAGCTGGTGTGCGAGGCAAACCTGGAAATCATCGCGGACCTTTGGCTGGTGGACGCCGGGGGCCGGGCGGTCCATGTGCAGTGGCCGCTGACAGCGTGCGGGAAGGCCAAGGAGGGTCCCAAGGAGGCGCTGGCCCGGCTGACAGTTGTGCAGACCACGGTTTTGAAGGCCGTGCGCCTACCGGCCCCGCAGCCCAAGGACCTGCCCGCGCCCCCGGCCACGGCAACGGCACCGTGAGGGCCGCCCTGCGGGCCCGGCAGTGGGCCAACATGCTGAACCTTTCCACCCCTGCGGGCCTGCTCCTTGCTGCACTGGCGCGCACCCGGGTTGAGCCGGGCCCGCAGGGACTGCTGCTGGGCACCGGCTACCGGCCCACACTGCCGCTCGCCGGGGCGTTTACGGTGGGCAGTGTCGTTTTCTACCGGGCGGACCGGGCCTTCATCGACTCCCGCCCGGAGCTGCTGGCACACGAGGCGGGCCATGCCACGCAATATGCCTGGTGCCTGGGGCTGCCGTTCCTGCCCCTCTACGCCGCCTGCGCCGGGTATTCGTGGTGGCGCACGGGGGATCCCGGGAGCCGGAACTTCTTTGAACGCAATGCGGGCCTGGCGGCCGGCGGCTACCGGCAGCTGCCCACCATCGCCCGGCTGCCGGCCTTGCGCCGCGCCCTGCGCCGGACGTAGCTTGGCAACAACACAGCTTCGGCACCAGCGACAGGCGGGGCGGCCGCCGTCGGCCGGCAGCAGGGAGGCATCAGCATGGGTGAGACCACCACACCGGACACCGTGACGCTCACTGGACAGGGCACCGTCCCCGCGGCGCCGGACCAGTTCCACATCAACGTCGGCATCGAGGCCCAGCGCGGCACCGTCCGCGCTGCGTACGCGGCTGCCACGGAGGCGCTCAACGCCGTGCAGGCCCGGCTCCTCGCCCTGCAGGTGCCCCGCGGGGCCGTCAGCTCCACGGCACTGGACGTCCGGGTGGACACGCGCTGGCAGGACCGCGCCGCCCCCGTCGTCACCGGCTACACGGTCTCCTCAACCCTGAATGTTCTCCTGCGCTACGACGACGGCGCTGAGGACGTCATTGCCGCGGTGGTGGATTCGGGCAACGACAGCGTCCGGCTCAACGGGCTGACCCCCGCCCTGTCCGATGCCACGGCCGCCCAGGATGCGGCCCGCACCCTGGCCTGGGCCGACGCCAGGCGGGCCGCCGAGCTCTACGCGGACATGGCCGGGCGCAGGCTCGGCGCAGTGCGCTCCATCGCCGAAGCCGGGCCCGCCCTGCCCGGCCCCAGGCCCCTGTTTGCCCGGGCCGCAGCCATGTCCGCGGACGCGTCCATGAAGATTGAACCGGGCCAAGGCAATGTCTGGGCGTCCGTCACCGTGACGTGGGAGCTGCTCTAGGGCTCCGGCGCGGCCCTGCACCGCGGGCCTGCCGGATTCAGGCCTGCGGAATCGTGATCTCGCGCTTGAGGATCTTTCCCGTGGGGCCCTTGGGCAGCGCGTCCATGATGACCACGCGGCGCGGGTACTTGTAGGCGGCCACCCGGTCCTTGACAAAGCCGCGGATGTTCTCTGCGAGCGCTGCCGGGTCATCGGCGCCGTCGGCCCCGGCCTTGAGCGCCACCGCCGCATAGATTTCCTCGCCGTGGACGTCGTCGGGGCGGCCCACGACGGCGGCCTCGGCCACGGCCGGGTGTTCGTAGAGCACCTCCTCGACTTCGCGCGGGTAGACGTTGTAGCCGCCGCGCAGGATCATGTCCTTCTTCCGGTCAACGATGAAGAAGACACCGTCCCCGTCCCGGCGGCCGAGGTCCCCGGTGCGGAACCAGCCATCCGGAATGGCCGCCGCGGTGGCCTCCGGATTGTTCCAGTAGCCCTTCATCACGTACGGGCCCGCCACGGCGATCTCCCCCACCGCGCCGGGTTCGACGTCGTTCCCCGCCTCATCGACCACCCGCAGCTGCGCACCGGTCACCGCCGTTCCCACGGACCCCGGCTTGCGGATGCCGTCCACCTGGTTGAAGGTGACCACCGGCGACGTCTCGGACAATCCGTAGCCTTCGAGCATGGTGGCGCCAAAGGTGCTTTCAAACTCGTGCAGGATTTCCAGCGGCAGCGGCGAGCCGCCGGACGCTGCCAGGCGCAGGCTGGAGAGGTCGTAGTTATCGCGCCCGGGCGTGCGTAAAAGGGCAATGTACATGGTGGGGACGCCCTCGAAGATGGTGACCTTGTCCCGCTGGATGATCTCCAGTGCCTTGACGGGGTCGAACTTGGGCAGGATGGTCACGGTGGCACCGGCCAGTACGGCCGAGTTCAGGGCGCAGGTCTGGCCGAAGATGTGGAAAAACGGCAGGCCGCCAAAAATGACGTCCCCGTCGCGGCTGCTGAACAGGCTGACGGACACTTCGGCATTGCTGCGCAGGTTTTCATGCGTCAGCTCCGCCCCCTTGGGCTTGCCCGTGGTGCCCGAGGTGTAGAGAATGACGGCGGTATCGCCGGCCTCCGCCGGGGCCACCCCGGCGATGGGGTCCAGGGGCCCGAGCAGGGCCATGAAGCCGGCGTCGATGGGGATGATGGCGGTGCCGGTTTCAGCGGCGGCGGGTGCCACCTCCGCCATGACCCCCTCCCAGGCAAACGCGAGCGACGCGCCGGAATCCCTCAGGTGGTAGGCCACCTCGCGCGCCTTCAACAGCGGGTTCAGGGGCACCACGATGGCCCCGTACCGCAGGATCCCGTAATAGATGGGCGGCATCTGCGGCAGGTTCGGCGAAATCAGGGCCACCCGGTCCCCCGGCTTGATGCCCCGGTCCGCCAGCAGCGCGGCCACCTTGCCGCTGAGCACTTCCAGGGCGGCGAAGGAAATCTCAATGTCGTCCATCTTGATCGCGGTGCCTGACGGGTTTCTTTGTGCGGACACGCCCACCATGGTGGCCAGGTTCGTCATGACGGCTCCTTCTACCTCTGCAGGGAGGCATCGTCGCCTCCTGCCCACAGCCTAGCGCGCCATGATGTGATGTGGACCATATTCCGGCCCCGCCGGCAGGGAGGGCTCCGCGGCCTTTGCCGTCATTGACGAAAGCTAGAAAATATGTTCGAATAATTTCCATGAGGTGGAACGCACAGCAACTCAACCAGCCGCCCCTGGCCCTTGAGGGCGTGCCGGCGGCAGCCCCGCTGCTCCCCCTGGCCGGCCTGGTCAAGAGCGTACAGACGCCCGGGTTTGCCGGCATCACCTTCCACGAGGTGCTGTCAAAGAGCGCCCTGAACAAGGTGCCCGCCACCTCGTCGATGCCGTTTGAGTGGACCGTCAACCCCTACCGCGGGTGTTCCCACGCGTGCGTTTACTGTTTTGCCCGGAAGACCCACACCTACCTGGACCTCGACGCCGGGGCTGACTTTGACTCACAGGTGGTGGTCAAGGTCAACGTGGCCGAGGTGCTGCGCAGGGAGGTGCACAAGCCCTCCTGGTGCCGTGCGCATGTGGCACTGGGCACCAACACGGATCCGTACCAGCGCGCCGAGGGCAGGTACCGGCTCATGCCCGGCATCATCTCCGCCCTGGCCGATTCCGGCACCCCGTTTTCGATCCTCACCAAGGGAACACTCCTGTCCCGGGACATCCCCCTGCTGCAGGCGGCGGGCCGCCAGGTCAGTGTGGGCATGGGCATTTCGCTGGCCCTGCTCGATGAAGGGCTCGCCGCGGCCATCGAACCGGGCACGCCGGCACCCAGGTCCCGGCTGGCCCTCATCGGCAAGCTGCGCGACGCCGGCCTGCCGTGCGGGGTGATGTCGATGCCGATCCTGCCGTGGCTGACGGACTCCGAGGAGTCCCTTGACGCCTTGTTTGCCGCCCTGGCCCATGCGGGGGCCACCGGGGTCAGCGCCGGCGCGCTGTACCTGCGCCCGGGCACGCGCGAGTGGTTCATGCAGTGGCTGGCCCGGGAGCATCCGGCGCTGGTGGGCCGCTACCGGCGGCTCTACAGCCAGGGCTCCTACGCACCCAGGGACTACCGGCAGTGGCTGGCCGCACGCGTCAATGCGGCCAAGCGCCGCCACGGCTTCGGCGGCACGGCCGGCTTCATGCATGATCCCCGCCAGGAAGAGGCCGCCTACCCGGCCGGCAGCCTGCCCATCGGCGGGTCCGGCCACCGGACGCCCGGCGGCGGCACGGCCCGCCAGGGCAGCGCCAAGCAGGACAGCACCAAGCAGGACAGCAACCGGGCACGGCGAAGGGCAGGGGCCGCCGTGCCTGCCCCTGCCCTTTTTGATGCTGCGCCGATGCTGTTCTAGCCCTCGGGCTGCGCCCGTTTCTCCGCCACGGCTATCCGCTCTTGCGGCGGAATTCGCGCTTGTGCTGCGCGGCCCCGTGCTGGGCGCTGATCTTGGCGCCGTTCGCCGCCTCCACGGACCCGTGGTGCTGGTTCTTCTTGTTTTCCAGCGCCTGGCGGAATTTTTCCTTCATTTCCTCGCTGGCGCTGCCAGCCTCAGCCGGTGCTGATTCGTTGTGGTTCTCGGACGGTGTCACTGCACAACCTCCTTGCGCTTTAGGGCTAAACCCCAGTGTGGCACAGGGGCAGGGGAATTAGACACCCTCAGGCAGGCGTGTCCAGCTCCTGAAGGGCCCGCACGATGGGCAGGTCCGCCGGAATCCACGGCAGCTCCAGGACTTCCGTGCCGTGCAGGGGCACCCAGCGCAGTTCGTCGTGGTCTTCCAGGGGTGCCGGGGCTCCCTCCGTCACCTCTGCCAGCCAGACGCGCATGGCCGCCGGGGCGGCGAGGGGCCAGCCTTCCGGCATCGGGCCGGCCAGCTCGGCGCCCAGGCGGACCGTGATGCCCAGTTCCTCCGCCAGTTCGCGGTGCAGTGCTTCCCGGGCGCTTTCGCCGGGTTCCACCTTGCCGCCGGGGAATTCCCACATGCCGGCAAATTCCGGCGGCGCCGTCCGCCGGGCGGCGAGCAGGCGCGTGGGCCGGGCCAGCGAATCCACAAGGGCTCCGCCCACAATTTGTTTGGTTGGGGTTTGTTTGGTTGGGGTCACGGACCCAGCATAGGCGCAAGTAGACTGGGGATGGACAGCGCCGTCCTGTCCACCTATTTTGCGGCCCGTCGCGCCGCCCGCCCCAAGCCGACCGGCGGGGGCGAAACCGCCCCGCTGGGAGACCCCGCCATGACCACCACCGGCACCCTGCCCCAAACCAGGGCGGCCTCGCCCAATGCCGCCGCCTGGGCCATCTTTGCCCTGGCCATCGGCGGGTTTGGCATTGGCACCACCGAATTTGCCATGATGGGCCTGCTGCCCAATGTGGCCGCAGGAGTGGGTGTGTCGGTGCCGGAGGCCGGACATGTCATCTCCGCCTACGCCCTCGGGGTCGTGGTGGGCGCCCCGCTGCTGGTGGCCGTCAGTGCCCGATGGCGGCGCAAGACGCTGGCGCTGGCGCTGATGGCCCTGTTTACGCTGGGCAACCTGTCCTCGTTCTTCGCCCAGGACTACACCACGCTGATGGTGACCCGCTTTGTGGCCGGCCTGCCCCACGGTGCCTACTTTGGCGTGGCGGCGGTGCTGGCCGCCTCCCTCGTGGCCCCCACCAAGCGGGGCCGGGCCATCGCCATGGTCATGATGGGGCTGGCCGTGGCCAATGTCGTGGGCGTGCCGCTGGCCACGCTCGTGGGCCAGCAGTTCGGCTGGCGGCTCATGTTCGTCCTGGTCGCTTTCATCGGCGTGGTGACCATCGTGTTCATTGCCGTGATCATCCCGTCGCAGAAGGCCCACCCGGATGCCAGCCTGCGCCGTGAGCTGGGCGCCTTGAAGCGCGGCCAGGTATGGCTGACGCTGTTGGTGGGCGTGGTGGGGTTCGGCGGCTTCTTCGCCGTCTACACCTATGTTGCCAACACAATGACGGACGTCGCCGGGTTCCCGGCGGACTTCCTGCCGGTAATTGTGGGCCTGTACGGCCTGGGCATGGTGGCGGGCAGCTTCGTCGGCGGCAAGCTGGCGGACTGGTCCGTGCTGGGCAGCATCTACCTCATGATGGCCTTCATCGCCACGATGCTGGTCCTTTATGCGTTTACCGTGCACATCCAGTGGCTGGCACTCGTGATGATCTTCGTGATCGGCGCCTCCGGGTCCATGCTGATCCCGTCGCTGCAGACCCGGCTGCTGGACGTCTCCCCCGGGGCCCCCACCCTGGCCTCGTCGCTGAACCACTCCGCGCTCAACCTGGCCAACGCACTGGGGGCCTTCGCCGGCGGTCTGGTCATTTCCTGGGGCTGGGGGTTTACCGCGCCCGCGCTTGTGGGCGCCGTCCTGGCCGTGCTGGGGCTGGGCATCGCCCTGGCCAGCGGGCTGCTCGACAAGCGCACGAAGGAAGCGAAGGCGGCCCAGGCCACCGCCCTCCGCCAGGCGCCCCCCTGCTAGGGCAGGGACTGCTTCGGCACCGAGGGGATGTCCGGTTCCAGGTAGATGACCTTGGCAATGGGAACCGCGGCGCGCACCCGCTTTTCCGCGGCGTCAATGGCCTGGGCGATCTGGGCCCCGGTCTCCGACTCCGCCACGGCGATCTTGGCCGCCACCAGCAGTTCCTCGGGCCCCAGGTGCAGGGTCTTGAGGTGGATGATGCTGCTCACGCCGGGTCCCACGAGGGACGCCTCGATGGCCCGGATGTCCTCCTCCGTGGCGGATTCGCCCAACAGCAGCGACTTTGTTTCCACGGCCAGGACCACGGCCACCGTGACGAGCAGCAGGCCGATGAGTCCGGTGCCGGCCGCATCCCAGTGCCCGTTGCCGGTAACAAGGGTCAGGCTCACCCCGAAAAGGGCAAAGATCAGGCCAAGCAATGCCGCTGAGTCCTCAAGCAGCACGGCGGGCAGCTCCGGCGCCTTGGCGGTCCGGATGAACTCCACCCAACTCTTGGAGCCGCGGGTGTGGTTGGATTCCTTAATGGCAGTCCGGAAGGAATTCCCCTCCAGCACGATCGAGCCCACCAGCACCACCAAGGGCACCCATGCCCACTGCACATCCATCGCGTGGGGGTGCTGCCATTTTGAATATGCTTCATAGAGCGCGAAGACGCCGCCGACGCTAAAGAGGATGATGGAGACCAGGAACGCGTACACGTAGCGTTCACGGCCGTAGCCAAAGGGATGCTCCGGGCTTGCCTGCCGCTTGGCCCGGCGTCCCCCAAGCAGCAGCAGGAGCTGGTTGCCCGAATCCGCAAGCGAGTGGACGGATTCCGCCAGCATGGATGAGGACTGCGTCAGCAGGTACGCCAAAAACTTCAGCACCGCGATGGACAGGTTTGCCGCCAGCGCGGCGATGATCGCCTTGTTGCCGCCGCCATGGGCCATGATGGATTCCCCTCATGAAAGCCCAGGCCGGGCCGGACCCGGATTGAGCGTGTGGTTGTAGTGGTTGGGCGCGCGTCTCAGTCCGCGCGGCGCTGGGCACGCGCGCTGGCGTACAGGCAGACGGTGGCGGCCGTGCCAAGGTTCAACGACTCCGCCTCGCCGTAGACCGGCACGGCCACGCGATGCTCGGCCAGGGCCTTTTCCTCCCCGGCCAGGCCCTGGGCCTCGTTGCCGAACAGCCACAGGGTGGGCGTCTCCAGCTCATATTGTGAGTCGGGGATCTGTTGTTCAAAGGCGCGGGCGGCGCTTTCATCCTGCAGCAGGTCCAGGTTCAGTGAACCATAGCCGTCCGCGGCCAGGATGCCGATGCCGGCCGCCTTCGCCGCGTCCACCACCTCGGACAGCTCGACGCCGCGCACCACGGGCAGGTGGAAGAGCGAGCCGGCCGTGGAACGCACAGCCTTCGGATTGTAGATGTCCACGCTGGAACTGGTGAAAATGACCGCGTCGGCCCCTGCCGCGTCGGCGGCACGCAGCACGGTCCCGGCGTTGCCGGGGTCCTGGACGCGGCACAGCATGGCGATCAGCTTCGGCTTGGCTGCCAGCACTTCCGCCAGCGGCACGTCGACAAAGTTGCACACGGCCACGATCCCCTGCGGGGTGACGGTGTCCGTCATGGCCTGCAGGACCAGGTCGCTGGCGATGCGCACCTGCAGCCGGGAGCCGGGGTTGGCTGCCAGTTCCAGCAGCTCGTCGTGGCGTTTGAGGCATTCCACGGTGGCGTAGACGGCCTCCACCACGGCGCTGCCGCCGGCCTCCAGGCACTCCCGGTGGGCCTGCAGCGCCTCCCGGACGCCCTGCGGGCCTTCCACAAAAAACTGCCGGCGTTTTAAACGGCCCGAGCGCCCTGCCAGCTTCGCAACGTCCCTCACTCGATCTGCTCGAGGATTGGTCATTGCATCAGCTGGCGGGCGCCCGGGTTCACTCATGTTTAGGACTTTAGCAGTCCCCCTGCGGGATTACGGAACACCGGGTTCCGCTCCATCAGTGCAGTTACTTTGCCGCCGCGGCGGAGGTGTCAGACGGCAGTGCGGCCTTGGCCAGCTTCACCAGCGCGGCGAACGCACCGGCGTCGTTGACGGCCAGGTCGGCCAGCATGCGGCGGTCAACCTCGATCTCGGCAGCCTTCAGGCCCTGGATCAGGCGGTTGTAGGTCAGGCCGTTGGCGCGGGCCGCAGCATTGATGCGCTGGATCCACAGGCGGCGGAAGTCGCCCTTGCGCTTGCGGCGGTCGCCGTAGCTGTACACGAACGAGTGCAGCAGCTGCTCCTTGGCCTTGCGGTACAGGCGCGAACGCTGTCCGCGGTAACCCTTTGCGCGCTCAAGAACAACCCGACGCTTTTTGTGGGCGTTTACCGCCCGCTTCACACGTGCCACGTGCGTACTCCTTCAAGTTTTGTATCCCAAGCCAATCATGCCAGGGAAGGCGTTTATGGAAGGGTGCCGGGCCCGGAACGGGACCCACACCCATTGACTTGCGAAATTAGATGCCGAGCATCTTCTTGATGTTGCGGACGTCGGCCTTGGCAACCAGGAGGTCACCCTTCAGGCGGCGCTTCAGGCTGGAGGGCTTGTGCTCCAGGTAGTGGCGGCGGTTGGCCTGCTGGCGGCGCAGCTTGCCGGAACCGGTCAGCTTGAATCGCTTCTTGGCACCACTGTGTGTCTTCATTTTAGGCATGAGGACCTGTCTCCTTACGTATCCACCGGCGCTGCCTGTGGTTCTCTTGCAGCGACCGGTTGGGTCACTGTCGGGGTGTGTGTTCACCGCCGAACCGGGTTATCCCCTATTCGGCTGGGTTCTTGGTGTCGGCGGCTGCCGCGCCCTTTGCAGGGGCGGGCTTGGCCGCCGGCTTCGCTGCTGCCTTCGCAGCAGGCCGGGCTGCCGGCTTGACGGCCGGCTTTGCCATGGGCTTGGGCATCGGGACCGGCTTGGCAGCCACGGGCTTGGGTGCGGCCACGGGCTTCGGCGCGGCGGCCGGCACCTTGGCTGCAGGTGCCTTGGCTGCAGGTGCCTTGGCTGCCGGCTGGGCCGGGGCCTTGGCTGCGGGCTGGGCCTTGGACTCCGCAGCCCTGGTCTCGGGAGCCTTGGCTGCCGGGGCCTTTGCTGCGGGGGCCGCCGGTGCGGCGACGGGTGCCTCCTCGGCTGCCGGGGCGCTGGCCGCGGGTGCGTCCTGGGCTGCGGGAGCCGGGGCGGCTGCCGCGCCGGCGCCTTCGTTCAGGTGCAGGCCCTGGGGAAGCAGGTCCGCGAGGGACTGCGTCATCGGCGCCTTGTTGTTCCGGTCCACGTCAACGCGGGCGGTGCCGTTGGCCACGGCCTCGTTGTGTGCCTTGGCATCGGCCCGCTGCTGCTGGCGGCGCGCTTCAGCCTTGGCCTCGGCCTTGTTCTTCAAGGGGCCGATCACCATGACCATGTTGCGTCCGTCGATCCGTGGGCTCGACTCGATGACGCCAACCTCGGCCACATCCTCGGCAAACTTCTGGAGCAGGCGGATGCCCATTTCCGGACGCTGCTGCTCGCGGCCGCGGAACTGGATCATGGCCTTGACCTTGTCTCCGGTGCCGAGGAAGCGGAGGGCGTGCCCGCGCTTGGTCTCATAGTCGTGCTTGTCAATTTTGAGGCGGAAGCGGATTTCCTTCAGAACGGTGTTCGTCTGGTTCTTCCGGGCTTCGCGTGCCTTGACGGCCGCCTCGTACTTGTACTTGCCGAAGTCCATCAGTTTGCACACCGGCGGCTTCGCCGTCGGTGCTACCTCAACCAGATCCAAGTCCGACTCGGCAGCCAAACGGAGGGCGTCTTCAATGCGGACGATCCCTACTTGTTCGCCTGCCGGCCCAACCAACCGCACCTCGGGGACGCGGATACGATCATTGATGCGTGGCTCGCTAATGTGTAACTCCTGTTGACTAAAAGGAAGGTGAGCGCCATCAGCAAAGAAGAAGGCCTCCCATCGCTGATGCAATCGGAGGCCTCGATGATTGGTGCCGCGACGTCCTGTCAGGACAGCGGCCCGCCTTCGTGTCCGAAGGCGCCAACCGGAACCAGACAACGCCATCACTGGGTCGAAAGGTGGGAGAGGACTCCACTTGCAAACCGGACACAGCCTTCGTGGCGGGGTTTTGGCCCCGCTGAAGTAACAGCACCCAGTCGGTCTGTGACAAGCTTAGCAGTATGAACACCCCAGAGAATAATTCGGACACCAGCCACCGCAACAGCTTCGCACCCGAGGAAACACTCGGCGACGCCGAGGCCGCCTCGGTGGTGCGGGACATAGCCGAGGTTCCGGCGGTGGAAGTCATCACCACGGCTGCCGTCCACCTCATGAGTGCCGCCGCGGTCAAGTGCGGGCTGGCCGCCGGCCCCGACGCCGAGGAGCTGAAGGACCTGGACGAGGCCCGCAAGTTGATCACTGCCCTCGCCGGCTTCGTCACGGCGGCAGCACCGGAGATCGGCAGCCAGCACGCCGGTCCCTTGCGCGACGGCCTGCGTTCACTGCAGCTGGCCTTCCGTGAGGCCTCCGAATTCCCGGACGCGCCCGGCAAGGGCCCGGGGGAAAAGTACACCGGAGCCGTGAACTAGCAAGCCGCCCTGAGGGGGCCGGCTGCCACACCAACAGGGGTGGCAGCCGGCCCCCAAACGTTTTTAGACCGGGTCCGGTTTAAACCGGGTCGGGTTCTTCCAGCAGGCCGTCAAGCCCGGCACGCTGCGCCCCGGCGGGCGCTGCAGCGGTTCCGGCCCGCCGCCGTCGGGCGTACTGGGCCGCCAGGCCCGCCAGCGCCAACACCCCGGCCAGGATGCCGATGACGGCGAACCCCGCCCACGGTCCGACGGCATCGATCATGGCACCGGCGAACGGGGCGCCCATGGCGCTGCCGAGCGTCATCGACGAGCCGTACCAGCCCATGGCCTCACCGCGGCGGCGCTCCTCCACCAGGTCCGCAATGTGCTCGGCACTGGAGGTCAGCACCGGGGCGCACAGGAATCCGGGCAGGATCGAGAGCAGCCCCAGCGTCCACGCATTGCCGGCGAAACCCATCGGAATGGTGAGCAGGGCCATGGCGCCCAGCAGCCAGAGCGGGTTGATGGACCGTTTCAGCGAGCCGTAGACCAGCCCGCCCACCAGGGAGGCGCCGCACCAGAAGAAGAACACCACGCCCAGCTCGCCCACCTGGCCGTTGGCGCGCAGCATCGCGACCATGCCAACGTCGGTGCCGGACAGCACCAGGCCGGCACCGAGTGAGGCACCCAGCACGGCCAATACCGCCAGGTTCACCCACACCAGGTTGCTGCGGGCGCCGCCCCACAGGCGTCCCAGCCGGCTGGTCCGGGCCTGGACGTTCCCGGCGGCAATCCTCGCCGGCCCCTTCGGCCCGGCTTCGGGCGCCGGCACGGCCCCGGCCGGATCCACCCAGGCCCCCTTGTGGCCTGAGCGCGTGGGCGGATTGGTCCACATCAGCAAAAGGCCGGCAAGGGCCGCGGAGACGCCAATGATGACCAGCCCCACCACGGTATGGATCGTGGTGGCCAGCACCACGCCCGCGGCCGGGCCCACCATGAAGGTGATCTCTGCGCCCATCGAGTCCAGTGCGTAGGCGGTCCGCCGCTGTCCCGGCGGGACCATGACCCCGAGGGCCTGGCGGACCACGGAAAAGATTGGCACGGCAAACAGCCCCCCGATGACGGCCGCCACCACCAGCAGCTGGTAGTTCAGGAAGGGCGCCACGGACCACACGGCCACTTCGGCGATCACGGACGGAACCAGCGCCCGGCGCAAACCCAGGATGTCCACCTGCCGTCCACGCCAGGGCGCGCCCAACGCGATCCCGACGGTGACGGCGGCAGCCACGGAACCGGCCGCGGCATAGCTGAGGTTCATGGTCTGGACCACGTGGAGCGTCAGCAGCACGCCGGCGGCCGCATGCGGAATCCGGGCGATCATGGCGATCACGAGCAGCCGCCGGACCGGCGCAATCGCGAGCAGCTGCCGGTAGTTGGCAAAGTTCACTTCGTTTTTCTTTTCTCTTGCAGTCCACCGCAAGAGGGCGCCGGGGCAGCCTTGCCGGGGAACTAAGGGGTAGGTCCGGGATGGTGCAACCGCACCTGCATGGAGTCAACGGCCTGCGCGAAGTGTTCATTCCCCGCCCAGTATCCCTGCAGGGCGTGGAGGAGTGCGTTGAGCGCGGACTGGTCGAGGCCGGGCGCCAGGGTGATGGAGACGGCCAGTTCGGGACCTGCCCCGCCGCCGGCCACCATGTGGCCGGCCGGGGAGCTGCCGCTGTCCCACAGGGATTCCACGCCCGGGCCGGCCTCGGCGGCAATGCGCAGGACGGCCGGGTTGCCGACGGCAGCCACCGAATCTTCCAGCACCTGCCGCACGGCGGGGTCCACATAGCTGGGCAGCCACTCCCGCTGTTGCGCCAGGGCCCACATGGCCGGCCGCCGCACCACGAACGGCCGCGCCGAACCGGGGTCCAGCACCATCAGCTGCGCATCCTCCGACACGGCGGACAGGGCGGCCCGGGCCGCATAGACTGCCACTGGCCGCGCCTCCGGGTGCCAGCGGGTGAGTGCGTCGGCCCTGGTGAAGGCCGGCAGTGCCCGGCGCCCGTCAGGAGCCTGGAGGGTGACCAGGGCCATGTCCGATTCCTTGTCGGACACCAGCCCGTTTTCCCCCACGGTTTGTTCGGCGAGCTGGGCCACGATGGGAATGAAGACCCGGGCCTGCGCCAGCGCGGCCACCACCTCCTCTTCCGCACCGGTTCCCGCCAGCAGCCGCTCGACGGCGCCGGTGTAGGAGGGGTCGGCGGTGCCGTCGTCGGCGTCGAAATTGTGGTACGTCCCACCGTCCGGCAGCGTCCGGCCGTGCCATGGCTGGCCGGCGGAGTCCGTGCTGCCGCCGGCGCCGGCAAGGGCGGAAGCGATGTGTCCGGGCAGCTGTTTCCTGGGCGACACTTCCATGGCGTTTAGCGGCGTCCGGCGACGTCCAGTGCCTGGGGCAGCGTGAATTTCCCCGCATACAGTGCCTTGCCCACGATGGCGCCTTCGACGCCCTCACCCACCAGGCCGCGCAGCACACGCAGGTCCTCCAGGCTGGAAATTCCGCCGGACGCCACCACGGGCTTGGCGGTGCGCGTGCACATTTCACGCAGCAGTTCCACGTTGGGGCCGCGCAGCGTGCCGTCCTTCGTGACGTCGGTGACCACGTAACGGGCGCAGCCGGCGTCCTCGAGGCGCGCCAGGACGTCCCAGAGCTCCCCGCCTTCCTTGGTCCAGCCGCGGCCGGCGAGGGTGGTGCCCCGCACGTCCAGGCCGACGGCGATCTTGTCGCCAAAGCGTGCGATGGCGCGGGCGGTCCATTCGGGGTTTTCCAGGGCGGCGGTGCCGAGGTTGACGCGCGCAGCGCCCAGTTCCAGCGCCCCTTCCAGGGAGGCGTCGTCGCGGATGCCGCCGGACAGTTCCACCTTCACGTCCAGGGCCTGGACCACCTCGCGGAGCAGTCCCTGGTTGGAGCCGCGGCCGAACGCAGCGTCCAAGTCCACGAGGTGGACCCATTCGGCGCCGTCGTTCTGCCAGTTCAGGGCCGCCTCCAACGGTGAGCCGTAGCCGGTTTCGGAGCCGGCTTCGCCTTGGACGAGCCGGACGGCCTGGCCGTCGGCAACGTCGACGGCGGGCAGCAGTTCCAGGATGGGGTTGGTGGTCATCGGGTCCTCAAGGTGTTGGTGGCGGGCGGGCGGCACGGGCCGCTCAACCCTTTAGGGTGAGCAGGTACGCGGCCACGAGAGACATGGCAGCGAGAATGACGAAGCAGATGGGGAGCCAGCGCGGCGTCTTTTGCTGGTAGAAGGTGTAGGCGCCGCCAATCAGGAGGCCGCCCAGGGCCATCAGGAGCAGCGAGTACATCTAGGCGGCCGCCTTCAGCGACTGCACCCAGTTGCGCAGCAGGCGGGCCCCGGCGTCGCCGGACTTTTCCGGGTGGAACTGGGTGGCGCACAGCGGGCCGTTCTCCACGGCGGCAATGAACGGCGCACCGTGCTCGGACCAGGTGACGGCCGGCGGCTTCATCTTTGGCTGGATGACGTCAAAGTCCCAGGACTGGACGCCGTAGGAGTGGACGAAGTAGAACCGTTCGTCCTCGACGCCGGCGAAGAGCATGGACCCAACGGGTGCCTTCACCGTGTTCCAGCCCATGTGCGGCACCACGGCGGCCGGCAGGAGTTCCACCGTGCCCGGCCACTCCCCGATGCCTGCTTCCCGCACACCGTGTTCCACGCCGGCCTCGAACAGGACCTGCAGGCCCACGCAGATGCCCAGCACGGGGCGGCCGCCGGCCACCCGCCGGCCAATCATCCTGATGGCATCCACGGCCTTCAGTTCTGCCATGACGGAGCCAAAGGCGCCCACGCCGGGCACCACGAGTCCGTCGGCGCCGAGCACGTCGTCGGGGCGCGCGCTCAGGGTCACCCGGGCGCCCGCGCGCTCCAGGGCCCGGACGGCGGAGCGGACGTTGCCGGAGCCGTAGTCCAGGACCGTGACGGTGGGTTGCGGTGCCGGCGCGCTCACAAAAGTCCCTTGGTGGACGGGATCCCGGTGACGCGCGGGTCCTTTTCAACGGCCGAGCGCAGGGCCCTGGCAAACGCCTTGAACTGGGCTTCGACGATGTGGTGCGGGTCCCGGCCGGCGATGAGGGTCATGTGGAGGCAGATCTGTGCGTGCAGGGTGATGGCCTCAAACACGTGGCGGGTCAGCGAGCCGGTGAAGTGCCCGCCGATCAGGTGGTATTCCTGCCCCGCGGGTTCGCCGCTGTGGACCAGGTAGGGCCGCCCGGAAACGTCCACCACGGCGTTGGCCAGGGCCTCGTCAAGCGGAATGGTGGCCTCGCCGAAGCGGCGGATCCCGGCCTTGTTGCCGAGCGCCTCGCGCAGCACCTCGCCCAGGGAGATGGCGACGTCCTCCACCGTGTGGTGTGCGTCGATGTGGGTGTCGCCGGTGGCCTTGACCTTCATGTCGATCAGCGAGTGCTTGGAGAGCGCCGTCAGCATGTGGTCGTAGAACGGCACGGAAGTGTCAATGTCCGAAACCCCGGTGCCGTCCAGGTTGATCTCGACGAGCACGCTGGATTCGCTCGTGGCGCGTTCAAGGCGTGCCGTGCGTCCCTGGCCGGACTGCGGGCCGTTTTCGGTCATTGTTCTTGGGGTCCTTTGCTTCCTGGGGCGCCCGATGACGGGCATGGCATGGCACGTGCAACGTTCGTGTTGGTGTACCACCAGTTTAGACGCAAGGGCGCTGGTGTCCCGCCCCGGCGGCGGCACGACGCCGGGCGCCGCTGCGCTATTTCGCCAGGATGGCGCGCAGCCCGTCCAGGAACGCGGTGGTCTCGGCCTCCGTGCCGGCGGTGACGCGCAGGTGGCCGGGGATGCCGACGTCGCGGATCAGCACGCCGGCGGCCAGCAGTCCGGCCCACACGGCCGCGGGGTCGGCCAGGCCGCCGAAGAAGACAAAGTTGGAGTCCGACGGCGCCGGCGCCAGCCCCATCGCCAGCAGTTCAGCCACGATGCGGTCGCGCTGGACCTTGATGGCCTCGACGTTGGCCAGCAGGGCGTCTGAATTGCGCAGGGCGGCAACGGCCGTGGCCTGGGTGATGGCCGAGAGATGGTAGGGCAGGCGGACCAGCCGGATGGCATCGGCAACTTCCGGGGCGGATGCCAGGTAGCCCACCCGGGCCCCGGCCAGGGCGAAGGCCTTGCTCATGGTGCGTGAGACCACCAGGCGCGGCCGGCCCTCAAGCAGGGACAGGGCACTGGGGGTGCCGGCGTGGGCAAACTCCGCATAGGCCTCGTCAACGATCACGATGGCTTGGGAGGCCTCCCCCGCCGCATAGACCGCTTCGACCACATCCAGCCCGATCGCCGTGCCGGTGGGGTTGTTGGGCGAGCAGAGGAAGACAATGTTGGGGGCCTGCGCCCGCACCTGTCCGGCGGCGGATTCGGCCGTGAGGCTGTAGTCATCCCCGCGGACGCCTGCCACGTAGGCGGTGCCGGTGCCGCTGGCCAGCAACGGGTACATCGAATATGTGGGGGGGAATCCCATGGCGCTGCGGCCCGGGCCGCCGAAGGCCTGGAGCAGCTGCTGCAGGACCTCATTGGAACCGTTCGCGGCCCAGATGTTTTCTTCGACCAGGCCGTGGCCCAGGTAGGCGGCCAGCGCCCGGCGCAGTTCGGTAAATTCGCGGTCCGGGTAGCGGTTCAGCCCGTCCAGCTCGTCAGAGACGGCCTTGAGGATCGCTTCCTTGGCATCCAACGGCACCCCGAAGGTGTTTTCATTGACATTGAGCAGGATCGGAACGTCCAGCTGCGGCGCGCCATAGGGATGCTGGCCGCGCAAATCGTCACGAAGGGGCAACTGGCTGAGACGTTCAAACTGGTCCATCCCACCAGTTTAAGGCGGCAGGAGGCCTGACACGAACTTGTGACGCCCGGGGACCCTGTGGCCTACTCCGGGAGTGGGACGTACAGGCGCTGTCCGGCCTGAAGGACATTGCTGCCGAGATTGTTCAGGGACACAATGTCAGCCACGACGTCACGTACGTCACGCGTGCCGGCGCTGGCGGCCGCGATCGACCACAGGCTGTCGCCCTGCAGGACGGTGACGGCCGCAGGGCCGCCCAGGCCGGCGCCGGCATCCCGGGTCGACGCCTTGGCCGGGCTGGCCAGGGAACCGAGCAGGACGGCCAGCAGGGAAAAGACCAGCACGGACGTCACCGCGAGTGCCGGCAGGCCAAGCAGCAGCATGCGTCCGCGCCGGGTCAGGCGCAGCCCCGTGGCGGCCGTCGGACGGTCCGTTCCCGCCCGACGCGGCGTGGAGGCGGCCAGGGCCGGACCCGGGCGGGAAATCACCAATGCACTCATGACTTCATTCCTTTCGCAGGGACCCCGCCACCTTGGCGGCCACCCCTCGGGGAGGACCGCAAACACCTGACTGGAGACGACTTCCATGCACAATATGTTCGATAGAACGTATGTTCTATCCTTGCTCTCTTAGTTTTAGCATCTATTGACGACGCTTGCCAAGACTCGATAGAACAAATGTTTGAAATTCGTCGATATCGGGCTTAATCTTGAGGGAAAGGATTCGCCAACAAGAGCAGTCCACCAGCAGGCACTGACATTATTGGCTGCATCCCCAGAAAGGATCGAAGGACCATGGCGCTACCGGAACCTCCGCATCGAATCCCGCAGGCCCCCAGCAGGGCAGGAATGAAGGGGCTTACGGTGCGGCAGAAGAAGATTCTCGAATGCATCCAGCGCTCCATTGCCGACAAGGGATACCCGCCGTCCATGCGGGAAATTGGCGACAACGTGGGCCTGGCCAGCCTGTCCAGCGTGACCCACCAGCTGATCCAGCTCGAACGGCACGGATACCTGCGCCGCGACCCCAAGCGCCCCCGCGCCATGGAGGTGCTCATCCCGCTGGTCATTGACAACGGCACCGTGTCCATTGAGGGCGTCAACGACCCGGACCAGGTCCGCAGCTCGAACGGGCTGAACTTTGCCCAACTGAGCAGTGCCTCGGACACCGCCTTTGTTCCCCTCGTGGGACGGATTGCGGCCGGCGGGCCCATCCTGGCGGACCAGATGGTCGATGACATCATGCCGCTCCCCCGCCAGATCGTGGGCAGCGGCGAACTGTTCATGCTGAAGGTAGCCGGCGACTCCATGATTGATGCGGCCATCTGTGACGGCGACTGGGTGGTGGTCCGGCGCCAGAACATGGCCGACAACGGCGACATCGTTGCGGCGCTGTTGGACGACGAGGCGACGGTCAAGACGTTCCGCCAGCGCGACGGCCACACGTGGCTGCTGCCGCAGAACACGCGCTACGAGCCCATCCTCGGCGACGAAGCCACCGTCATGGGCAAGGTCGTCTCCGTCCTCCGCAGCCTGTAGGCAAGCCCGGAGCCGACATTTTTTGTCGGAGGCGTAAAGGAGGCGCCAAGGCCGCCCGCGGCCGCGGCGTCGAAGGGCCGACGGAAAAATGCCGGGCCGGCTGGCGCCGGCGGCTACTTGCCGGAAAGCCTCTGCAGCGCGGCGAGGGCCACGGCGCGGTCCTTGGTGGACCAGAAGGGCGGCAGCGCGGCACGGAGGAAGCCGCCATAGCCGGCGTTCGCCAGGCGGGAGTCCAGGACGGCAACCACGCCGCGGTCGCTGCTGGAACGGATCAGCCGCCCCACGCCCTGTGCCAGCCGGATGGCAGCGTGCGTGGCGGAGATGGCAATGAACCCGTCACCGCCGCTTTGGGCCACGGCCCTGGCCCGTGCCATGACAAGGGGGTCGTCCGGTCGTGGAAACGGAATCCTGTCGATGACCACGAGCCGGCACGAGGCGCCTTGGACGTCCACGCCCTGCCAGAGGGACATGGTGCCAAACAGGCAGGTGTCCGGCTCGTCCGAAAATTCCTTGATCAGTCCGGCCATGGACGAGTCGCCCTGGCAGAGGATCTTGACCTTGAGCTTTTTCCGCAGCTTTTCCGCCGCGTCCTCCGCAGCCCGCCGCGAGGAGAACAAGGCCAGCGTGCCGCCGCCCGCGGCGGTGATGAGGGCCTCCAACTCGGACAGCTGTTCGGGGGAATTGCCAAAGCCCGGCTTGGCCAGGTGCGAAGCCACGTACAGCATGCCCTGCTTGGGGTAGTCAAAGGGCGAGCCGACGTCGGCGCCGGCCCAGGACGGTGCATTGGCGCCCAGCAGCCCCAGCCCCCCGGCCGTGGCTTGGAACGATGAACCGATGGCCAGCGTGGCGGAGGTCAGCACGACCGTGTGGTCCGCGAACAGGCCCTCGCGGAGCTTGCCGGCCACGCTGAGGGGGGCAATGTTGATAACGGGGGGTTCGCTCTCGTCGGCCTTCTGGTAGCCCTTGCCGGGAGCGAAGGTCCCGGTGCGGGAGGTCCACACCACTTCGCGGGAATCCCTGGCGGTGAGCAGCCGTTCGCACAGGTCAAAGATCAGGTTGAGCCGGGACCTGGCGATCGACCGCCCGCCGTCGGCTGCCGCGTTGCCGTCCGGCTTGGAGTCGGACAGCGCCACGCGGGCCGCGTCACGCAACTGTTCAATGGCTGCGGCGTGTTCGTCGTTGAGTCCATTGGGCAGCAGCCCGCTGGGCGTGCCCGAAAATGCCATGTCCAGGGCCGTGGCCGCACCATGGAGCGCCTCCACCGACACACCGGTGTGCTTGCGCGTGCTGGACGCGGCGGCCTGCACCATTTGCAGGGACAGCTGGCCGGTCACGGCGCCCGTGACACGGTCCTGGAGCTCATGGGCCTCGTCCACCACCACGACGTCGTAGTCGGGCAGCACGGCAATGCCCTCGAAGGCGCTGATGGCGAGCATGGCGTGGTTGGTGACCACGATGTCCGCTTCGCCGCCCTTGGCCCGGGCCAGCTCGGAAAAGCACACTTCGGCCAGCGGGCATTTCTGTGCCCCGAGGCATTCCATTGACGTGACCGAGACCTGTCGCCAGGCCTTGTCCGTGACGCCGGGCACGAGTTCGTCGCGGTCGCCGGTTTCCGTAGTCCCGGCCCATTCCCGCAGCCGCACCACTTCGCGGCCCAGGGGCGATGACGGGCCGGACTTGGCACCGGGCAGGTGCACCACGCTGGAGTCTTCCCCCAGGCTGAAGAGGGCGCCCTCGGCGGAATCCTCGGACGGGAACCCCCCTTCGAGCTTGTGCTTGCACACGTAATTGCTGCGTCCCTTGACGAGCGCCACATCGATGGGCCGTGGCAGCAGCGGCTCCAGCGCAGCGAGCAGCCGGGGCACGTCGCGGCCCACAATCTGGGCCTGCAGGGCCAGCGTTGCCGTCGCCACAACCGAGGGTTTGTCGCTGGTCAGCGAATGCACAATCAGCGGGATCAGGTAGGCCAGGGACTTCCCGGTCCCCGTGCCGGCCTGGACCAGCAGGTGCTCGCCACTTTCCAGCGCTGTCACGACCCGGCGGACCATCTCATGCTGGCCCTCACGGCGCTGGCCGCCCATGGCTGCCACGGCGCTGTCCAGCAGTTCCAGCGCCTGGGCCGCGAGCGGCCCCGCGGTGGTTGCGGCCTCACCCATGCTGGACAAACGGCTCGACTTCACTGGCCAGGCCTTCGCGGACCCGGACATGGGCAATGGTGCCGTGCTCGCCGTGCTCGATGCTGATGATCTCGGCGTCGCTGCGGTGGAGCCGGTTCAGGACGTCGCCGCGGTCGTAGGGAATGAGCAGTGTCAACTCGACGCTGGGCCGGGGAATGGCCGCACTGATCGCTGCCAGCAGCTCCTCGATCCCCGCCCCCGTGCGGGCGGAAACCACCACGGTGCGCGGTTCGCGCTGCCGCAGCCGCTCCACCACGAAGGGGTCGGCGATGTCCGCCTTGTTCAGGACAATGATTTCAGGAATTTTCTGCGCCCCGACTTCGGTGAACACCGTGCGCACGGCGGCAATCTGGCCTTCCGGGTCCGGATGGGAGGCATCCACGATGTGCAGGATCAGGTCGGCGTCGGCCACCTCTTCGAGGGTGGAGCGAAACGCCTCCACCAGCTGGGTGGGCAGGGAACGGACAAAGCCGACCGTGTCCACCAGGGTGTAGCCTAGGCCGTCGGCCGTTTCGGTCTTCCGGACGGTCGGGTCCAGCGTGGCGAACAAGGCGTTTTCCACCAGCACCCCGGCATCGGTGAGCCGGTTGAGCAGGGACGACTTGCCGGCATTCGTGTACCCGGCAATTGCCACGGACGGCACGGCGTTGCGCTTTCGGTTGGCCCGCTTGGTTTCCCGGGCCGGCTTCATGGCGGCGATTTCCCGGCGCAGCTTGGCCATGCGGGTGCGGATCTTCCGCCGGTCCAGTTCCATCTTGGTCTCACCGGGTCCGCGCGAGCCGATGCCGCCGCCGGCGGCGCCGACCCGGCCGCCTGCCTGCCTGGACATGGATTCACCCCAGCCGCGCAGGCGCGGGAGCAGGTATTCCATCTGGGCCAGTTCCACCTGTGCCCGGCCCTCCCGGGACTGCGCGTGCTGGGCGAAAATGTCCAGGATCAGGGCCGTGCGGTCAATGACCTTGACCTTGACGACTTCCTCGAGCGTGCGCCGCTGGGAGGGGGCAAGGTCGCCGTCGACAATTACGGTGTCCGCGCCGGTGGCGTGCACGATGTCCTTCAGTTCCTGGGCCTTGCCCTGTCCCAGGTAGGTGGCGGGGTCCGGCTTGGCGCGGCGCTGCACCAGCCCGTCCAGCACCTCGGAGCCGGCAGTTTCAGCCAGGGCGGCCAATTCGCGCAGCGAGTTTTCGGCGTCGGCCATGGTGCCTTCACTCCACAGCCCCGCCAGGACCACCCGCTCCAGGCGGAGCTGGCGGTACTCAACCTCGGTGACATCTTCAAGTTCCGTGGACAGACCGGCGGTGCGGCGCAAGGCGTTGCGGGCGGCCAGTTCGGACTGGTCCCCGTCGAAGCTGCTGTGCTGGAAGTCCAGCCGGGAAAGTGCCTGGGCCCGTCCAATGATGGGGTGGGACGTCCCGGCCGCTGAATCGGGATCTTCGGAGTCGAGCCGGGCGTCCTCGCGGGCGGCCCGCCCGACGGCGGCATCCTTGGCCAGGATGCGGTCAATCACGGCTTCAATCTCCGTGACCGAGGGGTCCGAGCCGGCAGGGCCTGCAGCGGATGTGCCGCGGGGGCCGTGGTCGTCGGCGGCACCGCGGGGTGCAGATGGGTTGGACATGTTCTCCTTAACGGGGGCGATACCTCAATCGTAGTCCCGGGCACCGACAGCCACACCTTCGCCGGGACGGCCCTGTGGACAAGCCGGCGGCCAGGCCCCGGGGCACCGGCCCGGGAGTGCCCAAATACCGTTGGCCCGCAATTGCCACTAATCTGGCAGGACTATGGGTACTCAGGGAGCAGATCATTACTTCAGTCCACAGCCGTCCACGCCGCTGAAGCGGCGGCCGCTGACGGTGTTCCTGGCCGGTGCCGAACGCCGCCTGCAGACGGCCGGCGGCATTTTCAGCCCGGACGGCGTGGACAAGGGCACCACCGTGCTCCTCAACGGGGCGCCGCCGCCGTCCCCGGAGGGACACCTGCTCGACATTGGCTGCGGCTGGGGGCCCGTGGCCCTGACCCTGGCGCTGCGCTCCCCCGGTGCCACCGTCCATGCCGTGGACGTCAACCAGCGCTCCATCGACTTGACGAACGACAACGCCGCCGCCTTGGGCCTGGCCAATGTGCGCGCGTCCACGCCCGACGCCGTGGACCCGGCCGTGCGTTTCAACACCATCTGGTCCAATCCCCCCATCCGGGTGGGCAAGTCGGAGCTGCATTCGATCCTGCTGATGTGGCTGCCCCGCCTGGCCGCCGGCGGCACGGCCTACCTGGTGGTGCAAAAGAACCTGGGCTCGGATTCGCTCCAGCGCTGGCTCGCCGGGGAGCTTGCCGAACGGTACCCGGATGCCGGGTTCACGGTTTCCCGCGATTCAACGCACAAGGCGTTCCGGATCCTGAAGGTCCTGCGCCCCGCCGCCGTCTAGGCGAGCACCCCGTCGGCGACAATCACTGCCGGCCCGCTCAGTTCCACGTGTTCGCGGCCGTCGGGGGCGGCGAAGAACCGTACGCCCACGGTGCCGCCGGGCACCGCCACGGCCCAGGTGTCCGGGGCGTCGGCACCGGCCCAGAAACGGGTCGCGGCCGCTGCGGCACACGCCCCGGTGCCGCAGGACATGGTCTCCCCCACGCCACGTTCGTGGACACGCATGGTGATGTTGCCGACGTCGCCGGTCACCAGCGGCTCGGCGGGCACGGCAAACTCCACGTTGGTGCCGTGGGGCGGAAGCGGGGTCACGGACGGCGCATCCACCAGGACCGTGCGCGCAAGTTCTCCGCGGTCGGCCAGCGCCACCACGGTGTGCGGGTTGCCCATGTCCACCGACAGGGCGGGGCGGGCCACCTCCAGGCCGGCGGCCTCCACCAGCGAATCCGTGCCGTGCTCGCGGGCCTGCTGCGGGAAGATGAACTCCCACGGCCCCATGTCCACGCGGTAGCCGCCGGCGGTGCGGGACACCACCTTGGGGCCGCCCCGGGTGCCGATGGTCAGCGCCTCGCCCTCGGCCAGGACGGCCAGGCCCTGGTTGATGAGGAAGTGCACAAAGACGCGCACGCCGTTGCCGCACATCTCCGACAGCGAGCCGTCGCCATTGCGGTAGTCCATGAACCATTCGGCGTCCGGGTTTTGCCCCAGCAGCGCCGCGCCCTCCGGCAGGTGCACGGAACGGACGGCGCGGATGAGCCCGTCGGCGCCGATGCCCAGGTGCCGGTCGCACAACTGGGCGACCTGCTCCGGGGCGAGTTCGCGTTCGCCGTCGGGATCGGCCACCAGGACGAAATCGTTGCCGGTGCCGTGCCCCTTGGCGAAGCGGAGTCCGGTCAGGGTGCCAAGCGTGTCAGTCATGGTTTAAGACTAAGGCACCTCGGGTTCGACGCCGGACTCCCCGCCTGCCGCTGCCGTGCCGCCCCAGACGCGGTCCACGAGCGCCGCGGCAGCCGCGCCGAGGTCCGGTTGTGACCAATCGAGCCACTGGACGCGGGGGTCGGCGCGGAACCAGGTCAGCTGGCGGCGCGCAAACTGCCGCGTGGCCGTGACGGTGTCCCCGGCCGCCTGCTCCACCGTGGAAGTGCCGTCGATGACGCGCAGGAACTGCTGGTAGCCCAGCGCCTTGCGCGCGGTCCGGCCTTCCCGCAGGCCCTGCGGGATGAGGGCCCGCACCTCCTCTTCCAGCCCGGCGGCGACCATGGCGTCGACGCGGGCCGCCAGCCGTTGGTGCAAGGCGGCCCTGTCGCCGTTGAGCCCGATCTGCAGCGTCGGCTGGACGTACTGCCGCTCCGGCATGAAGGAGCTGAACGGGCGGCCCGTCAGTTCGTGGACTTCCAGGGCGCGGACCAGCCGCCTGCCGTCGCGGATGCGGGCCGCCGACACCGGATCCACGCGGGCCAGGCGGGCGGCCAGCGCGTCCGGCCCGCCGGCGTCGAGCTCCGCTTCCAGGCGGGCACGCACGCCCGGATCCGTGCCGGGGAATTCCAGCACGTCCACGGCGGCGCGCACGTACAGCCCGGAGCCGCCCACAAGGATGGGCAGCTTCCCGCGGGACTGGATGTCCGCGACGGCAGCGCGGGCCATCGCCTGGAACCCGGCCACCGTGGTGTCTTCCCGGACGCCGAGAAAATCCATCAGGTGGTGCGGGATGCCGCGGCGTTCGGCCGGCGGCAGCTTGGCGGTGCCGATGTCCATGCCGCGGTAGAACTGCATGGAGTCGGCGTTGACGGCCTCACCGTTGAACCGTTCGGCCAGCTGCAGGGCCAGCTCCGACTTGCCCGAACCCGTGGGCCCGACGACGGCGACAACGGGCGGCACCGCGTCCCTGCGGCCGGCCCGCGGCGCGCCGGCTGGGCTCACGCGCTGCGCACGGGCAGCGCAGGCATGCCCAGGGACACTGCCTGCCGGCCCCCGGCGGACGTGCCGGCGCCCGGGGCCGGTGCGCCGCAGGAATCGGCCTGGGCCAGGTCCCAGGCGTCGCCGGCCCGGGTGCGGCGCAGCCGGTAGTCCGCCGGTGACGGGTCCGCCACCAGGTGGAAGGCCGCAGCCCCGGTGATGGTGACGGTGACGACGTCGCCCGGGCGCGGCGCCGTGGCGCCCTCGGGGACGCTGAAGTGGACCAGGCGCTGGTCCTGGGCGCGGCCGGACAGCCGGTGCGTTTCGGTGGCCTTGCGGCCGGACTGCGCCGTGACCATGACCTCCACGGTGCGGCCCACCTGCCGGGCGTTTTCCTCGGCGGCGATCCTGTCCTGCAGCGCGGTCAGGCGTAGGAAACGTTCCTGCACCACTTCCTTGGGCAGCTGGTCCGGCAGATCCGCTGCGGGGGTGCCGGGGCGCTTGGAGTACTGGAAGGTGAAGGCGGTGGCGAAGCGTGACTTTTCGACGACGTCGAGCGTGGCCTGGAAATCCTCCTCGGTTTCCCCGGGGAAGCCGACGATGATGTCGGTGGAGATGGCCGCGTCCGGCATCTTTTCGCGCACCTTCTCCAGGATGCCCAGGAATTTCGCCGAGCGGTACGAACGACGCATATCCTTGAGGACCTTGTCCGAGCCGGACTGCAGCGGCATGTGCAGCTGGGGCATGACGTTGGGGGTTTCGGCCATGGCGGCGATGACGTCGTCGGTGAACGCGGCCGGGTGCGGGCTGGTGAAGCGCACGCGCTCCAGCCCCTTGATCCCGCCGCAGGCGCGCAGCAGCTTGCCAAAGGCCAGCCGGTCGCCAAACTCCACGCCGTACGAGTTCACGTTCTGGCCCAGCAGCGTGACCTCGATGGCGCCGTCGTCCACGAGGGCCTGGATCTCGGCCAGGATTTCCCCGGGGCGGCGGTCGCGTTCCTTGCCGCGCAGGGAAGGCACGATGCAAAAGGTGCACGTGTTGTTGCAGCCCACCGAGATGCTGACCCAGCCGGAGTAGACGGCGTCGCGGCGGGTGGGCAGCGTGGAAGGGAACACGTCCAGGGATTCCAGGATTTCCATCTGGGCGTCGGCGTTGTGGCGGGCGCGTTCCAGCAGGACCGGCAGGGCTCCGACGTTGTGCGTGCCAAAGACCACATCCACCCAGGGGGCGCGCTTTTGGATGGTGTCGCGGTCCTTCTGCGCCAGGCAGCCGCCGACGGCAATTTGCATGCCGGGGTTGGTTTCCTTGATGTGGGCGAGCATCCCGAGATTGCCGTAGAGCTTGTTGTCCGCGTTTTCGCGCACGGCACAGGTGTTGAACACCACCACGTCGGGCACGGGCCCGCCGTGGCCGTCGCGCACCGGCGCGTCGCCGGCGTCGGCCAGGGACACCAGGCCGGCTGCCTCGAGCAGGCCGGCCATGCGTTCGGAATCATGGACGTTCATTTGGCAGCCGTAGGTGCGCACCTGGTAGGTGCGGGGGCGGCTGGAGGTGGCGGAAGAATCAACGCTGTCTAGGGTCAGGCTCACCCATCAAGCTTAAGTCCTGCCGGGGAAAGGCGCTAAATGCCTGCCCGGGGTCCGTCAGTACCAGTTGTTGGACACCTCGTGGGCCCAGGCGCCGCACGGGGAACCGTAGCGGTTGCTGATGTAGCCCAGGCCCCAGTCGATCTGGGTGCGGTAGTTGGTGAGCCAGTCGGCGCCGGTGTCGGAGTACTTGCCGGGAGGCAGTGCCTGGGCGACGCCATAGGCCCCGCTGCTCTGGTTGGTGGCGTTGGTCAGCCAGCCGGACTCCTGGTTCCAGAGCTGGAGCAGGCACTGGAACTGGCTTTGCGGCCAGCCGTAGCCACCCAGACGGGACGCGGCGTAGGCCTGTGCCCCGGCGGGGTCGTTGACGGCGCCGCCGGGGATGTTCGGCAGCAGGACCGCCACCGGGATGAAACCGGAGGTGGCCGGGGCGGCCTGCGGTGCCGGCGCTGCCTGGTTGGCCTGCTGCTGCGCGGCTGCCGCAGCTGCCGCAGCCTGGGCGGCGGCGGCCTCCCGTGCCGCCTCAGCCGCGGCGGCCCGGCGCTTGGCTTCCTGTGCGGCCTCGTAGGCTGCCAGCGCCTCCTGGCCCTGGCGGTACTTCTTTTCGACGGCGGCCGTGGTGTGGTTCAGCGACGCCAGCTGCGCATTCAGGGTGACGCTGTCCTTTTTCCGGGCAGCCAGTTGGTTGGCGACGGCCTGCTGGGCCGCAACGGCGGCTGCCAGCGCGGATTTCGATGCCGCCGTCAGGGTGGCCTGCTCAGCTTCTGCCGACTGGCGCGACTTGGTGAGCGCGTCCGCCACGGCCGTGGCATCCTTGGCCCTGACGGCACGGTCAGCGGTCTGTTCCCCCACCTGTGCCAGCAGGCCCAGGCCCTGCAGCGCATTGCTGGAGCCCAGGGTGGCCAGGGTGTCGAAGATGCCGAGGTTGGCCCCGCCGGACTTGTAGCTTTGCACGGCCACGGCCGCCACGTCCTGCTGGTAGCCGCGGGCCTGCTTTTCCGCCCGGCCGGCCTGGGCCCGCAGGACGTTCACCTGGCCGGTGACCGTGTCCAGTTTCGCCTGGGTGGCGGCGTAGACGGCGCCGGCCTGGACGGCGGCGGTGCCGAGGGTGTCGGATTCGGCGGACAGGCTGGCCAGCAGCCCGTTGATTTTCACCACTTCCGCCTGCGTGGCGGCGGCGTTTCCCTTCGCCTTTTGCACGTCGGACCAGGTGGGGTATCCGCTGGGCGGTCCGTCGTCGGCCTGGACGGGGCTGGCGGAAACTCCGGAAACCACGATCAACCCGGCAGCTGCTGCGGCTGCCAGGACACTCACTCCTCGACGCGGAAAACTAATCATAGGTGGCCAGCATAACTGCGGCCGGCCCGGATTTGGCGGCAATTACTGCGGTGATTCGCCATCCAGGTGTTCATCGATGAGCCGGCCCACCACGGCAAAGCCCGCCGACGGGCTGAAACCCTTGCGCGCAAGCATGGCCACCCAGCGGCGCGTGTACTTCTCGCGCTCGTCCCGGTCGGCCAGGTCCATGGACCCGCGCAGCTTCCGGCGCACCAAGGCTTCGGCGTTGTCCGCCTCGTCTTCGTCGCTGACCTGGGCCAGCGCTTCCTCGGCCAGCTCCGGGGCGATCCCCTTCTCGGCCAGTTCACGCTTAAGTGCCTCACGGGCCATCGACTTGTTGCGGGCCCGGCTGCGCACCCAGAGCTGGGCGAATTCGGCGTCGTCGACAAGCTTGACTTCCTCGAAGCGGTCCAGTACCGCCTCCGCAACGTCCTCGGGGACATGCCGTTCGGCCAGTTTCCGGGCCAGCTGGTACCGGCTCTTGGGCGAGTTGGTCAGCTGGCGCAGGATGACGGACCGGGCCACCGACGCCGGGTTGGCGTCGGGGTCCTGTTCCGGTTCCGGGCCGGGGCATCTGGTGTTCACGGGGTGCCTAGAAGCCGTCGACGGCCTTCAGCTTCGGTGCTGCCTCCGCTTCAGGTTCAGCGGCGACGCCCACACCCAGCTTCTCCTTGATCAGGCGCTCGAGTTCCGCGGCGAGTTCCGGGTTGTCGCGCAGGAAACGGCGGGAATTCTCCATGCCCTGCCCCAGCTGGTCCCCGTCATAGGTAAACCATGATCCCGACTTGCGGATGATGCCGTGCTCCACGCCCATGTCGATAATCCCGCCTTCGCGGGAAATGCCCTGGCCGTAGATGATGTCGAACTCGGCAATCTTGAAGGGCGGGGCCATCTTGTTCTTGACGACCTTGGCCTTGGTACGGTTTCCGACGGCGTCGGACCCTTCCTTCAGGGTCTGGATGCGGCGGACGTCGATGCGGATGGAGGCGTAGAACTTCAACGCCTTTCCGCCCGTGGTGGTCTCCGGGCTGCCGAAGAACACGCCGATCTTTTCGCGCAGCTGGTTGATGAAGATGGCGGTGGTCTTGGTCTGGCTCAGGCGCCCGGTGATCTTGCGCAGCGCCTGGCTCATGAGCCGGGCCTGCAGGCCGACGTGGCTGTCGCCCATGTCGCCTTCAATTTCGGCGCGCGGGACCAGTGCTGCCACGGAGTCGATGACGATGACGTCCAGGGAGCCGGAGCCGATCAGCATGTCCATGATTTCCAGGGCCTGCTCGCCCGTGTCCGGCTGCGACACCAGAAGGGCGTCGGTGTCCACGCCGAGCTTGGCGGCATAGTCCGGGTCCAGGGCGTGCTCGGCGTCGATGAACGCCGCAATGCCGCCGTTCTTCTGCGCGTTCGCCACGGCGTGCAGGGCCACGGTGGTCTTACCCGACGATTCCGGGCCGTAGATCTCCACGACGCGGCCACGGGGCAGCCCGCCAATGCCCAGGGCGACGTCCAGGGCAATGGAGCCGGTGGGGATGACTTCAATTGGGGCCCTGACGTCGTCGCCCAGCCGCATGACCGAACCCTTGCCGTACTGCTTGTCGATCTGGGCCAGTGCTGCGGCCAGCGCCTTTTCACGGTCTGCAGGAGCAGCCATGGTTCACCTCGGTCTTTCATCTGTGCCGATTCATCGGCCCCGTCCGGGCTGCTCGTGGTGCGCAGCCGGCGGGTGTTGGTTTAATTACTTAAAACGCTAGTTCAAGGCTCTGACATTGTCCGGTCCGGTCCGGCCCTGCGGCCGAATATGTGGAAAACTTGTTCGTCCCCGCCATACCCGCCGGTTCAATTGTAGGCGTGCTCGAATAGATCTTCGAGTCCCGGTGCGGCGTGTCGCCGTCGGGGGTGCTGCTATTTCTTCACGGGGATGTCGCGCCCCAGCCTCCGCGACTGCGGCACGTCCTGCATCTGGCACACTTCCAGCCAGACCTCCCGGGGATCGTACCCGGCCGAGAGGGCATCCAGGGCCGTCTTCCCGCCCACTCCCGTCAGGTGCAGTTCCCTGGCCAGCACCCGGGAATACCCCGGGGTGAACTCGTCGTCCATCAATCGCCAAAATTCGCTTACTCGCACAGTTCCATTCTCGCACGGCCGGGCCTGCCGGCAGGCGGCGAATAGCTAGACTTGGGCCATGACCACAGAAGCTGCGCCGGACGGCAACGCCAGTCCGCCCCTCCCCGCCGAGACCCAGTCGGCCATTGAGGTACTGGAAGTTGAGCTGAGCCTCTTGTGGCGCCGTGCCCGCGCCACGAGCCACTCCCTGTCCCGCAGCGTGCACCCCGACCTTGAGCCGGCCGCCTACGGGCTGCTGTCCGTCCTCCTGAAACAGGGCGGCATGCGCCTGACGGAGCTGGCCCGGTGCATTGGTGTGGGGAAGCCGTCGGTGAGCCGGCAGATCAGCTTTCTGGAAAGCGTGGGGCTCGTCCGCAAGGAAGCGGACCCCCGCGATGGGCGGGCCCAGCTGATTGAGCTCACGCCCCAGGGCCTGGCCAAGATGCGCGAGGTCCATGACGGCCGGCAGCGGGCCTTCCACAGCCTGCTGGCCCATTGGGACCCCAAGGACCTCACCACCCTGGCGGAGCTTATCGCCAGGCTCAACGATGACGCCGCCCGCTGAGCAGTTGCCCTGACGCAGCAAAGCGGCCCCCGCCCAGGGGGCGGGGGCCGCTTTTCGTCTCAAGCCCACACACCGCGGGGCTTGACTAAAACTAAATTCGGGGCCGCGTTCCGGTTGGGGGCCGGGGCGGCAGCCTTATTCGGCAAGTGCCGGTCCAGGCGCCGTGGGCGCCTAGTAGGCGTTGGACATGAGTCCCTTGCGCAGTTCGTCGGAGAGTTCCTCGTTGAGGTCGCGGCCATAGCGGGCCGCGAACTCCTGCGGAACGGTGTCCGGGACGGCCACGCCTTCGGCGATGGCCAAACGGTCGCTCACTTCACGGAGCATGAGTGAGAGGGGCACATCCAAGGCAGAGCAGATTGAGGACAGCAGCTCGGACGAAGCTTCCTTCTGCCCGCGCTCCACCTCGCTCAGGTAGCCGAGTGAGACGCGTGCGTTGTGTGAGACTTCGCGGAGTGTGCGGCCTTGACGCTGGCGTACATCCCGAAGGACGTCTCCAATCTCGTGGCGTAGAACCACCATTTTGCGCTCCTTCTGCTGATGCTTTGCCTCATCCGCCAAACCCACATCCCGCCAGCGCACCACGCCGTTTACGGATACGGGTTGTTTCACCATCGTTATCGCCTTGCTCCTCGCAATTTATATTTATCCTCTTCGGCTGTTCCGAAAAGGCCACACCCCAGTTGGTCATCCCATCCTAGGGGCATACACCAACCAATGCGTTCACTATCACTAACTATTCGGTCACAACTTTTGTTCCCGGGCCGCGGCGACCACCTGGTGGAGCAGCGCAAGTGCCTCGTCGACAGCCTGCTGGCGGACCATGGCCCGGTCACCGCCAAAGTGGTATTCGTAGGCCTGCACCTCCCCGTCGATGGCCACGCCGATGAACACATGCCCCACGGCCTTGCCCTGGTGCGGCTCGGGGCCGGCCACCCCGGTGGTGGACAGGCCCACCCGGGCGCCCGCCACATGGCAGGCGCCCAGGGCCATGGCGCAGGCCACCCGGGCATCGACCGCGCCGTGTTCGGCCAAAAGTTCGGAGGGGACGCCCAGCGCGCGCACCTTGACCTCGTTTTGGTAGGCGACCACGCCGCCGTTGAGCATGCCGGACGCGCCCGGCACGTCGACCAGGGTGGCGGCCAGCAGCCCGCCTGTCAGGGACTCCGCAGTCGCCACGCTCAGGCCCGCCGCCGTGGCGTCGGCCACCAGGGCGGCCAGGTCCATGCCCGGAACCGCCACGGCTACTTAGCCCCGCGGCCGGCGTTGCGCAGCTGCACGGCCTTAATCAGGTAGTCGGCCCCCGTGACCACGGTGACGGCCAGCGCGGCCAGCATGATGACCAGCGCGACGACGGACAGCCACGGCGTGGCCGGGGTGACCGGCAGCAGGTAGACAAATATGGCCACCGTCTGCAGCACGGTCTTGAGCTTGCCGCCCTTGGACGCGGCCATGACGCCGTAGCGGATCACCACGAACCGCAGGGCCGTGATGCCGACTTCCCGGACCAGCATCACAATGGTGACCCACCACCACAGCTCCCCCGTGGCGGACAGCATGATGAGGGCCGAGCCAATCAGCAGCTTGTCCGCGATCGGGTCCGCGATCTTGCCAAAGCTCGTGATGAGCCCGCGTGCCCGGGCGATGTCGCCGTCGAGCTTGTCGGTGTAGATGGCAACCAGGAACACCACCACGGCCGCCCAGCGCCACCAGCCGTAGCGGCCGTCGTCGGCCAGGAAGAACCAGATGAAGAACGGCACCAGCACGATGCGCAGCAGGGTCAGGGCGTTGGGCAGGTTCCAGTTTGAAGGGCTGGCAGGCACGGGCGCGGCGTTATCGGTCACGGTGCAAGGCTATCGCCATTCCGTGCCGGGCAGCTAGGCGGGCCTACCGGCCCGTCAGCGACCAGGCGTCCTCGCCGTCGTCGTCGGAGTCGTCCCCGTCGTAGTAGTCCACGGCTTCGGGACGGCCGGCCAGGTCCTCGGCCACCAGGTCGGTGCCCCAGCCATGGTTGGCGTTCGCGTTCTCCGCCAGGGCCGCGGTCATCGGGTCGACGGCGGGCGCCTCGCCGCCGTCGGGCTCCCCGTCGCCGCCCGGACCGGCCGGCACGGGGCCGTCGCCGCGGATGGCGGCGAGGGTGGCGGCAAGGTCGTCGGGCTTGACGAGGACGTCGCGGGCCTTGGAGCCTTCGGACGGGCCCACCACACCCCGGGACTCCAGCAGGTCCATGAGGCGCCCGGCCTTGGCGAAACCGACGCGCAGCTTGCGCTGGAGCATCGAGGTGGAACCGAACTGCGTGGTGACCACCAGTTCGGTGGCCTGCAGCAGCACCTCCAGATCGTCCCCGATGTCGTCGTCGATCTGCTTCTTGGGCGCTTCCACGGCCACGTCGTCGCGGTAGTGGACGGTGAGCTGGCCCTTGACGTGGTCCACGACGCGCTTGATTTCCGCTTCCGTGACCCAGGCGCCCTGGACGCGCATGGGCTTGGACTTGCCCATGGGCAGGAACAGGGCGTCACCCTGGCCCAGCAGCTTCTCGGCGCCGGGCTGGTCCAGGACCACGCGGGAGTCGGTGACGGAGGAGGTGGCAAACGCCATGCGGGACGGGACGTTGGCCTTGATCAGGCCGGTCACCACGTCCACGGACGGACGCTGGGTGGCCAGCACCAGGTGGATGCCGGCGGCACGGGCCAGCTGGGTGATGCGGACAATGGAATCCTCCACGTCGCGGGGGGCCACCATCATCAGGTCGGCGAGCTCGTCCACGATCACCAGCAGGTACGGGTACGGGCGGATGACGCGCTTGGAGTCCACGGGCGGGTGGACCTTGCCGGCCTTGACGGCCTTGTTGAACTCATCAATGTGCTTGAAGCCGTAGTTGGCGAGGTCGTCGTAGCGCTGGTCCATCTCCCGCACCACCCACTGGAGCGCCTCGGCGGCCTTCTTCGGGTTCGTGATGATGGGGGTGATCAGGTGCGGCACGCCTTCGTAGGCGGTCAGTTCCACCCGTTTGGGGTCCACCATGACCATGCGGACCTCGTCGGGCGTGGCCCGCATAAGGATGGAGGTGATCATGGAGTTGACGAAGGAGGACTTTCCGGCGCCGGTGGCGCCGGCCACGAGCAGGTGGGGCATCTTTGCCAGGTTCGCCACGACGAAGCCGCCCTCGACGTCCTTTCCGACGCCCATCACCATGGGGTGGTCGGTGCGGCGGGCGTTGGCGGAGCGGAGCACGTCGCCGAGCACCACGATTTCCTTGTCCGCGTTGGGGATTTCAATGCCGATGGCGCTCTTGCCGGGGATGGGGCTGAGGATGCGCACGTCCGAGGACGCCACCGCGTAGGAGATGTTCTTGCTCAGGGCGGTGACCCGCTCCACCTTGGTGCCCGGGGCCAGCTCAATTTCGTACCGCGTGACGGTGGGGCCGCGGCTGAAGCCGGTGACGGCCGCGTCCACGTTGAACTGGTTCAGGGTGTCGGTCAGCGCGGCCACGACGGCGTCGTTCGCCTCCGTGGCTTCCTTCCCTGGCGGACCGGCCGGCAGGAACTCCGATTCCGGCAGGGTGTAGGTGACGTCGCCGGAGAGCTGCAGTTGTTCCGACCGTGCCGGAATGGGCGCGGGCAAGGTGGTGGGAGCGGCCGGGATGGCGTGGGTTGCGGCGTTGGCGGCGACGATCCCGATGGCCTCGGTGACCGCTTCGGGGCCGTGGCCGTCAGCGGCCCCACGGCCGCCGGCCGTGGTGGGCAGCCCCTGGCGTGCCTTGATCTTGTCCGCGGCCAGCTCGTCACGCGTGGGGCGCCGGACGCCCGGTGGCAGGGAAGGCGCGGCCGGCGCCGTGGGCAGGGCATCGTCGTCGTCCGCGTCCACCAGCGCGGTCTCGAACGCACCGTCGGTGTCACGGCCGGCTTCCAGGGCCTCGGCGGCGGCCTTCTTGCGGCCGCGCAGGGCCCGGGACTTCTTCTCCTTGGGGAGGCCGTCACGGTCGTACAGGTAGCTCTGGTCGTGGCCGTTGTCCGCGGGATCGTACTGCGGGCCCGCACCCACCAGCTGCGTGTAGAGCGCCCGCAGCCGGTCCGGGATGTGGCGCAGGGGCGTGGCCGTGAGGATCAGGACGCTGAAGAAGGCCAGGATGGAGAACACGGCGATGGCCAGCACGGGGCTGGCCGCGGCGACCAGGCCGCCGGCGATCATGCCGACCATGCCTCCGGCCCGGCTGACGCCGGCAAAGCCGCTGGCGGCGTCCGGCATGCCGCCGGCCACGTGGGCCAGGGCGCAGCCGGAAATGATCATGAGGGAAAACCCGATGGCCACCCGGTTGTTGGCGCGGACATTGCCCGGCTGGCGGAAGACCAGGATGGCAAAGATCAGCAACATGGGCGGCAACATGGCCGCGAACCAGCCGAAGGTCCCCTGGAAGACGCCGTGGACGGCGTCGGCCAGGCCGCCGGCCAGGCCCCACCACTCGAAGGTGGCGATCAGGGCCGCGAGCAGGATGAAGAACAGCCCGCTGCCGTCGCGCCGCTCCTCGTGGGCGATGCCGCTGACGTCGGCGCCCATGCGGCGCACCGCCCCGCCGACGAGGTGTCCGAGCCCCTGCCAGATGCCGACGGCAAAGCGCACCGGCCAGACATGCTGCGGTTCGGGAACGGATTGCCTGCTGCGGGCGCTCGGCATTTTGGCGGTCTTCGCAGGGCGCGTGGAACTGCCACCTTGCTTGCCGGCGGACGCGCGAGCGGGGGAAGAACGAGTCGCCATAACCTTAAAGCTACCTTGTTTGGCGCAACTTTCCGCGGATTTCCGCTCCCGGCGGCAGTGGTGGCGGGCTAGGCCTCCAGGACCACCGGGATGATCATGGGGCGGCGGCGGAGCCTGCGGTTGACCCAGGTGCCGATCACCCGGCGCACCACCTGCTGGAGCTGGTGGGTGGTGTGGTCCGTGCTGGCCGTGACGGCTTCCTCGAGTGCGGCGGCGATCCTGGGCTTGATCTCGTCAAAGACGGCGTCGTCCTCGGCCATGCCCCGCGCGTGGATGTCCGGGCCGGAGACGATCTTGCCCGTGGAGCGGTTGACGACGGTGATAATGGAGATGAATCCTTCATCGCCAAGGATGCGCCGGTCCTTGAGGTCCTCGTCGGTGATTTCGCCCACGCTCTGGCCATCGACGTACACGAAGCCGCATTCGACCTGGCCGACGATCCTCGCCCGGCCCGCGGCCAGGTCGATCACCGCGCCGTCGCCGGTCAACAGCACATTCGAGGCCGGCACGCCGGAGGACTGCGCGATCCTGCCGTTGGCAATCAGGTGGCGGGTTTCCCCGTGCACCGGCATGACATTCCTGGGCTCCACGAGGTTGTAGCAGTACAGCAGCTCCCCGGCCGCTGCGTGCCCGGAGACGTGCACCTTGGCCGTGCCCTTGTGGATGACGTCGGCGCCGCGCTTGAGCAGGCCGTTGATGATCCGGAACACGGCGTTTTCGTTGCCGGGGATCAGCGAGGACGCCAGGATGACGGTGTCGCCCTGGCCCACCGCGATCTTGTGGTCCCCGTTGGCCATGCGGGACAGGGCGGCCATGGGTTCGCCCTGGGACCCGGTGGACATGAGCACCACCTGGCTGTCCGGCAGCTGGTTGACGTTTTTCAGGTCCACGAGCACGTTGTCCGGCACGGACAGATAGCCCAGCTTCGCGGCAATGGCCATGTTGCGGACCATGGAGCGGCCCACGAAGGCCACCTTGCGGTCGTGCTGCACGGCGGCGTTGAGGACCTGCTGGACCCGGTGGACGTGGGAGGAGAAGCTGGCCACGATGATGCGCTTGTCGGCCTGGCCGAACAGCGCCTCCAGCGTCGGTCCGATCTCCGCCTCGCTGGTGGTGAAGCCGGGTACGTCGGCGTTCGTGGAATCCACCAGGAAAAGGTCCACGCCTTCCTCGCCCAGGCGGGCCAGGTGGCGCAGGTCGGTGCGCCGGCCGTCCAGCGGCAGCTGGTCCATCTTGAAGTCGCCGGTGTGCAGCACGGTGCCCCCGCCCGTGCGGATGAACACGGCCAGGGCGTCCGGGATGGAGTGGTTGACGGCGACGAATTCGCACTGGAACGGGCCGAACTGCTCCACCTGGCCTTCCATGACCGTCAGCGTCCAGGGCTTGAGGCGGTGCTCGGTGAGCTTGGCTTCAACGAAGGCCAGCGTCAGCTGCGAACCGATCAGGGGAATGTCGTTGCGCAGGCGCAGCAGGTAGGGCACGGCGCCGATGTGGTCCTCGTGGCCGTGGGTGAGCACCACGCCCACCACGTCCTCCAGACGGTCCTCAATGTAGGAAAAGTCCGGCAGGATCAGGTCCACGCCCGGCTGGTCCTCCTCGGGGAAGAGCACCCCGCAGTCCACAATGAGCAGCTTGCCGTCAATTTCAAAGACGGTCATGTTGCGACCGATCTCGCCGATGCCGCCGAGTGGGACAATGCGCAGCGTGTCCGGCGCCAGTGCGGGCGGGGCGAGCAGACCGGGCTCGGTCATTTGGGTCATGTCTACAATTCCATTCCAGCTTCCGCAAGGTCAGCCTTGATCAGGGCAATCTCGGCCGCACCCGGTTCCACGAGGGGAAGGCGGACCACCGAGGTGGGCAGGATTCCCTGCCACTTGAGAATCTGCTTGACCGACACGGCACCCTGGATGTGGCCCATGGTGGCACGCACCACCGGGTCCAGCTCAAAATGGAGGCGGCGGGCCGTGGCGAAGTCGCCGGCGGCAGCGGCGTCGACGAGGGCACGGAACTTTTGCGGCGCCACGTGGGCGCTGACGCTGACCAGGCCGACGGCGCCGGCGGCCATGAGCGGCAGGGTCAGTCCGTCGTCGCCCGAGTAGACGTCGAGGTCGGTGTTGGCGAGCACGCGGGTGGTGGCGCTGAAGTCGGCCTTGGCATCCTTGAGGGCGGTGATGCGCGGGTGGTCGGCCAGCTTGATGATGGTTTCGGTGGCAATGGGCACGCCGGCCCGGCCGGGGATGTCATAGAGCATGACGGGCAGATCGGTGGAGTCGGCAATGGCCGTGAAGTGCGCCTGGATGCCGGCCTGGCTGGGCTTGTTGTAGTAGGGGGTGACGATCAGCAGGCCGTGGACGCCCAGGGCCGCGGCGCGCCGGGACAGGCTGATGGAGTGGCGGGTGTCATTGGTGCCGGTGCCGGCGATGACGCGGGCCCGGTCCCCCACGGCGTCCAGGACGGCCTGGAACATGCCCAGGTTTTCCTCGTCCGTCAGGGTGGAGGTTTCGCCCGTGGTGCCGGTGACCAGGATGCCGTCGCAGCCGTCGTCGACCAGCTTGTTGGCCAGCGCCGCTGCCTGTTTGTAGTCGACGGCCCCGTCCTCGGTGAAGGGGGTGACCATGGCGGGCACCAGTGTTCCAAAGGGGCGGGTGGCAATAGCAGACTCAGACATGGGTAAAACGTTACCTGCTACCGGGCCGATTCGTTCAACGTGCGCCACGTTATGGACGGTCTGCCGACCGGCCGTCCTGCAGGAACGGCAGCCATTCGTCAAGGACCGGCTGGGCGGGAAACAGCGTGGTGCCGTGGTTGCGCCCGGGCAGTTCCACGAGCCGCGCATGGGGCATGAGGCCGGCCGCGCGCCGGGAGTCCGCCAGCCGGTCCCTGTCCGCCGTGCCGGCCAGCAGCAGGGCGGGCATGGCCAGGGCGGCCACGTCGGCCTCGGCGATGGCGGGTTCGGCCTCCGTCTGGCGGAAGTAGGCCTGCAGGGCCGCCGCGTCATTGGCCAGGAAGGCTGCCTTGGTCTGCGGGTCGAGCGGGCCGCCTATCTGTGCCTCCCAGCCGGCAACGAAGGCGGGCATGCCGCCGGAGCCGAGGGCGGCGTCATACCCGGGGAAAAACAGCCTGCCCACGCTTCCGGGCTGGATGCGGTAGGTCCCGCCCAGGGTGGTCAGCGAAAGCAGCCGCTCCGGGGCGGCCACGGCCAGGGAGTAGCCGATGCGTGAGCCCACCGAATAGCCGCCGATGTGGGCCCGTGGCGCACCCGCGGCGTCCAGCACGGCCAGGGCGTCCGCCACGAGCACGTCCATGGCGTACGCCGCCTGGGTGTGCGGCTTGCCGGAGCGGCCGTGCCCGCGCAGGTCCATCGTGATGACGGTGTGGTTTTCGCGCAATGCCTTGGTGTAGCCAAAGCCACGCCAGATGGCGCGGCTGAGCGCGCTGCCGTGGAGCAGCAGGATGGGGTCGCCCTCCCCCACCACATCGTAGGAAAGTTCGACGCCGTCGTCCGGGTTGTGGGTGCTGGTCACCTTGGTCCTGCCTCTTGCATGGGTCGGGTAGTGCGGCCGTGGCCCGGGGATCTGCCGGCGAGGAGGCCGCGTCCGGCAGCCCGGAGTGCTGCGTCAGCCGGCGCGGTACAGGGTGAAGGCGTCGCGCATGGCCTTGCGGGCGCGCTTGCGGTCCCCGGCGGCGTCGTAGGCGCAGGAGAGCCGGAACCAGGAGCGCCAGTCGCCGGGCGCGGCCTCAGCCTCCAGCCGGTATTTTTCAAATTCGGCGTCGGCGGCGGCGCGGACGATCCGGCCGCCGGGCGTGCGCGGGAGGTTGTCCACCGGCAGGCCGCCCTCGGCCTCAAGGATGTTGGCCAGCTTCTCGGTGCGGGCGCCAAAGAGCACTTCCTTGATGAGCGCCCACGCGGCCACGAGCGGGATGAGGAAGTAGCCGGCGCCCATGGCCTTGGCCTGCCACTCCGGGGAGACGAACATCAGCGTGAAGGAGCGCTGGAACATGACCACCAGGTAAAACACCAGCAGCAGGCAGATCAGCGCCACCCAGACCTTCGTCTTCGAGATGCGGATCCCGGGCCTTGTTGTCTTTGACATGGGGTCAGCCTTCAAGGTCGAGGTAGCCGTCGAGGCCCACGGTCAGTCCGGGGCGTGTCCCCACGGTGCGCACGCCCAGCAGCACGCCGGGCATGAAGGAGGCGTGGTTGAAGGAGTCGTGGCGGATGGTCAGCGCTTCCCCCGGGCTGCCCAGCAGCACCTCCTGGTGTGCCACGAGGCCGGCGAGCCGGACGCTGTGCACGGGGATGCCGTCCACCGAGGCGCCGCGGGCGCCGTCGAGTTCGGTCTCCGTGGCGTCTGGTGCGGCCGGGACGCCGGCGTCGCTGCGGGCCTTGGCCACGAGCGCGGCGGTGCGCAGCGCGGTGCCGGAGGGTGCGTCCACCTTGCGCGGGTGGTGCAGCTCGATGATCTCCACCGAGTCGAAGTATTTTGCGGCCTTGGCGGCAAAGTGGGTGGCCAGCACCGAGCCCAGGGCAAAGTTGGGGGCGATCAGCACCCCGGTTGCGGGATGGAAGGCCAGCAGGTCCGCCAGGGAAGCCAGGCGTGCGGCATCCCAGCCGGTGGTGCCCACCACGGCGTGGATCCCGTGTTCCACGGCGAAGCGGACGTTGGCCTCCGTGGAGGTGGGGACGGTCAGGTCCACCACCACCTGCACGCCCTTTTCCACCAGCCTGTCCAGGGGATCGTTGCGGCCCAGCGCGGCCACCAGCTCCATGCCCTCGGCTTCCCCGACGGCCGCAACGGCAGCTGCCCCCATTCGTCCCTTGGCACCGAGCACGGCCACCCTCAGCATTTCACTCATGCTTTTAAGACTACTGGCTTTCAGCCCCCGGATTGTCCGCCGTCCCAGCGCCGGCGTCGGGCAGCGCCCCGGCGCCCACCCACTCCGCCGTGCCGTCGGTGAAGAACTGTTCCTTCCAGATCGGCACCTCGGCCTTGATCCGTTCCACGAGTTCCGAGCACACCGCGAAGGCCTCGGCCCGGTGCGATGAGGCGACGGCGGCAACCAGCGCGGGCTCGCCGATTTCCAGCGGGCCCACGCGGTGGGCCACCCAGACGCGCACCGGGTGCCCGTCGGGGTCGGCGGCGCCCTCGGCCACGGAGGCCACCACGGAATCGAGCACGCCCTGGGCGAGCGGATGGGCGCTGTAGGACAGCCGCGCCACCTGCTTTCCGGCGTCGTGGTTGCGGACAATGCCGCTAAAACTGACCACGGCACCGGCCGTGTCCGATTCCACGGCGGCCATGGCGGCGTCCACCGAGATCGGCGCGGAGCTCAGCAGCGCGGCGACCACCTCAAGGTTAGTGTCCATGCCCGCCTCCCACCTGTTCGCAGATGTGCCCGATGAGGGGATCAAGCACGGCCAGCCCGTCCATGACGCCGGACGGCGAGCCCGGCAGGTTCACCACGAACGTCCGCCCCGCCAGGCCCGCGTGCCCGCGGCTGAGGGCGGCCATGGGCGTCTTGGCCAGGCCCGCTGCGCGGATGGCCTCCATGATGCCCGGGACCTCGCGGTCCAGCAGCGGCAGGGTCATTTCCGGGGTTTCGTCGGTGGGGCTCAGTCCGGTGCCGCCGCTGGTCAGCACGACGGCGGGCCGTTGCGCCAGCAGGGCGCGCAGGGCCGCGCCGACGGGGGCGCCGTCGGGCACCACCACGGGCTCGGCGACGTCGAATCCGTGTTCCCGCAGCCAGCCGGTGATGACGGGCCCGGTCTTGTCCGCGTAGACGCCCAGGGCGGCCCGGGTGGAGGCGATGACCACCCCGGCCCGGCCCGGCCCGGCAGCGGGTTCGCAGGCACTCACTGCGCCACCTCCGCGGGCCCGGCGGTCCAGTCCCCGCTCTTGCCGCCGCTCTTGGCCAGCACCTGGATGCCGGAGATGACGGCGTGCTTGTCCACGGCCTTGACCATGTCGTACACGCTCAGCGCCGCAACGGAGACGGCCGTCAGCGCCTCCATCTCCACGCCCGTGACGCCACGGGTCTTGACGGTGGCCGTGATGGTGACGGCGGCGGCGCCGAGCCCAAAGTCGACCGTGACCTTGGAAATTGGCAGCGGGTGGCACAGGGGAATGAGTTCCGGCGTCTTTTTGGCGCCCATGATGCCGGCCACGCGGGCCACGGCCAGGGCGTCGCCCTTCGGCAGCTCGCCCGCGCCCAGCAGCGCCATGACCGCCGGGGTCGTGTGCACCGTGCCGGTGGCGGTGGCCTCCCGGACGGTGGCGGCCTTGGCGGAGACGTCCACCATGTGGGCCGTGCCGTCGTGGCGCAGGTGGGTTAATTCAGGGGTCTGGGGATCAGTCACAACAGCCATACTTCCACCTTTGACCCGGCGTGCAATTCCGTGACCCCCGCCGGGATGTGAATGAGCGCGTTGGCCTGGGCCAAGGCCCCCAGCAAGTGCGACGACGGGCCGCCCACCTCGCGCACGGAGGCCGCGGATTCAAACCCCGGGCCCTGGTACACGCCGCGGCGGACCTGGTACTTGCCGGCCGGCGAGTCCAGCGCGTTCTCCAGGGCTGCCAGGACCCGCCGGCGCGGTGCCGGGGCGCCCAGCAGCGCCGTCAGCGCCGGGCGCAGGAACAGTTCAAAGGAGACCACGCCGCTGACGGGGTTGCCGGGGAAACCGATGAACGGCACGCCCTTGTACGTGCCCAGCGCCTGGGGCCCGCCCGGCTGCAGGGCCAGGGAGACAAAGTCCACGTCGAGCCCGGACAGGGCCTGCTTCACAACTTCAAAGGCGCCGGCGCTGATGCCGCCGGTGGACAGGATCAGGTCCACACTGTCCACATACCCGTCCAGCACCTCCAGCAGCGCGTGGGGCTCGTCCCGGACCACGGGCGCCAGGACCACCTCAACCCCGGCCTGCACCAGGTTGGCGCGCAGCAGCGCCATGTTGGCGTCGAAGATCCTCCCCTCCGGCAGGCCGTCCGCGGCCCGGGGGTCCCCCGGCAGCAACACTTCGTCGCCCGTGGTCACCAGGAGCACGCGCGGTTCCGGGCGCACCGGCAGGGAACTGCAGCCCAAGGCGGAAGCCAGGCCGATGTGGGCGGCGTTCAGCAGCGTACCTTCGGCGATGGCAACGCTGCCGGCGGCGAGGTCGCTGCCCTTCGCGCGGACAAAGGTGCCGGGCCGGGTGGCCGGCAGCTTCACCGTGCCGCCTGCCGCCGGAAAGGCGGCCGGGCGGGCCTGCTCCACGGGCACCACGGCGTTGGCCCCCGCCGGGAGCATTGCCCCGGTCATGATCGGGGCGGCGGTGCCCGGTTCCAGGGGCGGGGGCAGGATCCCGGCCGGGATCGTTTTCGCCACACGGTAGATGGTTGATTTTCTGGAATCAATGTTATGGGGTTGTTTCGCTGACGGGTCCACCCGGATGGCGAAGCCGTCCATCTGGGAGTTGGCAAACGGCGGCAGGTCGATGGGCGCCAGCAGTTCGGCAGCCAGCACACGCCCGGGCAGCCCGGTCAGCGGAACCCGGGTTGCGGCGTCGTGCAACAACGGGACACCGCCGGTGCCCTGCCAGGCGCGGCCCAGCATTTCAAGCACGGCCTGTTGGTGTTCTGCAACTGTTCTACGCATCGGTTTTCCTCCCGGAACAACATGCGGCGGCGGACGTTAGACCCATCCTAGGTGACGTCCGGGGCTCCCCCGGCGGGGTGGCGCGCCCGCGGATGCCCGTCACCGTGCGGTGAATTCAACCGTGTGCCAGCCCGTGGCCCCGTTTGGCGCGGGCGGGGCAATGTCGCCTGTCTGGACGGCCCCGGTCCCGTCGACGGCGCGGACCTTCAGCTGGTGGTGCCCCGCCGTGAGGTCCAGGGGTGCCTGCCACTGGACCCAGGTGTCCTTGTTCAGCGCGGCCGCCAGCGTGGCACCCTGCCAGGGCCCGCCGTCGAGCTGGACCTGCACGGCCGCGATGCCGCGCTCCGGCGACCACGCCACGCCGGCTGCCACATACCGGCCGGCCGCGGGCGTCGCACCGGCGTTCGGGACGTCGATGCGCGACGCCGTCTTGATCGGCCCGAGCGCGCTCCATCCCAGCGGCGTCCAGTAGCCCTGGTCGGCGGTGAAGGTGGTGACCTTCAGCTCGGCCAGCCATTTCGTGGCGGAGACGTAGCCATACAGGCCCGGCACTATGAGCCGTGCCGGGTAGCCGTGCACCAACGGCAGCGGCGCGCCGTCCATGCCCACGGCGATCATGGCGTTCCTGGCATCCGTCATGGCCGCCAGCGGGGTGCCGGCGGTGAATCCGTCGGTGCTGCGCGAGAGGACCATGTCCGCCCCGGGTTTCACCCCGGCCTCGGCCAGCAGCTCCCGCACCGGCCAGCCGAGCCAGCGGGCGTTGCCCACCAGGTTCCCGCCGACGTCGTTGGAGACGCAGCCGATGGTCACATAGCTTTCCACCATCGGCTTGGCCAGGAGCTGGGCAAAGTCCATGGTGATTTCATGCTCCACCAGCCCGGTCACGGTCAGCTTCCACGTATCGGAGTTCACGGCCGGGACCACCAGCGCCGTGTCGATGCGGTAAAAATTGTTGGGGTCCGTGACCAGCGGGGTGATGCCGGCAATGTCCAGGACTGCGGCGGCGGGGACCGGCGGCGCGGGCCGGAGGGCGCGGGGCAGCACGACCTTCGCGCGCAGCCCCGCCACCGCAACCGACGCCCTGCGCAGCATGACCGCGGCACCGCCGGCGAGCACTGCCACGGCCGCGCCGGCGCCCATGTATCCGAGGAAGCTGCGGCGGGTGGTGCCCTGCCCGGCGCCCGCGGCCGGGTCGGTTGGTTCGGGGGCCGTATCTGCGGGGGCCGGCACGGGAGGCGGGCCGGGAACCCGGGCCCGCCTCCGGGCGTCGTACTCCGCCTTCAGCACCCGGGCCAGCGACGGCGCGAGGAACCTGCTGCGGACCCAGGCCAGCAGCACCATCGCGAGTCCGGCTGCAACCACGGGGGCCACGAACGCCATGCCGGAGATGTCCGGCCGGGCGGCCACCGCGACGATCCCGGCGACACCAAACACCGCAATGAGGGCCAGGCCAAGACCCCGGCGGGTGCGTTCGAGCAGCCCGGCGACGGCGGCCAGCACGGCCATGATCACCACCATGGTGGCAAGGAAGACGGTTTTGTCCGAGGTTCCGAAGAGGTGGATGGCCCATTCCTTGGTGCCCCCGGGCAGTGCGCCGATGACACCCTGCCCCACGGCGCTCACGGGCGACGCCGACGGGCTCACCACGGCGGCGATGAGTTCACCGGCCGCCACGCCCACGCCCGTGCACACCACTCCGGCCAAGCCCCAGTTGCGACGCGCCTCCATGGCTTCCCTTCCGTTGGGGGCAAGGTCCGGCAGCCCCATGTCACAATTCTAGTTTCGCGGGCGGGGCAAAGCTCCGCCTGCCCCCAAATGGCGCCGATGGCGTAGCGTGGTGGCATGGATACGGGACGCACACTATTGGGCATGCCGGCGGTTCCCGGCGCAGCCCCCGCACGCCCCGCAGCATGGGCGCCGGGGCCGGCAGCCGGGCTGCTTGACCAGTTTGGCCGGACGGCCACGGACATGCGCCTGTCGCTGACGGACAAATGCAACCTGCGCTGCCTATACTGCATGCCCGAGAACGGGCTGGAGTGGCTGAAGAAGGACAAGCTGTTGACTGCCGCCGAGATTGTGCGGCTGGTGGGGCTGGGCGTGGACCGCCTCGGTGTGCGCGAGCTGCGGCTGACGGGCGGCGAACCGCTGGTGCGCGCAGATCTCGTGGACATCATTGCCGCGCTGCGCGCCAACCATCCTGAGCTGCCCATTTCGCTGACCACCAACGGCGTGGGGCTGGCCCGCAAGGCCCAGGCCCTGGCCGACGCCGGGTTGACGCGGCTGAATGTCTCCATGGACACCCTGCACCACGACGCCTTCCTCCAGCTCACGCGACGGCCGTTCCTGGACCAGGTGCTGGCCGGCATTGACGCCGCCGCTGCCGCGGGCCTGCCCCCGGTCAAGGTCAATGCCGTGCTAATGCGTGGCGTCAATGACCACCATGCGGTGGAGCTGCTGGACTGGTGCCTGGAACGCGGCTGCGAGCTGCGGTTCATCGAACAGATGCCGCTGGACGCCGACCACGGCTGGACCCGCGAGGGCATGATCACCGCCGCCGAAATCCGCGCCCTGCTTGGCCGCGGCTTCGCCCTCTCGCCCGACCCCCGCGCACGCGACGGCGCCCCCGCCGAACGCTTTGAGGTCCGGCGCCCCGGCACCGGGGAGCTCCTGGGCACCGTGGGCATCATCGCGTCGGTGACCGAACCGTTTTGCGCCGACTGCCGCCGCACCCGCATCACCGCCGAAGGCAAGGTGATGAGCTGCCTGTTTTCCCGCACCGAAGTAGACCTGCTGGTGCTGCTGCGTGCCGGGGCGTCCCCGGCCGACGACGATGCTGTCACCGCCCGCTGGCAGGACGCCATGTGGGCGAAGCCGAAGGCCCACGGCATGGGCCATCCGGGCCTGGGCGACGCTGATTTTGTCCAGCCCGACCGCAGCATGAGCGCCATAGGAGGCTGAGAATGGACGTACGATTTTTTGCCGCCGCCGCGGCGGCGACGGGTGTTGAAGAGCAGGCGGTGGACCTGGCGGCGTTGGCCGGGACGGCGCCCTTCACGCTCGGCGACCTCTCGAAGTTCCTGGTCGAGTCGTTTCCGGTGTCTGCTTCATCGAGCACTCCCCCACTCTCCGAGCTGCTGACACGGTGCAGCTTCCTGGTCAACGAGGTTTCCCAGCGCAACCTGGCCACCGCGCTGGCCCCGGACGACGTCGTCGACGTCCTCCCGCCGTTCGCCGGCGGGTAACCGGCTGACCTTTTCCCCCGCCTGACGGTCGGCATCATGTGGGGTGTTGCCTGGCGGGGCCGGGCAGTGGCGGTGCGGTGGTGATGTAGTGGTGGCCGGTGGGGGTGGTGACGGTGGTGCGGGGCGGGACTGCCAACTTAACGGTGTATCTCGGTTAGTGGCTGTGGGCGGACAGCCGGCCGTTGAATGCGATGTCGAAGGCGTTCAGCGCGCCCTTCCATCGTTGGGTCCACCGGGCCCTGCCACGTCCGGTGGGGTCAAGGGCCATCACGGCGAGGTAGACGCATTTAAGTGCGGCTTGCTCGTTCGGGAAGTGGCCGCGGGCACGGACGGCCTTGCGGATCCGGGCGTTCACGGACTCGATCGCGTTGGTCGTGCACACGATCCGGCGGATCTCCCGGTCGAACTGCAGGAACGGGACGAACTCGGCCCACGCGT
>NZ_JAAMFN010000021.1 GCF_013376095.1 Arthrobacter sp. SDTb3-6 | reverse complement strand
ATTTCACCCGCCGCCAGCAGCCTGGCACGCCCTCACCGCGCGGGTGAGGAAGAGGAGAGGTTACTTGGGCGCGCGGGTCATGGCCATGACGTCCAGGCCCTGGTCCAGCTGCTCCATGGTCAGTTCGCCGCGGTCCACGAAGCCCAGGGCCAGGACGGCTTCGCGGATGGTCAGCCCTTCCTTGATGGCATGCTTGGCGATCTTGGCGGCGTTCTCGTAGCCGATGTACTTGTTCAGCGGGGTCACGATCGAGGGGGAGGCTTCGGCCAGGAAGCGGGCGCGCTCCACATTGGCGGAGATGCCGTCCACCATCTTGTCCGCCATGACGCGGGCCGTGTTGGTCAGCAGGCGGATCGACTCGAGCAGGTTCGCGGCCATGACCGGGATGCCGACGTTGAGTTCGAAGGCGCCGTTGGTGGAGGACAGGGCGATGGTGGTGTCGTTGCCGATCACCTGGGCGGCGACCATGATGGCTGCCTCGCAGATGACCGGGTTGACCTTGCCCGGCATGATGGAGGATCCCGGCTGCAGGTCGGGGATGGCGATCTCGCCCAGGCCGGTGTTGGGGCCGGAGCCGAGCCAGCGCAGGTCGTTGGCGATCTTCATGACCGAGTACGCAATGTTGCGCAGCTGGCCGGAAGCCTCGATCAGCCCGTCGCGGTTGGCCTGGGCCTCGAAGTGGTTCCGGGCCTCGGTGATCGGCAGGGCCGTGTCCTCGGCCAGCAGCGCGATGACGCGCTGCGGGAAGCCGGCCGGGGTGTTGATGCCGGTGCCCACGGCGGTGCCGCCCAGCGGGACCTCGGCCACGCGCGGCAGGGAGGACTCGATGCGCTCAATGCCGTACCGGAGCTGGGCCTCGTAGCCGCCGAACTCCTGGCCGAGCGTCACGGGCGTGGCATCCATGAGGTGCGTGCGGCCGGACTTCACCACGTCCTTAAACTCGTCGGCCTTGCGGGAGAACGACGCCGCCAGGTAGGTCAGGGCCGGGATGAGGTCGTTGAGCAGCGCGTTCGTGGCGGCAACGTGCACCGAGGTGGGGAAGACGTCGTTCGAGGACTGCGAGGCGTTGACGTGGTCGTTCGGGTGGACCACCTTGTCGCTGCCCTTTGCCTTCAGCGCCCGCGTGGCGAGTTCGGCAATGACCTCGTTCATGTTCATGTTCGACGACGTGCCGGAGCCGGTCTGGAAGACGTCGATCGGGAAGTGGCCGTCAAACTCGCCGGCGGCAACGCGCTCGGCGGCGTCGGCAATGGCGTCCGCCAGGTCGGCGTCAATCACGCCGAGGTCCTCGTTGGCACGCGCGGCAGCCTTCTTGATCCGGGCCAGCGCCTCGATGTGCGCCCGCTCCAGCGTCTTGCCCGAGATCGGGAAGTTCTCAACGGCGCGCTGCGTCTGGGCGCGGTAGAGGGCGTTGACCGGGACCCGGACCTCGCCCATCGTGTCATGTTCAATACGGAACTCTTGTGCGGTGGCCGCGGCAGTGTCAGTCATGCTTCCTACCATATCGCCGCCGCGCATGCTCCCAAAAACCCGGCCACCGTGTTAAGGAAAGGACGACGCCGGAACCCTGGGCTCCGCCGTCGTCCTACCTTGCGCCGGGGCCGGCCTAGTGCGAGATGGGGCCGTTGCTGTACACGAGGTCGGCGCGGCCCTCGTCGAGGCGGTAGGTCAACCCGACGACAGCGGTCTTTTGCCGTGCCACGGCGTTGGCGATGATGGGGGAGTTTTCCACGAGGCGCGCGGCGGTCTGCTTCACATGCTCCTCCACCATGGAGTTGACGTCGCTGTCCTTGTCCTTGCGCAGGGAGGCCAGCACCGAGGGGGTGATGCGCTCAACGAGGTCGCGGACGAATCCGGCCGGCATGTCCCCGGTCGCCACGGCGCCCTTGGTGGCCGTGACGGCGCCGCAGCTGTCGTGGCCCAGGACCACGACGAGCGGGATGCCCAGGTACTCGATGCCATACTCAAGCGAGCCGAGCGCGGTGTTGTCGATCACATGGCCGGCGGTGCGCACCACAAAGGCGTCGCCCAGGCCCAGGTCGAAGATGATCTCGGCGGCCAGGCGCGAGTCCGAACAGCCAAAGATCATGACGAAGGGGTGCTGGGTGGCCAGCAGGGACGCGCGCCGGGCAGCGTCCTGGTTCGGGTGCGAGGCGCTGGCCTCCACGAAGCGGCGGTTGCCGTCCATGAGGGTGGTCCAAGCCTCCGCGGGGGTGTGCGGGGTGGAAATTGCGTTGATGTTGCCGTCTTCGCCGCCAGTCATGATTTTGCGTCCTTTGCAGTCGAGGTGGATGCCGCCGTGGAGGGATGCGCCCGGGCACCGGTGGAAGCCAGTGCAGCCGCGGCCAGGGTGTCGAAGTCCTTGAACTCGGCCGCCCCGGTCAGGACAATGGTGGTTCCGCCGACCTTGAGCACCAGGCTGCGGTCACCTTTAGGTTTATCACGCAGTTCCCAGGTGTGTCCGGAAATGGTGCGCGTGCCCGTCACGGCGGCGTCTTCCGCCTGGGTGGCGACCCAACTCGGGTTGGCGTCCGCGGACTGCCGCAGCGCAATGAAGGTGTCGTCGGCGGTGACAAACCCCACATCCCAGTAGGCCACGCCGTCGGCCCCGGCAGCGTTCCACCGGGCGTAGTTGGCGTACCAGCCGGACGGCAGCTTGGGGGTGGCCGGCTGGAAGCCCGCGGGGTCCGCGGCATTGGCGGCGATGGCGGCCACATCCACCGGCTGGCGGTAGGAGGCGGCGTCGCGGTGCGGGTTGAGCCACACAATGGTCAGCACAATGGCGAAGGTGGACAGCACAGCCAGCAGCATGCCGATCATGGAGGCGTTGGCCCGCTTGGCGGCGCCCGGGGAGATGACGGGCTTGACCGGGGCGTTCTGGGGGGAATCAGTCACGCCCCCATTCTCCCAGAAAATTCCTCCGACGACGCCGGGCGCCGGCGCCGTGGCCCAGCTCACGTTTGGCCTGTGGGCAGGTAATGCGGTGTTACACACGGGCCCGGCGGGCCTCGGTGCGCCTATGATTGATGGAGTAGGTGTCCATACGGGAGGGGCGTGCACCGTGGCACGCGGTGACCCTGTTCCTACTTCACATAATGAGGTTTTTACGTGGCTCAAAAAGCATCACAACTAGACTTTTCCCAGCTCTCCCGCTCCCTGGCAGTCGGTGACGACGAGCCGGACCGCAACCTCGCACTGGAACTGGTCCGGGTCACCGAGGCGGCCGCCATTGCCGGCGGCCACTGGGTTGGCTTCGGCGAGAAAAACCTGGCCGACGGCGCCGCCGTCGACGCCATGCGTTCCCTGCTTTCCACTGTCCACTTCAACGGCGTTGTGGTCATCGGCGAAGGCGAAAAGGACGAGGCCCCCATGCTGTTCAACGGCGAAATGGTGGGTGACGGCTCGGGCCCCGAGTGCGACGTCGCCGTGGACCCCATCGACGGCACCCGCCTGACCGCCATGGGCATCAACAACGCCCTGGCCGTGCTGGCAGTGGCCGAACGCGGCACCATGTTCGACCCCTCCGCCGTGTTCTACATGGAAAAGCTGGTCACCGGGCCGGAAGCTGCCGACATGGTGGACCTGCGCCTGCCCGTCAAGCAGAACCTGCACCTGATCGCCAAGGCCAAGGGCGTGAAGGTCAACCAGCTCACCGTCATGGTCCTGGACCGCGACCGCCACCAGCCGCTCATCCAGGAAATCCGCGACGCCGGCGCCCGCACCAAGATCATCCTCGACGGCGACGTGGCCGGCGCCATTGCCGCCGCCCGCGCCGGCACCGGGGTGGATGCACTCATGGGCATCGGCGGAACGCCCGAGGGCATCGTGGCCGCCTGTGCCATCAAGACCCTGGGCGGCGTCATCCAGGGCCGCCTCTGGCCCACCGACGACGACGAGAAGCAGAAGGCGCTCGACGCCGGCCACGACCTGGACCGCGTTCTGTCCACCAACGACCTGGTCACGAGCGACAACTGCTACTTCGCCGCCACCGGCATCACCGACGGCGACCTGCTGCGCGGTGTGCGTTACGACAAGGGCCGCGTGCTGACCCAGTCGATCGTGATGCGCTCCAAGTCCGGCACCGTCCGCTTTGTCGAGGGCGAGCACCAGGCACACAAGTGGGAGACCTACGCCCGCCGGTCCTAGTACCCGCCGGCCGGGCCTGTCGAGACCCTGATTTCGGCAGGCCCGGCCGCGGGCGGCCTTTGGCGTCTCCTTTGCGTCACCTGTAAAAATGCCGGCTCCGCCGCGGGATCGGGTCCGGGCGCCGTCAGCCGGTAGGGTTGAAGCATGACTTTGAGTGTTGTGCCTTGCCATGTCCGGGAGCAGTGGGATTCCGCCGTCAACAGCCAGCAGGGGCACCCCATGCAGCTGTGGGGTTGGGGCGAAACGAAGGCCGCGCACAACTGGAGCGTCGACCGGGTGTTCGTCAAGGACGCGGCCGGCGCGCTCGTCGGATCGGCCCAGATCCTGCTGCGCAAGCTGCCGTTCCCCTTCCGGTCGCTGGCCTACCTGGCAAGGGGACCACAGGCCGCGGCGGGCCGGGAGATCGAGGTGCTTGACGCCGTCGCACAGCATGTGAAGACCGTGCACCGATCCGTGGCGCTGAGCATTGAACCTGACTGGGACGTCGCCGCCCTGCCCACGGCAGGGCTGCCGTCGGCCGGGTGGCAGCGCAGCGACAGCACCATCCTGATCCCGCGCACCCTCATCCTGGACCTGAACCGCAGCGAGGACGAACTCCTTGCCGCGATGTCCAAGAAGACGCGGCAGTACATCCGCAAGTCGGGCCGGGAGGAGCTGGCGTACCGGGCCGTCACCGCCGCCGAGCTGCCGCAGTGCCTGGCCGTGTACAAGGAAACCGCCCGGCGCGCCAACTTCGGCATCCACGCCGACGGCTACTACCTGGACATTTTCAACAACCTGGGCGGGGGCTCACCCGTCTACGCAGCGTTCGACGGCGGCACCGTCGTCTCCTTCCTGTGGCTGGCGGCCAGCAACGCCACCGCGTTTGAGCTGTACGGCGGCATGACCGACGCCGGCAGCAACCTGCGCGCGAACTTCTCGCTGAAGTGGCTGGCCATCCAGGAGATGAAGGCCCGCGGCATCACCCGTTACGACTTCAACGGCCTGCTCAACGACGGCGTCTCCAAGTTCAAGTTTGGCTTCGCGGACCACGAGGACATGCTGGCCGGAACCTGGGACAAGGGGCTGTCGCCGCTGTACCCCGTGTTCGCCAAGGCGCTGCCGCTGGCCCGCAAGGCGGTACGGAAGGCCCGGGGCCTGCTCAAGCGGTAGTCGGCCGTGTCCGGGGGTGGCTTCCGGATTCGGCGGTGCAGGTAAGGCGGGGTGTGGCCTCGGCCCGGATTCGACGGTGCAGGTAAAGCGGGCTGCGGCCTGGGCCCGGATTCGGCGGTGCAGGTAAGGCGGGCTGCGGCCTGGGCCCGGATTCGACGGTGCAGCTAAAGCGGGCCGGTGGGCCGCCAACCCGCATGAGCTGCACCGTCAATTTTGGACCAGTGCGCCGGAAGGCTGGGTGTGGATAACTTTCGGCGGGATTTCCCTTTTTGCCGAAGAATTTGGGCATGGGACACCGACCGGAGCTGCCGCCACACCTGGCCATGCGGTCCTTCACCAGAAGTGAAGGGGCCCGCGGCGGCCTGACCATCAGCCGCATGCGGGCAAAGGACCTCTACGTACCCAGCCGCGAAATCAGGGTGCCCCTCGGAGCGCAGCAAAGCTATCGCGACCGGGTCCGGCCCTATACGGAGCTCGGGGTGGAGAACTACATCTCGCATACGTCGGCCGCCATCCTGCACGGGATCCCCATGCCGTATGTCCATGAGCAGGCGAGGTCGGTCCACCTGACGCGGCCCGCCGGAACCATGATCCCCCGGCGAAAGGGCGTCACAGGGCATAAGCGGGCCCTGTCCCCGGAAGAATGCACGCTGGTTGACGGGATTCCCGTCACCACGCCGGCCAGGACCCTTCTGGACTTGTCCGCGATTCTCACCCTGGGCGAGCTGGTGGCCGCTGCCGACCATCTGATCTGCGAGCACGACAGGGATTTCGAGGCCCCCAAAATTGCCATCGTTACGGCCGCCGGGCTCCGGGCCTACATCGCCTCCAAGCGGTTCATTCGAGGGCTGGGGAATGCACAGGCTGCCATGGAATTGATGAGGGTGGGCGTCGATTCACCCCCGGAAACCCGGTTGCGCCTGCTGCTCCAGCGGGCAGGCCTGCCGGAATTCACCACGAACCACAGAATTCCGGGCGCTCCAGGGGAACGGACGGTTCTCCCCGACCTTGCATGTGAAGAATTCCGCGTCTGCGGCGAGTATGAGGGCGAAGTGCACCTGACCCCCGAGAAGCAGCTGTTCGACCGGAACAGGGACATGCGGACGGCTGCCCGTGGCTGGCTGCAGGTCAAGGTCTTCAAGAAGGACATGCAGCGCGGGGACGCCTGGGTGGCCGGAATGTTCAGAGAGGCCCTTCGCGAGCACGGATGGAACCCCGGGTAGTCAGGTGGGCATCAGTCCGGGAAACTGGCGGTGCAGCTTCGGTGGGCTGTGGGCCCGGATCGGATTCGGCGGTGCAGCTTCGGTGGGCTGATCGGCATTCAGCCCGCATTACATGAACCATCGAATTCACAAGGCTGGAAGAAGGCCCGGCAGCGCCCGCACCCGCCACAGGAGTTCGGCCGGCGCCGGGAAATCCGCCCGGCCCGCCGCAAATTCCCGGCAAGCTAGCCCGCCACCGTCACGGCGAAGACCACCGACGGCTGTCCCGCGGCATCCACATGCGGGTGGACCATGACCGGATTTTCCACCGCCGGCACAAACACCGAGGCGCCGCGGGGGAGGACCATGTCGCCGCGTGGGGAGTCGAGCAGCACGGCGCCGGAGACGGCCAGCACCACCAGCGGCCCGTTCTGCACCAGCGGCACCGGTTCGCCATCCGGGGCCAGTTCCACCCGCTGCAGCGCAAATTCCTTGAAGGGCGGCTCCCAGACCTGCTGACCCAGCTCGGTGGTGCGGACCGGCACAAACGGGACAGCGGTGGACTTGAAGTCCACGGTGGCCAGCAGCTCCGGGACATCCACATGCTTGCCCGTCAGCCCGCCGCGCAACACATTGTCCGAAGACGCCATGACTTCCACGCACAGCCCGGACAGGTAGGCATGGATATTGCCGGCGGGCATGTAGACGGCCTGCCCCGGCACCAGCGAGACCCTGTTCAGCAGCAGCGAAATCAGCACGCCCGGGTCGCCCGGGTACTGCCGGGAAAGGTCGACGACGGTGCGCAGCGCCGGGTCCATCCCCCCGCCGGGCCCCTGCCGCGCCAAAGCCGCGGCGGCGAGCTCCACCAGGTCGCGGGCAGCATCCCCGCCGCCGATCAAGGCCTCAAACGCAAGGCGGATCACGGTGGGCTCGGCCATGCCCCCGCCCAGCGTTGAGGCAACCAGCGTCAGCAGTTCGGGCACCGGCGCACCGGAGGCGTCAATGGCATCGCCCACCGCCCGGAAAAGCGCCGCGGCCTCGCCACAGGGCCGGAAGCCGCACAGGGCCTCGAAGTCGGTCAGCGCGTAAAGCATTTCGGGCTTGTGGTTGTCATCCTTGTAATTGCGCTCCGCTGCGTTGCGGGGGATGCCGGCGGCTTCCTCCTCGGCAAAGCGCTGGCGGGCGCGCTCCAGCGTGGGATGCACCTGGAGGGACAGGGGCGCACCGGCGGCCAGCAGCTTGGCCAGGAAGGGCAGCCGCGCACCAAAGGCGGCAGCGGCCTCGGCCCCCAGCATGGCGTCAGGGTTCGCGGCGATGAGCGCGTCGAGCGGAACGGGGCCGTCCGGGGTGTCGGCAATGGACGGCGAATCCGGGTGCGCGCCCATCCACAGCTCCGCCTCGGGACCGCCGCCGGGAGCGGTGCCCAGAAGCTCCGCGATGGCCGTGGCGGATCCCCACGGGTAGTCACGCAGCGTGTTGGTCAGCGCAAACATTGTTCACTCCTGGAATTGGCGGGGCGATCGGTCTAAAAGCAGGTTACCCCGGGGAGCAGGTGCCGTTGTTGGCTAGCAGCGCCACGAGCATGTCGGTGTTGCCGTTCACGGCCAGCTGCTGCAGGTACTGCTGCGTGATGGGCGGGGTGTTCGACGGCGTGGCCGGTGCGGCAGGTGCCTGGGCCGCCGTCGTCGCCGGGGCTGCCGGGGCAGCAGGAGCTGCAGGGGCAGCGCCTGCCGCCGGCGAGCCGGCTGCAGGCGCACTCCCCGGAGCGGACTTCTTCGGTGCGGCGGGGGCGGCAGGCTTGGGCGGCGGGGGGTTGAGCAGTGCCTGCACGCGCTTGTGGATCACACCGAAGTCGGGGTAGGTGGAGAACTCGACCGGGAAGTCCGGCGGCCCGATCGTCATCCGCTTGAGGTCGTGGCCCTTGGCCTTGAGTGCCAGCGAGACGAAGCTGCCCAGCTGCTGGGCGGGCAGGTCGGACTCGATGACCTTCGTGCCGGCGTCGGCGATGGCATTGAACTTGGTGAGCACCGTGGCCGGGTCCATCTGCTTGAGCAGGGCCTGCTGGATGCACTGCTGGCGCTGGCTGCGGGAATACTCCAGCACCCACTGCCGGGAACGGGCATACCAGAGGGCGTGGTAGCCGTCCAGGGTTTGCAGGCCGGGGTGGATCCAGCCGGTCGGGGGTTCGTGCAGGGTGGTGCCGGGAATGTCATTGCCGGTCAGCGGAACCCAGCCGCCGGCTTTGATTTTCACCCCGCCCAGGGCATCAATCAACTTGGAGAAGCCGGCCATGTCCACCAGCACATAGCCCTGGATCTTCAGGCCCAGCACTCCGCCAGCCGCATCCATCATGGCCGCCGCGCCGGGGTCGGCGGCGTGCGGGTAGAGGTCCTTGTGGTGTTCGGTGACGTCCGTGTAGAGGAAGTTGATGATGCAGTTGTCGCCGCAGTTGAAGCCGTCCGGGTAGGCCTTCCACAGGGGCGAACCGGGGGAGAACTGCGCGTTTTGCAGGTTCCGGGGGATGCTGATGGTGGCGGCCTGGCCGGTCTTGGCGTCCACGCTGACCACGATGATCGAGTCCGGCCGGCGCCCAATCCGCTGCGCACCGGCGTCGCCGCCCATGACCAGGAAGTTGTAGCGCCCGTCCACCGGCAACATGTCCGGCCCGGAGGCAAAAATGCTGCCAATGGCGTTGCGCCCCGTGTTCAGCAGGTAGGCGCCGTACCCGAGGCTGCCGCTGGTGGCCACCATGAGCACCACCAGTGCCGCCCCGACCATGCCGCGCATGCCCGGCGCCAGCAGCGAGGGCCGGATGATGGCCAGCGTATTCAGGAACATGACCGCCCAGCCCACGGCCGCGGCGGCGAGCAGCACCACCAGCACCAGGGACGTCAACGGGTTCGTGAAGAGGTTCAGCAGTTCCTCGCGGCTCACCAGCGCCAGTACGACGCCGGCAATCACCAAGGCCCAGGCCACCAGTGTGCAGCGCAGGGCCACGCGCCCCAGGCGCTTGTTCCCCGCCACGGTCTGGGCGCTGCCCGGCAGCACGAGGGTGAGCACCAACAGCAGCCAGGCCCGCTTGGAGCGAATGGGCGCCGACGCCGATTCCGGGTACCGGACGGGGTTGGTCAGCACCGGTGGCTTATCGGAGGCACGGGACACCTTGGGACTGCTGAAGCTCATACGGTTCCTTTATCCCTGTTCCGCCATGATGGCCAGGGGGTAGGCGGCACCGGCCTTCTCACGCAGGGCGGCACCCTTGGCGGAGGCCTGGCTTTTCAGTTCCTGCGCGAACACGGCCAGCTTGCCGGCCAGCTGCGCCGCCAGCCCATCGGTGCCGGAGGCGAGCATGCGCACGGCGAGCAGCCCCGCGTTGCGGGCGCCGCCGATGGACACGGTGGCCACCGGCACGCCGGCGGGCATCTGGACGATGGACAGCAGCGAGTCCATGCCGTCGAGCGTTTTGAGCGGCACGGGCACGCCCACCACGGGCAGCGTGGTGACGGAGGCCAGCATGCCGGGCAGGTGGGCCGCCCCGCCGGCCCCGGCGATGATGACGCGCAGGCCGCGGGCGGCGGCGCCCTGGCCGTAGGCGATCATCTCGGCGGGCATGCGGTGGGCGGAGACCACATCGGTTTCGAAGGGGATGCCGAATTCGGACAGGGCCGCTGCGGCGGCTTCCATGACGGGCCAGTCGGAATCCGACCCCATGACAATGCCCACGAGGGGTGTGGTGTTCGTGCTCATGCTGGAAGTTCCTTACTGTCCGTCACGGATGATGTTTGCCACGGTGGTGGCGCGGGCGCGGACGGCGGCCACGTCGTCGTGCGGTGAGCCGATCACGTTGACGTGGCCGATCTTGCGTCCCGGGCGCACCGACTTGCCGTAGCTGTGCACCTTCACGGTGGGCTCGGCGGCGAGGGCCTTGGGGTAGGCGCTGAAGAGGTCCTGGTTGGCGCCGCCGAGGAAGTTCTTCATGACCACGACGTCCCCGAGGGCGTCGGTGGCGCCCAGCGGCAGGTCCAGGACTGCGCGCAGGTGCTGTTCAAACTGGCCCGTGATGGCGCCGTCCATGGTCCAGTGGCCGGTGTTGTGGGGGCGCATGGCCAGTTCGTTGATGAGGTAGCCGGGGGAGCGGCCGGGCGTTTCAAACAGCTCGGCGGCCATGACGCCGGTGACGCCGAGGGCCTCGGCAATGCGCAGGGCGGCGGATTCGGCGGCGGCCTCGACCTCGGCAGGCAGCTCCGGGGCGGGGGCGATGACCTCGTCACAGACGCCGGCCACCTGGATGGACTCGGCCACGGGCCATGCCCTTGCATCGCCGGAGGGGGTGCGGGCCACGAGGGCTGACAGTTCGCGGGAGAAATCGACCATCTCTTCGACCAGCAGCGGCTTCATCGCCTCAAACCAGTCGGCGGCGGAGGCGGCGTCCGCGGCGCTGCGCAGCACCTTGACGCCCTTGCCGTCGTAGCCGCCGCGGGGCATCTTCAGCACCACCGGCCAGCCGTTTGCCTCGCCAAAGGCGTGGATGTCCGCCACGGAGGCGACGGCGGCCCAGGCGGGGTTGGGCAGGCCCAGCCGCTCGATCGCGGCGCGCATCACGAGCTTGTCCTGGGCATTCACCAGGGCGTCGGGGCGGGGCTGGACGTTCACGCCGTCGGCAATCAGCGCCTGCAGGTGCTCGTTGGGCACGTGTTCGTGATCAAAGGTCAGCACGTCCACGTCCCTGGCAAACTTCCGCAGCGTCTCCAGGTCGCGGTAGTCGCCCACGGGGGCGTGGGCCACTGCGTCCACTGCGGACACGTCCGGCGCTTCGGCCAGGACGTGCAAATGAATACCGAGGGCCACGGCCGCCGGGGCCATCATCCGGGCCAACTGGCCGCCGCCTACAACACCGATTACTGGAAAAGTCACGGTCCCAGAGTACCGAAGGTGCGTGGCGATTCCTGCTTTTGCGTTTTCGCGGAGGCCGGTTCCCGGCATTCTGCCAGCTTTCCGGGGGCTGTTTTGCGTGGGCCGGGCGTGCGGCGCGCCGTAGAATTTAAGCTGACGGGGGGCATTCCCTCGGGTTATTGCGCCAATTCGCAGCGCCACACGCACCACGGAGGACCATTGTTCAAGGCAATCACGGCACGCATCAGGGGCCTTTTCGGCCTGTTTTGGCGTGAAGTGGCCAAATTCGGCGTCGTGGGCGGCGTGGCATTTGTCATAGATTCAGGCATTTACCTCTGGCTGCTCAACGGTTCCATGGCCGGGCATCCCACCAAGGCCAAGATCATCTCCGCCGTGGTGGCCACCGTGTTCTCTTGGGTGGCCAACCGCTACTGGACCTTCCGCCACCGCCGCCAGGCGAACATGCTGCGCGAAGCCACCATGTTTGTAGTCATGAACTTCGTCGGCATTGCCATCGCCGGGGCGTGCGTCTATGTTTCCCACTGGGTGCTGGGCTTTGAATCCACTACCGCCGACTTCATTGCCGGCTCCGTGGTGGGCCTGATCCTGGGCACCATCTTCCGCTTCTTCGCCTACCGCTTTTGGGTGTTCACCGAGGAACTGGACACCGAGCCCGGCTTTGAGCACGACCGCCAGATCCTCGAAACCGAGCCCAACGCCTGATTTCCGTCCTTAGCCGCAGGTGACGTTTTCCGTGGCGCGCAGGCGGTCCGTGGCTTCCGCTGAGGGGCCCAGCAACACAATGGACCCGCCGTGTGCCCACGTGGCCAGCGCCTCATGGACGACGCCGTCCCATCCGTTCCGCGCCTCCAGCAGCACCCGCTGTGGCCCGGTCGCGTCCTGCCCGGTCGCGTCTGGGCCCTCAGTGGGCGCGGGCAGCAGCTGGGCGAAGGTCGCCGTGCCGGCGGACGTTTCCCATGCAGGGTCGTCACCGGCGGGTTCGTCGTCGGGGAAGTGGACGTCGGCGTGGGCCCTGACTTCGCCGGAGTAGTCCACGGCCCCATCGGGCAGCGCACCCGTCCAGCGCATGGCCAGGGCCGGCAGCGCCACCGCCACCAGCAGCGGGTTGGGGCCGGCCGGGCCGGAACCGCCTTCTGCGGTCAGGGCCGCACGCGCGGCAGTAATGCTGGCGGCCGCGGCAACCGGATCCGTCGTGGCCACAATGTCCGCCCGGCCGAAGCCAAGGGGCACGTTGCCGCCGTCGGCGCCTTCCCCGGCGTCGCCGTCGCCCGCGCCGTCGCCCGCGCCGCCGGCCACGGCCGTTGCGCCCACGGCCCAGGTGGCCAGCAGCCACACGAACGACCGCCAGTGCACGGGCAGGTCCAGGGCCACCACGGTGCCGGGTCCGGCGTCGAGCTCGTCAGCCAGGAAGTTCGCGGTCTTGGCCACCCAGTTGTCCAGGACCCGGCCGGAGAGTTCCACGCGTTCGGAATCGGGTCCGTACCAGGTCAGGCGCGGCGCGGTGGGGTTCAGCGTGCGCAGGGCGTTCAGGAACTGGGGGACGGTGCTGGGGATCTGGGCCATGGAACCGATCTTTCCATGCGGGCGGGAGAATCGCGCCATGCCTGCCTGCGGACCGGCCTGGGGACCGGCCGCGGACCGGCCCCGGCCCGGCGCCGGCCGGCCGCATCGCTTTGGCCTCGCCGCTCCCGCGGCCACATTCCCGCCCTTTTAGTCCGCCGATTGTACAAAAGCAAACTGCAGCGTGAAATGCGTCACATGGCTGTCATGTCCGACACGCCGAAACTCGCGGAATTCCGCGGAAATTATCAGGAAATTCCCAGTTGGGGGATCAAAACCCCCGCCCCTCTGCGCGTGTCGGCGTTAAATTCCCGGGCGTGGCGCGCAGCTTGTACGTGCAGGTAACTGGATATGATCGCCCTCCCGCTTGACGAACGGAGACTTACACGGATGTAATTAGACGCACGAACCGCTGCCGAAGGTGCAAGGGGCCGCACATGGCGGACGCTTCGGCCGTGGCAGCCAAGACGGCAACATTCAGGAGGACGACCATGGGGCAAGCGCAGCTGAGTGTAGAGAATGACCGTGACGGATCTGTGCAGGCGCAGGCCGCCACGCAGTACCGGTTGAAGGGCGTGCCGGCGGACTGGTTTGTGGACCCGGCGGACCCGCAGGCCGCAGCCGGCCACGAGGCAGCCGGCAGCAACTCCCTCGAGGATGCAGCCACCGCATTCCTGCGGGCACATGAATCCGAAAGCGGCAGCGGAGGGTCTGGTGCTGCGGCACGGGAAATCCGCGTGGCCGAACCCGTATGGATTGGATTCCGGCCCGGCCTTGACGACTTCAGCGGCGAAGGTGAACTAGGCTGGCAGACGGACGCGTTGTGTGCACAGACAGATCCGGAGGCATTTTTCCCGGAGAAGGGCGGCTCAACCCGCGACGCCAAAAAGGTGTGCGGCGCCTGCAACGTCAAGGCACAGTGTCTGGAATACGCTCTCGCCAATGACGAGCGGTTTGGAATCTGGGGCGGCCTGTCCGAGCGTGAACGCCGGCGGCTGCGGAAGCGAGCGGTCTAATTCTTGAAGCAGTAAAAGTCACTGCCGTTTTGGTTGCCCACAACGGCGGTGCCTACCTTCCCACGGTCTTAAGCGCCCTGGCGGCCCAAACGCGCCAGGCCACCTCCGTCCTGGCCGCCGACGTGGGCTCCACGGACAATTCCGGGGAACTGCTGCGCCGGGAGCTGGGCGAAGGCAGCGTCATCAACTTCGACGGCCGGCGGGGCGGCTACGGCGCCGCCGTCAAGGCCGTGCTGGACTACCAAAGGATGCGTACCGGGCAGGCCGTGGTCCCCGTCGGCGCCGGTGCCCCCGTCCCTGCCGGACCGCCTTCCACCCCTTCCCTGCACGACGCCGGAGCCCCCTCCGCCGGCACCTCCCGTGCCGCCGTGGCGGACTCTGCCGCTCCCGCGCTGGTGGCCGCCGATCCGGACCCGGCCACCTTGACGGCGTCGAGGTATGAATGGATTTGGCTGCTGCAGGACGACGCCGCCCCGGCCCCGGACGCGCTGGAACGGCTGCTGGACGCCGTCGAACGCTCCACCACCGCCACGGTGGCCGGGTGCAAGCAGCTCGACTGGGACCAGCCGCGCAAGCTGGTCGACGTCGGGCTGAAGGCCAACAAGTGGTTTGACCGCTTCGCCCTGGTGAACCTTGACGAGCTGGACCAGGGCCAGTACGACGGCCGCACCGACTTCTTCGCCGTGAACGCCGCCGGCATGCTGGTGCGCCGCGACGTCTGGGAGAAGCTCGGAGGCTTTGACCCGGCCATCCCCGGCCCGGGCGACGACCTTGACTTTTGTGCCCGGGTCCGCCTGGCCGGGCACCGCGTGCTGGTGGTGCCCGGGGCGAAGGTTTTCCATGTGGTGGACCGCGACCACCCGTTGGGATCGCCCGTTGCCGCTCGCAAGGCCGCAATTTTTACCCGCCTCAAGCACGCCCCGCTGTGGCAGCTGCCGTTCCTGGCGGCCGGTGCCGTGCTCTCGGCCGTGTACTGGCTTTTCGCCGGCTTCCTGCTCAAGGCGCCGGGACACGCGGTACAGATGTTCGCCGCCACCTTTGCCGGCCTGTTCCACCCGCTGGCCCTGGCCCGCGGCCGCCGCGCGCTGGGCCGCAGCCGGGTGCAGTCACGGTCTGCGCACAAGGGCCTGACGGCCACGTCGGCCGAGGCCCGCAACCAGCTGAAGTCCCTGCGTGAAGCGGTGGGACCCGACGAGGAGGCGGCCGGGCCCGCCCAGGCTGCGCCGTCGATCCTCGAACCCACCGGCGACATCCACCACGAGGCGGTCACGCCCCTGGCAACCGGCCGCACGGCGCCCCTTGTCAGTGCCGTTGGGCTGGTGCTGTTGCTGGCGGTGCTCTCGCTGGTCGTCCTGGGCCGCCTGATCGGGGCCTCCGCCCTGACCGGTGGCGGGCTGCTGCCGGTGTCCACGCAGCTGGGCGCCATCTGGCAGCACGCCACGGACTGGTGGGTTTCCCTGGGCTCGGGCCTGCCGGGCCGCGGCGACCCGTTTGACTTTGTGCTGTGGATCCTTGGTGTCGTCGGCTTTGGCAACGGCTCCGCCGCCGTGCTGTGGCTGGTGCTGCTGGCCATCCCGCTCTCCGCCTTCACCGGCTGGCTGGCCGCCGGGGCGTTCTCCCGCCACCGCTGGCCGCGCCTGGTCGCCGGGCTGGTCTGGGCCGGGGCGCCAGTGCTCCAGGTCGCGATGGGCCAGGGCCGGCTGGGAGCCCTGCTGGCGCATGTGCTGATCCCGCTGGTGGTGCTGGGCCTGGTCCGGGCCGCCGGCGGTGCCGTCGGTGCCGGCGGCACCACCGAGCCGCTGGCCGGTGGTCGCACGGACCAGGCCAGGGGTGCCGTGCAGCCGGCCACCTCCGGCGCGGCACCGGACGCCGCTGCCACGCTCCGCCGGCCCCTGACGGTGAAGCTGGGCCGGCCCGGCGTGGACCGCACCCCTTCATGGACGGCCGCCGCAGCCGCCGGCCTGGCCCTTGCCGCCGTCACGGCCGCAGCCCCGAGCCTGTTCGCGTCGGCCATTGTGGTGGTGCTGATCTGTTCCGTGTTGCTGGGCCGCCGCGGCAAGACGATGTGGTGGTCGCTGGTGCCGCCCATCGCGTTGTTCCTGCCCTTCGCCTGGTCCGCCAGGTCCAATCTGCGGGCGCTGCTGGGCGATCCGGGCGTGCCGCTGGCCGGCCACCCCGGCCCGGCCTGGGAGCAGCTGCTTGGTTTCCCCAACGCCGTGGCCCCGCTGGCGAAGCTGTTTGGCGGCACCGCTGCCGCCGGCGGGGACGTCTGGACGTGGGCGGCCGTGCTGCTGGTCGGTGCGCCCGTGGTGGTGGCGGCGTTCATCGCCCTGCTGGCGCCGCTGCGCCGCGCGGGCACTGTCCGCACCCTGTGGCTCGTGGCCCTGCTGGCCCTGGCCACCGCCTACGCCACGAGGCTGGTGGCCGTCTCCCTGGACGGCAGCACCCTGGCCACCCCGTTCAACGGCCCGGCCGTTTCCGTGGCGCTGTTCGCGCTCCTGGGCGCCGCGCTCCTGGGGTTCGACGCCGTCCACCGCCGCGCCTTCGACCCGGCCGAAAGCGGCGGAACCGTTGCGGGCCGGGCCAACAGCGGCGGGTCGGCCCATGGCGGGAGCCGGACCACCGCCGTCGTGCTGTCTGTGGTGTTGGTGGCGGCGCCCATCGCCAGCCTGGGCCTGTGGACGGTCAACAGCCTGAACGGCAACACGCCCGGACTGGCGGGGGCGTCGCTGGTGGCGCCGTTGGACAACGGCTCCATTCCGGCCACCGCGGCCGACCGCGGCACGGGACCGGAGGCCAGCCGCACCCTGGTGCTGCGCGTGCTTCCCGCCGGCGGGGTGCAGGCCACGCTGATGCAGGGGTCGGGCACCACGCTGGATTCCTTGTCCACCATTGCCGCGGCCGCGGACATTACGGGTGCGCCCGGGGCGGAAGCGGTGCGTGACCCGGATGCGGCCACGGCCATGCTGCGCACCACCGTGGCGGCGCTGATGGCCAAGTCCGGCGTGGACCCCCGGCCCGAATTCCTGCAGCTCGGCGTGGGCTTTGTGGTCCTGCAAAAGGGGGACACGGCCGCCGAGCTGGTGGCCGGCGAGCTTGAGGCCGTGCCCGGCCTGGACACCGTGGGCCCCACGGAGTCCGGCTGGCTGTGGCGCGTGCAGCCCACGTACCAGAAGACCGGCGCCACCGACGTGGTGAACCGTGTCCGGCTGGTGGATGCCCAGGGCGCCGCCGTGGCGCCGGTGGCCTCCAACGGCACGGGCGTGGACACGACCGTGCCGGCCGGGACTGCCGGGCGCCGCGTGGTCCTCGCCGAACGGTTCGACCAAGGCTGGCAGGCGCAGCTCGACGGCAAGGACCTGAAGGCCGTGCAGGACGGCTGGTCGCAGGCATTTGAGCTGCCGGCCGCCGGCGGAAAACTTCACATTCGCTACGTCGAGCCCTGGGCGGCCGTGTTGGGCCTGGTGCAGGTCGTGCTGCTGGGGCTGACCCTGCTGCTGGCCATCCCGGTGCGCGCACGCCGCGGCCGGGCCGGCGCATACCGCGACGAGGCATCATTGCACAAGGTAGGTAGAGGTGTCTGAGGACCAGAAGAACAAGGACGGCAACGCTTCCGCGCAATCGGGGGTGGTTTCGGGTGACGCTCCCGCAATTGCCGCCGCCGGGCAGGGAAAGCCTGCGAAGGCCTCAAAGCGCGCGAAGCCAGCCGCCGCGCCGGAACAAGCCGCCAGCGCGGCGAAGCCTGGCCGGGCGCCGCGCCGGAAGGTCCGCCCGCGTGCCCGCCGCTGGCCTGCCGTCCTGGCCGGATCGACGACGGCGGCCCTCGCCGTGGTTGCCGTGGCTGCCGGCAGTGCCCTGCCGGGCTTCGACGCCACGGCCACCGTCAAACCCCGCACCGAGGTGCTGCCCGTCGGCGTCACGCTGGCCAACTGCCCCGGCCCCACGCAGCTGCTCTCCGGGTCCGCGGCAGGGACGGACCCGCAATTTTCGCCCAACTCCTCGTCCACCAAGACGGTGCTCAACGCACTGGCGCTGAGCGATGCCAACGGCGTTGTCCCTGGCACTTCGGTGTCCTCCCTGGGATCGAACGCGAAGGAGCTGTTCAGCGTTTCGCCCACGCCCACGGCGCCACCGGCGTCCCCAGGCGCCTCCGCCCCAGCCACGCTGGCGCCCCTGACGGGAGAGGCGAAGGCGAAGGCCGCCGTCGTACGGGATGAAGCGATGGGCACACCCTCGGTGCTCAAGGCGCTGCCCTTCGCCGGGCAGCGTGCGCGCAGTGCTGGCTCGGTGGTGGTGACGGCTGCCGACGGCGACCTCCGGGGGCTTGCCGCGGCGACGTGCCAGACGCCGTCGAACGATTTTTGGCTGACCGGTGCGAGCACCACCGTGGGCCGCACGGCTGTTTTGACGCTGGCCAACTCCACCCAGAGCTCGGCAACCGTGTCGCTGGACCTGTTTGGTGCCTCCGGCCCCATCCAGGCGCCGGGCGGCAAGTCGCTGGTGATTGCTCCGGGTGCCGTGCAGTCCGTGGTGTTGTCCGGCCTGGCGCCTGACCAGCAGCAGCTGTCGGTGCACGTCAGGAGCGTAGGGGGAGCCGTCAGCGGCACCATCCAGCAGTCGGTGCTGCGCGGGCTGACCCCCGGCGGCGTGGATTTCCTGCAACCGGTCGAGGGGCCCGCGGCGAGCACCGTAATCCCGGGCGTGCAGGTGCAGGACCCGGCCGCCGCCGCCAAGATCAGCGCCCAGGACGGCTATTCGGACGCCTCCACAACCTTGCAGGTCACGGTTCCGGGTGCCACGGACGCCGTGGTTGCGGTCAAGGCGTACGGGCCGTCCGGCCAGGCGGCACTCCCCGGCGGCGGCGTGTTCACGGCCCCGGCCGGAAAGGTCAGTTCGCTGCCGCTGGCCGGGCTGCCGCAGGGCACCTACTCGCTGAGCGTGACGTCCGATTCCGCCGTGGTGGCCGGCGTCCGGCTGGCCAATTCGACAAAGCCGGGCAGCGCCGTCGACCTTGCCCTTGCGCCGTCCGGCAGCAGGCTGGGTGTCAACCACCTGGCCACGCTGCCCGGGGGAGTGGCTTCCAGCTTTGCCTTCACCGCGCCCACCGGAGCCGCGACCATTACGATGGTGCCCGTTTCCGCCACGGGCGTGCTGGGTTCGGCCAGGACCATCAACCTCAGGGCCGGGGTCACGACGGTTGTGGATCCCGCCGCGCTGCTGGGCAAGGACGCCGTGGCCGCGCTGGTTTCGGCGGCGGGCGAGCCGGCCTACGGCACGCAGCTGCTCGGGACCAAGGGGTCGGCCAACATTGCCGTGCTGCCGTTCGCGGGCACCGGTGCGGAGTCGCACACCCTGGCGATCTCGACGGGGTACTGAGGGTCAGCTGCCGCCGCGCCGGAACCGCCCAAACAGCGGATCCACCCTGTCAGGGTCAATGTTCAGCACTCCGGCCACCTGCTCGATGAGGACCTCGTGGACCAGTTCGCGCACCTGCCCGGGGGAGTCGCAGAGCGCCTCGACAGGGTGGCGGTAAATGACAATCAGCGGATGGCCGGCCTCCGTCACCATGGTGTATTTGCCCAGCGGGGCCTGCTCGCCCGAGGCAATGAGCGCCTCCAGGTTGTCCGGCACCTCTTCGACAAGGTATTCCACGCCGGCCAGCTGCGCACTCCACAGTTCGCGGAGGCGCTCGGCGGAGTCCACCACCAGGTCCTCGAACTTTTCGCTGCGGGTCCGTGCCCCCGGCAGCCCGGGCAGCATGATGGGCCCGCGCAGCCCCCGGCCGTGGCGGTTGCGCCGGCGCCGGTCAAAGGGGCGTCCGGGCGCGGCAGGGCCGTCGGTGAACGAGACGCTAAAACCTGGTTCCGGGGCATTGGACTGCATCATTTCACTCTAGTTCACGCCGGCAAGGTGCGCCGCGGCGGGAATATCCGCTCAAAACGGGTAATCTTGGGAATCGTGGGAACCCTTCGTCAATGCACCCGATCCGCCTGCCGCGAGCCGGCCGTGGCCACCTTGACGTATGTCTACGCCGACTCCACCGCCGTCCTTGGCCCGCTGGCAACCTTCGCCGAACCGCACTGCTACGACCTGTGCTCCAAGCATTCGGCCCGGCTCACCGTCCCGCGCGGGTGGGAAGTCATCCGGCTGGCGCGCTCGGACACACCCCCGCCGCCCGGGCCCGATGACCTGCTGGCCCTGGCGGACGCCGTGCGTGAGGCCGCCAACGCCGACCCGCACGACGCCGGACCCGCCCCCCAGCGCGAGGCCCGCCCCACGCTGGAGCGCCCCAGCGGAGCCCCGGCCACGGGACGCCGCGGCCACCTGCACATCCTGCGGGACTGACCGCCCGCCCCCCCAACGCTCGGTTGCAATCGGGGGTGTTTTTCCCGACGCTCCCGCACTCCCTCCCAGTCACGGGCAGCCCCAACGAACGCTCGGTTGCAACCGGGGGACTTTTGGCAAACGCTCCCGCGCAACCGTGCCGAAGGGTCCGCAGAATTCGCCCCGTTTGCAACCGCCGGTTGGGAAATAATGCCCCGGTTGCAACCGACGGTCCGCGGAAAACGCCCCGGTTGCAACCGAGGGTCGGTGGAGGGGGTGGGGCTTGACTAGACTGGGCAGCCAAGGCCTTTTCAGCCGGCCACCTGAGGAGAAGAGAAATCCATGGCGAAATTGAGTGACGAACTGCTGGGCCTGCTGCGCTGCCCGGTGACCGGATCCACGCTGGTCCAGGAGGACAACGAACTGCTCACCACGGTGCCGGGCCCGGCCGGGGTGCCGCTGCGCTACGCCATCGATGAAGGCATCCCCCTGCTGCTGCGCCCCGAGCAGCTGGCCTCCTGACCCCGCCTCCCGAACAACCCCGCGCCCAGCAAAGGACAACACACCCATGAGCACCACCGCTGTCAAGACCCTCAGCCCCGAAGACTACAAGGTCGCCGACATCACCCTGGCCGCCGCCGGCCGGCACCAGATCCGCCTGGCCGAATTTGAGATGCCGGGCCTGATGAGCCTGCGCGAGGAATACAAGGACAGCCAGCCGCTGGCGGGCGCCCGCATTGCCGGCTCCCTGCACATGACCGTCCAGACCGCCGTGCTCATCGAGACGCTGACGGCCCTGGGCGCCGAGGTCCGCTGGGCCTCGTGCAACATCTTCTCCACCCAGGATGAGGCCGCGGCCGCCATCGTCGTCGGCAAGGGCACCCCGGAAAACCCGCAGGGCGTCCCCGTCTTCGCCTGGAAGGGCGAGAGCCTGGAGGACTACTGGTGGACGGCCCAGCAGATCCTCACCTGGCCCGGCGCGGACACGGACCCGGCCAAGGGCGCCAACATGATCCTGGACGACGGCGGCGACGCCACCATGCTGGTCCACAAGGGCGCCGAATTCGAGGCCGCCGGCAAGGTCCCGGACACCACGGACGCGGATTCGGAGGAAGGCGCCGTGTTCCTGGCCGCCCTGCGCGAATCGCTGAAAAAGGACAGCCAAAAGTGGACGCGGATCGCCGCGCAGATCCACGGCGTCACGGAGGAAACCACCACGGGCGTGCACCGCCTGTACCAGCTGGCCGCCGAGGGCAAGCTGCTATTCCCGGCCATCAACGTCAACGACTCCGTCACGAAATCCAAGTTCGACAACAAGTACGGCATCCGCCACTCCCTGCCGGACGGCCTCATGCGCGCCACCGACGTGCTGCTGGGAGGCAAGGTGGCCGTGGTCTGCGGCTACGGCGACGTCGGCAAGGGCGCGGCCGAGGCCCTGCGCGGCCAGGGCTCGCGCGTCATCGTCACCGAGATCGACCCCATCTGCGCGCTCCAGGCCGCCATGGACGGCTACCAGGTGGCCAGGCTCGAATCGGTCATCGGCCAGGGCGACATCTTCATCACCACCACCGGCGGCCTGGGCATCATCACGGCCGCGGACATGCTGAAGATGAAGAACAAGGCGATCGTGGGCAACGTGGGCCACTTTGACAATGAGATCGACATGGCCGGCCTGGCCCGGATCCCCGGCGTGGAAAAAGTGGAGATCAAGCCACAGGTCCACGAGTGGGTCTTTGACAAGGGCACGGAAGGGGAGCGCTCCATCATCGTGCTGTCCGAGGGCCGCCTGCTCAACCTGGGCAACGCCACGGGCCACCCGTCGTTCGTCATGTCCAACTCGTTCACCAACCAGGTCATTGCACAGGTGGAGATCTTCACGAAGACGGACACCGACGAGTACCAAAAGCAGGTGTACGTGCTGCCGAAGATCCTCGACGAGAAGGTGGCCCGCCTGCACCTGGCCGCCCTGGGCGTGGAGCTGACCGAGCTCACCCCGGAGCAGGCCTCCTACCTGGACCTCGACCCGGCGGGCCCCTACAAGCCCGGCCACTACCGGTACTAGGCCATGGCGGACTGGCAGCAGACGGGCCCGCTCAGCCGCACCCTGCGCGCGGCCAACCCGGGTCCCATGACGCTGGACGGCACCAACAGCTACGTGCTGGCCGCGCCCGGCTCCGCCACCGTGGTGGTGGTTGACCCCGGCCCGCTGCTCGAGGACCACCTGGCCGCGCTGGCCGCGGGCCCCGTGGAGCTCATCCTCGTCACGCACCGGCACGCCGACCACACGGAGGGCAGCGCCCGCCTCCGCGAGCTCACCGGCGCCCCGGTCCGCGCCGCCCACCCGGATTTCTGCCACGGCGGCGCGCCCCTGCGCGACGGCGAGCTGATCCGTGCCGCCGGCGTGGAAATCGAGGTGCTCGCCACCCCCGGCCATACCTCGGACTCGGTCTGCTTTGTCCTGAAGGATCCCTCCCTGAAGCACGACGGCGGCACCCCCCAGGTGCTCACCGGCGACACCGTGCTGGGCCAGGGAAGCACCGTGCTCGACTACCCGGACGGCCGGCTGGGCGACTACCTGGACTCCCTGGGGAAGCTGCATGGCCTGGGCACCCGGGCCCTGGCCGGCGCGACCGGCGCGCACGCCGCGGCCGGCCGGCCCGTCGCCGTGCTGCCGGGCCACGGGCCGGTGCTGCCGGACCTGGCCGCCGCCGCGGCCGCCTACCAGGCACACCGGCAGGAGCGGCTCGCCCAGGTGCGGGCCGCCGTCGAGCAATTGGGCGGGGAGCCCGCCGCCGCCGCGGTGGCAGCCCTCGTGTACGGGGACGTGCCGGCGAACCTGCAGGGCGCGGCGCAGCTTTCGGTCCAGGCGCAGCTGGACTACCTGCGGGGTGCTACTTCCGCCCGGTGAAGTGCTCCATGGACCTGTAGACGCCGAAGACGCGCCCCGCCACCAGGTCCCAGGCGGCCACGGGCAGCACGCCGCGCAGGGCCGTGCTCAGCTTCACCGTCCAGGGCATCATGAGGATCGGCGTGCCCTCCTTCATGGCCTGCCACACCCGTTTCGTCACGTCGCCGGGTTCCAGCAGCGGGGTCAGCAGCGGCCCGCGCGCGCCCTCAAACATGCCGGTCTTGATGTAGGACGGGCAGAAGGTGGTCACCTTGATGTGGCGGTGGCCGGCCTGCGCCAGTTCCAGCCGGAGCGAGTCGCTCCAGCCCACCACGGCCCACTTGGAGGATGAATACACGCTCATGCGCGGGTTGGCGAGCAGCCCGGCGGCCGAGGCCACGTTCACGATCCGGGACGGCCGGCCGCCGGCGATCATGGCGGGCAGGAACTCGCGGGTGATGTGCATCAGCGCCAGCGTGTTGACGGCCATGGTCGCGGCAATGTCGGCGCGCTGGTCGTGCTCCCAAAAGTACTTGCCGCGCACAATGCCGGCGTTGTTGATGAGGATGTCCGGGCTGCCGACGTCGTTGCGCACCGTCTCCGCCGCCGCCTCGATCGCCTCGAGACTGCCCACGTCCACCGCGTAGCTGTGGATTTCGGTGCCCCGCCCGGACAGTTCCGCGGCGGCCGCCGCCAGCAGTTCGGCGTTGATGTCCCACAGCACCACGTGTTTGGCGTGGTCGGCCACCGCCAGTTCGGCGTACATCCTGCCCATGCCCATGGCTGCGCCGGTGACCAGGACGGTGGTGCCGGCCAGGGATTGAAGGGTCATGGTGTTTCCTCCGTGTTGGTTGCGGTTTCGCCCGGCAGCGCCGGGATGAGCTTGCCGGGGTTCATGATGCCGGACGGGTCCAGCGTGTCCTTGATGCTGCGCAGCACGCGCACGCCGAGCCCCCCGATCTCGGCCGCCAGGTAGGGTGCGTGGTCCAGGCCGACGGCGTGGTGGTGGGTGATGGTGGCGCCGGCGGCCAGGATGGCGTGCAACGCCGCCGCCTTCACCCGCGCGTTTTGCGCCAGCCCGTCCTCCTCCAGCCCGGCCAGGAACGTGAAATACAGGGAGGCGCCGTCCGGGTACACATGGGAAATGTGCGTCTGGACGTGGGCCGCGGCGCCGCGGGCCTCCAGCGCCTCCTGAATGGCGCGGCGGACGCTGCCGTAGGTGTCCGCGAGCCGCCCCCAGGTGGCGGCCGTCTCCAGCGTCTCCACGAACACGCCGCGGGTCAGCAGCCCGTCGCGCAGGTAGGGGCCGGCGAACCGGGCGTGTTCCCAGGATTTCCCGGGCACCGGCCCCAGCGGGATGCCGCCGGCCCGCCGCAGGATGCGCGCGCTGCGCCGGAGCCGGGTCCGCACCTCCCGCACGTCGCCTTCCCACACAAACAGCGCCAGCGCCGGGGCCTGCTGCCCCCGAAGCGCCAGGTAGCGGGACAGCGCTCCGGCCTTCCAGCCGCCCAGCCGGAAGGTCGACGCCGTTTCCCCCGTGTCGCTGAGCCGGCACACGTGCGGCATGTCGCCCCGGACGCCGTGGTGCCGCAGCAGCCGCAGGGCCTCCGCCCCGGCACCGAAGGACGGGAAGGACCAGGCGCCGTGGACCTTGCTTTCCGGCGCGGGGGACACCTTGACCGTGGCCCGGGTGATGACGCCCAGCGTGCCTTCACTGCCGACCACGACATCCAGCAGCCGGGGCCCGGCCGCCGAACCGGGCGCGAGGGAGCCGGCGTCGAACGGGCCCGCGGGGGTCTCCAGGTGCACGGCCTTGACCAGCTGGTCGGAACGGCCGTAGCCGGTGGATGCCTGGCCGGCGGACCGGGTGGCCACGTAGCCGCCCAGCGTGGCCTCCTGGTGGCTTTGCGGAAAGTGGCCCAGCGTGAAGCCGTGCGGGGCCAGTGCGGCCTCGATGGCCGGGCCCCGGATGCCGGCCTCGAAGGTGGCCGTGCGGGCGAGCGGGTCCACGTCCAGCAGCCGGTCCATGCGGCGCAGGTCGAGGGTGACGGCGCCGGCCAGGCCCCCGCGCAGCGGCTCCACCCCGCCCACCACGGAGGTGCCGCCGCCGAAGGCCACCACCGCCAGGTGGCGCCGGGCGCACAGGGCCAGCAGCGCGCCCACCTCGTCGCTGCTGCCGGGGAAGACGACGGCGTCCGGGGCGCCGAGCGCGTCCCCGCTGCGGCGGCGCAGCAGGTCCGGGGTGCTTTTGCCGCCGGCGTGGAGGATGCGCTCCGCGGCATCCGTAGAGACGTGCCCCGGGCCCACGATGGCGCGCAGTTCCGACAGCACGGACTGGTCCAGGCGCACGGGGCCCACCCGGACGTCGGCGAGGTTGACGGGCGGGTGGCTGGCGTCCACGCTTTCCAGCTGGAGCATGCGGCGCAGGTGCCTGAGGGTCCGCGCGTCCAGGGGCCTGGCGCGGGCGGGGTCGCCCCAGCCGTACCAGACGGACCGGGAAATAATTTCTGTGAGCTGGGTCACCATGGGATACAGTGTGACACATGGAGTCACACCGTACCAGCATGCCGCGGGCCGGGGCATCGGGTGCCGGGGCGCCGCCGGCCGAGGCGAAGCTGCTGGCGGCCACCCGGGACGCCGTGGTGCTCCACGGCGTGCGGCGCACCACCGTCAACGATATTGCCGAGCGCGCCGGCATCTCCCGCATGACGTTCTACCGCCGCATGGGCTCGGTGGAAAACGCGGTGCTGGCCACCCTCACCGAGGAGTTCCGCAGCCGGGCCGGCGCTGTGCGGACCGGCACTCCCGCCGGCACCGGGCGCGCCCAGCTGGTGCACTTCGCGGTGGAAAGCGTGAGGGTCTTTGCCACCTCGGAGCTGGTCGCCTCCATTGCCGAGCGGGACCCCGAGTTCCTGGTCCCGTACGTGACGGACCGATTCGGGGCCAGCCAGCAGATCGTCCTGGACCAGCTGCACGCACTGCTCGACGCCGGCACGGCCGACGGCAGCATCGAGGCCAGGGCCGGCACCGCCACGGCGCTGCTGCTGGCGGTTCAGGGCGTGGCGCTGTCCGCCCGGGTCCTGATCCGGACCGGCGCGTTTGCCGCCGCCCTGGCGGAACTGGGGACGATGCTGGAACGCTACCTCACGCCGTCGGACTACACGGCCGGAAAGGCCTGAACATGGACAACCGGACGTGGATCAACGATGAAACCCGCCGGCGCTCGCTGGAGCACGTGGCCGCACACACGCTGGACGTGGCCGTGGTGGGCGGCGGGATCACGGGTGCGGGGGTGGCCCTGGACGCCGCGAGCCGGGGACTGGGCGTGGCACTGGTGGAGGGCGGGGACTTTGCCTCGGGGACCAGCGGCTACAGCTCCAAGCTCATCCACGGCGGGCTGCGCTACCTGGCCAAGGGGGATTTTGCCGTGGCGTGGGAATCGGCCGTGGAGCGGCGCCGGCTCATGGAGCGGATCGCCCCGCACCTGGTCCGGCCGCTGGGCTTCGTCATCCCCGTCACGCGCGGCGCCCCGGCCTGGGAATCGGGGGCGGAAGGGTTCGGGGCGGTCCTCTATGACGTGATGCGCTGGCTGACCGGGATGGGAGGCACGGTGCTGCCGCGGCCCCAGCTGCTGTCCCGCCAGGCCGTGGCGGCCCTGGTCCCGGCCCTCGATGCGCAGGCGCTGCGCCGCGGAATCCTGTACTGGGACGGGCAGGCGGTGGACGACTGCCGGCTGGTGCTCGGCGTGCTCCGGACGGCCGCCGGCCTGGGCGCGCACGTGCTGCGCGACGTCAGGGCCGCGGCCCTCACGGACACCACGGTGGACGCCGTCGACGTCCGGACCGGGGCGCCGCTGCAGCTACGGGCGAAGGTGGTGGTGAACGCGACGGGCGTGTGGGCCGCCGGGTTTGAGCCGGAGCTGACGGTGACACCCAGCCGCGGCACCCACCTGGTGGTCCGCGCGGAGCGCCTCGGCAATCCGCACGCCGCCCACACCGTCGCCGTGCCGGGGCACTTTGGACGCTACGTCTTTGTGCTGCCGCAGCCCGGCGGCCTTGTGTATATCGGGCTGACGGATGAGGAGGACCACGGCGCCGATGGCCACCATCCCGCAGTCCCGGAGCACGACGTCGGCTTCCTCCTGGACATTGTCAACACCACCCTGGCCGTGCCCCTGGCGCGCGACGACGTGGTGGGTGCCTTTGCGGGGCTGCGGCCCCTGGCGGCGGCCGCGCACGGCGAGGGGCCGGACGGCACGGCCGACATCTCGCGCCGGCACCTGGTCCGGGACGTGCCCGGCACCCCCGTCACGGTGGTGGGCGGAAAGCTGACCACCTACCGGCGGATGGCCCAGGACGCCGTGGATGCCGTGGTTGGCCGGCTCGGGATTTTTGCCCCGTGCCGGACCCGGGACCTGCCGCTGGCCGGCGCCGCCTCCGTCCGGGAGCTTGCGGACGTGGCCGCGCCGGCCCGGCTGGTGGCGAAGTACGGCACGGAGGCCGCGGACGTGCTGGCGCTGTCCCGGGTGGACCCGCTGCTGGCGGCACCGCTGTTTGACGGCACGGAGATCACCGGCGCCGAGCTGCTGTTTGCCGTGCGGGCCGAGGGGGCTGCCTCCGTGGAGGACCTGCTGGAACGGCGCACCCGGCTGTCCTTCGTTCCCGCCGATGCCGAACGGGCGCGCGGCCGGGCCGCCGAGATCCTGGCGCTCGCCGGCACTTTTGGGACCGGCACCGCAGAGGCAGCAGGGTGAGCGCGGCGCCTGGCCGGGCCCCGGCGGGCGGCCCGGTGCTGCTGCTGGCCAATCCGGCATCGGGCCGCGGCCGCGCGCTGCGCCTGCTGCCCCGGACCGCGGACGCGCTGCGGGCCGCAGGGTACACGCCCACGGCTTGTGTCACGGACAGCCTGGCGGACGCCACGGCACGGGCCTGCGCGGCAGCGCCGGGAAGCGTGGTGGCCGTCCTGGGCGGGGATGGTTTCCTCGGGGCCGCCGCCACAGGGGCGCGGGAGTCGGGCGCCGTCGTGCTTCCGCTGGCAGGGGGACGGGGCAACGACACGGTGCGCCGGCTGGGACTGCCGCTGGACCCCGTCAAGGCGGTGGCGGGCATGGGCCGCCTGGCGGTCCGGGACCTCGACCTGGGGCTGGTCAACGGGCACCCGTACCTGGGTGTGGCCAATGTGGGCTTCGACGGGCTGGCCAATGAATACGGCAACGGCGCGCGGCTGAACCTGGGCCCGTTTGTGTACCTGTACGGCGGGCTCAAGGCGTTCAGGGAGTGGCGGAACGTGACGTTTACGGTGGCCGTGGACGGCCGGGAAACAAGTTTTCCGGGCTGGTTTGTCGCCGTGGGGAACGTGGGCCAGTACGGGGGAGGGCTGCGGATCTGCCCGCAGGCAAGGGCCGACGACGGACTGCTGGACGTGGTCTCGCTGGCGAAGGCGTCGATCCTGGAGGTGGCGGCAACGTTCCTGCGCTCGTACCGCGGGGCGCACCTGGGCCGGGCCAATGTCAGCCTGCGGCGGGGGAGTGAGGTGGTGGTCAGTGCCAACAGGCCGCTGAACGTTTATGCGGACGGTGAGCGCGTATCCGCGTTGCCAGTGACGGTGGGGATTGCGCCCGGGGCGGTCAAGGTGCTGGTGCCGGAGGGGGCAGGGGTTGTAGGGTGACGGGCCTAGCTTAGAGTGTTAGGGACATTCGCAAGCGTTCAACGCCTTCGGCGCCCTCGGGAACGAGGTTCATCCATTGCGGCTTCCTGGCTACGTTGCCGGGCATATTAGCTAAGTGACGTCGTGCCGCTGGCTGGTAATGATGGCAACGGAGATCACGGGCCGTAACCACGCTGGCCAGTGTCAGAAAAGCGGTGACATGGCGTTCTCTGCCGGGATTGTCCATGATCTCCAGAGCGGCGGCTTTGCCTATGGGAGTGCCATGAGATTGGGTCGATTGACCTTGCCGTTGGAGGATCCAGCCTGAACTTCAACGAACTCTGCCTGGTGGAAAGCCTGCTGGGACGCCGGTGCCGCAATTGTTGTTCCGCCGGTCGCGCCGCGTCGCCTCTCGCTGCGCTCGCCGGTGAATCGGGGAATGAGTACATCGACCATGGCATTGCCGCGCAGCCATCGATGTTGATGCCCTTCAAGGGACTCTCCGGCCGGGGAGTGCTTCGAAGATTTCGAAAATGGCCCGCCAGGACTCTTCCTGCTCCGAAAGCATGGGCGGCAGTTTAATGGGCAAGGACGCTTCTGATGATGGAATCGGCTGCTGACTGCTCCCGGGAACCGGGGCGCTCGGCAAGGTCCATGGCCGAGAAGATGGCCGGCACCTCATCGGGAAGCTTATCGACGACGCGAAGAACCACATTGGCCCGCCGGCCGCGGCCAGCCGGAACCAGAAAACAATCGGCCCTGATGCGGTCGAGGTCGGCCTTCGCTACATAGGCTTCCACTTCATTGCCGGGCAGTAATCCGGAGCGGGCGTCGGAGATGCCGGAGAGCCGGATATTGGGATCTTCCCTAAGTTCTGGAATGTCGGCATTGCCGATGGCGAATTCTACGGCTCCGGCGCTGGCTGACAGCCACGCCCGCAGTTGGCCCTCCGGGTTTCCATGAGCCATGAGGTTTCGGATATGCCTCCGCAGCCTATGTCGCTCCACTGCGCTTAGACCAGGCGAGTCCTTCCCCTCCAACGCTTGCGCCAGGGCCATGGCATTTTGGGGGACAGTGGTCGTCCCGCAGATTTGTTCCATATTTTGTCGACGACGTCTCCCTCGTCGACAACCCATTGTCCGCCGACCTTTTGAGCCTTCAGGCGGCCTTCATGGATTAGTTCGCGAACCCTCTCGGGGCCCACGCCCAGCCTTTTTGCGACATCGTTTGCTCCCAAAACCATTGCACGATACTGCCGTAGTCGGGTGGTTTGTGAAATAGTCGTCCACACATGTGTGGCGAATGTTCAAGGCAATGAGCAGGCCGCGCTTCTACGGGCGCCGTGCCGTTTGGTCTCATTTGCTTTGCCTCCGCCGCCTCAGGCCCGCCTCGGTGCGGGCGTGCTTCATCCGGGCAAGGGCGATTTTCGGGTCTTCATCACCCGGTGTGCCAAGGGAAGTTAGGGCTCGGCATTGTTCCGCCTTGCGGGCCTCCTTGAATGACAGGATGTCCTCCAGCTTGATGCGACGATGCGTTCCGGCCTTCTCAAACGGAATCTTTCCAGCGTCGAGGATGCGTTCGATTGTCGGCCGCGTCACACCCAAGAGCACGGCAGCCTGTTGCGTAGTCAACGTGAGTGAGCATGGAGTGATGGTGACGGCCAACCCCTTGCGGTCCGGGACCATGAATCCCACAGAGTGGCATTGGGATCGATGGGAAACAAACTGAGGGAAGCCATCCAGGACTATCCTTCGGCGGAATCCGGATTTCCGCGGCTTTACATGGTGCTCCAATATGCCTTGGCCGGGACTGAGTACCACGTGGTCCGTTTTGAAGATAAGTCCCTGGCCGTGGTCCATGCCGATTACCTGGACTACAGCGACGCACTGCCGCACCTTCTGGACCGGGACCTGAAATCGCCGGAACTTGTTCGCATGGTGCTGGGCCCGAGGATGCCGGCCGTTCTCTACCCGGGGCACTTCATCCTCTCGGACGTCATCCACGTAGCTCTGTCCGCCGGACAGCCCCTCAGCCTGGCCGGGTACATTGACTTTGTGGCCGACGCCCTTCCGGCCCTGCCCGCGGAAACGATCCGGTTGACCCTCGGGCTGCTGCGCGGCGGAGTTCTCACGCACGACGGCGGCACTGACCCTTTGGCTCCCAGCCCGGCTGCGGCCACGGAGACAGCGGCGCTTCAGATGCTCATCGACGGCGCCAAGCGCCGGGCGGCTGAGATTCAGTGGCCGGTGAGTGAGGAAGAACTCGTGGAGGCGCTTTACTGACTACTCTGGCGCACGTGCCACCGGCGTCGAGGTCACACTGTGGGCCGCTGCAAGCTACCCCGGCACGTGCTGGCAGAGTGTCCCAGAGGTTACCCAATCGCAACCCCAAACACCCTTGGCCTACGCGTCCAAAACAAGGCCGTGCCGTAAAATTGTGACTTAGCCGTGTAAGGTCACGTGCTTCCGCCGTGGGGCTGACCCACAGTTTTGGGGAGATTGAATGCCGGAGTTGGAATCCGCCCGGAAGCCTCGCAGGGGCTGGAAGATCGCAGTGGTTGCGGCGGTCGCCGTGGCCATCGGCATGGGCGGCGTCGGAGCCGCCACGGCCAATTCGTGGGTCGCAGGCAACGAGGCGGGCGCCCCCACGCCGTCGGCGGTCCCCACCACCACCCCGCCGGCCGCCCCCGTTGAACTTACGGTGGCCCCCGGGCAAGGCGCGGAAGGCTACAACCCGGCAATGCCCGTCACGGCCCAGGTCAAGACCGGCACCATTTACAGCGCCATCCTGAAGGAAACCGAAACCGGCGCCACCACCGACGGCGAGCTGTCCGACGGCGGCCGCAAGTGGGTCTCCGGCTCCGCGCTGGCGTTCGACACGAACTACACGTTCAGCGTCACCACCATGGATGGGCACGGCAACCTGGATACCAACGCCACCACCTTCTCCACGGTCCCGGCCGCCAATGAAGCGGACATGTGGATGTACCCGGCCAACAACTCCACCGTGGGCGTGGCCCAGCCGCTGGAGTTCCACTTCAGTGAACCGGTGACCAACAAGGCCGCCGTGGAAAAGGCCATCAGGATCACCTCCGCGACGGGGCAGAAGGGCGCGTTCCATTGGTATTCGGACACCCTGGCCCGCTACCGCGCCGCCACGTACTGGCCGGCCAATACCGCCCTGAAGGTTGACATCAAGCTGTTCGGCGTCGACTACGGCAACGGCCAGATCGGCAACTTCAACAAGACCAACACCATCAACATCGGCGACAAGGTGGTCATGGAGGCCGACGCCTCCGCCAAGATCGTCCACATCTACGTCAATGACCACCTGGCCAAGACGTTCCTGGCCTCGATGGGCGACGAACGCTTCCCGTCGGCGTCGGGCTTCCTGGTGCTCACGGCGGACAAGCAGCGCCACGCCACGTTCGACGCCTCCACCATCGGCCTCAAGCCCGGCGATCCCGCCTACTACGGCAAGCTCAAGGTCGAATACGCCACGCGACTGGCCAACAGCGGCATCTTCATCCACCTGGCGGCGCCCGTTGCCATCCCGTACCTGGGCAAGGTCAACCTCTCCCACGGCTGCATCGGCCTGGACCGCGAAGGCGCCTCCTGGGTGTTCAACAACATGAAGCCGGGCGACCTCGTGCACACCACCGGCACGCTGGACCCCACCAACACCATTGCACCAACCGACGGCTTCGGCGACTGGAACATCCCCTTCGCCCACTACGCCAACAAGTAACCCTCCTACCGACCCCGGGACGACTGGCTGATGATCACTGTTCTGCGCGAACTATGGGGGAGCGCCCCCCTCGCCTTTTGGCTGGTGCTGATTGCCGGCCTCTACTACCTGGTCATGGCCTGGCGGCTCACCGTTATCGACATCAGGAGCAAGCTGCTGCCCAACCGGATCGTGTTCCCGTCCGCGGCCATTGCCGGGGTGCTGCTGCTGTTGGCCAGCCTGTTCATGCTCGACGCCGGAGCCGCCTTGCGCACGGTCCTTGGGGGAGCGGTGCTGTGGGCCGTATATGTGGTCCTGCGGCTCGTGTACCCGGCCGGGATGGGCTACGGCGACGTGAAGCTGGCGTTTGTGCTGGGGCTGTACCTGGGCTTCGTGGGCTGGGGCGCCGTGCTGTGGGGGACGTTCCTGGCCTTTGTGTTCGGTGCCCTGTGGGGGCTGGCGCTCATGGTGTCCCGGCGCGGCAGCCGCAAGTCGCAGATCCCGTTCGGGCCGTTCATGCTGGCCGGTGCGCTGGTGATGCTGGCCGTCGGCTAGTCTCTATTGCTGTTCACCGGACCGGTTTCTAGCATAAGTGATGGGCGCGAGGCCTTTAGCGGAGCCCTGTAGCCGAGTGCTTCCCGGATTGATGCAATCCATAAAGCGGATAGTGGCAGAGCGGACCAAGGAGCGCCAAGTATTGCCAGTGGCCACGGAAATAGCGACGTTAGCATCAACGAAAATGGCGTCAGCCATGTCGCGACAAAGGCGGCCGAGAGGGTCACTCTGAGGTAGCGAGAAGATCGCCGTTCAAGCAAAAAGAGGGCGACTGGGACCAACAGCAAACCATCATAAAGGAGTGCGTGCGGGGACAGTACCACCGTTGTAGCCAATGTGGCCATCCACAAGGCCTTGACGTCGGCGGTCCGCCCTCGTGTCACATACCGCACCCAAAGCAGGACTAGGATGCCTGCCGTGACGGAGATCCATCCGAGGTTTGGGGCAAGCCACACGGCCCAGCCGGGGGGAAGAACCGCGAGGGCAAACGCTGGGATACTAATCATTTTCCAAAGCTGTACTTGTTGAACTTGCTCAGTGTAAAGCGGGCCTGTGATCGTCTTCACCCACGTACTGACACCTTCGACTCCAACTAACAGGAAAGACGCTAAAAGAATCATGGCGGAGGCGGCAATGAAGGCCGCCAGCGCCTTGAAACGTCGTTGGATGAACAACGCGAATGGAACTAGGATAATGTTCTGCGGTTTCAGGGTGCCCAGTGCGAAGAGAAGGCCGGAGCTGAGTTCATGGCGGGATTCGAGACATTCCAGTCCCAATAACCAAAGCGCGAGCATGAAGGCGGTGTCTTGGCCACCTCCAAGGAGCTCAAATAGTGGCGCCGACGCAAGAATGGGTAATGCCACAGCCCAGCGGTAACGAATGAATAGTCGAGGGGCGATGCGCATCATTCTTCGGAGGCACCAAACAGTCAAAATTAGATTTATTACCAACCAAATTAGCGCACTGGGGTTGTAACCAAGCATGGCGAGCGGAAAATACAGTGCAGCCGTCACAGGAGGGGAAACGAACCATGAGAGCGCAAGCGTTTGCCCCAATACCGAATTTTGGATTTGGTGTTGTGCATCTGGGCTGTAGAGTGAACTAAGTTGTTCCAGACTGAGCATTCGACCACCGGTCCAGTGCGCAAGGTAGTCGGGCTGGAAGGCGCCTGTTGTGCCCGGATCCGTAATCCTTACGAGCGAATTCACCAAAAGCATGACGGTGCCGAGGGAGCAGAAAATGAGTGAGTAGTTCCTTACTCGCTCAAACGTTATGAAATTATCGATCTTGATGAGTACATGAACGGGAAGAAGCATCAACCTCGCAGAACGTCTGTTTACTACCTCATGCATGGTGCCCCCAATGTTATTTCAAATAATTCCATTATCTGTATTTATGGCAGGCGCATTTTCAGAACTAAAACGCACTATTTGAAAATATGTGCATGATGCCAATTATTGCTGGGCTCAAGATGACGATAAACAGAACCGGCAATATAGTGAATATGAGTGGAAACAGAATTTTCACCGGGATTTTCATGGCTTTCTCTTCGGCCCTTTGACGACGCTTGACCCGCAATTCATCTGCCTGAGCGCGCAGCACGTTCCCGATTGATATACCATACTTATCAGCTTGGATGATTGCTCGGACAAATGATTTCAAGTCCTTGACCTCAGTACGTTGGGCCAAAGCAAGGTAGGAATCTGCCCTGGTTCGCCCCATTTGGATGTCTTGGAGGGTCCGCTTTAGTTCCGTTGCCAGCGGTCCCGTGCCTGTCGACGCTGCTCGTGTCATGGCTGACTCGAAGCCTAGGCCCGCTTGCACCGCGATCAACATTTGATCGAGGGTGTTTGGAAGTTCTAGAGTAATTTTCTCCTGCCGATCTTTCGCTCGCGAATCAAGCATGATGTCGGGTGCAAAATAGACGAGGACCACGGCGCCAAGAAGGGACAGTACCGTCACCTTCGTGGGATTTGAGGCAACGAACAGAATACCAACCAAAAAGACCCCGAAGGACAAGAGTGGCTTAATAACCAGTAGGCGAGCCAATGGCATTTTTGCTGGTCTGCCAGCCCGATTCAAAAGTCTTTGAAGCCAGGCCTCATATGATTTGGGAGCCAAGCGGCCGGCAATTTCACTAAGGTCTACACTTCTGGATCGCGCAAGTTTTTCCTTGACAGCCAGCGGCCCAACCAATAAATTTTGTCGCACCAATTTCCGGGTTCCGGTGTCGGCGGCGAGGACTTGGAAGAGAAGAGTGGCTAAAGGAAGTGTGATGAATAGGATGGCCGCAAGGGCGAGGGGTGACATTTTCTACTCCCTAGAATTTTATCTTGATTACTGCCCGCAGCCAGAACCCGCCTACGCCCATGAGAATGACGGAAACAATGCCGACGATTATTCCCAGCGGAGTAGCAAAGAGTGGCGAAAAGTAGCTTGGACTGAGGAGCATGACGCCGGCAAACACCAGGATTGGAAGAAGGAAAAGCACGAAAGCCGAAGTCCTTCCCTCAGCGCTAAGGCTTTTCACTTGCCGGCGGATTTGATTTCGGTCCCTGATCGTGGAGCCTACGTGGTCCAAGACCTCGGCCAAGTCACCGCCGACCTCGCGGTTGATTTCAATGGCTTGCGCAACCCAACTAAAGTCGTCGCTGTGCATTCTCAATGCTGTGTCCTGCAGTGATTGCCCCGCGTCTCGGCCCAGGCGGGTTTCGTTGACGACCCGGGCCAGCTCTTCGGACATAGGCGCATCTGAGTCGATGGCGGCTGCATCGACGGCATGCATCAGGCTGTGCCCGGCGCGCATGCCGCCAGAGAGCAATTGCAAAGTATCGCCGAGCTGGTCGTCAAATGTGGCTTCGCGCCTAGCGGTATAAATCTTGATGACGGCCCAAGCAGAAATTGGAATAGCAGCCAACATGATAAACGCGATGCCTGGCAGCTCCAGAAGGTAAAAGACAAGGACTGCAACTCCAGTGACTGCCGCCACCCTGATAATAAAGTCTGCCGGCCGCATTCGGATTCCCGCCAATTCCAGCGTTGTCGCCATCGTGTAGCGCGAACCACGCCGATCGAGGAAGCGGTTGATGGTCTCTATCGTTGAACCTGTAGCACGGGCGAGAGCCCTTCCAGCCTTCGGGACTTGAGGACCGTCAATCGGCTGTATTAATTGCGATAGCGAAACCCTGCCGTGCCGCGGCTTGAATACCACTAGCAGCAGAAGCAGTACGGCAACCAAGCAGCAGCTTGCTCCGATTGCCACCAACATTTCCTGGTTCATCGCCGGGCTCCTTCGGCAGGGACATCAAAAATGGTTGGCGAGACTTTGATGCCCAAATCATTGAAGCGCTCGACGAATCGCGGCCTAATGCCCGTGGCAACGGGCTTGCCCATGAACCGCCCGTTCGCATCCACTCCTGCTGAATAGTCAAAGAGGAATGCATCCTGGAGGGTGACAATGTCGCCCTCCATGCCTTGGACCTCAGTAACGTGCGTGACCCTGCGGGTACCGTCGCGCAACCTGGTGATTTGAACAATGAGGTCTACCGCCGATGAAACCTGCTCACGGATGGCCCTGAGTGGGAGTTCGATTCCTGCCATCATGACCAACGTTTCCAGACGGGCAATGCAATCACGGGGCGAATTTGCATGGACGGTTGAAATTGAACCGTCGTGGCCGGTGTTCATTGCCTGGAGCATGTCCAGGCTTTCGCCACCACGGACCTCGCCGACCACAATTCGGTCCGGACGCATTCGAAGTGAGTTCCGCACGAGATCCCGAATGGCTACTTCACCTTTGCCTTCGATATTGGGCGGCCGGCTCTCGAGTCGAATCACGTGCTCCTGCTGCAACTGCAGTTCAACCGCGTCTTCAATCGTGATGATGCGGTCCGTCGGCGGAATGAATGACGAGAGCACATTCAACAGGGTTGTCTTGCCTGTTCCAGTTCCACCCGACACCAGAATATTCATTCTTGCCCACACGCAGGCGTGCAAGAGTTCTGCCATCTCCGTCGTCAGTGTGCCGAAATCAATCAAATTCTGGACCGTCAGTGGAACATGACTGAACTTTCTGATAGTCAGTGTTGGCCCGTTGACAGCCAACGGCGGGATAATCACGTTGACGCGGGAACCGTCCTCAAGCCGGGCATCCACCAGCGGCGACGATTCGTCGATGCGCCTGCCAACCTTTGATACGATCCTGTCAATAACCCGTCGCAACTGCGCTTCAGAGGCGAACCTGTGCGAGGTCTTGGTGATTTGGCCAAGCCGCTCAATGTAGATGGCATCGACGTTGTTCACCATGATCTCCGTGATGGAAACGTCATCAAGCATTTGTTGCAGTGGCCCGAACCCCAGTACGTCGTCGGAGACTTCCTTGATCAGGCGACGCCGTTCATCGGTTGACAGTGCCGCCTTTTCTTCCTGGATAATGGTGGCGAGCTCGTCGGAGGCCATCTTGTTGAGTTCGTCCTCAGCCATGGTGGGATCACTGAGCCTGGCGCCGAGCCTTTCGAACAAGGTTTCCGTCGCCCTGTGTTTGAGGCCTGCCAGTCCGTCGGCGAGGGGTTGGATATTTTCAGGGGTGGCCGTCTTGTCAGCAGAGGCGAAAGGATCCGGGGGCAAAAATAGCCCGGGGTGCTGGTACGTCGCACTTGGCTCCGGATCGGCTTTGGGTGTAGAACCTGGCATAGTAGCCAGAGGTGACTGGCCTCGAGCGGCAGCGAGACGTTCTGAAAGATTCATGAGATCTCAACCCTTCTGTGGACCTTCTTTTGTGGCTTGGCCAGTACCTTCGGATCGAAGCGGGCCACCAATTTACGCATTCCCTTAGCGGCTCCGCCGCGGACATTTTCCTGCAGCAGCGGGACGCCGCGATTCGTAGACAGCGGGATTTCACGAGAACGTGGAATGACCACGTCTACAGGTACGCCGAGGGTCTCTTCGACGTCCTGCACTTTCAACCCGGTGAACTTGTCTGCAAAATTCAGCACAACATGGCGGCCAGACGGCACTAGACCTATCTCATGCAGAAGACCCAACCCGGCTCGAAGTCCTTTGATGCTTGGGACATCCATGCCACACACCCACACAACGTCGGAAGCTTGTTCGAGTGTTGCCAGAACATGCTCACCCAGTCCGGGGGAGGAATCAACTACCACATAAGCGAATTCAGCTGCGAGTTGTCGAAGAACGTGTCCGACTTGGTCGCCATTGATGTGCTCCGACTCCACCGGGTTGAGGGGGGCGGCAAGTACGTATATGCCTGCCGGGTGCACGGTCAGATATGCCTTCAGAACCATTGAGTCATTGGAGGCCGCACCGGTCACTGCATCTGACAGCGTATGTTCGGGACTCAACTGCAATCCTGAGGCCACGTCACCAAATTGGACGTCAAAGTCAACCAAAACAACGGACATCGGTGCCAGTTTGCCCAGACCGATGGCCAGATTGGTTGACACTGTAGTCTTGCCCACGCCGCCCTTTGGCGACATGACGGCGATGACTCGGCCAGCTTCCCGGGCGGGTTCATTTGGCGGTGTGAGGCCGCGCCGCCGGCTGGCGGCAGCCAGGCTCGCCCGCTCCAACATCACTCTGATGGCGTCGATGTCCGAGTCAGGGCCCAAGAGATCCCGAACGCCGCTGCGCATTGCCTGGACCGCAACGGTTTCCGTGGTTTCATGGACCAGAATCACACTGATCTCTGGGTACATGAGATCAAACACGGAGGCCAGTTTGATGGCCTTATCCACCGGGATGCCTGGGCCAAGAAGGAGAACTTCAAGCGGCTCGCCTGTTTGCCGGGCCAAGATCTCCTCGGGACCGGCTGGAAATGGAACACTCGGGATGGATTGTACAGTTCCCGTCAGATTCCCCCCGGCCGCCGCTCGAACCCGCCGCTCAAAATCTGGGACTGTGGTGACTACGTTGAATCGGCTCATTTGAATACATCACCTTGGAAGAGTGGCGCAGGAGTCGTGCCGACAGCGCCTGAGACTTCTTTGGCCACCCACACGTGCCCAAATTCGGCCGCGTGGACTAATTTGACTGCGTCCGCGGGAGTCAAAGCAACTGTGACCACCCAACTGGAAGCCCCCACTGTCGCCGGTGCGGTTGAAGGGGCAGGGGTGCTCGTGGGTGCCGGGGAAGTTGATGATCCCTGACCTGAGGCCTGCATGGAGACTACAAGTACTTTTCTTAAAGAGTTCTTGGTGGCGGGGACATTGCCGGCACCTGTACCAGTGCCGTCGTTGTAGGACAGGTAGAGTGCCGCATAGTCACCGGGTTTCAACTGTCCGCCCAACACACGGTCCGCTGTGACTGAGAAACTCAGCTCCTGCAGGTTGTCAGGTATTTTGGCGGGGTTGCTCCCTTTGTATGTGGCGGGGTCCGTGAGTCTGGCATTGGAAACTTGGTCGCCAGGCAGAAGTTCCATCGCTGCCACCTTGGACTGTACAGATTTCAAGTCCGTCATGGCTCCATTGACCAGCATGTTTGTCGGTATTTGTTTAACGGCGACAGAGTTGCCGAAAGCTGAAACGGCCGTCCCCGATGGGATTTCCTTTTGTACGACGACCACGTTCGTGGTCTGCGTCCCTTCAAGGGCCCTGGCATCGGCCCCGTTGACATAATTGACCAGCATCACAGTGCCAAGAATGGCTAAAATAACTGCTGCAATGCCCCCCAGAAGGCGTGTTTTCACGGCGCTTCCCCCTTGCTGATTGACTATTTGATGAGATGGACTGCAGTGGCCCCGTATTCGGTGGTCCCGCCATAGGTGAGGCCCTCCTCGTAGGTCAGCTGCTTGACAAAATGTCCGTACAAACCGGTGTCGCTCGGAGAGCAAAGACCTGCCGCTTTGTCGGGATTTACACATGCCGGCCAGTTGACTACTAAACCGGCTCCAAAACTCCAGCCCTTCACCAGGAAAACACCCCAACCAACGATTTTGTATTGGGCGCCTGCGCCAGTTCCGGTGACGTCGCCAAAGATGGGCACTAGTGCTGTTTGCCCTACAAGGCTGGGAGTGAACAGATCCGGGCAGGGATTGTTTCCGCCGGGATCATTTGCTGCCCACTGGTCGACACTGATAATCAAATTGCAGGTGCCATTCGTTGCCAACCAGCCGAAACCGCCCGGCATATTAATGCCTGAGGATGTAATTCCCGAACACTTTGATTTGCTGTGAAGCAGGATTGTTCGGTCTGGGCCGTCCAGGGGATACTTGTCTGGGTTGAGTTCGCAATTGCCGAAGGTTAGCGGCAACGTCGGTGGCCCGGAAAAGATACCGCCCCATGCGGCTTGGGCGACGGCCTCGACCTTGGCCGACGAAAGTCCGGTCCACGAACCAAATGGAAGGGAAAGTGAGTCTCCGCCATTGTTCAAGGTTGATGTGGTCGCCGTAACCACACTGTCGGCTATTTCTATTTCCACGGTGCTTTGACCGTCGCTCGAGTTCTGGTTTGCCAGTGTGTTGGCTGTGGTTTGCCACGTTGATGCCGCGCAAGGAGGCGGATTCTTCGAACATTCGCCGGCCACGGCCAAGGCAGCGGAATCTGCGGCATTTTGCAGCTGACCTTTTTCTGAATACACCATGCCGACGTCTACGACGAGTGCCACCATGACGAGCATTGCGACCATCAGGAGCGCAGTCAGGACGGTGACCGCACCGGTCTCAGACGCGCCCTGGCCGTGTGGAGAAATAGCTCGATCAGCTACAGACTTTAGCCACCGCATTGCATTGTCGCTTTCCGGACGAGTGATATTGGGAGTAGATCACCGATCGCGTTCACCGTATGTGTGACTGTGACTGTGATGGTGGTCGCTGGTATGGTCGCCGGGTTGGGGCAGCTGGCCGGAATGCTGACTTCGTCCGTGCTTAGCCCTACGACGTTTGCGACTGCGATATTTTTTGCACTGGTCGGATCATTTTCCACAACCATGCTTCGGACAGCGGCTCGCGCTGCCTGGGTCATGGAGATTTGCATGAAAAAAACGTAGCCGAATTGAATGATGCCAAGAATGATGGCAAGAAGTATCGGGACCACCAAGGCAAATTCGACAGTGGCGGCACCGTTTTGCGAGCCTTCCTTGACGGCCATTGTGCATCACACCGATCTAAGCTATTTGTCTTGCTCGTGTACATAAAAGATTGGGTGAGGAAATGCCGGCGTGCTTGATGCTACGATCCCGCACGCCGGCAAGTCCTCGATTGAGCCGATCTCCACTAGAGAGAAGTACCCCACCCGGTGACCTTGCCACCAAGGGTCGTGAAGAAGTCGCTCAATGCAGAACCAAAGAACGAGACACCGACGACGATGACGACGGCGATCAATGCGATGAGCAGCGCGTACTCAGTTGCGGTTGCTCCGCGCTCGCTGTCCTTGACACGGTCGGCGCCGGCGATGAACAGGGACTGGAGGGTTACATACATCTTCAACATTGTCTTGCCTGCTTTCATAAAGGTGACCAATTTGGCCGAAGACCGTAGGCGGGTCTTGGGGAATCATGCGAGGGTCAATGTGAAACGTAGTGAGAGACACCTGTTGGAGACCTTGCGAGAGACCTTCTGAGACCTGCTGTGGAGCTTCGGTTGATACCCGGTGAAATCTTTTCCCCCGGCTGAGAACAACTAAACTCCAGCCGGCCTGTCCGTCTCTAGAGTGGTCAACACTCTACTTTTTAATTTCTGATCTCATTCATCAAATTCCGCGTAAACATCGGCAACATGTGCCATCCCCACCTAGAGAGGGGATAACGGTGAACTTGAAGATTGAGTGACTTCGGTCAGTACTTGTTTGGTTTCGTGATCAAAGTCCAAGTGTGGAACAGCTCTCAACTGAATGTTTATTGAAACTAATTTATGGCATGACAAATTGGCGGCCTATGGACCGCGGAATGAATAAAGGATTTATTGCAATCGATGAAAAATTGCGGCTACAGATTGAGTGAGGTGCGGAGCGATTCAGTGATCGCTTCGAAGTACCCGCTCAATGCAGAACCGAACGTCGTCACGCCCCCGACTATGGCTATGGCAATAAGACTCACAAGAATCGCGTACTCAGTGGCGGTGGCGCCCTTTTCCCCGGTTTCCCCTTCAGCCAACCGCATCCTGGCCCACCAAGCGGCCGGAAGCGCGGAAGCAAACACGTACATCATCAACATGTCAGTGCCCTTCAAAGCGGCGGTTTCCCGCCTGAGACCAGGCAACCTCGGCTGGAAGCTGCCCCCGTGCCGGCAAGCAGCCGGCCCGATTAGGACCAACTAAACACCGGCAAGTACTCGGCCTTATAGAGTGGCGGGCACTCGTTTACGCGAAGCAGCAGAAAAACAAGTACTCGGACCCACTACTTGCTTCCAACGCCATGGGCGTTCAGGCGGATGCGCAGCTGCGCTGCCTGCGCTTCGCCGGCCGTCAACCGGGCAAATTCGCGGTCCCGGCGCTCCGAAATCAGGGTGGCCAGAAACATCTCCGGGGGAGTGCCGGCCGGCGGCAGCGGTGCCACAAAGGCCGCTGCCTCGTCCGCCAACGCCAGGCCCATCGAGCTACGCGAAGACTCCGCCATCCGCGCGCCCTGCCGCAGAAACACGGAGATGCGCCGGGCCAGCGGGTCCGGCAGCCGGCCGATGTCCGCCAGCTGTGCCCACGGTGCCAGCGCCGGCATGGTGTGCACCTGCAGCGGCTGGTACTTGGGTGCCCGGTCGCGGATGGCATAGGTACCGGCCATCATGTCACCCAGGCGCTTGGACTTGTCGTTGAACAGGCACACCAAAAACGCCACGGAGCCCAGGGACATGTAAATCTCAAATACCGCCAGCAGACCACGGACCAGGGCCTGCCGGAAGCGGATGGAGCCACCGTCGTCGCGCACTATGCGCAAGCCCATGACCAGCTTGCCCACGGACTTGCCGCGCGACACGGTCTCCACCGCGACGGGCAGCGCCACCACAATGCCCACCAACGTCACCAGGACGACGGCGCGGGCCGCGGCCCCGTCCAGCAGCCCCGGCACGGCGCCCATCACAAAAATGGCGCCGACGGCCAGCACCACGGTCACCAGGACGTCGATGGCGGAACCCAGCGAGCGGGCGGCAAACGAGGCCGGCCGCAGCTCAAGGACAACGGCCTCGCCGGTAATGATCGCGGACATGAAACCAGTCTAGTGAGGCCGCCGCCAAGGCACACGGACCGGTAGGCTGGCTGCGTGGACCTGGACGCGTTTACCGCAGTGCACCGCCCGCAGTGGGAGCGGCTGAATTCGCTTGCCCGGAAACGCCGGCTCACCGGCGGCGAGGCGGACGAACTCCTTGAGCTGTACCAAAGCACCTCCGCCCAGCTGTCCCTGATCCGCTCCGTCGCCGCCGAAGGCGCCCTCTCCGCATCCCTCTCCGCCATCCTGGCCAACGCCCGCACCCGCTTCACCGGCGCGAAGTCCAACGTGTTCGTGGACGTGGCCCGCTTCTTCACCATCTCGCTGCCCGCGGCCTTTTACCGGCTGCGCTGGCTGACGGTCATTGTGGGCGCCGTCTTCATCGTCATCGCAGCGCTCTTCGCGGCGTGGGCCGCCGGCAACCCGGCAGTGCTCGCCGCGCTGGGCAGCGACGCCAGCCTCCAGCAACTGGTCAACCACGACTTCGTCAACTACTACTCCGAAAACCCCGCCGCCTCCTTCGCCGGCGCCGTGTGGACCAACAACGCCTGGATCGCCGCCCAATGCGTGGCCCTGGGTATCACCGGCGTGTTTGTGCCGTACTCGCTGTTCACGAACGCCCAAAACGTGGGCATCACCGGCGGCGTCATGTTCGCCTACGGCCGCGGCGACACCTTCTTCAGCTACATCCTCCCGCACGGGCTCATGGAACTGACCAGCATCTTCATCGCCTCCGCCGCCGGGCTGCGCATCTTCTGGGCCTGGGTGAGCCCCGGGCCGCGCAGCCGGCTCGACTCCCTGGCACAGGAGGGCCGCTCCCTGATGACCACCGCCGTCGGACTGGTCTTTGTCCTGTTCATCTCCGGGCTCGTTGAAGCCTACGTCACCCCCAGCCCGCTGCCCGTCTGGGCCAAGATCACCATCGGCGCCCTGGTCCTGGCCGCGTATTGGACGTACACCCTGGTGTTGGGCCGGCGCGCCTGGCTGGCCGGGGAGCGCGGTGACCTTTCCGCGGACGACGCCGGGGCTGCCGCCCCTTCCGCCTGAACCACACCTGTGAGTGCGGCGCCAGTTTGGCGCCGCCCGGGGTGGCACCAGCACCGGGGCAGGATCCGCCGGTATCCTTGCGGGTGTGACAGAGAACCAGCCCCAAAAAGCCCCCGCCGTGCCCGCCGCCGACTCCACCCCCGCAACCCCTGCCAAGCCCGGGGTCGCACCTTCCGGGGCTGCCCCGTCAGGTGCTGCGCCCGCCGCATACCCCGGCGCCGGCTCCGGCACGCCCGCGGCGGAGCCGGCGGTTTCTGCCGATTCCGCGGCTTCCACGGGTGCCGAGGGGGCTCCGGGCACTGCCGGCAGCGGCGCAGCTGCACCTGCCGGCGCCCCGGGGCAACGTCCCGCCCCGGCACAGTCCTCCGCCAGCAGGATCAAGATCGACATGCCCGCCGACGGCATTCCCGAACCCATGCGCCCCGCCACACGCATGCCCAAGCTGCCCGCCGACTCCGATCCGGAATCGGCGGACAGCGCCCAGGCCGGGGCGGCTCGTGCATCCGGGCCGGGCGCGGCCACGGCGCCTTCCGCCACGCAGGGCACTTACGCAACGGCACCGGCGTCGGCCGGCAATAACGCCGGGCCCGCCAAGGCCGAAGCGGTGGACGCCGGCACGGAGGACGTATACGTGGAGCAGTCGCCCACCAGCATGCTGCAGGTCCGCCCGCCGCAGGAGGAGGTGGACCGCCGCCTGGCCGCCCGGCAACAGGCCGCCAACACCAAGCCCGTGCTGCCCCGCGTGTTCCAGGTGCTGCTGGCCGTGTTTTACCCCGTGGTGCTGCTGGTGCTGGCCATCCGGCTCGTCACCACCAACGCGTTCCTCTGGATCGAGTACCACCGCCCGGGCTTCCCGGTGGATTCCTTTGGCTTCTCCACGGACGACCGCCTCACCTACGGCTCCTACACCGTGGACTACCTGCTGAACTTTGCCGGCCGCCGCTACCTTGGCGACCTGGTCAACCCGCAGGGCACCCCGCTGTTCCTGGAACGGGAGGTGGCACACATGGCGGATGTGAAGTCGTTGATCGACTTTGCGTTCCTGCTGGGCCTGGTGCTGGCCATCGTCATGGTCATCGGCATCATCTACCTGTCCCGGCGCAGTACGGGCGGGGTGCGGCGCGGGTTGTTCGCCGGGTCCATTGTGACACTGGTGCTGATCATTGGCCTGGGCGTCCTGGCGTTCATGGGCTGGGAGACGTTCTTCACCGACTTCCACCGGATCTTCTTCGCCAACGGCACCTGGACGTTCTACACGGACGACACCCTGATCCGCCTGTTCCCGAGCCAGTTCTGGTCCGACGCCGGCATCTTCATCGGCGCGTTCGTGCTGGTGGTCTCCTCCCTGACGCTGGCCTTCACCTGGCCCACGAAGGACCGCCGCCAGGCCGTGGTCCGCGCCAAACGCCCCGGACGCCGCGCCGCCGCCCAGTAACGCACCACCCGCCCGCGGCCGTCGAGGTTAGGGCGCCTCGCGGCGGCGGAGTCGGTGACCCCTGTATGGTTTGGCGCCATGTTGCGTTTCGTCGTCCTTGTCGAGGTGGGACCGGCAAGGAAGTACGTTGGCGGCTCGCGGCAATTCAGACGCTGGATCAGTCGGGTGATGTCCGTGCGGATGGACGGGAGGTGTACTCCGAACCATGAACCCCGGTTTTTTGACTTTCAGGACTTAGTCATAAAAGTGGGCCGCGATCCTATGAGCAACCGCCTGCGGCCGCCGAACGCCTAGATCCAGGACGGCAGCCACATGTGCTGGCGCCAGTAGTCGAACGGGATCACCTCGGCGGACCACAAGGGGTAGAAGTAGGCGCTCAACGCCATCGCCAGCACCACGAAGATCCCGGCGAAGAGGGCGCCCTGCTGCCTGCGCCATGGGGGAGCGGACGCTTTGCCCATGATCATGCCCAGCACCAGCGTGACACCCAGGATCATGTACGGCTCGTACGCGATGGCATAAAAGAAGAAGATGGTCCGTTCCGGGTACAGCAGCCACGGGACGAATCCGGCCGCGAAGCCCACCAGGATGGCGGCCGCGCGCCAGTCGCGCCGGGCGGCCCAGACGCCCACCAGGAACAGCAGGGCCAGCGTGCCGCACCACCAGATCAGCGGGTTGCCCAGGCTGGTGACCATGGCCGCGCACTTGTCCGCCGTGCAGCCCGACTGGCCCTTGAGCGGATACTGCGCGTAAAACGACGTCGGGCGGCCCATCACCAGCCACGACCACGCGTTCGCCTTGTACGGGTGGTCCGTCTCGAGCCCGGTGTGGAAGTTGTAGGCCGTCAGGTGGTAGTGCCACAAGGACCGGAGCGACGCCGGGACCCAGTCCCACGCCCCGCCCGGGTTGGTCGCGGCCCAGTTGCGGTCGTACCCGTTCGTGGAAAGGAACCAGCCCGTCCACGAGGCCAGGTAGGTGGCCGCGGCCACCGGGACCATGCTGACGAACGCAAGCACGCCGTCCTTGACGATGGCACCGGTGGCCCAGTACCGGACCCCCGCGATGCGGCGGGCGCTCATGTCCCACACCACGGTCATCACGCCAAAGGCAGCCAGGAAGAACACCCCCGACCACTTGGTGCCCGTGCACAGGCCCAGCGAAATTCCGGCCGCCAGCCGCCACCACCTCATGCCCAGCCACGGGCCATGCAGCAGGTTCTTCGCCGGGACCCGGCCGTCCGGGGAGGCGAGATGGGAGAGCCGGGCGGCCAGCCGGCGTCGTCCGTCATCACGGTCCAGGAGCAGGGCGCCAAAGGCCACCAGCGCCCAAAACATGACAAAAATGTCCAGCAGCGAGGTGCGCGACTGCACGATTGCGTGCCCGTCGACGGCGAACAGCAGCCCGGCGACGGCGCCCAGGATGGTGGAGCGGAACATTTTTTGGGCGATCAGCGCGAGCAGGAAGATCGAAAGGGTGCCCACCAGTGCGGCCGAGAACCGCCAGCCGAACGAGCTGTCCGGGCCGAACAGCCACATGCCGAACGCGATCATCCACTTGCCGACGGGCGGATGCACCACGTACTCGGGCGTGCCCTGGAGGCCGGAGAAGTCCCCCTTGGTGAAGAGGTCGTTCGCCTTCTCGGCCCAATTGCGCTCGTAGCCGCTTTGCAGGAGGCTGTAGGCGTCCTTGACGTAATAGGTCTCGTCGAACACGAGGGAGTGCGGCTGGCCGAGGCGGACAAAGCGCAGCACGCCGCCGACCACCGCCGTCAGCACCGGTGCCAGCCAGAACCAGAGGCGCAGGCTGGCCGGGGTCTGGCGGAAGCCGGCACGGACGCCGTTCAGCCTTTGCGCGAGGGCCGTCCGCGTGAACGCCTGGGCCGGGTCGACGAGCCAGCGCCGTGCGGCGGGCGCCTGAAGTACGGGCGTTGCTTCCGTTGCCGTGGACGGTGCTGTGGACGCTGCTGCGGGGAGGCCCGGGGTGGGGACGTCGGGTTCCGCGGCGTTGGTATGCACCTTGCCCATGCTACCTTTCTGGCGGCGATGGGCCTTGCGTGGCGCGTTCCCGCCACCCGGACTGGTTGCGCTACTGGCGCTGCTGGCGCTACTCTCGCTTGAGCGAGATGCCCAGGCTGGGCACCACGAAGGACAGGAGGAAGACCGGCAGGATGCTCTTGCCGGTGCACCGGAAGCTGGCAACTTCGCCGTCGGCGACGTCGAAGGTCCTGATGCGGCTGGAGTTTCGGCCGCTGCGGACCTGGAGGGTGTGGTGTCCGGGTTCCACCGGAATGTCGATGGTCTCATTCATATTCAGGCTCCGGACAAATTTGCCGTCGACCACGGCGTCGTAGGGGCCGCGGCGGACCTCCACCCCGATGGCCCTGTGTGCCAGTTTCAGCGTTGCGGACATGGCCGATCTCCTTATGGTTGTTGCATCGGTGCGAGCTGAATTAGCTTCGCCAGCCCATACGCGGCGGGAACGTCGTCGTCGTTCTCGATGATTACCCGGCCGATGGCGAGCAGGGAATTAGTGGGCGCGGAAATCCGGGCCATGCCAGCCGGCAGGGATCCCTTCCAACCGGGCCCGGTGAGGACATAGTCGCCCGCCTGGGTTCCGGTGGTGCGCTTGCCCACGTAGGCAAAATTGGCGCCCGTCGACGGATCGATGAACTGCAGGCTGTAGTAACGGCCGGCCATGTCCGGTACGTGCAGGACTTGCGGCCTGTCCTTCAGGTCGATCCAGCCGCCGATGTAGAGCAGGTCGTTGGTTCCGGTGGCCAGCAGGCTCCCGCTCGCCGTCGACGGGGAAAAGGTGCCGGGCACGGCGTACAGGCTGTTGACGGGGATGGGGCCGGCACCGAAACCATGCTTGAGGATCGCCCGCTTGTAGCCGCCGACCGTCAGGCGCGGCCAGAGGTAAATGAAGGCAGGCGCACCGATCACCCAGACGACGACGGCCGCGACGACGAGCGGGAGGATCGTGCTCCCGACTGCGATGCGCCGGTACACCACCCATGCGAAGACGAGCAGTATGACTGCCGTTATGGGATACCCGTATTTCAGGATCAGGCGGTTCATGTCACTGCGTCCTGGCAACGTGCGGCACCTGGTAGCTGCCGTCAAGAATGGCCGCACCGGGCAGGTAGGCGCGCAGCATGAGCTTGAAGTTCCCGGACGGCGTCGGCAGCCAGTTCTCCGCGTGTCTGTCCGGCGCCTTCGACTGGAGATGGATATCGGTGGAACCGTCAGGGTTTTTTGCGAGGGTTGACCGGCTGCCGATGCCCAGGCGGTTGGCCGGATTGTTCACCATGTAGCCGACCATGTCGGTGGCCGTGAGCGTCCAGAAGGCGTCATTCGGCGGGAACTGCCCGGCCGGAAAATGCAGGACGTAGTCATGGCTGCTGTTCAACCGTTGTCCCGAGGCATCCGTGGTGCTGGTCCAATACGCCGCCTCTTCAAACACGTTCACGGCGGGCAGCGCCTTGGCGCAGGCGGCACGTACCAGGATCCCGTTGCCCGGTTGGCCGCATTGGCGGATGCTGCTCCAGCCGTTGACCGTGGTGGTGAGGGTCCTGCCCACCACGTTCATGGTGACCACCGCTGATAGGAACGCCAGTGTGCCGCCGATGATGATGCCCTGCACCACACCGGAACCCGAGACCCACGCGAGGACGTTCGTCATGTCCACACAGTACCCGCTGGCCAGCCCTTTTAGCCGGTGGACGTCATCATCGAATCTGCCGGCCGGCAGCACCGCCGTGGTGCCGCGGGCATCCGGCCGGGCGGGGCCAACTACGCTTGAGTCATGGAAGAACACCTGGACCCCGAACCCGCCGGCAACGACTCAGGGTCTGGCCCGGTGACGGGCGGGCCCGGGAGCCGCCCGGCTGAGGCGGATTTTGGTGACGAATCGGATGCGCCGGGCGCCGTGTCAGACGCCGTGCTGGATGCGTCGCTGGCGCCCGCAACGGCTCCCGGCGAAGGGTACATTGTCCTGGCCGCCACGCCCATCGGGAACATGGGCGACGCCTCCGCCCGGCTGGTTTCCTGGCTCGGGCACGCGGACATCGTGGCGGCCGAGGACACGCGGCGGCTGCACCGGCTCGTCACCTCGCTGGGCGTGACCGTCTCCGGCCGCATTGTCAGCTACCACGAGCACAACGAGGCCGCCAAGACCCCCGAACTGCTGGCCCAGGTGCAGTCCGGCAAGGTGCTGCTCATGGTGACCGACGCCGGCATGCCCTCCGTGTCCGACCCCGGCTACCGGCTGGTGGAAGCCGCCGTGGCCGCCGGCATCCGGGTGACGGTTGCCCCGGGGCCGTCCGCCGTGCTGACCGCGCTGGCCCTGTCCGGGCTGCCCACCGACCGCTTCTGCTTTGAAGGGTTCCTGCCACGGAAGTCCGGTGAGCGCGCCACGCGGCTGCACGAGCTGGCCCTGGAACCACGCACCATGGTGTTCTTTGAGGCGCCGCACCGGCTCGAGGCCATGCTGCGGGCGCTGCACACCGCCTTTGGGCCGTCGCGCCAGGGCGCAGTGTGCCGGGAACTGACCAAGACCTACGAGGAAGTGATCCGCAAACCGCTTTCCGGCCTGCTCGAATGGGCCGAGGCGGCGGAGATCCGCGGCGAAATTGCCATCGTGGTGGCCGGAGCACCCGCCGCCGACCCCGGCACGCCCGAGGACCACGTGGCCGCCGTGAACGAACTGATGGGCCAGGGCATGCGCATGAAGGAGGCCGTGGCCGTCATTGCCCACGACGTCCACGTCAGCAAGCGCGAACTGTACAGCGCCGTGCTCGCCGCCCGGGGGTAGTCCCGGCGCATAAGGTACGGCGGGTTTTCTTATGCGCCGGACCCATTCCGGGTTTGGCGCCACAGGACAACGTGCGCCAAACCCGCGGCGAATCCGGCGCATAAAGCAAGGCCCCCCAGCGCGGACCGCCGGCGCACGGAAGCACGCAACCCCCGTTGGACAAATGCACAGCAAAACCCGTGCCAGTAGTGCGTGCATGCGTAGACACCCCCGGCGCCGGAGAACTAGCGTGGGACGCATAGCACCATGCTGCTGCCCAGTGCGCCACGCCCGGGCCCGCCGACAGACGAAGGAGTCATCATGACTGTGACCGCCACCGAACTGACCGAACGCGAAAGCGCCCTCCTGGCAGGCGTCCCCACCGGACTGCTGATCGACGGCCAGTGGCGCCCGGCGGCATCCGGCAAGACGTTCGACGTCGAGGACCCGTCAACAGGCAAGGCCCTGCTGACGCTGGCCGACGCCGGCGCCGCGGACGGGGCCGCCGCGCTTGACGCCGCCGTCGCCGCCCAGGACGCGTGGGCCGCTACGGCACCGCGCGAACGCGGCGAGATCCTGCGCCGCGCCTTCGACATCGTCACGGCCCGCGCCGACGACTTTGCCCTCCTGATGACCCTGGAAATGGGCAAGCCGCTGGCCGAGTCCATGGGCGAGGTCAAGTACGGCGCCGAATTCCTGCGCTGGTTCTCCGAGGAGGCGGTGCGCTCGTTCGGCCGCTACTCGGGCAACCCCGAAGGCACCGCGCAGATCCTGGTCCAGAAGAAGCCCGTGGGCCCGTGCCTGCTGATCACCCCCTGGAACTTCCCGCTCGCCATGGCCACCCGCAAGATCGCCCCCGCCATCGCCGCCGGCTGCACCATGGTGCTCAAGCCCGCCAACCTCACCCCGCTCACCAGCCAGCTGTTCGCCAAGGTGCTGCTCGAGGCCGGGCTGCCGGCCGGGGTGCTCAACGTCGTCACGACGTCGACCGCCGGCGCCGTCACCGGACCGCTGATCCAGGACCCGCGCCTGCGCAAGCTGTCCTTCACCGGCTCCACCCCCGTGGGCCGCCGCCTGCTCGCCGACGCCTCCAACACCGTCCTGCGCACCTCCATGGAGCTTGGCGGCAACGCCCCGTTCCTGGTGTTCGACGACGCCGACCTCGACGCCGCGGTGGACGGCGCCATGGCGGCCAAGATGCGCAACATGGGCGAGGCCTGCACGGCCGCCAACCGCTTCCTGGTGCACGAATCGGTCGCGGAGGAATTCGCCGCCAAGTTCGCCGCGAAAATGGGCGGCGCCGCCGTGGGGCGCGGCACGGCACCTGAAACCAAGGTGGGCCCGCTGATCGACGCCAAGAGCCGGGACAAGGTGCACTCACTCGTCACCGACGCCGTGGCCGACGGCGCCCGTGCGGTGGTGGGCGGCGCCCCCGTGGACGGCCCCGGCTACTTTTACCAGCCCACCGTGCTGCAGGGCGTGGAGCCCGGCGCCCGGATCCTGAGCGAGGAAATCTTTGGCCCGGTGGCGCCCATCGTCACGTTCAAGAACGAGGACGAGGCCGTGGCCCTGGCCAACGACACCGAATACGGCCTGGTCGCCTACGTCTTCACCAAGGACTACGCCCGCGGCCTGCGCATGGCCAACCGCATCGAGACCGGCATGATGGGCCTGAACGCAGGCGTCATCTCCAACGCCGCGGCACCGTTCGGCGGCGTCAAGCAGTCCGGCCTGGGCCGCGAAGGCAGTGTGGAAGGCATCGAGGAATACCAGTACACCCAGTACATCGGCTTCCCGAACCCGCAGAACGCCTGACCTGCACTGACCGGGGCGGGAATCAGCGGTTGCGGCTGAACAGCGACGGCGGCAACGCTGCCGCCCGGAGGCGCGCCCACGTTCCCGCCCGGCCCTTCAGCCGCCCGATGACGGTTTCGACGGCGTCGGCCAGGTCGTCGCGGGCGGCGGCAGGCTCCTCCGGAGGGGGACCGTAGACTGCGTTTTCGTAGGCATCGCACAGCAGCTCCGCGGCGGATTTTGCGGCGGTCCTGGTGCTGGCCGGGGCGCTGCCCGCTGCCGGGGCGAACCCCGGGGTGCCGACAGGGACGCCGGCCGGGGTGCCGGGGGATTCCGCGGCGCCTGCGAATTCCGGGCCCCCGAGCCCGGCCAGCCGGGCAATGCCGGCCGCCTGCAGTGACGGCGTCTCGGAAGGGTTGTAACGGTAGCCGTAGTCGATGGCCGAGTCGATGAACTCCCGCCACGCCAGCAGCTCCGGCGCTTCACGCGGCCCGCCGGCAGGCCTGCGCCCGCCGGACCCGGCGCCGCGCACCTGGGCCAGGCGCCGGCGTCGTAGCTGGCTGCGGGCAAAGGCCGGGGCGGCCAGCGCCAGCAGCACCAGCAGCACGCCCACCACCGAAGCGCTGATCCGTTCCGGGCGCGGGGTGGCCGCAACGGGGGCCGCCACGGCGGAGTGGACTGCGGTGGACGCGGAAGCCGTGGGCGCCGGCGTGGGGATCGCGTTCGTGTTGCCGCCGTTGAGGAAGTCGTTCCGGCCGGCGCCGGGCGCCCCCGGAATGTTGTCGATGGCGTAGGACGGCACGGCCCCGCGGGAGGGGGTGGGCTCAAACGGCACCCAGCCCAGGCCCTCGAAGTACAGCTCCGGCCAGGCGTGGGCGTCGCGGCCGGTCGCTTCGTAGCCCTGCAGCGTCTTCCCGTCGGCCAGTGCCGTTTCGCCCGTCCGGTCGCCCGGCGCATACCCCACGGCAATGCGCGACGGGATGCCCACCTCGCGCGCCATGACGGCCATCGCAGCGGAAAAGTGCACGCAGTAGCCGGCCTTGACCTGCAGGAACTTGGCCAGTACCTTCATCCCCGCGCCGTCGTAGCCCTTCTCCACCGGCGTTTTCTCGCTGTAGGTGAAGAGGGGGGAGCGCAGGTAGTCCTGGATGGCCATGGCCCGGTCATAGGGGGTGGTCATGCCCTTCGTGACCGCCTTCGCCGTGTCCTTGATGATCGACGGGACGTTGTTGGGCAGTTCCGTGAAGATCGGATCCAGCTTGGAATCCGGCTTCTGCGTGGCCGCCTCCAGCAGCCCCGGCGTCAGGTCCGGCATGGCACTGGTGACCGTGTACACTTGGCCGCGCGTGTTGGCGGCGCCGTCGGCGTTGATGGTCTGGGTGGCCGGATTCCAGCTCCACCGCCCGTGCAAGTCCGCCACTTTGATGGCGCTCAGCGGCGCCGGCAGCCAGGTGCTGGCGAGGTTCACCACGGCCACCTGGGTCACGGTCTGCGCCACCGGGACGGCGGTGTTGGCGCCGAAGGCCGGTTTCAGCCCGGACAGCCCGGAGGACAGCCCGCGTGGCACGGGCGACGGCTTCCACACCCTGCCGGAAAAGTCCTCCAGCGTGCTCAGGCGCATGTACAGCGGCATGTCCGAGCTGCTCAGGTACGTCATGTTCACCACGCCGGACTGCGCGCGCAGGTCGTTGCCGAGGGAAATCATCGGGTCCAGGCCGGCCACGTTGCCCGCCGAACCCAGCCGCGTGCCCTGCGGAAAGGCGCCGTTCTCGAAGCCCGGAACGGCCGCCGGCAGCACCGTTGCCACGAGGACGACGGCGGCCCCCAGCATGGCTGCCCGGGCCAGGGTCCCGCTGTTGGCCCGGTTGGCGGCGGGGCGCAGCTTCCCGTCCGGCGCATACCAGCGGCAGCATCCGAGCAGCAGCAGGTAGCCCGCTCCGGCGCCGAAGAAGCCGGGCGCCCCGACGCCGTCCTGCGTGGTGAGCGAGGCCGGCAGCAGCAGCAGCGCCAAGCCGATTGCGCTGGCCGCGGGCATGGCCACGGTGACGGCCAGGGTGTCCACCAGCAGGGCCGCGAAACCCACGCCGGCGCAGATGACAAACACCAGCCCGGGGTCCACCGGCACGGGGGTGTTGTTCACCATGATGCTGACGGAGGCCTGCGTGGCCAGGTCCACCGCCGCACCCACGGTCCGCGCCGACGGGAACAGCCCCAGGTAGGCCGTGCCGGCAAAAAACGTCAGGGTCAGGCCCATGATCCAGCCGGCCAGCGCGGCCAGCGGGGCCAAGGGGGCCAGGCGCGGCCAGCGGCGGACCACGGCCGGCAGGAACGCCGTCATGCCGGCCACCACAAAGGCCTGGGGCATCCAGCTGTAATCCAGCATGACGTTGCGGAAGCCCAGCGACGCGCCCATGACGGCGCCGAGCACGGCCACGGCCAGCACCCAGCGGGCGGGGCCGGTTTCCGGCGGGCCCAGGAAGAGGCGCAGCCGGGCCCGCCAGCCACGTCCGGGACCGCCGCCCACCCCGGGGCCCGGCCCTCCGCCGTCGTGCGTTCCAAACGGCGGGCGCGTGCCCGCGATGGTCCCGGTCACGGCGGGCCTCCCGCGGTCGGGGCATGGACGCGGGGCAGGCTGCCGGTGGTCGGCGCGGGCAGGACGGCGGGCTCGTCAAGTTCCATCCAGGCCTGCAGCAGCGGGGTGTGCGGCGCCACGGCCAGGGCCTGCCAGCCGGCGCGGCGCAGGATGTTCAGCGGTTCGGCCACCTGTGCCGGGTCGGGGCACACGATGAAGGCGAAGGCGCCCTCGGCGGCCTCAATGGCGGCGGCGAGGATCATGGCGTCGGGCTCCGACAGGGCCCCGGTGACGGCGATGACCGGGCCGCGGCGGCGGGTCTGGATCAGGCGGTCGGCCAGGACGTCCGCCAGCGGGACCGCCGCCTCGGAGCCGCGGGGTGCCCCCAGTTCCCGGGCCCCCAGTTCCCGGGACCCCAGTTCCAGCGCCGCGAGCGACTGCGCCACGGCCAGGGCGCCGGACTGGCCGGCAAAATCCTCCCGGCCCGGCTCGGCGGCGGAGCGTGAGGACGCGAAGCCGGGGCGGCCCTGGTCGTCCAGCACGCGCAGCGTATAGGAGCGCTCCAGCAGGTGCGCGGCAATCGACACAGCGGCGGTCACCGCCCATTCAAAGGCCGGCGTCGTGGCCAGGGCGTCCGGCCGCCGTTGTGGTTTCGCCGCCCCGCCGTACGCCCACCTCCGCTGGTCCAGCACCAGTGCCGCCTCCGGGGTGGTCACGGATTCCTCGGCACGGACCATGAGTTTGCCCTGCCTCGCAGTGGCGGGCCAATGCACGCGCCGCAGCGGATCCCCGTGCCGGTATTCGCGCGTCATGACGTCGTCGTCGCTCGGGTTCGCCTGCTGGCGCGTCATCCGCGATCCGTCCTGCCCGCGCCCGCCCGTGAGCGAAATTTCCGGCAGCACCACGGCGGCCGGCGCCACCGTGAGCTGCTCGCCCGCGTCCAGGTCCCGGGCCAGCAGCGCCACGTCAAAGGGGTCGCCGAACTTGGCTGTCAGCGGGCCGATGGTGAAAACGCCGCGGCGGGAAGGGTGCAGGGTGTAGCTGTACCGGCTGATCAGGCTGCGCGGGGTGACCGGGTTGGGGTAGTCAAAGCGGGGTACGTCGATCAGGTGCGGGGGCAGCAGCTCGGTCAGGCGCGCACTGCCTCCGCCGGGGGTGCTGCCGTGCACCTCCAGGGTGACGGACGCCGCGGTGCCGGCCTCCACAAACGCGGGGGAGAAGCGGCGCTTGACTGTGAATCCCGGGGCCAGCAGCCGCAGGCCCGCACTGGCCAGCGGCGGCAGCGCGAGCAGGAACACGGCCAGCACCAACAGGTCGCGGCGGCCCAGGACCTGCGCAAACAACAGGGCGAGCAGGCCGGCGGCCATCATGACCCAGCCTCGGGGCCGGAAGATGCGGTCCGGAATCCAGCTCATCACGGGACTGCGCCTACCTCGTGTCCGGCTGGGCGGGGACGGGGAGCCGGGCCAGTGCCTCGGCGATGACATCCGCCGCCGTGGTGCCCAGGCTCGCGGCCCGGCGGTCCACCAGCAGCCGGTGCGCCAGGACGGGTTCGGCCAGCTTGCGGATGTCGTCCGGGAGCACAAAGCGCCGCCCGGCCAGCGCCGCCGACGCCTTGGAGGCGCGCAGCAGCTGCAGCAGCGCGCGCGGGCTGGCACCGAGGCGGAGCTTGTCGCTGGTGCGGGTGGCCTGGCCCAGCGCCACCGTATATTCCTTGACGGCGGCGGAAACGTGCGTGCCCGCCACGACGTCGAGCATGGCCGCAACGTCCGCCGTCGTCGCCACGGGCTGCACGGCATCGAGGGGGTTCACGGACTGGTGGGTCTCCAGCATGGCCAGCTCCGCCGACGTGTCCGGATAGCCCATGGAAATCCGGGCCATGAAGCGGTCGCGCTGGGCCTCGGGCAGGGGATAGGTGCCCTCCATCTCGATCGGGTTTTGCGTGGCGACCACCATGAACGGTTCCTGCAGCCGGTACGACGTCCCGTCCACCGTGACCTGGTGCTCCTCCATGGATTCCAGCAGCGCGGACTGGGTCTTGGCGGAGGCACGGTTGATCTCGTCGCCGATGACCAGGTTGGCGAAAATGGCGCCGGGGCGGAACTCGAAGGTCTGCGCCGACTGGTTGTAGATGGAGACACCGGTGATGTCGCTGGGCAGCAGGTCGGGGGTGAACTGGATGCGGCTGACCGAACAGTCCAGCGCCCGCGCCAGCGTCTTGGCCAGCAGTGTCTTGCCGACCCCGGGCACGTCCTCCAGCAGCAGGTGGCCACGCGCCAGCAGCACGGTCAGGGCCAGGTCCACGGCCTCTTCCTTGCCGTCGATCACCGTGTTCATGGCGGCCATGATGTCCCGGCTGAGCCCGGCGAACCGTTCGGCGTCCATGGGCTGCTGCCGCGGGCGCGTGGCGGGCTGCGCGGGCCGCCGGCCGTTGGGCTCCAAGCCGTCCGGTTCCGTGCCCGGACCTTGTGCCGCCGTCAATGTCTCGCGCGGATGCATGCCCAACCTTTCGGTCCGTTTGTGACCTACGCTACTAGTATCTCCGGTTTGCGTCGAAAGTGGCTGGGAAGCGGTGGATAATCCCGGCTAAAATTGGCAAACATGTGCTCCCCCGACGTACCCCGCCCCTACCGCCGTGATGAATCCCCGGAGGCCGGCCCCACGTCCGGCGGCGGGAAGCGCCGCCCGGGCTTTGGGCCCGCCCCCGCGCCGCTGCCCGTGCCGGTGTACGACAACCACACACACTTTGACTTTGGCGACTCTCCCGTCACCTTGAAGGACGCGCTCGATTCCGCCGGGGCCGTGGGCATTGCCGGCGCCGTGCAGGTGGGGTGCGATCTGGAATCCTCCCGCTTCACGGTGCAGGCAGTGGACCTGGACCCGCGCGTCCTGGGCGCCGTGGCCATCCACCCCAACGACGCGCCCGAACTGGCGGGGGAGGGGGCCCTGGAGGCCGCGCTGGCTGAAATTGAGGCGCTGGCCGCGCACCCGCGCATCCGTGCCATCGGCGAGACCGGCCTGGACTATTTCCGCACCGGCCCGGATGGCGTTGCGTCCCAGAAATACTCCTTCCGCCGGCACATTGACATAGCCAAACGGCAGGGGCTCGCGCTGCAGATCCACGACCGTGACGCGCACAGCGACGTGGTGGATGTCCTGCGGGAGGAGGGGGCGCCGTCGTGCGTGGTTTTCCACTGCTTTTCCGGGGACGCCGAACTGGCCAGGATATGTAACGACAACGGCTGGTACATGTCATTTTCGGGCACCCTCACTTTTAAAAATGCGGGAAATTTGCGGGAGGCGCTCGCCGTCGCCGATCCGGCCCTGGTCATGGTGGAAACGGACGCCCCGTTTTTGACTCCGCATCCGCACCGGGGACGGCCGAATGCCAGTTATATGCTGCCGTATACGGTGCAAAGCATGGCACAGTTGACGGGCCGTCCGCTGGACGGGCTGGGAGAGCTTTTACGGGCAAATACGGAGTCGGTTTACGGTTCCTGGGACGCCTGAAACGGGGTGGCGGCCGTTATCAAATCTTGTCTATTTGATAACGGTTGGGTTACGCTGGGGGACTATTAGCCGGGGTCGGGGAAGGCCTACGGATGAAATGCCACGGAATCCACCGTTCAATTGGGCCCCGTGGCAGCCGTTCGCGGCGGACATTTTTTGCAGTGATTTTGCCTTGGGGCAGGTCCGTGCCAAATTGCTCCGCCACTCCCCGTGCCCGGGTGCTCTAGTAGTTACGGGAACAAGTGACCAACCTCTTCGCCACCAACGGCAAACTGAACTTTTTGAAGATTTCAGGGCAGGCTGCGGTGCTCATCGCCCTCGTAGCCGGGCTCATGACCTTCATGGGAGCCAACAAATCCATCAGCCTCACGGTGGATGGCACGGCAAGTTCAGTTTCGACGTTTGGCGGATCCGTGGCGGACGTCCTGAACAAGGCCCACGTCACGGTTGGTCCCGAAGACCGCGTCACCCCCGCACTGGGCACCCAAGTGGAAAGCGGCACGGCCATCACGGTAGACACGGCCAAGAACGTCAAGGTGAACCTGGACGGCACCGAGCGCACCGTCACCACCACCTCGAACAAGATCAAGGGCCTCATCAGCCAGCTGGGAGTCGCAGCCAACGCCCGCGTCTCCGAACCGGCCGACGCACTCCTGGCCAGCGCGAGCGACATCAGCATCATCACCCCCAAGCCCGTCACCCTCATTGCCGACGGCAAGACGGCAGTGAAGACCACCACCGCGGCGACCGTGGCCGACGTCCTGACCGAGGCCGGCATCAAGCTCGGCGCCGCCGACCTCGTCTCCGTCCCGGCCGAGTCCGACGTCGTGGCCAACATGGTGGTCAAAGTCTCCCGCGTGAACAACTCCGGCACCGTCTCCGAGACTTCGCCCCTGGCCTTCAAGACCACCGAGACGGTCGACCCCACAATGTACAAGGACCAGTCGAAGACCGTCCGCGCCGGCGTGGCCGGAACCCTGCAGACCAACTTCCGCACCGTGGCGATTGACGGCCAGGTAGTCAGCCGCAGCGAAACGGGAACCAAGGTCCTCACCGCTCCGATCGACGCGCAGGTCACCGTCGGTTCCAAGGCACGCCCGGCTCCGAAGCCCGCCCCCAAGCCCGCCAACACCGGCGCTGCAGCCCCGGCCATGGCCAACACGGCCATGTGGGACGCCATCGCCCAGTGCGAGTCCGGCGGCAACTGGGCCATCAACACCGGCAACGGCTACTACGGCGGCCTGCAGTTCGACAGCGGAACCTGGCTCAGCAACGGCGGCGGCGCGTATGCCCCCAACGCCAGCCTGGCCACGAAGGCCCAGCAGATTGCCATCGCCAACAAGGTTTACGCCCAGCGCGGCCTGGGCCCCTGGGGCTGCGCCGGCGCCGCTGGTTGAGCGTGTCGAAACCCCCGCTCCCCGCAGCTGTCGAAGCTGCGGGGAGCCTCTGCGTTTAGCGCAGCCTTTGGGTCGAGTGCACACCTGTGGCGGGTTCGCGGCGTGCGGACCGGCCGTATCTGTACACTCGGCGGGAACAGCGGGGGACCGAAGGGCGCTCCCGCAGGGTCGGCAGCCCGGAGCAGATACGATTGTCCAGTGACCTCGACCCAGCCCAGCCCCGCGACCCAGCCGCTCCTCGGCGCCACTGAGATCCGCCGCCTCGCGGAGGAGATCGGCGTCCGCCCCACCAAGACGCTGGGCCAGAACTTCGTCATCGACGGCAACACCATCCGCCGGATTGTGGCTGCAGCGAAGGTCGACCCGGAGGAGACCGTGCTGGAGGTGGGCCCCGGGCTGGGCTCCCTGACGCTGGGCCTGCTGGACGCCGCCGCCCGCGTGGTGGCCGTGGAGATCGACCACGTCCTGGCCGCAAAGCTGCCCTCAACCGTCGCTGCGTTCCGCCCGGAGAAGGCGGGCAATCTCGACGTCGTGCTCTCAGACGCCATGCGCGTGACCGAACTTCCGGCGCAACCCACTGCCCTGGTGGCAAACCTGCCGTACAACGTGGCCGTGCCCGTGGTGCTGCACCTGCTGGAACACTTCCCGTCGCTGCAGCACGGGCTGGTCATGGTCCAGGACGAGGTGGCGGACAGGATGGTGGCAGGCCCCGGCTCCAAGACGTACGGGGTCCCCTCGGTCAAGGGCGCCTGGTATTCGCACATGCGCAAGGCCGGCGTGATCGGCATGAACGTGTTTTGGCCGGCGCCGAAGATTTCCTCCGGGCTCGTGGAGTTCACCCGCCGCGAGCCTCCCGTGACACGGGCCAGCCGCCAGCAGGTGTTTGCCGTGATCGACGCCGCCTTTGCCCAGCGCCGCAAGACCCTGCGGGCCGCCCTGGCAGGCTGGGCCGGCGGCGCGGCCGAGGCCGAACGCTGCCTGCGCGAGGCCGGCGTGGATCCCACGGCCCGCGGCGAAGTGATTGACGTGGCAGCCTTCGCCCGCATCGCCGAGGCCAAGATCCCGATGACGGCGTAAATGGAGTCCATGAACCCCGGCGAAAACACGCCCGCGGACTTTCTCACCGACGCCCTGGGCGCCGACTACGACTGGACGGGCCAGCCCCGGCACGTCCGCGTCAAGGCGCCCGGCAAGATCAACGCCTCGTTCCGCGCAGGCCCGCTCCGCCCGGACGGCTACCACTCCGTGGCCAGCACCTACCTGGCCGTGTCCCTGTACGAGGAAATCCAGGCCACGGCCAAGCCCGGCACCCCGCCCACCGACGTCACCGTGAGCATCAGCCGGAACAGCACCCTGGCACCCGAACTGCTCGCCGGCATCCCGCTGAACGGGAGCAACCTGGCCGTCCGGGCGGCCCTGCTCGTGGCGGACATCAGCGAAAACGCGTCCGGCGTGCACCTGGAAATCACCAAGCGCGTGCCCATCGCCGGCGGCATGGGCGGCGGATCCGCGGATGCGGCGGCGGCGCTCGTGGCGTGCGACGCCCTCTGGCACACCGGCCTGTCGCGGGAGGAACTGGCGCACCTCGCGGCCGAGCTGGGCGCGGACGTGCCGTTCGCACTCCTCGGTGGCGCCGCCGTCGGGCTTGGGGTGGGGGACCGGCTCACCTCCGCCCTGGCCCCGGAACCGCTGCACTGGGTCCTGGTGCAGTCGGACTTCGGGCTCTCGACGCCCGTGGTCTACGGCACCCTCGACACACTGCGCGCCGGGGCCGGCCCGGATGAACCCGGCCAGGTGGACCCGGCCATTCTCGCGGCCCTGCGCGCGGCGGACCCGGCGCGGCTGGCGCCCTGCCTGGCCAACGACCTGCAGGCCGCCGCCGTGCACCTGGCCCCCGGCCTGGCGGACGTGCTCGACGCCGGGACCCGGCTGGGTGCGCTGGCCGCCCTGGTCTCGGGGTCGGGGCCCACGGTCGCGATGCTCGCCAGGGACCAGGCGCACGCGCAGGACCTCGTGGCGCAGCTGGCCGGCGACGGGCTGGACGCGCAGGCCGTGGAAGGCCCCGTGCACGGTGCGCAACGAATATTTGACGCATGAATTCCTTAATGAAAGTGGTTTGACGTGGCACATCTCCTTGGCGGGGAAAATCTCAGCATCGCCTTTGCCACCCGCACTGTCCTGGACGGTGTCACGGTGGGGCTTGAAGAAGGCGACCGCATCGGCATTGTGGGCCGCAACGGCGACGGCAAGTCCACGCTGATGCGCCTGCTGGCCGGGCGGCAGACGGCGGATTCCGGCCGGGTCACGGTGCGCGGTGGCGTGCACGTGGGCTACCTGGACCAGTCGGACGTGCTCGACGGCGAGAGCACCGTGGGTTTCGCAATTGTGGGCGAGGCCGCGGACCACGAGTGGGCGTCCAACCCCAAGATCCGCGAAATCATGGGCGCACTGGTGGGCGAGGTGGACTGGCACGCCAACATCCATTCGCTCTCCGGCGGGCAGAAGCGGCGCGTGGCCCTGGCCAAGCTGCTCATCAGCAACGACGACGTCATCATGCTCGACGAGCCCACCAACCACCTCGACGTGGAGGGCGTCGCCTGGCTGGCCAAGCACCTCCAGGGGCGCTGGCGGGCCAACGAGGGCGCCTTCGTGGTGGTCACCCACGACCGCTGGTTCCTCGACGAGGTCTGCAACCGCACGTGGGAAGTGCACGACGCCATGATTGACCCGTTCGACGGCGGATACGCGGCGTACGTGCTGGCCCGCGCCGAACGTGACCGCATGGCGTCCGTCATGGAAAACAAGCGCGTGCAGCTGGTCAAGAAGGAGCTCGCGTGGCTCCGCCGCGGCGCCCCGGCCCGCACGGCCAAGCCGAAGTTCCGCATCGAGGCCGCCAACGCGATCATTGCCGACGTCCCGGAGCCGCGCGACACCGTGGCGCTGTCCCGCATGGCCACGGCCCGGCAGGGCAAGGACGTGCTGGACCTGGAAAACGTCTCGCTGACGTACGGGGAGAAGGAGATCTTCAAGAACATCACGCTGCGGCTGGCACCCGGGGAACGGCTGGGGCTGGTCGGCGTGAACGGTGCGGGCAAGACCACCCTGCTGCGCCTGCTCAACGGCGAGGTCCCGCCGTCGTCCGGGCGGCTCAAGCGCGGCAAGACGGTGCAGACGGCCGTGCTGACGCAGGAGGTGCGCGAGCTGGACGACGTCCTGGACCTGCGCGTCCTGGAGGTCATTGAGCGGGAGAAACGCTCCTTTGAGGTGGGCGGGAAGGACATGACGGCCGGGCAGCTGGTGGAGCAGCTTGGCTTCACGAAGGACAAGCAGTGGACGCCCGTGCGGGACCTTTCCGGCGGCGAGCGGCGGCGTCTGCAGCTGCTGCGGCTGCTGGTCGGGGAGCCGAACGTGCTCATGCTTGACGAGCCCACGAACGACCTGGACACCGACACGCTGGCGGCTGTGGAGGACGTGCTGGACGGGTGGCCGGGGACGCTGGTGGTGGTCTCGCACGACAGGTACCTGCTCGAGCGCGTCACTGACCACCAGATGGCGCTGCTGGGCGATGGCAAGCTGCGCGGGCTGCCCGGGGGAGTGGACCAGTATTTGGAGCTGCGCGAGGAGGCGCTGTCCGCAGCGTCCCGCCCGGCTGCCTCCGGGGCTGCTGGCGGGGCGGCGCCGTCCGGGCCGTCCGAGGCGGAAAAGCGCGAGGCCCGCAAGAACCTGAACCGCGTGGAGCGCCAGCTGTCCAAGATCGCCGCGGCGGAGGCCAAGGTGCACGCGCAGATGGCCGACAAGGTGGGCGACTACGAGGCCCTCGGCGAACTGAACGCGAAGCTGGGCGAGCTGGCAGGGGAGAAGGAAGCCCTGGAACTCGAGTGGCTCGAAGCTTCCGAGGTCCTCGAGTAGCGCTTCGCGCCGAGCCGGGCAAAACTTGCGACGGGTTGTGCCCCAAGTGCACCGGGGGCACAACCCGTCCGGAGTTTTCCTCCGGGCCCGATGCCTTATCCACAGTTCCACAAGTTGGGCCAGCCAGGACATTGCCTGCACGCCAGACTGGGGTAATGGCGGACCAGAGCAGAAAACGGACAGGCCCTACGTTGGAAGCTGTCATTTCCGGGTACGGCACTGTCGCCCGGCGCAAGGATCTGACCGCTGCCGGCTTCTCGGCATGGCAGTTGTCGCAGGCCCAGCTTGAGGGGCGGATCAAGATGGTGGCGCCGGGATGCTTTGGGTTGCCGAATGCCGATCCCATGGACGTGTTGTTGGCGAAGAAGCGTGGGCGGCGAAGTTGCCTGAGCAAGGCCAGGCAGCTCGGCTTGTGGGTCATCAGCGAGCCCGAACGACTCCACATTGCCGTGGCACACGGCCATCCCGTGCCGGGCTGCATAGTTCACAGGGTTCGCGGCAGGCAGACCTTGATGGACATTCTCCACCAATGTGTGAAATGCGGTTCGGAAGTGGAAGCCTTGTGTGTCCTGGAATCCGCGATCGTTCTCAAGAAGTGCACCTTTGCCCAACTTCGGCAGTCGTTCTCCGGGCGTGAAGACGGGGCAGGCCGGGCAATCATCGGCATGATCGACCCGCAAGCACAGTCAATAGTCGAAACCATTGGCCGCTATTACCTTCGGAAGGCAGGCTTCAACGTCCAAGCGCAGTTCTTCGTCAGGGGCGTGGGGCACCTGGATTTACTGGTGGACGGCATCTTGGGCGTTGAGACGGACGGCGAGACCTACCACAACACCCAGGAGGGCTGGACAGAGGACCTGCGACGGGACAACCTGCTGGTGGTCAACGGGGTGTGGTGTTTGCGCATACCTGCCCGAATGGTGCTTGAAGAACCGGAACTCATGATGAAGTGGGTGCGGCAGGCGCTTGAAAAGATTGAGGGCAAGTGAAGCGGGGTAGGACCGGAGCCGAATTGTGCGCCTGGTACACCGGGGGCACAACTCCCACCGCGTCCAGCCCCTGACGGAAGTCGGCGGCAGCATATGAACTTTGCCACGCCGGAACGGCCAAAATTACCGCGTTGGCGGGCCCCGAGTCGCGAAACACGTCCCGGCCGTGGCACACTAGATTCTCGTGGGCCGCGCCGGTAAGGCAGCAGTGCCCATTCCGCCCTGGTGTAACGGCAGCACCCCAGCCTTTGGAGCTGTGGAGTATAGGTTCGAATCCTATGGGCGGAACATTCCGGCCCACCCCGGCACCCGCCCAACGCGGCCCCGGCACCCAGCCCAGACCCCCGCGCGATGAACGGGCACCGGCTGCGAGCGGGTAACATTGGATTGTTTCCCATTGCGTACGTTTTCTTCACGGACCTCTGTCCGGGCAGGAGTGCCACTTAGTGAGCCCCCAAAACACCAATTCGTCCAATCCCGCCGCCGTGATCGTGCTGGCAGCCGGCGCCGGTACCCGGATGAAATCCCGCCTCCCGAAGATCTTGCACCCCATTGGCGGAATCTCCATGGTGGGCCACGCACTCGCCGCGGCGCACGGGCTGAACCCGGAACGGCTCGCGGTCGTGGTCCGCTTTGAACGCGACCAGGTCGCAGCCCACATTGCGCAGCTGGACCCGAAGGCACTGATCGTCGACCAGGACGAAATCCCCGGCACCGGCCGCGCCGTGCAGGCCGCCCTCGAAGCCCTGGACGCCGAAAACGAAATTGAAGGCACCGTGGTGGTCACATACGGCGACGTTCCGCTGCTGACCACCGAACTCCTCGAAGAACTCACCGCCACGCACCAAAAGGACAACAACGCCGTCACCGTCCTCACCGCGGTCCTTGACGACGCCACCGGCTACGGCCGCATCCTCCGCGACGCCACTGACGGCACCGTGCTGGGCATCCGCGAGCACAAGGACGCCAGCGACGCAGAGCGCGGCATCAAGGAAATCAACTCCGGCATCTACGCCTTCGACGCCGCCGTCCTCCGCGAGGCGCTCAAGTCCGTCACCACGGACAACAACCAGGGCGAGATGTACCTCACCGATGTTTTGGGCCTGGCCAGGAACGACGGCGGACGCGTCGCCGCGGTGGCCACCGCGGACCGCTGGCAAGTGGAAGGCGCCAACGACCGCGTCCAGCTCGCCACGCTGGGCGCCGAGCACAACCGCCGGATCGTCGAGTCCTGGATGCGCCGCGGCGTCACCGTGATCGACCCGGCCACCACGTGGATTGACTCCACCGTGGAACTCGATGAGGACGTCACCATCCTGCCCGGCACCCAACTGCACGGGAAAACAACGGTGGCGAGGGACGCCGTCGTCGGCCCGGACTCCACGCTCACGGACGTCCAGATTGCCGAGCGCGCCGAGGTCACGCGCACGCACGGCTCCGGCGCCGTCATCGGCGAGGGCGCGCACGTCGGCCCGTTCACCTACCTGCGACCCGGGACCGTGCTGGGCGCGGACGGCAAGATCGGCGCGTTCTACGAAACGAAGAACGTCACGATCGGCCGCGGCTCCAAGCTCAGCCACCTCGGGTACGCCGGCGACGCCGAAATAGGCGAGGACACCAACATCGGCTGCGGCAACATCACGGCCAACTACGACGGCGTGAACAAGCACCGCACCGTGATCGGCTCGGGCGTGCGCACCGGCTCCAACACCGTCTTCGTGGCCCCGGTGACCGTGGGGGACGGTGCCTTCACCGGGGCGGGCGCCATTGTGCGCAAGGATGTGCCCGCCGGCGCACTGACGCTGAGCGTGGCACCGCAGCGCAACGACGAAGGCTGGACCGAGACGCACCGGCCCGGCAGCATCTCCGCCGCCGCAGCCGGCAAGTCCAACTAAAGACCCCCACCACCCGCGAGAAAGCGATCCCATGAGCGAACTGAGCTACAACGGCGACAAAAAACTGGTGTTGGCGTCCGGCCGAGCACACCCCGAGCTGGCCGAGGAAGTGGCTCGCTGCCTGAAGACCGAACTGCTGCCAATGTCTGCCTACGACTTTGCCAACGGTGAGATCTACGTCCGCTCGGGGGAGAGCGTGCGCGGCAAGGAAGTGTTCGTCATCCAGGCCCACCCGGCCCCGCTGAACAACTGGCTCATGGAACAGCTCATCATGGTCGACTCCATGAAGCGCGCCTCCGCCCGCCGCATCACCGTGGTGGCCCCGTTCTACCCGTACGCCCGCCAGGACAAGAAGGGCCGCGGCCGCGAGCCGATCTCCGCCCGCCTGGTCGCGGACCTCTACAAGACCGCTGGCGCCGACCGCATCATGAGCGTGGACCTGCACACCGCCCAGATCCAGGGCTTCTTCGACGGCCCCGTGGACCACCTTTTCGCCATCCCGCTGCTGGCCGACCACATTCGTGAAATTGTGGGGGACGACGCCGTCACAGTTGTTTCGCCCGACACCGGACGTGTGCGTGTGGCTGAGCAGTGGGCGGAGCGGCTGGGCGGGGCGCCGCTGGCGTTCGTGCACAAGTCGCGCGACCTCACCGTGCCGAACCAGGCCGTGTCCAAGACCGTGGTGGGCCAGGTCGAAGGCCGCACCTGCGTGCTGATTGACGACATGATCGACACCGGCGGCACCATTGCCGGCGCCGTCCGCGTGCTTAAGGACGCCGGCGCCAAGGACGTCATCATCGCCGCCACGCACGCCGTGTTCTCCGATCCGGCCGCCGAACGCCTGGCCAACTGCGGCGCGCGCCAGGTGGTGGTCACAAACACGCTGCCCATCCCGGCCGAAAAGCGCTTCCCCACGCTGACCGTGCTCTCCATCGCCCCGCTGCTGGCCCGCGCCATCAAGGAAGTCTTCGAGGACGGCTCCGTCACGTCCCTGTTTGACGGCAACGCCTAACTGCTGGCGGCGGGTTCGGTTTCGGCCCGGCGTTTATGCTCCGGACTCTGGCTGGGTTTGGCGCATGCGGGAACGGCCCTGCCTTTATGCTCCGGACTCGGGCCGGGTTTGGCGCAGCTAGTCCACTGGCGCCAAACCGGCCATGGGTCCGGAGCATAAGCCAACTGTCCGGCTTTTATGCTCCGGATTCGTGCCCGGGTTCTGCGCATAAGGTACGCCGTCCATGCCTCCACATGCTGGGTGGACGCCATGCTCTTCCACAATTACGACGACGGGGCTGCCGCGGCCGCCGGCGTGTGGACACCATGGGTGGCATGGAGAATTCAAAGGCACTCAATTCCCGCTCGGTTGAAGAGGAAGTGGCCTGGTACGGCAAGGTTGCCCGGCGCAAGGACCTGCTGGTCCGGGGATGCACGCCCTGGGCCATGAAAAAGGCCGAGGACGCGGGGCAAATCCAACGGATCGGCCGGGGCTATTATGCGCTGCCGGACGCAGATCCCCTTGATGTCCGCCTTGCCCGGCACCAGGCGCGGCGGACATGTTTCACGAAGGCTGAACAACTGGGCCTGTGGATTATCAAGTCGCCGCCCGTGCCGCATGTGGCTGCGGCCCACGGGCGGCCCGTTCCCGGATGCGTGGTGCACAAGGTCAGCGGGCAGCAGACCCTGATGGACATTCTGCGCCAATGCGTCAAGTGCGGTTCCGAGGTCGACGCGCTCGTGGTCCTGGAGTCCGCGGTGGTGCTGAAGGAATGCACCATTCCCCAGCTGCGTGCCGCATTTGCCGGACGGGAGGACACCCGGGGGCGGGCCGTCATTGACATGATCGATCCCCAGTCGATGTCCATCGTTGAAACCGTGGCCAGGTACTACGTGCGCAAGGCCGGGCTTAACGTCCAGGGCCAGTTTTACGTACCCGGCGTTGGACACCTCGACCTGCTGGTTGAGGGCATCCTGGGCGTGGAAACGGACGGCGCCGAGTACCACAACACGGCCAAGGGATGGGCTGAAGACCTGCGACGGGACAACCTGCTCGTCGTCAAGGGAATGTGGTGCCTTCGCATTCCTGCTGCCGTTGTGCTGGGCCGCCCCGACATCATGCTGGGCTGGGTGCAGCAGGCCCTGGCGATGATCAATGGCTCGCAAAAATAGGCGGCGTTCCGGTTTTTATGCGCCGGACCGGGGGTGGGTTTGGCGCAGCCCGTTCACTGGAGCCAAACCGGGAGTGGGTTTGGAGCATAAGAAAAGTTCCGTGCCCTTATGCGCCGGACTGCCATGTCAGTCCGGCGCATAAGGTCCGGCAGCAGCCCAGCAGCCCAGCAGCCCAGCAGCCCGCGCCCGAGCCCGCGTCGCTCCCGCCGCTGCCGCTCTGCTAAACTTGCACGGTAAACCTTGGCGAGGGACGCCCACGCGGCGTCCGTGATCGACTGGGTCCCACAGCTCCTTCACGTGTGTCGGATTGTGTTGACCTTTTTAGTCCACGCCTACACCACTGAAGGAGCATTTTCATGTCTGACTTGAACCTCACTGCCGAACTCCGCAGCGAATTCGGCAAGGGCGCTGCCCGCCGCATCCGCCGCGCAGCCCAGATCCCCGCAGTCATCTACGGCCACGGCGCCGAGCCGCTGCACATCGTCCTGCCGGAGCGCGCCACCGTCCGCGCCATCCGCGGCGCCAACGCCCTGCTGACCATCACGGTCGCCGGCGAAAAGCACCTGGCCCTCGTCAAGGACGTCCAGCGCGACCCCGTACTGCAGATCGTCGAGCACATCGACCTGCTGACCGTGAAGAAGGGCGAGAAGGTCATCGTTGACGTCCCCGTCATCATTGTTGGCGAGCCGGCCCCGTCCGTCGTCGTGAACCAGGAAGAAATGTCCGTCAGCCTCTCCGCCGACGCCACCGACCTGCCGGCCCACGTCGAGATCGACATCAACGGCCGCGCAGCCGGCGAGCACGTCCACGCCAGCGACCTGGTCCTGCCGGCCGGCGTTGAGCTGCTGACCGACGCGTCGCTGCTGATCGTGCACCTGGCCGAGCCCGCCGTTGTGGCCGAAGCCGAAGCCGTCGAGGAAGCCGCGGCAGCAGAGTAGCCTCCACACAATGGGCAACACCTGGCTGGTAGTCGGGCTCGGGAATCCCGGGCCCGGCTACAGCCGCAACCGGCACAATATTGGCTACATGGTGGTTGAGGAACTTGCCTCCCGCCTCGGCGCCACCTTCAAGACCCACAAGGCGCGCGCCCTCGTGGCCGAGGCCCGCCTGGGCATTGGCGGCCCCAAGCTCATCCTGGCCAAACCGGGCACCTTCATGAACCTGGCTGGAGGCCCGACGGCGGCACTCGCCAAATTCTTCGACGTCCCGCCCGACCATGTGGTCGCCATCCACGACGAAATCGACATCCCTTTTGACACGGTCAAGTTAAAACTGGGCGGCAGCGAAGGCGGCCACAACGGCCTGCGGGACATGTCCCGGGCCCTGGGCACCAAGGACTACTACCGCGTCCGTGCCGGCGTGGGACGCCCGCCCGGCCGGTCGGATGCCGCCAGCCACGTGTTGAAGGATTTTTCCTCCACGGAAAACAAGGACCTGCCGTTCCTCATCGGCGCCGCAGCCGACGCTGCCGAGCAACTCATCATTGACGGACTGGTTTCCGCCCAGCAAAAATTCCACGGCGCCGGGGGCTGAGCTGCCCCAAATGCGGTGCCCGGGGAGGCGGATGGTGCTTCACGGATTGTTATCTTGCCCACAGACGACGAAATATCGCTGTTATAATCGGCTTTAGTCACAGACGTGCGGATATTGGGGTTCGCACGGGTCCCTCGTGGCAAAGGGGTTGTTTGGGCATGACAAGCGTGTGGGGAGACGTAGCACCTCAACGTAACAACGGGCGGGAGCTGCGGTCTCAGCGGAGGGCCATGGGTGCCGAGGAACGGCGCCGTTGGTCTTCCTTGGTGCGGCAGGACGCCGTCAACGCAGTCATGGGCCACCTCCACAACGCACATCTTCAAGGCGTGGCCGTCATCGGTCCCGGCGGGGTGGGGAAAACCACCTTGTCGCGCCGGGTTGAGGAACGGATCCTGGCAACCACGCACGTCATCCGCCTTTTTGGCAGCGGTTCGGACACCGACATACCCTACGGCGCCTTCAATGTCCTGATGGCCAGGCTGAGTGACCACCAGCTGGAGACGCCCGCGGCCGTCCTGCAACTGTTGGTGGACCTAATCAGGGACGATGCCAGGGGCCGGCCCGTGGTCATCTTCCTGGACGAATTGCCCGGCATTGACACGGCGAGCATGGGCGTCCTGATGCAGCTGGTGCTCAGCGGCACGGCCAAGCTGCTGGTCACGGTGCGCAGCACGGCCGAACTGCCGGAGGACCTGGTCTGGATGGTCAAGGACGGGCTCATGGCCACCGAGCGCATCGACGTCTTCTCACGGGCGGAGGTGCGCATCTTGCTGTCAAGGGCCCTCGACGGCGCCGTGGCCGAGTCGGTCGTGTCCACCTTTTACACCTCCAGCGCCGGCAATCCGCTGGTGCTCGAGGCCCTGGTGCATGAGCACTACACCAGCGGGACGCTGCGGCAGCACGGCGGCGTCTGGGTGCTGGTGGGGCCGCGGCGCACCCCATCGGGCAACATTCTGCCGGAGCTGGTCAGGTCCAGGCTGGCCCGCCTGCCGGAACCGGTGCGCGTCGGGCTGGAAAAATTCGCGCTGCTGCGCAAGGTGCCGCTGTCGGTGGCACTGCGCGCACTGGGCCCAGAAACCGTGTCCGAGCTCGAGGAACGGGGGTTCCTGTCCATCAGCCCGGGGCTGAACAGCACGGTCACGCTGGCCGAGCCGTACATCGGCGAAACCCTGCGGAACCAGCTCACCGCGGATGAAAAGGCCGTGCGGTTCCAGGAAATGTCCGGGGTGCTGGGGCTGGACCCGGCCTCCATGGACAAGCAGCAGCTGCTGACGTTCGCCGCCTGGGTCCACGACGCCGGCATGGTCCTGAAACCAAAGGCCGCGCTGGCCGCGGCCCGCGCTGCGGTGAACTATTTTGACCCGCAGCTTGCCCTGGCGTGCTGTGCCCACATTCCGCGCGGACACGCCCGCGAAGTCCAGGCGGCGCAGGTCCGCAGCCAGGCGTATGGGCTCCTGGCGAACTACGCCAAGGCCGTGGAGGCGCTCGACGGCGTTTCCCCGGACGTTCTGTCGGGCCTGACCTTGAAGGAGTACGCGGCCTGGGCCGCGGAGCTGTCAAGTTCGCTGCTCTGGGTGCCGGACGGTTATTCGCGAATTGAAGAGCTCCTGGCCGACCTCGCCTGGCGCATTGAACAGGCAGACCCTGGCGATGAGGTGACCGTCCGGGCAGGGAAGCTCCTGAAGTTGGCCCGCTTTGAGTTCCAGGTGCATCGCGGGGAGTTTTCGCAGGCCGGACCCGAGCTTTTGGCCGGCAGCAAGGACCCGAGTGACCGGCAATACCGGCTTAACTGCACCAGCATGCTGGCCATGGTCCTGGTCACAACTGGCCGCGAGCTTGACGCGATGGCCCTTTCGAAGGCCGTCCGCGCGGAAACTGCCGAACACGACGTGGTGCTGCGCCGCGGGGACTGGCACTTGAAGGCCCTGATCCTGGCCTTGACATGGACAGGGCAGTGGAGGGCCTGCGAATCAATCATGAAGGATGCCGTTGAGCAGACTTCCCACCTGGCACAGTACCGGGGCGGAGTCATGGAACTGGCACTGGGGCTGGCTTACGTCTACGCCGGGCGGGGGGCACAGGCAGCGGACGTGCTGCTTGTGGCAGCAGCCCAACTGGAAATCCGCGACACCTACAACAGCCTGGAATTGGTCTACTCCGCCCTGGCATTCGCCTTTGCGCAAATTAATGACGTGACAAGTGCCCGCCGCTACCTGTCGAAGGCCGGCAACACCGCACCGCAAACCATGTGGGTGAACCGCTCCATGGCCGAGTTCTTCCAATTGATGGCCCTGCGCTGGCTGGATGACCCGCATGCCGCGGCGAAACTAGTCGCCAGCGCGGAAATCGACATTGCCAAGGGCCGCTTCACCTCCGCCTCCATCAGCCTTTTCGGGGCCACCACCAACGGCACCAACGAGCAGTACCGGCTGTTGGAGGAAACCTCGCTCAAGCGGCAGGGGCCCATGGCCGCCGTGAACGTGGCGCTGGCCCGGGCCCACCGGAGGGGAAGCGCCGCCCTGGCGCTGGAAGCCGCTGAAGGGGCGCACGCCCTGGAGCTGGCCGCCGTCGAATCCAGGTGTGCCGTGGTGGCCCTGGACCTGGCCCGGAACGCCGGCGAAGCGCGCCTGTCCCGCGAGGCCCAGCGCCGCCTCGACGCGCTGGCGCAGCAGGTCCCGGTGCTGCCTATCATGCCCCACCACGCGGCGGTCCCGCTGACCGCGCGCGAACGGCAGGTCGCCGCGCTGGCCGTCAAGGGCATGGCCAACCGCGAAATTGCCTCCCGGATCGGCGTCTCCATCCGCACCGTCGAGGGCCACCTGTACCAGGTTTTTGCCAAGGTGGGCATCACGTCGCGTTCGGAACTTGAGCAGGGGATGGATTTGTGACGGGACCCGGCACACCGGCAGGCAAACCGCGGACACTGCTGAAACCGCCGTTCTGCCGGGAGAGCGAACTGGCCGACATCGTCTCGGCCATCCGCTCCGAGGGATGCCGGGCCGTCTTCGTCACCTCCGAAAACGGCTTTGGCGCGTCCACGATCCTGCGCGAGCTGGCCGCCGTCGCGCGCGAGCACGTTCCGGTGCTGTCACTCCGCGGCTCACACTCGCTGGCGAAGGTCCCGTTTGGCGTCATGGCGCCTTATTTTTCCACGGTCGACGGCGGCTCGGCGAGCATCCGCATGGCCGTGCTGCGGGCGGTGCTGGCAGAACTGCGCCGGAGGCAGGAAGGGCTGGCGCCAGCCGCCCAGGCCCGCCCGGAAGCAGGCCCGGACGCCGCCCCGGCCAGCCAAGGTCCAGCCCCCGCCAGCCAGGACCTGCCCCTCATCCTGGTCGACGACGCCCATGCCATGGACCCGGCCACGGCCGAGCTGATCGTCAGCCTGGTCCGCTCCGGGACGGTGAACCTGGTGGCGACCCATTGGAGCCACCACAGGCTGCCGGATCCGCTGCCCAAACTATGGACCGCGGGGATGGCGGAGAACATTGTGCTGGGCCCGCTGGACCAGGAACAGGCGCACGCTTTCTGTGAGGCCATGCTGGGCGGGCGGGTGCTGCGGGCCACGGGCTGGCACTTTTGGTCGTTGTCCGGGGGCAACCCGCTCTTCCTGCGCCTGCTGGTGACACAGGCCGTGGAGCTCGGTTCGCTGGCCAGGCGCAGCGGCAGCTGGTCGGTTGACCCGAATGCGCCCATCCACAGCCCCGACCTGGAGGAGGCGGTGCGCCGCGAGCTCCGTGGCATTTCCAAGACGGCCTCGGAGGCCCTGAACCTGATAGCACTTTCCGAGCCGGTGGAGGATGCCGCCATTGAGGAGCTGGTGGGCCCCGCCGCGGTCCGGGAACTGCTGGACTGGCACCTGGTCCAGTACGGCGCCCCGCCCTCCCGCCTGCTGGGACTGGCCAACCCCATCTACGGCGAAGCGGTGCGGGACATGGTGCCCATGACGCAAAGCCGGCGGCTCCACGAACAGCTGATCGGCCGCCTGGACGACGATCCCGTCAACACCGAGGCAATGCTGCGCCGCGTGGTGTGGGCCCTGGAGATCGGCATTGAGGTCCCCGACGACAGGCTGCTGGCGGCCGCCGTGCTGGCCAGCAAGATCCACCAGTCCACCACGGCGCTGGAACTGGCGAACCAGATCCGCGGCCGGGACCACCGGCTCCGCGCTACCGTGGTGAGGGCGCGGGCGCACTACAACATGGGTGACTACCAGGGCGCCCTGGCCCTGATGGAATCGACGGTCCAGGAGTCGCGGAACCACCAGGAACTGCTGTTCGGCAGCCTGTTGCGCGCCTCCACCCGGTCTGCCCTGGGCATGCCCGTCGATGCGCTGGCCGGGGATGCCGCCGTCCTGCGCAGCAAGGGTGAGGAACTGGCGCAGGCGAACCCAGCGGAGGCCGAGGCCATCAGGGGCCTCAGCGAGTCCGGGGCGCTGCTGATCGAACTCATGATGCTTTCGCGCCAGGGCCACTATTCGGCCATGGAGGCGCCCATGGCGGGGGTTGTGGAAAGCGAAGGGATGAGCGAGTCAGCCATCCGCCTGAACCGTGCCATGGTCCTGACCATGGACTCCGAGCGCCTGACCGCGCAGGGCTTCCCCGAGCAGGGCATGGCGCGGGCCGCCGAGGCCTATGCCATTGAGCACGAGGAGGACAACGACGTCTTCTTCCTCCCCGAGACCATCCTGCTGCGCCACCTGGCCGCGGCCATGTGCTGCGGGGACTGGCAGGGGGCGGCAAAGGTGCTGGAGGAGTTTTCCCTGGAAGACGGCCCCGTGGTGTTCTCCTTCGGCGGCGGCGCCAACGTGGTCCGCGGCATGGCGTTCCTGCGCGGGGGCAAGGTTGCCGACGGCCTGGACCTGCTCCTGGCCGGTGTGGATGCCCTCAGGCTCAGCGACCCGCAGCAGCTGCTGGGCCTCTGCACTGCCATGGCGGCCTACGCCGCGGCCAGGCTGGGGCGGTGGGAGCTGGCGGAACAACTGGCCGGTGCCTACGTGGAAGGGACCGGGATGTTCGTGGTGCTCTCGCACGAGCGCGCCTACCTGGCTGCCGCGCGGTACTTGTTGAGGCACGACGCCGGGACCCCCGTTGGGCTGGTGGCCCTCGCCGACGCGGCACTCGCCGAGGGCTCCACCACCCTGGAACTGAACGCACTGGCCCTTGCCCTGGAACTCGGCGATGAAAGCGTGGTGCCCCGGCTGGAGCGGGTGGCGTCCGGCGTCGAGGGCCAGTGGGCACGGGCCCTGTGCGGGTACGCCTCGGCACTGGGGGCCGGGGACGGACAGCTCCTGGCCGCGGCAGGTGAGGCGCTGGCTGCTGCGGGCCTTTTCGGTTTTGCCGAGCGGGCCCTGGCGTTGTCGGTCCCGCTGCTGGCAGGGGCCGGAAACCAGGAGGACCTGCGCCGTGCCCGCGAGGGCCTCCGCAAGGTGGCGGAGCGGCTGGGAATGCCGGAATCCGGCCGTGTCCGGGGCACCACCCCAAAAACACCCGCAGCAACGGCGGGACATACAGCGGCGGGACATGCGGCGGCGGCCACGGCGCGGCATACGGCGGGGCAGACAGCCGTGAAACCGGCGGGGCACGCCGGAGGGCCGGAGTCGACCAGGCTGACACGGCGCGAACGCGAGGTGGCCACCTTGGCTGTGGACGGACGCACCGACCGTGAAATCGCGGCGCAGCTGAACCTCTCCATCCGCACCGTGGAGGGCCACCTGTACAGGGTCTACGCGAAATTGGGCGTGGGCGGCCGCGAAGACCTGCCCGGGATCCCGCTGGAATAGCGGCCGCCCAGGGGATGATGCGGGGCGGAAAGCTGCCCGGGTACGGGTGTGGCGGCCGCTCCACTTGGTCAAAAACAAGTACACTTGCGCGTCGCCGCCGGGCTGAGTACTTGGAAGTCGAGTAGCGACCACTCGTGTCAACGCGGCCGCGGCTTCATAGTCTATTCATTGGGCATTCAAATGACTCTTGTTAGTGAATAGAAGGTCTCACCCGTGGCACACATGACTACTGCATTATTTGCAGGCACCAGAAGTCAAAGGGCTGTTCCTGGCAGCGAAGTCGAAGGTGCCACGGCTGCGCTGGGCCGCGAGGCCGTGGTCAACTCGGTCCTTGAAGAGCTCCGCAACGAGGAGAGCAACGGCGTCATCCTCGTGGGGGATTACGGGGTGGGCAAAACGTTCATTGCCCGCGAGATCATTGAGCACATTGGCCCGGACGTCCTGGTGCTGTCCCTCCGGTGCACTTCCGTCACCGCCAGGATGGAGTTCGGGGCCCTGAACCCCATCATGGCCGATCTGGGGGAGATGCCGCCCGACAACCCCTTGGTGGTCCTGCGCAGCGTGACGCAGCTTCTCAAGGACCGTGCCAAGGGACGCAGCATTGTCCTCTTTGTGGACAACATCCACCAGGCCGACGAACGCTCCGCCATGGTCATCACGCAGCTGGCCGCCACGGGGGTGGTGTTTTTGCTGGCCGCCAGCGAGTCGCTTCCCGCGGCGCCTTCCGAGATCGTGGGCCTGTGGCGGGACGGGCTCATCAAACGGGTGGACGTGGATGCGTTTACCGAGGTGGAAACGGGGCAATGGCTGGAGGCGCTGCTGGGGGCGAAGGTCTCCAAATCGGCAGTCCGGGCGTTGTGGGCCGGGGGAGGGGGCAACCCCCGGTTCCTGGAAGTCATCATCCACGAACAGGTCACCGCGGGCACGCTGGTCAAGCGGGAGGGGATCTGGATTGTCACGGGTGCCCCCTTTGCCTGCGGCCCCGGCAGCATTGACACCGTCATGGCGGCCTTCCGGTCCGTTTCCGCGGGGGAGCGCACGGTGGCCGAATTGCTGGCGCTGTCCGGGGGGCTGCCGCTGAACCAACTGATGGCCCTGTGCGACGGCGAGCACGTCGATTCATTGCAGCAGCGCGGCTATCTGGTGGTGGACCACCACGAGTCAGCCACGGTCAGGCTCGCCAACCGGCTCATGGAACAGGTGCTTCGCGCGCAGGTGCCCACGGGGCACAGCCGCGAACTCCTGGGCATGGTCCAGCGATCCATGGACAGCGCATCGGGGCCGGGCGGCATGAGCTTCGACCTGGCCGCGTGGGCGATCGACTGCGGCATCCCGCTCGACGACGAAGCCGCCATTGCGGCGGCACATGACGCCACCACGGCCGGCTTTCCCGGCGAAGCACTGCGGATTGCCAACACCGTCTCCCGCCGTCCGCGGCAGGCCGGCAGGGTGACCGAGACAGTCCGGGCGCTGGTGGCCCTGGGCGAATATGCCAAGGCACGCAGTGTGGCGTTTGACCCCGACCTTGAGCTTGGCCACCTGCCGCTCGCGGAATGGACGGAGCTGATGCTGCTGCGGTGCGGCCTCTCCCGCGGGCAGGAACATGCCGGCTTCGATCCCTTTGACATCCTGGAGCAGGTCCGGCAGCGGCTCGACGCCGAGGAAGCCGTGGCGGGTCCGTCCGGCGGGGATGTGCCCGGGAACGCTGGGGACGGGACCGTCCCCAGCCTCCTGGGTGAAGAGCTGGCCATGGCGACGGTGAAGCAGTTGATGCACGCCGGCCGCTACTATGAGGCCGCCCTGGAGCTTGAACGGCTGTACCGCAACGGCAGCAGCGGGATGCGCACCCGGGCCGCGCATTGGCTGGTGGGAGCCTGGATCCTCACCGGGCGGGTCACCGACGCCTTCAACGTTGCGGAGGAAATTGGACTCCGCGAGCTGCCTCCGGACATGTCCGGGGACATTCCCAGGATTTCAGACTCCGCACTGATGTTCGCCGTGGTGGTCTCGCTGACGGCCGAGGGTCCCACCCCGGGACTGTCCCGCGCGCCGGCCTGTACTTTCGTAGGGGCACGCTTCACCGCCTATGAGGAACTGGCGGAAGGACTCGTGGACGCCTGCTGCGGCAGGGCGGACAAGGCCTTGGAACACCTGGTGCCCGTGGCCAGCCAACTGGCCCAGCTGGGCGAGTCGGGGACCCATGCGCTGGCGTGCGCAGCCATCGCGTATGCCTATGCGCTGAAGGGCGACATCGACATTGCCTGGCTCCACTTGAACGAGGTGCCCGCCGCCCCCGCATCGTCGCGGCTCGTGGGGGTGGGGTGCAGGTACTTCGTGGAGCTGGCCACGGCCGAGCTGTCCTCGGCGGACAAGGCAATCGTGAGGCTGCTGGCCATGGCCGACCAGGAACGGCAATTCCGTACGGCCACCGTGGAGATGATGTTGTGCCACGCCGCCGTGCGGCTGGGCAGTGCCGTGAGTGCGCAACGGCTGGTGGCTGTTGCCAGCCGGGTGAAAGGCCCGCTCTCACGGATTTGTGAAGCATTTGGCAAGGGCCTCATGGCCAGGAATGTCACCACGCTGTTGGAGGCCGCAGGGGCGGCCGCCAACCAGGGGGATGACCTTTTGGCCCGCGATGTGGCCCGCGCGGCATTGCGGATCGCCAATGAAAACGCAGACAGGGAAGGCGGCCGGCTGGCCCAGCAGCTCATCCGTGAGGGTGTGCTCAGGCTGGGCCGTGTCCGGGTCACGAGCGAAGACGGCCAGGTGCTGACCGTCCGGGAACAGGAGATTGCCGCCGAGGCTGCCTCCGGGGAAAGCAACAAGGCAATCGCGGCCAAGATGCACATTTCGGTCCGGACCGTGGAGGGCCACCTGTACCAGGTCTATTCGAAACTGCGGGTCACGTCCCGCAACGAGCTGCGGGCGGCCCTGGAGTAGCCTGACGGGCTGCGCCGGCCGGGCCCTGGAGCAACCGCACGATCTGCTCCACCGCCTCCCCAACCGTGATCCGGCTCGTGTCCAGGTGAAGGTCGGCATCCTGCGGATGGTCGTACGGCGAATCAATCCCCGTGAAGTCCCGGACCTCGCCGCGCCGGGCCATGGCATACAGGCCCTTCCGGTCCCTGGCCTCACACACCGGCAGGGGCGTTGAAATATGCACCAGCACAAACCGGCCCACGCCCTCCGCCATGGCCCGCACCTGCCTGCGCGTTTCGTCAAAAGGGGCAATCGGGGCGCAAATGGCCAGCCCGCCCGCGGCCGCGACCAGCGACGACACCCAGCCGATCCGGTGGATGTTGGCCTCCCGCTCGTCCCGGGAGAAGCCGAGTCCCGGCGAAAGGATCCTGCGCACGTCGTCGCCGTCGAGCAGTATGGGCGGTGACGGTGCGTGCCGTTGCAGCCGCTCCGCCAAGGCGCGGGCCACGGTTGACTTGCCCGAACCGGAGAGGCCGGTCAGGAACACCACGGTGCCGGCCGGTGCCGGGGTGCCGCCGTCGTGCCGGTTCCCGGCGCCGTCGTGCCGGTTCCCGACGCCGGTCCGGGACCGGCCGGGCGTCGAACCGGCAACCGTGTAGTCCAGGGTGTGGTCCGCCCCCAGGTTGGCCAACACCCGCTTCCTCAGCACCCGGTCCTGCGGGGAAGGGCCCACCGGGTCTGCGGGCAGCACCAGCAGGCCTGTCCGGGCCCCGTCGATGTGGGCTGCCGCGGATTCGAGTTCGTGCAGCAGCGGTGCAACGGTGTACCGGCCGTGCGGCTGCGGTCCGCAGAGGGCGATGAGCCAGAGAACGGACTTGGCGCGCAATGCCGTGGGCATGGCCTCGGCCAGCTGCCACGGCCGGGGCGTCTCGGAGAACACGGCAGCGACGGTCCCGGGACGGCCAGGGCCCATGGCGTGCAGGGGCCCGGTCACGCGCAGCCTGCGGGCCGGCGGGTGCTCGGCGCTGCGCAGGCCCGTCAGGCGGCCGGCCAGGTACAGGGAGCTGCCGTCGGCGGAGGCCTGCGAACCCTCCACGCCCAGGCGGGCCAGCGGTGTCCCGTCGGGGTCGCCCACCAGCAGCCAGCCCCGGGCAACGGCGTCGCGCCCCAGGTCCGGCGGGACGGCCAGGGTGAGCGGTGCGGGCCAGTGGCCGGGGACGGCGTGCGGCAGGCAGTAGCCGTCGGCCGGGGCCAGGAGCCCGCCGGTGAGCAGTTCCAGTTCATCGAGGCGTGCGCCGGAGAGGGCCAGCACGGCAGCGGGGGCCCCGGATTGTTCAGTCGCCATGGTGGGCAGTGCCCCCTTCCGCCGGGCCGGTGCCTACAGCGGCGGCCGCCCGGCGTCGTCGGTTCTCCGTGGTGGCCAGGGCCGGCAGGCCGTGCCGGCGGCGCACCGCCATCCACGCCAGCGGGGCCGCAAGCAGCAGCAGTGCCAGCGCAATCGCCGTTGCCTGGTCGGGAAAATCAAGCATTTTCAGCCCGGAGGCCAGCAGCACAAACGCCAGGGCCCGCCTGATGAACCCGCCGGACAGCCTGCTGGAGAGCTGGGCCCCCAGGTACACGCCCGGGATGCTGCCCAACAGAAGGGGAACGGTCAGGGCCAGGTCCAGGTCCCCGAACAGGGTGTGCCCCAGGGCGGCCGCAGCCACGAGCGGGACGGCCTGAAGCCGGTCCGTCCCCACCAGCTGGCTGGCCTTCATGGCCGGGTACAGCGCCATCAGGCCGATGATGATGATGGATCCGGAACCCACGGAGGTCATGCCCACCACCACGCCGCCAAGCATGCCCAGCAACACGGTGGGCACCGGCCGGGGACGAAGGCCCGGGGGCGCGTCCGACGCCGGCGGGCCCGGGCGTGCCGCGGACCGTTGGACCAGCTTGAGGTAGGAACGGACGGCCAACAGCGGCGCGGAAAGCAGCAAGGCGCCGCCCAGGGCGTTGCGCACACCGTCCTGCACGGCGTCGCCCGGACCCATCCACTTCAGGATGAGGACGCCGCCAAACGCCGCCGGCACGGAACCCGCCGCCAGCCACTTGACCAGCTCCAGGTTCACCGTCCTGCGGCGCAGGTGCACCAGCGAGCCCACGGGTTTCATCACGGCACTGGCCACCAGGTCGCTGGACACGGCAGCCAGCGGGGGCACGCCAAAAACCAGCACCAGGGCCGGCGTCATCAACGCCCCGCCTCCCATGCCGGTCAGGCCAACGACGATCCCCACACCGAAGGCGGCGGCTCCCATCCAGATGTCCATATCCGGAGATTGTGCCAGCCCGGCCGGGCACCGGAAATGCGTAATTTTTGCCGCTCCCGAGTGGTGGGCACGAGGGGCCCGGGCCCCTGCCGGGGGCACCCACGCGGCAATCGGTGGACGGCGGGAGCGAAGCAAGTAGTCCCGCATGCCGTCCGCGTAGCAGCCGGGCTGAAGTCGAGTGAAGGCTACGCGTGTGCAGCGCGGCAGGCCGCAATAGCGTTGAGCCATAGCAACTTTTCGATACGAATCGTCGGGTCTCAGGGGGTCTTGGGAATGCTGTCTGGCAACTGGAACCACAATTGGCAGACGCCCCAATCCATCCCCTTCGCGGCCCTGATTCGCGATCCCCGCACCCGAGCCGTTCATCCCGGGAAATACCTCCCAGTGGATGGATTGCTCCCCAGGTCGGGGCCGGCGGCGGAAAAGCCTTCTGAGACCAAGGCTTTCCCCCAGCCGTCGCCGGTCCCCCGTTTCACCGTCTCAGATCCCAGGGGACTGCCTTGAGCCCCCTGGACGGCCCCGCTGATGCGGCTGCCCAGGAAAAAACCGGCCGGGCACAACACCCGGCCGGCCTTCGATCCACTGCCCGCGAGTCCGGGGCCCCCTGGGCCGCACGCTACCGGTACCTGCTGTGGGCCTCAGACATCATTGTGCTGGCCGCCGTCCTGCTGCTGGCGTCATTCCTGCGGTTTGGCGCCGCCGGCGGCCACATGGTCCTCGGCCCGCTGAAGGTTGACTACGTGCACCTGTCCTTCGCCGTGGCCGTCCTGTGGCTGGCGATCCTCAGTGCCTACCGCAGCCGCGATGCCCGCGTGGTGGGGATCGGGCTGGATGAATACCGGCGGGTCACCTCGGCCACGGTGTCCGTGCTGGGCACCATGGCCATGCTGGCGCTCGCGTTTGAGCTCGAAGTGGCCCGGGGCTACATTGGCCTGGCGCTTCCGCTGGGCATTGCCGGGCTCCTTGTCTCTCGCTGGGGCCTGCGGCAGTGGCTAACCCGGCAACGGCAGTTTGGCCACTTCCTCTCCCGCGTCATTGTCCTGGGCCGCCGCGGTGACGTGGAATACGTGATCGGGCAAATCCAGAAAAAGTCCGGGGCCGCCTACGAGGTCATCGGGGCCGCCCTGCCGGAGGGGAACCGAAAAAAATTCCTGGAGGTGGGCGGCCAGGGCATACCTGTCGTGGCCTCGATCCTGACCGCGGTCAAGGCCGTGGAGCGGCTCAACGCTGACGCCGTGATTGTGGCCGGGCCCGTGAACCGGGGCAGCAAGTTCCTCCAAAGGCTGGGCTGGGACCTGGAAGGATCCGCCACCGGATCGGTGGTGCTCCTGCCCGTTTTTGCCGTGGTGGCCCGCGGCCCGGCCGGGATGCATACCATTCCGAAGGGGGCGTACTAATGACGGTCCACCAGATAGTGCAGGACCCTGGCAGACGGGTCCTGGCGATGCTGCGCACCTGCCAGGACCAGGCGCTTGCCGTCAGCCTGGCCCGCGACGCCGGCGAGCTGCTGGTGCAGTTGCAGGAACATGCTGCCGCCAGCCACTTGTCCGGCCGCGCGTTGAAGAACACGGGTGACGCCATGTCTCAGGAATTCCTGGACTCGGCGCTGCGGCGTGAGCGCCCGGGTGACGTCATCTTCTCCGAGCAAGCGGCGGACAGCCCGGAGCGCCTATCGGCCAGCCGGGTCTGGATCATCGACCCGCTGGACGGAACCCGGGAGTTCTCCGAAAGGAGACCGGACTGGGCGGTCCACGTGGCCTTGTGGGAAAGCGGGCAGCTCGTGGCCGGCGCGGTGGCCGTGCCAGGCGAAGGCTGCATGATTGGCGACGGACACCGGCAGCCCATTCATGGCGGCGGCCGCCGGGACCGCCTGCGCATCGCGGTTTCCCGCACCAGGCCGCCGGACTTCGCGGAACGGCTTGCCGAATATCTCGAGGCCGACCTGCTGCCCATGGGCTCGGTCGGGTACAAGGCCTGGCTGGTCACCACCGGTGAAGCGGACGCGTACGTCCATGCCGGAGGGCAGTACGAATGGGATTCGGCAGCGCCGGTGTTTGCAGCATGCGATGCCGGCATGCACGCCAGCAGGATTGACGGCTCGGCGCTGCTGTACAACCAGGCGGTGCCGTACCTGCCTGACCTGCTGCTGTGTCAACAAGACATCGCCGCCCTGATGCTCCATGGCCTTGCCTGGGTGAACCAAGGCACCGACGAGTGAAACCCTCCCGGGGGGCAAGAACAAGACGTGAACCATGCTTTTGACGCGGGCCCAAGCCGGCACAATTCCCAGCTGCTGGTTTTGAAAGAGGAGGCCGCCTACAGCATCCGGGGAGTGGCGGCCTTCGCGCGGGACGCAAACGGTAGGAACCTCGTCTATGAGGGCCGCGGCGGTGCCAGGAACCGGTTCCAAACGCCTGTCGTCCAGCAGGCCTGAACTTGATGTCTGGGACTACATCACCCAGAAGGAATCCGCCGTCCCGCCCATCTATTATGCGCATCGGGGTGCAGTCTCCGAACGGAACGGCATGTGGTTTGCGGCCAACCGATTCTGCCCGCCCACCTAGGGCGAACCCACGTCGGTCAGCAACGTGTAGTAAAGGACCGTGGAGCCCGCCACCCTGGACGTCCCCTTTCAGGAAATCGACCCGACCGCCTCGCCGGCCACAATGTAGTACTTCACCGAGGAGCTTGGGTATTCCAAGGCGCTGTTGTCGTGGATGACCGCTTTCACCGATCTGGGCTGTATCCGGACCCGATCGAGGAAGTGGCCGCGCAACACGGAGCCGAGCTGCCGGGCGCTCCTGGCGCAGGAGAATACGATAGTGGCGCGGACGAGCTGTGCAGGTTCGTTATCTATAACCGTTTTGCTTAGACGATATGGAAGAACGGGTGGGCGGTGTCATACCCTCGAAGCAACGAGTTGGTTGATTG
>NZ_JAAMFN010000020.1 GCF_013376095.1 Arthrobacter sp. SDTb3-6 | reverse complement strand
CGCGACGACAAGGACCGCCACGGCCGCTACCGGCAGGACCGCGACCCCGACCGGGCCGGGATCCGGCTGCGCGGCTGGAAACCCCGCAACACAGCAGACGGACGCATCGGCTGGACAACCCCGACCGGCACCTGCCACCCACCCCAGCAAGCCCCCGCCCCGGGACCCGCCGCTGCAGCTCCGTCACACCAAGTGCTGCAAGCGCCTTGACAACCAGGCCACCCGGCCACGTCAGTTCGGATTTGTCCTCGGCCGCAGCTTCACTGTGGGAAGGGCGGGTGCCGGTAGCGGGGGATCCACTTCGTCTGCCGGCAGGCCAAAGAGCTGCCCGGCGGAAGTGGCACCCTCTTCAGCCCCGATTTCGGCCTGCCAGGCCTTTCGCGCGGCAACAATTTCGTCGTGGGTGCGGCCAACAAAGTTCCACCACATGACAATGGATTCGCCCAGGGGAGTGCCGCCAATCAACAGCAGCCGGACGGGAACAGGACCGGCCACCAGGGAAAGAGAATCACGGCCAGGACCCACGTACCCCAACTGATGCCTGTCCAGGACCTGCCCGGAAACGGTCACGGCCCCCGCGTCCACCAGGAAGCCATGCTCAAACGAGGGGTCAACTTCGAGCGTCAAGGAAGCACCGGCGTCGAGCACCAACTCGGCGCCCAGGAGGGGCGTGTGGGTCACCACGGGGGAGACCGCCCCGGCCAGGGAGCCCAGAAAGACGCTCAGGCTGGCGCCGGGCAGCGCCAGGGGGACGGGACGGTAATGGTCAAAAGCCGGCTCCATGAACCGTGCACCGTCCGGCAGGGCCACCCACAATTGGGCCCCGTGCAGCGTGGTGGTCTCCTGCGTGGAGTACTCCGAATGGCTGATTCCGCGCCCTGCAGTCATCAGGTTCAGCTCGCCGGGGCGAACCATGGCGTGATATCCGGCACTGTCGGCATGCTCGATTTCACCGGTGAAAAGCCAGCTCACGGTCTGCAGGCCGGTGTGCGGGTGCGGCGGGACGGACATGCCTCCCGTGCTGGCGACGTCGTCCGGGCCGTAGTGGTCAACAAAGCACCAGGCGCCGATCAGGGAACGCTGACGCTGGGGAAGCGTCCTGCGTACCGTCATGGCCCGCGGCCCTCCGAGCGGCACCATGCGCGGTTCCAAAACTTCCAGAGTGCCCGGACTGCTGGGGCAAACCAGCTCCTGGGGGGATGTCTCCAAGTTACTCACAGCGTTCCATCCATCCTCTCAACCGGACATTGTCCGCAGCGGCACCCAACGGCGGGGACCATTCCTGCCCCATGGCATGTAGCGTAGCGCGGCCGCCTCCCGTGTGGGCGGCCAGCGGGCGGGAAATGCCCTTTCCACAATTCCTGTGCTCAGGAAAACAGTCGTAGGATCGTAAGGTTAGTTCTGTTCAAGGGGCACCTCCATGCAGGGTGTGCGGGTCCGCTGGCGTCCGTGTCCGACTAGACTCTTTGAAGCTTCGCTTTTGCCCTCAATAGAAATGGATCGCGGGTGGATCTCACCTTCATGGTCGTGCTTGTCATTGCACTGGCCCTCTTCTTTGACTTCACGAATGGCTTTCACGACACCGCCAACGCCATGGCAACCCCCATCGCCACCGGTGCCATCAAGCCCAAGACGGCCGTGGCCCTGGCCGCCATCCTGAACCTGGTGGGGGCCTTCCTCTCGACGGAGGTCGCCAAGACCATCTCGGGCGGCATCATCAATGAGGGCCCCGGCGGCGTCGCCATCACCCCGGAGATGATTTTTGCCGGGCTCATGGGCGCCGTGCTGTGGAACCTGTTCACCTGGCTGCTGGGGCTGCCTTCCAGTTCCTCGCATGCCCTGTTTGGCGGGCTGATCGGGGCCGCCATAGTTGGCAGCTGGTCCTTCGGCGCCGTCAACTTCCTGGTGGTCCTGTCCAAGGTGATCATCCCGGCGTTGTTGGCACCCGCCGTCGCCGGTGGCGTGGCCTACCTGTGCACCAGGATGGCCTACGCCATCACGCGCCGCTCCGACCCCGACTCCGGAGACAAGCTCACCCAGAAACGTGGCGGCTTCAGGCACGGCCAGGTGTTCAGCTCATCCCTCGTGGCGCTGGCCCACGGCACCAACGACGCCCAGAAGACCATGGGTGTCATCACCCTGGTGCTCATCGCCTCCCAGCTGCAGGCCCCGGGCACCGGACCCCACATCTGGGTCATCACGGCCTGCGCCCTCGCCATTGCCGGCGGCACGTACGCCGGCGGCTGGCGCATCATCCGCACCCTCGGCTCCGGGCTCACCGACGTGAAGCCGGCCCAGGGATTCGCCGCGGAAACCAGCACGGCCGCCGCCATCCTCGCCTCCAGCCACCTCGGCTTCGCACTCTCCACCACGCACGTCGCATCCGGCTCCGTCATCGGCTCCGGCCTGGGCCGCAAGGGCTCCACCGTCCGGTGGGGCGCCATCGGCAAGATCAGCCTCGGCTGGCTGTTCACACTGCCCGCCGCGGCGGTGGTCGGCGGACTCGCCGCCCTCTTGATCCGGACCGGCACCGTGGGCGTCGTCATCGTGGCCATCCTGGGCCTGGGCGCCATCCTCGTCATGTTCTACCTCTCGCAGCGCGAAGCGGTCGACCACAGCAACGCGATCAGCGACGTCGACGCCGTCGGCGAGGCCCTTCACATCCCCAGCAAGAAGGAACGTGAGCGCCTGGCTGCCAAGGCCCGCGCGGCGGAGAAACAGGCCGCGAAGGCCGCACGCCGTGCCGCCGAAACAGCCGAAATCCGGGCCAAGGCCCAGGCTGCCGTCGACCAGGCGGACACCGCCGTCCTGAAGGCCATGACCAAGGCGGCCGCTGCTGCCGGGAGCCAAAAGTCAGGCAAGAAGCAGGACAGCAGGAAGGTGAAGTAATGCAGTTTGCGACCATTGCCAATCTGGCAGCCCACACCGGCAGCACGGCCGTCATCGACTGGAAGGGCTTCATCGTCGTGGCCGTCGTCACGCTCATCGGCGCCGGCTTCGTCGTCCTGATGTACTCGCTCGGCGTGCGCCTGACGGCCGTCAGCGCGGACAGCGGCCCCCGCCCCAACATGATCGCGAAGTGGGGCTCCTGGGTCAGCTTCGGCTTATGCGGCCTGGCCGTTGCGGTCGGGATTGTCTTGATTGTGCCCGTGTTCTACAAGACCGCGATGGGCTGGTTTGGCCTCGGCAATTAGCCGTTGACGTACGACGCCGGGCACCCGTCTCCCGCTTCCAGCGGCAGCCGGGTGCCCGGCGTCGTCATTTGACGGGCGGGATCAGGCGTCCAGGATCATGTTGGTGATCCTGGCAGTGGAGAGCCGCCTGCCCTCTTCGTCCGTCATGACCACCTCGTGCGTGGCCAGGCTGCGGCCCAGGTGCAGGGCGGTGGCGGTGCCCGTGACCAGCCCGGCCCTGATGCCGCGGTGATGCGTGGCGCCAATCTCAATGCCCACGGGGCGCCGGTTCGGGCCCGCATGGAGCGCCGCGGCGAAGGAACCCAGCGTCTCGGCCAGGACCAGGTGGGCGCCGCCATGCAGCAGCCCGGCAAGCTGGGTGTTGCCCGCCACGGGCATGGTCGCCGTCATGCGCTGGGCACCCATCTCGCCAAACACGATCCCCATCTTCACCACCAGCGCCCCCACCCCCACGTCCGCGAACCATTCGTGGTACTCCTCCGGCACCCCCGCGGCGGCAAGTTCGGCGGTAAGGGACTGCGGCGTGAAATTAGCGTTCATGATGACTAGGCTGGCACCTGTGACTCAATCTGCCAAGACGGCCCCCAAAACACCTGCCCCCGCTGCCGCTGCATCCGGCGGGGAGCCCCGCCTGCTGGTGATCGACGGCCATTCCATGGCCTTCCGTGCGTTCTATGCCCTGCCGCCGGAAAACTTTGCCACGGACACCGGCCAGCACACCAACGCCGTCCACGGCTTCACGTCCATGCTGCTGACCATGATCCGCCAGCAAAAGCCCACGCACGTGGTGGTCGCCTTCGACCTGGACACCCCCACCTTCCGCTCGCTCGAGTACACCGAGTACAAGGGCGGGCGCAACAAGACGCCGGAGGAGTTCCACGGCCAGGTTGACCTGATCATCAAGGTCATGGCCGCCATGAACATCCCCACCATTTCCGTGGACGGCTTCGAGGCCGATGACATCATCGCCACCCTCTCCGCCCAGGGCGAGGCGGCCGGCTGGGATGTGCTGGTGGTCTCCGGCGACCGCGACGCCTTCCAGCTCATCACCGACAAGGTGCTGGTGCTCTACCCCAAAAAGGGCATCTCCGACATCCCGCCCATGGACGCGGCCGCCGTGGAAGCCAAGTACCTCGTGCCGCCCAACCGCTACTCCGACCTGGCCGCACTGGTCGGTGAAACGGCCGACAACCTCCCCGGCGTGCCCGGCGTCGGCCCCAAGACCGCGGCCAAGTGGATCAAGCAGTACGGCGGACTGGAAGGCATCCTGGGAAACCTGGACTCCATTGGCGGCAAGGTGGGTGAATCGCTGCGCGCACACGTTGACGACGTCAGGCGCAACAGCCGCCTGAACCACCTGCTGCGCGACATGGAACTACCCGTCGCGCTGGAGGACACCGTGCTTCGCAGCCCGGACCGCGAGGCCGTGGAGGAACTTTTCGATGCCCTCCAGTTCAACACCCTGCGCAAGCGGCTGTTCGACCTCTTCGGCGAGGAGGAGCAGGTCGACGACGGCGAGGGACACGAGGTGCCCGCCCACCAGGTCGTCACGGACGCTGCGGCGCTCAAGGCCTGGCTCGACGCCGGGCACCAGGGTTCCGTGCCCCCGCCGCCCACCGCCGTGGACGTGCTGGCGCAGCGCGTTGCGCTCATGACCGAGGCCGTCGCGGTGGCCCTCGTGCGTACGGACTCGGCCGCCGTCGTCGAACTGGGCACGGCGGACGAGGCCCTCGAGGGGGAACTGGCCGCCTGGCTGACGTCGGACGCGCCCAAGGTGGTCCACGAATACAAGGAGGCGCTGAAGGCCCTGGCCCCGCGCGGGCTGTCACTGGGCGGCGTCGTGGACGACACCTCCCTCTCCGGCTACCTGATCCAGCCGGACCGCCGCAGCTATGACCTGCCGGACCTAAGCCAGGTCCACCTGAAGGTCACCTTTGCCACGGCCGGCCCCACCGACGCCGGCCAGCTGGACCTGGGCCTGGAGGAAGACGCCAAGTTCGCCGACGCCGTGCAGCGCGGCTACGTGGCCCTGCTCCTGAGCGAACATTTCGCCCCCATCCTGACCGAGCGTGGCGCCGACCACCTGCTGGCCGACCTCGAGCTGCCGCTGGCCGCCGTCCTGGCAAAAATGGAACTGACCGGCATCGAGATTTCCCGGGAGCGCCTGGACGCGCTCATGGCCGACCTCACCGCCGCCATGGACGCAGCCCAGGCCGCCGCCTTCGAGGCCATCGGCCACGAAGTCAACCTCGGCTCACCCAAGCAGCTCCAACAGGTCCTCTTTGAAGAACTCGGCCTGCCGAAGACCAAAAAGATCAAGACCGGCTACACCACCGATGCCGCCTCCCTGAAGGCCCTGCTGGAAAGGACCGGGCACGAGTTCCTGGCCCAGCTCATGGCGCACCGCGAGGCATCCAAGCTGCGCCAGATGGTGGAGACGCTGAAAAAGTCCGTGGCCGACGACGGCCGCATCCACACCACGTACGCGCAAAACGTGGCCGCCACCGGCCGGCTGTCCTCCAACAACCCCAACCTGCAGAACATCCCGGTCCGCAGCGAGGAAGGCCGCCGGGTGCGGGACATGTTCGTGGTAGGCGACGGTTACGAGTGCCTGCTCGCCGCGGACTACTCCCAGATTGAGATGCGCATCATGGCCCACCTCTCCGGGGACGCCGGCCTGATCCAGGCGTACGCGGAGGGCGAGGACCTGCACCGCTATGTGGGCTCGCACGTGTTCGGCGTGGCCCCGGCAGACGTCACCGCCGCCATGCGCGCCAAGGTCAAGGCCATGTCCTACGGCCTGGCCTACGGGCTGACCAGCTTTGGCCTGTCGAAGCAGCTGGAGATCTCCGTCGACGAGGCCCGCACACTCGTCAAGGACTACTTCGACCGCTTCGGCGGCGTGCGCGACTACCTGCGCGGCGTCGTCGAACAGGCCCGCATTGACGGCTACACGTCCACCATCGAGGGCCGCCGCCGCTACCTGCCGGACCTCTCCAGCACCGACCGGCAGCTGCGTGAGCTGGCCGAACGCGTGGCCCTGAACTCGCCCATCCAGGGATCGGCGGCGGACATCATCAAGCACGCCATGCTGGGTGTTGCCGGCGGCCTCGAGGAGCAAAAGCTCAAGTCGCGCATGCTGCTTCAGGTCCACGACGAACTGGTGCTGGAAGTCTGGCCGGGGGAGCGGGACGCCGTCCAGGCGCTCGTGGTGGCCCAGATGGGCGCCGCCGCCGACCTCCTGGTGCCCCTGGAAGTCCAGGTCGGCGTCGGCTCCAGCTGGAACGACGCCGGGCACTGACGTCCCAGCCCCCTCCCGCCCTGCGCCCCTTCCACCAAAGGACCACCATGAGCACGGAACGCGAACCCTCCACCCGCAACCCGCGGCCCTTTCCCTACGAACTGCGCACCTTCCCCGTCCGGCCCGCGGACGACGGCGGGGTCCCGGACGAGGTGGCGAAGTGGACTCAGGCCGTTTCGCTGGGCTTCTACGGCAACGTTCCCAGCGAGGGGGACATCGCCAAATATGCATTGCACGAGCAGGTTGACGGGCGCATGGCCACGGGCGCCTACCTCAGCGACGCAGCGGCCCCGGCGGGTGCCTGGGGGCCGGAGTACCCCGTGGCCACCTACGCCTACCACCGCAAGAACCTCAACGTGGGCGGCGGGACGCTCCTGCCGGTGCACCAGATCACGGCCGTGACCGTACGCCCCAGCCACCGCCGCCGCGGGCTGCTGCGCGCCATGATCAGCTCCGACCTGGCCCAGGCCAAGGCGGCGGGCCTGCCCCTGGCCGCCCTTACGGCGTCCGAAGCGGTGATCTACGGCAGGTTCGGCTTTGGCGTGGCCACGCACGTGTGCACGGTGGAGGTGGCCAGCCGGGGCGGGATTTCCTTCCACAACCCGGCCGCCGCCGCCCACGGCACGGTGGAGGTGGCCGACGTGCTGGCCGTGCGGGACCTCCACAACGAACTCTTCGCCCGCGTCCATGCCGCCACCTTCGGTTCCATCGGCAGGCACGACATGTACCGCCTCGTGGCCTCCGGGCAGGGCAACTACGGGTCCATGGAGCCGGCCCGGAACGTCCGCGCAGCGCTGCACTACGATGCCTCCGGCGCCGTGGACGGCTATGTCAGCTACCGGCCGGATGAAACGGCCACCCCGCGCACGGTCAGGATCGTGGACCTGCTGGCGGCGGGGGAGGGCGCCTACCTGGCGCTGTGGAACTACCTCGGCTCGCTTGACCTGATTGACCGGGTCACCTGGGACATGGCGCCGGAGGTGGACCCGCTGGAATGGGCCATGGCCGCCAAGCGGGACTACCAGCGGAAGCAGACGGAGGACCACCTGTGGCTGCGCATCCTCGACGTCCCGGCAGCCCTGGCCGCCCGCCCCTACTCAGCCGGCGGCAGGATCACCCTCCACGTCGGCGACCCGCTGGGGCATGCCTCGGGCCTGTTCACCATCGAGGTGGCCCACGGCACGGCAACGGTGACCCGCCGCCCGGAAGACGGCTCCGTGGCGGCGGAGCTGTCCCTGGGCGTCAGCGAGCTCTCCAGCCTGTACCTGGGCGCCGTCACGGCCCGGACCCTGCTCGCCGCCGGGCGCATCCGGGAGGAAGCCCCCGGCGCCGCGGCGCGGTTTGACGTCCTGACCGCCCGGTCCGTTTCCGCCCACAGCCTGACAAACTTCTAGCCTTGGCCGCCCCGGCGTGGCAGGGTGGGTAAATGGACAAGTCATTCGAGGTCATCGTGGTGGGCGGCGGCTTTGCCGGCGTGGCCGCCGTCAAGGCTCTTGGCCGCAGCGGCGTGAAAGTGCTGCTGATCGACCGCAACAACTACCACCAGTTCCAGCCGCTGCTGTACCAGGTGGCCACGGCGCAGATCGGGGTCTCGGACGTCACGCGGACGTTCCGGGGCATGTTCCAGCGCTACCCCAGCGCCAGCGTGCTCACCGCCAACGTGGCCGCCGTGGACGTCCAGGCGCACACCGTCACCACCACCGACGGGGACACCTTCCACGCCAAGATCCTGGTCCTGGCCGCCGGCGCCGCGGCCAACTACTTCAACACCCCCGGCGCCGAGGAACACGCCTACCCCCTGTATTCGGTGACTGATGCCGTGCGCCTCGGCAACGCCATGGTCCACGCCCTCGACGCAGCCCAGCGCAACGGCAGCAGCGGGGGAGTCCACGTCGTGGTGGTCGGCGGCGGACCCACCGGCGTGGAGACCGCCGGCGCCATCGCCGAAAACTTCAAGTACGTGATCCCCAAGTACTACTCCGACGGCGTCGCGGCCAACTCCAGCGTCCACCTGGTCGACATGGTGCCCAATGTGCTGAATGCGTTCGCCGACAAAAACAAGGCCTACGCCGCCAGGCACCTGCAACAGGCAGGCGTCAGGCTCAAGATGGGCTCCGGCGTGACGGAAGTCCGACCTGACGGGGTGGACTTTGCCGACGGCACCTCCCTGCCCAGCCAGATCACCGTGTGGGCCGGCGGGCTCAAGGCCGGGGCCGTCGTCGCCGGGTCCGGCCTGGACCAGGGACGCGGCGGCCGGATCGACGTCAACCCGGACCTGACCGCGCCGGGCGCGCCGGGCGTCTACGTCCTCGGGGATGCGGCGAACATGACCGACGCCCGCGGGGACAAGCTTCCCCAGCTCGGCTCCTGTGCCCAGCAGGCAGGCAAGTGGGCTGCCCGCAACATCCGCGCCGATCTCACCGGCGGGCAGCGCGAACCCTTCGCCTACCGGGACAAGGGCTACATGGCCATGATCGGCCGCGGCGCGGCGGTGGCCGAGATTGGCCGCAAGCGCATCGAAATGCAGGGCCCGCTGGCGTTCCTGGCTTGGCTCGGCGTGCACGTGGTGCTGCTGTCCGGCAACCGCCAGCGCATCAGCGCGCTCATCTCCTGGGCCGACGACTACCTCACCCACAGCCGCTCCCACGTGGTGCTGGGAGCCCCCCGGGACTAAGGTGCGCCTGCCGTTGTCAGGCCGGCCTGTGTGTCCACGCCCCGTGGCAGCTGAGCCACAGTGTCGCGGCCGCGGCCGTGGAGTTGACCAGCAGGAGTGAAATCAGCACCAGCAGCTGGATCAGCCCGGCGTCCAGGGGCGCGGCCCCGCCCAGGATCATGCCGACAAAGGCCCCCGGCAGGGTCACCAGGCCGGCCGTGCGGGTCTGGTCCACCGAGGGCAGCACCGCCTCCCCCGCCACCGGACGGCCCACCATCATCCGGGCGGCAAACCACATGAAGCCCAGCGCCACGGCGGCCTCCACCTCCCCTCGACGGACCACCAGCTCGTCCTCAATGCGGCGGCCGCTGAGCGTGACGGTGGACATGGCCCCGCCGATCTGCTGCCCCAGCACCGCAATGATGGCCAGGGCCGAGAAAGGCAGCACGCCGGCGGCAAACATCAATGCGGCCACGGGCAGCACCCCCGCGGCCAGGGGGATGGCGGCCAGCCACCACCGGCCCGTGCGGGCCACCCGGCGTCCGCAGGTCCACACACCCACCAGGAACATGAGCCCCACGAACGCAAAGGCCCACGCGCCGCGTCCGGCCAGGACCGCAATGACCAGCGCGACGGCGGCGAGCTGGACCAGGGCGCGCAGCCCCGCCACGAGCATTTGGGCCGGGTGCCGGCCCAGCGTGACACGCCACATTGCACCCGCCAGGGCCAGCAGCACAGCCAGCAGCACCCAGGCGTTCGGGCCCAGGACGAGAAGGGTTGAATGGTCCACAAACGCCATTATTGCCGCCGCACCCGCATTTTGCGCTCATTGGCGCCAGCCACTAGACTAAATGGGCATGTAATGCGTGGTCTGGGCCCCACAAGGGCCCCGCCGGCGCCGTGCATGCTGGCACCATCCGCAGGAAACCCTGCAGCCATAATAATTCGCCGGACCCGTCCGGCTTAGCCAACTATCCACATCGGAGCCCCTACTACATGACCATCACGACCCCCGAGAAGACCGGTACCACCCCTGTCGTTGCCATCAACGACATCGGTACTGCTGAAGACTTCCTCGCCGCAGTGGACGCAACCATCAAGTACTTCAACGACGGCGACCTCGTCGAAGGTGTTGTTGTCAAGGTTGACCGCGACGAAGTCCTGCTCGACATCGGTTACAAGACCGAAGGTGTCATCCCCTCCCGTGAGCTGTCCATCAAGCACGACGTTGACCCCGGTGACGTTGTCGCCGTCGGCGATCAGGTCGAAGCCCTGGTGCTCACGAAGGAAGATAAAGAAGGCCGCCTGATCCTCTCCAAGAAGCGCGCACAGTACGAGCGCGCCTGGGGCGACATCGAGAAGGTCAAGGAAGAAGACGGCGTCGTCACCGGTACCGTCATCGAGGTGGTCAAGGGTGGTCTTATCCTCGACATCGGCCTGCGCGGCTTCCTGCCCGCATCGCTCGTCGAGATGCGCCGCGTGCGCGACCTGGCTCCCTACATCGGCCAGCAGATCGAAGCCAAGATCATCGAACTGGACAAGAACCGCAACAACGTGGTCCTGTCCCGCCGTGCCTGGCTCGAGCAGACCCAGTCCGAGGTCCGTTCCACGTTCCTCAACAAGCTGGAAAAGGGCCAGGTCCGTCCCGGCGTCGTGTCCTCCATCGTCAACTTCGGTGCCTTCGTGGACCTGGGCGGCGTCGACGGCCTCGTGCACGTTTCCGAGCTGTCCTGGAAGCACATCGACCACCCCTCCGAGGTTGTCGAGGTTGGCCAGGAAGTCACCGTCGAGGTGCTCGAAGTGGACCTGGACCGCGAGCGTGTTTCGCTCTCGCTCAAGGCTACGCAGGAAGACCCGTGGCAGACCTTCGCCCGCACGCACGCGCTGGGCCAGGTTGTCCCCGGCAAGGTCACCAAGCTGGTTCCGTTCGGTGCGTTCGTTCGCGTCGAAGACGGCATCGAAGGCCTGGTCCACATCTCCGAGCTGGCCGTCCGCCACGTGGAGCTGGCCGAGCAGGTTGTCTCCGTGGGCGACGAACTGTTCGTCAAGGTCATCGACATCGACCTGGAACGCCGCCGCATCTCGCTGTCCCTCAAGCAGGCCAACGAGGGCGTCGACATCGACTCCACCGAGTTCGACCCGGCCTTGTACGGCATGGTTGCCGAGTACGACGAAGAGGGCAACTACAAATACCCCGAGGGCTTCGACCCCGAGTCCAACGAATGGCTCGAGGGCTACGAGACGCAGCGCGCCGTCTGGGAGCAGCAGTACGCTGACGCCCAGGCCCGCTGGGAAGCACACAAGAAGCAGGTTGCCGAGCACGCCGCAGAAGATGCAGCAGCCGACGGCAGTGGTGCCGGCGAGTCCGCCGGAACCAGCTACTCCTCCGAGCCGTCCTCCAACGACTCCGGTGCCGGCACGCTGGCTTCCGACGAGGCACTGGCGGCACTGCGCGAAAAGCTCACCGGAAACTAATTTCCGGCCCGCTTCGCACGCAGCAGCAGCCGGGCAGGTCCTTCACCTTCGGGTGGGGGACCTGCCCCGTTTAACGCCCCTGGCGGCCACGCCGGGGACAACTGCGCCCGTGCCGGCGCGTCAGCAGCGCGGCAGCGGCGTGTCCACCCAGTCCAGGCCGGCCGGGGCCAGGGTCCCCTGCCCCGCGGTCAGGGACGCCAGACGCTCCTGCGCCGCGGCAATCACGTCCGCGTCGTCGGGCATGGCCAGGCCCACCTGGGTGTTGACGGCGTCGTAGCCGTTGCCGGTCATCACGTAGCCGGCGCTGCGCAGCTCGTTCTCCAGGCGCCCGGCCGCAGCGTGCGGGGCGGCGATGGTGAACAATTGCATCCGGTCCCGGCGCACCAGCGGCGCCAGGTCCACGGCGGCGCTGACGGACTCCGAGTAGGCCCTCCCCAGCCCGCCCGCACCGAGCAGGACGCCGCCAAAATACCGCACGACGACGGCACACGCGTCACTGAGGTCGGCGGCGGTCGCGGCCGGGGACCGGCGGGTTTCCCGCTTCAGCAGGGCATCGAGCATCGGCAGCCCGGCGGTGCCGGAGGGCTCGCCGTCGTCGTTGGAGCGCTGCACCCGGCGGTCCGCACCCAACACAAAGGCCGAGCAGTGGTGGCGTGCATCGTAAAACTCGCGCCGCAGGCCGGCCACCAGTGCCCGGGCCTCCTCCTCGTCCGCCACCCGGCGCAGCACGGTGATGAAGCGGGAGCGCTTGATGGTGAGCTCGTGGCGGAAATCGGCCCCGGCGGCCAGCGTCGTGTAGCTGTTGGGGCCCGGCGCCGGCGGCGGGGGAGGTGTCTGGCTCATCCGAACCAGTCTAGTGTGGAGGCATGCTTTCGATTGGTCTCACCGGCGGCATCGCCGCCGGAAAATCCCTGCTCTCGGCCCGTTTTCGCGAACTGGGCGCCGTGGTCATTGATGCCGACCAGCTGGCGCGGGACGTGGTGGCCCCCGGGACGCCCGGCCTGGCCGCCGTCGCGGCGGAGTTCGGGACCGGCGTGCTTGCCGCCGACGGCACGCTGGACCGGCCGGCGCTGGGTACCCTCGTCTTCGCGGACAAGGACCGGCTGGCCGCGCTCAACGCGATTGTCCACCCGCTGGTCCGGGCTGCCGCCGCGTCCCTGAAGCACGACGCCGGCCCCGGCGCCATTGTGGTCCAGGACATCCCGCTGCTCGTGGAGACGGGGCAGGGCGCCAACTTCCACCTGGTGGTGGTGGTCGACGCCCCGGCGGGGCAGCGGCTGGCCCGCATGACCGCCAACCGCGGCATGGCGGAGGCAGACGCCCGGGCCAGGATGGCCGCGCAGGCCGGCGACGGGCAGCGCAGGGCGGCCGCCGACGTCGTGCTGGACAATTCCGGCCCGCCGGAAAAGGCGTTGGCGGCCCTTGGGCTGCTGTGGGAGCGGCGGCTGCTGCCCTTCGCGCACAACCTGGCGGCCGGGACTCCCGCACAGCAGACCGGGCCGCCGGCCGTGGTGCCGGCGGATCCGGGCTGGCCGGCCCAGGCTGCCCGGCTGGCCGCACGCATCGCGGCGGCCGCGGGTGATGGGTCGGTGGGGGTGGACCACATCGGGTCCACCTCGGTGCCGGGCCTCGCGGCGAAGGACATCATCGACCTGCAACTGCGGGTCCGGTCCCTGGCGGCCGCCGATGGCGTGGCGGCAGCGTTGGCGGCCGCCGGTTTCCCCGCCCGCGACGGCGCCTGGTGGGACACCGGCCATGACTTCGCCGGCGGGGCGGCGGGGGAGCGCTGGGAGAAGCGCTTCCACAACGCGGCCGATCCCGGCCGCCCCGTCAACCTGCACGTCCGCGTGGACGGTTCACCCGGTGCGGCCATGGCCCTGGCCTTCCGGGACTGGCTGCGGGCCGACGACGGCGCCCGGGACCGCTATGCGGCCCTGAAGCGGCGGCTGGCGGCTGTGCACGCCCGGGATGCGACCACGGAGGCGTATGCCGCGGCGAAGGAGCCGTGGTTTGCCGCGACGGTGCCCGAGGTGGTGCGGTGGCTGGGCCGGGGCTAATACCTGTTGACCACGTCCGGGTTGTTGAGCAGCAGCACCACGGCAATGATGTAGAAGACCATGACTACGAAGCCGATGATGGTGAAGATCCACCCCAGGATCACACCCACGTTGGCCGGCGTGTTCGTGAATCCGGCCGCCGCGGATTTCCTTTTGGCGATGATGGATACGATCAGGCCGGCCAGTGACACCACAAAGCACAGCACCAGGCCCACGATGCCCAGTGTCTTGCCCGGATCCTCCATTGGGGGGCCGTACGGTCCCTGCGCATACGACGGCGGGGCGGGCGGCGTCTGGGCCCACTGCGGCCGGGTGAACTTTGCTGCGGACTCCCCGTAGGGATTTTCCGGTGTGTTTGAACTCATGGTGACCTCATTGTTTGGTGGTGACGGTGCTGGTGGCGATGATGTATGGATACGTCCTCACACGGGGAGGGCCCGTTCGAACATGGCTTTCTTCGGCAGTCCTGCCCACTCCGCAAGCGGAGTAGCGTTAACCCCATGAGTCTTGCCCAGGAAATTAACCGTGTTGTTGCCCCGTTTGAGGTCATTAGCGACTTCCAGCCGGCCGGCGACCAGCCGGCGGCCATCAAGGAGCTCACCGAGCGCATCACCAACGGCGAGAAGGACATCGTGCTGCTGGGCGCCACTGGTACCGGAAAGTCCGCCACCGCGGCCTGGCTCATCGAGCAGGTGCAGCGGCCCACCCTGGTCCTGGTGCAGAACAAGACGTTGGCCGCCCAGCTGGCCAATGAGTTCCGTGAGCTGCTGCCGAACAACGCCGTGGAATATTTCGTCTCCTATTACGACTACTACCAGCCGGAAGCGTACGTGCCGCAGTCGGACACGTTCATTGAAAAGGACTCCTCGGTCAATGAGGAGGTCGAACGGCTGCGGCACTCCGCTACGAACGCGCTGCTGACCCGGCGCGACGTGGTGGTGGTGGCGACGGTGTCGTGCATTTACGGCCTGGGCACCCCGGAGGAGTATGTTTCCGGCATGGTCACCTTGACCCGCGGCGCCACCATGAACCGGGACGACCTGCTGCGCAAGTTCGTCAGCATGCAGTATGCCCGCAACGACATTGACTTCCACCGCGGCACGTTCCGCGTACGCGGGGACACCGTTGAAATCATTCCCATGTATGAGGAACAGGCGCTGCGCATTGAGTTCTTCGGCGACGAAATTGAAAACATCTACACCCTCCACCCGCTGACCGGCGAGGTCATCCGGGAGGAGACCGAAATGTACGTCTTCCCGGCGTCGCACTACGTGGCCGGGCCCGAGCGCATGGCCCGGGCCACCCGGGCGATCGAGGAGGAGCTGGCCGCCCGGACCAAGGAACTGGAGAGCCAAAACAAGCTGCTGGAGGCCCAGCGGCTGCGCATGCGCACCACCTATGACCTGGAAATGATGGAGCAGATGGGGTTCTGCAACGGCATCGAAAACTATTCGCGGCACATCGACGGCCGCGGGCCGGGCACCGCGCCGCACTGCCTGCTGGACTACTTCCCCGACGACTTCCTGCTTGTCATCGACGAATCCCATGTCACCGTCCCCCAGATCGGGGCCATGTACGAAGGTGACATGTCCCGCAAGCGCACCTTGGTGGACCACGGCTTCCGGCTGCCCTCCGCCATGGACAACCGGCCGTTGAAGTGGGACGAGTTCCTGGAGCGGGTCGGCCAGACCGTCTACCTTTCCGCCACGCCCGGCAAGTATGAGCTGGGGAAGTCGGACGGCTATGTGCAGCAGATCATCCGGCCCACCGGCCTGATCGACCCGGAAATCATCGTCAAGCCGTCCAAGGACCAGATCAACGACCTGCTGGGCGAAATCCGGGAGCGGTCCGCCAAGAACGAGCGCGTGCTGGTCACCACGCTCACCAAGCGCATGGCCGAGGACCTCACCGACTACCTGCTGGGCAACGGCATCAAGGTCCAGTACCTGCACTCCGATGTCGACACCCTTCGCCGGGTGGAACTCCTCCGCGAACTGCGGATGGGCGTCTTTGACGTGCTCGTGGGCATCAATCTGCTCCGCGAGGGCCTGGACCTGCCGGAAGTGTCGCTGGTCAGCATCCTTGACGCGGACAAGGAAGGATTCCTGCGCTCCGGGACATCCCTGATCCAGACCATCGGCCGTGCCGCCCGCAACGTCTCCGGGCAGGTGCACATGTATGCGGACCGCATCACCGACTCCATGCAGTTCGCCATTGACGAGACCAACCGGCGCCGGGAAATACAGGTCGCCTACAACACCGGGCACGGCATCGACCCGCAGCCGCTGCGCAAGAAGATCGCCGACATCACCGACCAGCTGGCGCGCGAGGATGCGGACACTGCCGCGCTGTTGCAGGAGGCCCGGACCAAGCGCGAAACCGCCAAGAAGTCAGTGCGCCGCGACGGCCTGGCCGCCCGGCCCGCCGGCGAGCTGGTGGACCTGATCGAGGACCTCACGGCCCAGATGCACGGTGCGGCGGGCGACCTCCACTTCGAGCTGGCCGCCCGGCTGCGGGACGAGGTCGCCGAGCTGAAGAAGGAATTGCGCCAGATGCGCGAAGCGGGCCACGCGTGACCAACGACCCCGCCGGCTGGGACCACCCCGGGCCTGCACCGGCGGCAACCACGAGATTCGGCTAGCCCCGGACCATGCCCAGCAGCTGGGCGAAAATCCCTTCCCCGTCGTCGGCAATGCCGTCGTGGTGGAAGTCGGACGTTTCCCACACCTGCAGGCCCTGCACGGCGGCGGCCGTGGCCAGGGAGATGCCGTGGTCCACGTAAATGTCGTCCGTGTAGACGGCGGCGGCGGCGGGCACCGTGTTGCGGCCCAGCTGCGCCAGGTCGTAGAGCGGGCCCCAGCCTGCCGTGCGGGCCGCCAGCAGCCCGGCCACCTCGCGCAGCGGTGCCAGGGCGGGGTCCTGCTCGAAGTACCACGGGTACACCGCCTCCCCCGTCAGCAGCGGTTCCTCCGCATCCGGGTGGAATTCCGGGTGCGCGGCCAGGACCCGGGCCGCGGCCCAGTTGCTGGCTTCGCCCTGGACGTAGATGGACTCGTGCATCAGGGCGTACAGGGGGTTGGCGGCGCGGCTGACCTGGGCCGAGACCTGGGCGAGGAATCCGTCTGACAGGCGGTCGCCGTCAGGGGTGGGGACAAACGCGTCCTCGAGCAGGTAGTGCAGGGCGTCGATGCGCGTGTTGCCGCCAAAGTAGTTGCCCAGCATCTGGACGCGCTCCGGGGTGAGGCGTTCGCCCGTGGGCAGGCATTCCGCAACGCAGGCCACATGGCGCATGATCCGGGTGACCTGGGCCCGGTCCTGCGGGTAGCGGGCAAAGTACTCGGTGTTGCGGGCCGTGAGCCGGGCGAACGTGGCCTCGTAGACCTGGTCGGCCGGGCCCGCCAGCGGCCCCAGCCCGCCCGTGATGAGCACTTCCTTCAGGCCTTCGGGCGCCATGGACAGGTACGTCAGGGCACAGAAGCCGCCATAGCTCTGGCCGAAGACGGACCACGGGCCCGAGCCCAGCGCGGCCCGGATGAGTTCGGCGTCGGCCACGATGTCGGTGGCGCGGAAATGTGCCAGGTAGTCCGCCTGCGCCGCGGCACCGCCCACGAGCGGCAGCGTCTGCCGGGACGCCGGGGTGGACAGGCCGGTGCCGCGCTGGTCCAGCATGAGCACCCGGAAGTTCTTGGACGCCTCGCGCAGCCAGCCGGTCAGGCCCAGCGGGCGGTTGCCCCGCCCGCCCGGGCCGCCCTGCAGGAACAGCAGCCAGGGCAGGTTGGCCGCTTCCAGGGCCGGGTCATAGATCTCGCGGGCAAACAGCCTTATCGAGGGGCCGGAGGGATCGGCATGGTCCAGCGGTGCGTCAAACCAGTGGTCGCGCAATGCGGCGCCACGGACCAGGTAGCTGCCGGCGGCACTCATGCGCGGGCCTGCGCGTCCGCCAGGCCGCCCCCGGCCGCTTTGTCCAAGGCCGCGGTGTCCGCAGCACCGAAGGAGCCCAGGGCGCCGCCGTCGAGCCGGAACACGTGCCAGCCGTCCATGGGGACCGCCCCCAGGGAACGGTAAAAGTTGATGGACGGCTCGTTCCAGTCCAGCACGCTCCACTCGACCCGGGCGTAGCCGCGTTCGACGGCGATCCCCGCCAACGTTTGCAGCAGCGCCTTGCCGTGGCCGCCGCCGCGCGCCTCGGGCCGTACATACAGGTCCTCGAGGTGGATGCCGTGGGTGCCTTCCCATGTGGAATAGTTCAGGAACCACAGCGCGAAGCCGAGAATGGGCCCGCCGGCCACCGGGTTCCCCACCACGTGGGCGTATACCTGGGGGTTGTCGCCAAAGAGGTGCGCGTGCAGGCTTTCCGCGGTGTTGACCACGGCGTCCGGCTCCTTTTCGTACACGGCAAGGTCATGGATCATGCCCAGGATGGCGGGAACGTCGGCTGGGGTGGCTGTGCGAATCAAACTCATGGAATGAGCTTATCGGGTGCCGCGGCCCGCTGCGCCGCGCCCTGCCGCGGGCCGGGAATGCACAGCTGCCGTGCAGGAATCCTGCACGAACCCTTGACAAGACACACATCCATTCCATAGGACAGGAAGTGGGGGAACAACCGTCTAGGCATTCAACCATTGAAAGCGGGACAACCATGGCCACGGGAAATTCGGCTGCTGCAAGCAGCCCCGGAAACAAGAGCCAGGTGCGCAAGGCGGCCATCGCCAGCACCATCGGTACTACCATCGAATGGTACGACTACTTCCTTTACGGTGCGGCGGCAGCCCTCGTGTTTCCACACGTGTTCTTCCCGCACATGTCGCCCTACCTGGGCCTGATCGCCTCCTTTGCCTCCTACTTTGTGGGCTTCGTGGCCCGGCCCATCGGTGCCGCGATCTTCGGGCACTGGGGTGACCGGATCGGGCGCAAGGCGATGCTGATCACCACACTGCTGATGATGGGGCTGTCCACGGCGCTCATCGGCGTCCTTCCCGGGGCGGGCTCCTGGGGCGACGCCGCACCGGCCATCCTGATCCTGCTGCGCGTCCTGCAGGGCATTGCCGTCGGCGGCGAGTGGGGCGGCTCCATCCTGCTCTCCATGGAGTGGGGCAACCAAAAGCGCCGCGGGCTCATGGCCAGCTGGCCCCAGCTCGGCGTGGCCATCGGCATCATCCTCTCCACCGGGCTCATGGCGATCTTCAACGGCATCATGGGCACCGACGCGTTCATCGCCTGGGGCTGGCGCATCCCGTTCCTGCTCAGCCTGGTGCTGGTGGCGATCGGCCTCTACATCAGGATCAAGATCATGGAAACGCCCATGTTCGCCGAGGTGGTCAGGACCAACAAGACCCGGAAGGCCCCCGTTCTGGAGGTCATCCGGCGGTACCCGAAGGAGATCGTGCTTTCGGCGCTGCTGCGCATGTCCGAACAGATGCCGTTCTACATTGTGACCGCCTTTGTGCTGTCCTACCTGACCAACAAGGACCACCACTACAGCTACAACTTCGTCCTGATCGGCACCATGGTGGCGGCGGCGCTGGAACTGTTCTTCGTGCCCTACTTCGGGCACCTCTCCGACAAGAAGAACCGGCTGCGGATCTACCAGCTCGGCGCTGCCATCACTGGCGTCTGGGGCTTTGTCTACTTCGGCCTGCTGGACAGCGGCGTGGCCTGGCTGGTGTTCATCGCCTTGTCCGTGGCACTGGTGCCGCACGCCATGCAGTACGGCCCGCAGGCGTCCATCATCGCCGAAAACTTCCCCACCGAGCTGCGGTACACCGGTGCCGGGCTCGGCTACCAGCTGGCCTCCATTGTGGCCGGCGGTCCGGCAGCCTTGATTGCCACCGTCCTGCTGCACAACTTCGGCACCGGCTATGCGGTCTCCGTGTACATGCTCGTCTCGGCCCTGATCACCATTGCGGCCTCGCTGGGCCTGAAGGACCACTCCAAGTCGGACATTGCCGACTCGGGCACTTACACGCCACGCGTGGGGAAGGTGGGGACGGACCGGAAGGCTACATCCGGCTGAAGTCCGCCAGCGCCACGACCGCGGCACCCGCCCCGTTCGACGCTGCAAGGTCCACCGTGGCCGTCATGGACCAGTCATGGTTTCCGTCCGGGTCGGCCAGCACCTGGCGCACCGTCCACTGCTCCGGGCCTTCGGTGATCTGCAGCAGCGCCGGACCGCGGGCGGCCGGGCCGGACTCGATGTATTCGTGTTCATCCCAGTAGGCGTCCAGGGCGTCGGCCCAGCGGTCGGCGTCCCAGCCGTGCCCGCCGTCGAGCTCGCCCAGCGCCTCAAAGTCGTCGTCGGCGGCGAGCTCGACGCGGCGGAACATCTCATTGCGCACCATGACCCGGAAGGCGCGGTGGTTGTCCGTCAGCTTCGGCGGCACGGGGGGCACGGCAAATTCTGCCGCCAGCGCCTCCTCCGGCTCGCCGCCGGTCATCTTCTCCCATTCATCGAGCAGACTGGAGTCCACCTGCCGGACCAGCTCGCCGAGCCAGGAGATGATGTCCTCCAGGTCCTCGCGCAGCGCGTCCTGCGGGACGGTCTGGCGCAGGGCCTTGTAGGCGTCGGTGAGGTAGCGCAGCACAATGCCTTCGGAGCGGGCCAGCGAGTAGTACTGGACGTATTCGCCAAAGTTCATGGCCCGCTCGTACAGGTCGCGGATGATCGACTTGGGGCTGAGCTCAAAGTCACCCACCCACGGCGCGGCCTTGCGGTACACCTCAAAGGCGGCGAACAGCATCTCTGCCAGCGGCATGGGGTAGGTGACCTCGTCGAGGATCGCCATGCGCTCGTCGTACTCGATGCCTTCGGCCTTCATGGCGGCCACCTTCTCGGTCCGTTCACGCTTGAGCTGGGCGCTGAGGATCTGGCGCGGCTTCTCCAGGGTCGATTCAATGACGGAAATGACATCGAGGGCGTAGCTGGGCGATACGGGGTCCAGCAGCTCCAGCGCGGCCAGGGCGAAGGGCGAGAGCGGCTGGTTCAGGGCAAAGTTCATCTGCAGGTGGGTGGTGAGCCGCACGGTGCGCCCGTCAGCCTCCAGCTCGTCCTCCGGGATGCGCTCCACGATGCCTGCGCCAAGCAGCTCGCGGTAGATGCCCAGGGCCTTGCGGATCAGCTTGCGCTGGGCGGAGGGGGACTCGTGGTTTTCAGTGAGCAGCTTCCGGGCCGCCTGGAAGGGGTCGCCCGGGCGCTCCAGCAGGTTCAGCAGCATGGCGTGCGTGATGGTGAAGCTGGAGGTCAGCGGTTCCGGCACGGATTCGCTAAGCCGGATGAACGTGGGCTCGCCCCAGCTGACAAACCCCTGTTGGGGCTTTTTCTTCACCACCTGGCGCAGCTTCCTCGCGTCGTCACCAAACTTTGCCACGGCCTTGGCCATGGCCTTGGTGTTTTCGATGACGTGCTCCGGGGCCTGGACCATCACGGTGCCGGCCGTGTCGTAGCCGGCCCGCCCGGCCCGCCCGGCAATCTGCTGGAACTCACGCACCTGCAAAACGCGGGTGCGCACGCCGTCGTACTTGCTCAGGGCCGTCAGCAGCACGGTGCGGATGGGCACGTTGATGCCCACGCCCAGGGTGTCCGTGCCACAGATGACCTTCAGCAGCCCCGCCTGTGCGAGCTGCTCCACGAGCCGGCGGTACTTGGGCAGCATGCCGGCGTGGTGGACGCCGATCCCGTGGCGCACCAGCCGGTTGAGCGTCTTGCCGAAGCCGGCGGAAAAGCGGAAGCCGGCGACCAGTTCGGCGATCCTGTCCTTTTCCTCCCGCGTGCAAACGTTGATGCTCATCAGGTTCTGGGCGCGGTCGATGGCCTCGGCCTGGCTGAAGTGCACCACGTAGACGGGGACCTGCTTGGTGGCCAGCAGTTCCTCGAGCGTCTCGTGGACACCGGTGGTCACGTAGTAGTAGTGCAGCGGGATGGGGCGCACGGCGGAGGAGACGGTGGTGGTGGTCCGGCGGGTCAGCTCCGTGAGCTCGCGCTCGAAGCGGCTGACATCGCCCAGGGTGGCGCTCATGAGCAGGAACTGCGACTGCGGCAGCTCCAGCAGCGGCACCTGCCAGGCCCAGCCGCGCTGCGGGTCGGAGTAGTAGTGGAACTCGTCCATGATGACCACGCCCACGTCGGCGTGTTCGCCTTCGCGCAGCGCAATGTTGGCCAGGATTTCCGCCGTGCAGCACACGATCGGCGCGTCCTGGTTCACGGAGGAGTCGCCCGTGACCATGCCCACGTTCTCGGCCCCGAAGACCTCGCACAGGGCGAAGAATTTTTCCGAGACGAGTGCCTTGATGGGGGCGGTGTAGTAGCTGGAGGCGCCGCGGGCCATGGCGTTGAAGTGTGCGGCGATGGCCACGAGGGACTTGCCGGATCCGGTGGGGGTCGAGAGGATCACGTTGTTGCCGCTGACCAGCTCGATGGCGGCGTCCTCCTGGGCCGGGTAGAGCTCCAGGCCCCGGTCCATGGTCCATTCCAAAAAGGCCTCCAGGACGTCGTCGTCGCTGGATATTTGGGGGTCAAGGCCGGAGAGCTGTTCAAGAAGGTTCATGGTTCCCCCAGTCTACGGGCGGGTGCTGTGGCAGGATAACGCCATGGGAACAAAGCAGCTTGCCTGGGATCCGGCCAAGTATGTGGAATTCGGCGACTTCCGCAACCGCCCGTTCTTCGACCTCACCGCCCGCATCACGGCGGACGCACCGCGGCACGTGGTGGACCTGGGCTGCGGGCCCGGGAACCTGACCGCCACCCTGGCCCGCCGCTGGCCCGGGGCCAGCGTGCAGGGCCTGGACAGCTCGCCGGAGATGGTGGCGGCCGCGCAGGGCGGCGGGACCGGGCACGACGCCGGCAACAGGCGTCCGGCAAACCTCGCCTTTGCGCTGGGCGACATTGGGCAGTGGGCCCCGGGGCCCGGCACCGACGTGGTTGTCTCCAACGCCGCGCTCCAGTGGGTGCCGGGGCACCAGGGACTCATCTCGGGGTGGCTCGGCGCCCTGGCCTCAGGGGCGTGGCTGGGTGTCCAGGTGCCCGGGAACTTCAACTCGCCGTCGCACGCCCTGATGCGCGAGGTGGCCGGTTCGGTCCGTTGGCGCAAGCAGCTTGACGGGGTGTTGCGGCACGCCGACACCGTCGGGGAGCCGGGGGAGTACCACGAACTGCTGCTGCGCGGCGGGGCGCGGGCCGATGTCTGGGAAACCACCTACAGCCAGCTGCTGCCCGGCGACCACCCCGTCCTGGACTGGGTCCGGGGCACCGGGCTGCGCCCCGTGCTCCAGGCACTCGGGCATGCGGAGGGGGAAGCGTTTGAAGCCGAATACTCAGCGCTGCTGGACCAGGCCTACCCGGCGGCGGAGTTCGGCACCATCTTCCCGTTCCGGCGGATTTTTGTGGTGGGACAAAAACGATGAAAGGGACCCGACATGGCTGAGCTGGAGGCGTTTCCGCAGGACTGGCAGACGGCACTGGTGGTGGTGGCCCACCCCGACGACCCCGAATATGGCATGGCGGCCGCCGTGGCGGAATGGACGGCAGGCGGCCGGGAGGTCCACTACCTGCTGGCCACGCACGGCGAGGCGGGCATCGCCGGGCTGCCCCCGGAACAGGCCGGCCCGCTGCGGGTGCAGGAGCAGCAAAACGCCTGCCAGCGCGTGGGCGTGGCCAGCCTGGCGTTCCTGGACCACCCCGACGGCAGGGTCCAGGAAAGCCTGGTGCTGCGGCGCGAGATTGCGGGGCACATCCGCCGCGTGAAGCCCGAACTGGTGCTCACGCTCAACCACCGCGACGAATGGGGCCCGGGCCGCTGGAACAGCGCCGACCACCGTGCCCTGGGCCGCAGCGTGCTCGACGCCGTGTCCGACGCCGACAACGAATGGATCTTCCCGGAACTGCTGGCCGAGGGACTGGCCCGGCACAGGGCTGCCCGCGTGGCCATCAGCTCGCCGCGGCCCACCCATGCGCAGCCGGTCAGCGCCAGCAGCATTGAACGGGCCGTGGCCTCCCTGGCCGAACACGCCGAATACCTCAAGGCGCTCAGTCCGGAGCCGGCGGGGGAGCAGGCACGGCGGCAGGTGGAGATGGTGGTCCAGGGCGGGGCGGTGCGGTTCGAACTGTACGGCTAGCAGTACGGCCGGCCACGGGCGCGGCACCTCCCCGGCCGGCCCCTCCGCGAAGGGGGGAATCAGCCCAGAGAAAACAGCCCTGACAACTCGCACGGGGCAGGAGTAGCTTTTTATCAAGGTGTTCTTCTGTGCGTCCGCCGCCGGCACCCCGAGGAGGAAACGTGCTGTACCGGTTGATTGCGCGAAACCTGGCGCCGCACAAGGTTCCACTCATTTCAGTGGTGGTGCTGCAGTTCCTGTCCACCCTGGGAACCCTCTACCTGCCCACGCTGAATGCGGACATCATTGACAACGGCGTGGTCAAGGGCAACATCGGCGTCATATTCGGCCTGGGCGGGTGGATGCTGCTGATCACGGCCGGGCAGGTGTTGTGCGCCATCACGGCCACCTTTCTCAGCGCCCGGCTGGCCATGGGTGTGGGCCGGGCTGTGCGCCGTGACCTGTTCACCACGGTCGAGACGTTTTCCGCCCAGGAAATGGGCGCCATCGGCACCCCGTCACTGATCACGCGCACCACCAATGACGTCCAGCAGGTGCAGATGCTGACGCTGATGTCCTTCACGCTGATGGTCACCGCTCCCATCATGTGCATCGGCGGGATCATCCTTGCCATGAAGCAGGACGTGCCGCTGTCCGGGCTGCTGCTGGTCATCCTGCCGGTCCTGGTCGTGGCGATCGGGCTGATTGTGCGGGTGCTGGTCCCCACCTTCCGCAAGGTCCAGCACCAGCTGGACGACATCAACGGCGTGCTGCGCGAACAGATCACCGGCATCAGCGTCATCCGGGCCTTTGTGCGCCGCGACTACGAGGCCGGCCGCTTTGCCACCGCCAACGGCGCCCTGACGGCATCGCAGCTGCGCGCCGGCCGGCTGCTGTCCCTGATGTTCCCCACCATCTTCTTCGTCGTCAACGTCACCAGCGTGGGCGTGCTGTGGTTTGGCGGCCAGCGGATCGACGCCGGGCACATGCAGATCGGTGCGCTGACGGCGTTCCTGAGCTACATCATGCAGATCCTCATGGCAGTCATGATGGCCATGTTCATGTTCATGATGATCCCGCGTGCCGCCGTCTCCGCCGAACGCATCCAGGAGGTCCTGGACACCCGTCCCTCCGTGGTGGACACCCCTGGTGCGCTGGCCGTGGCCCGGCTCGAGGGCCGGCTCTCGGTCCGCGGTGCCACGTTCAAGTACCCCGGCGCAGAGGACCCCGTGCTCTCCGGCGTCAGCTTTGACGCGGCCCCGGGCACCACGACGGCGGTCATCGGCTCCACGGGCAGCGGCAAATCGACGTTGGTGAACCTCATACCGCGGCTCCTTGATGCCACGGAAGGCAGCATTGTCCTGGGCGGGCACGACATCCGCGCCGTGACGCTGCAATCCCTGCGCAGCGCCATCGGCCTCGTCCCGCAAAAGGCCTACCTGTTCCGCGGCACCGTGGCCACGAACCTGCGCATGGGCGGGCCGGACGCCACCGATGGGGAACTGTGGGCGGCCCTCGAGGTGGCCCAGGCCGCCGAGTTTGTCCGGTCCCTGCCGGACGGGCTGGATGCAGCCGTCGAACAAGGGGGCGGCAACTTCTCCGGCGGCCAGCGCCAGCGCCTGTGCATTGCCCGGGCCATCGTCAGCAAACCGTCGCTGTACGTCTTTGATGACAGCTTCTCCGCCCTGGACTACGCCACGGACGCGAAACTGCGCGCGGCCCTGAAGCCGGTCACCACCCACGCCGCCGTGCTGGTGGTGGCGCAGCGGGTGGGCACCATCCGGCATGCGGACAACATCCTGGTCCTGGATGAAGGGAAGCTCGTGGGGCAGGGAACGCATGGGGAGCTGCTGGAAAGCTGCCCCACGTACCAGGAAATTGTCACCTCGCAGCTGACCGATGAAGACAGGGAGACCGCGGCATGAGCATGATGAGGGGCCGGGGCGCACCGCCGCAAAAGCCCATGGCCTTCGGGCCCAGCCTCAAGCGCATCCTGCGCCTGCTCGCGGTGGACCGGCTGCGGATGGTGTGGGTGGTGGTGCTGGCGGCGGTGTCCGTGGGCCTGTCCGTCGTGGCGCCCAAGGTGCTCGGCCACGCCACCGACATCATTTTCAACGGCGTGGTGGGCCAAATGCTTGACCGCTTCCCGAAAGGCACCACCAAGGACCAGGCCGTGGCTGCGTTGCGCGCGGCGGGGCAGGGCCAGCTGGCGGACATGCTCTCGGGCATGAACGTGGTGCCCGGCCAGGGCCTGGACCTGAACGCCCTGGGCGCCGTGCTGCTCATCGTCCTGGCCCTGTACATTGCCGCCTTTTTCTTCAACTGGTCCCAGGGCTACATCACCACGGGCATTGTCCAGCGCGCCATGTACCGGCTGCGCCGCCAGATCGAGGACAAGCTGGACCGCCTGCCGATGTCCCACTTCCAGCAGGAGTCCCGCGGCGACGTGCTGTCCCGGGTCACCAACGACATTGACAACTTTTCCCAGACGCTCAACCAGACCCTGACGCAGCTGCTCATCGCCGGGCTGACGGTGGTGGGCGTGCTGGGCATGATGTTCTCCATCTCCCCGCTGCTGGCCGTCATTTCCCTCGTGACAGTGCCCCTCATCGCCGGCCTGACCGTGGTGATTGCCAAGCGGTCCCGTGTGCAGTTCATGGTGCAGTGGAAGTCCACCGGCGACCTCAACGGCCACGTGGAGGAGATGTTCACGGGCCATGAGATCGTCAAGGCGTTCGGCCGGCAGGAAGCGGCCATTGAAAAGTTCCAGGTCTCCAACGACGAGCTGTACACCTCCAGCGCCAAGGCCCAGTTCATCTCCGGCATCATCATGCCCAGCATGAACTTTGTCTCCAACCTCAATTACGTGGTGGTGGCGGTGCTCGGCGGCATCCAGGTGGCCTCCGGGGTCATCACGATCGGCAGCGTCCAGGCGTTCATCCAGTACTCCCGCCAGTTCAGCCAACCCATGGCGCAGATCGGCAGCATGATCAACCTGCTCCAGTCCGGCGTGGCCTCGGCCGAGCGCGTCTTTGAGCTGATCGACGCGCCGGAGCAGCGCCCGGACCACGTCCCGGCCGCCACCCTGCCGGTCGTGGCAGGCCGGGTGGTCTTTGACCATGTCAACTTCAGCTACAAGCCGGACGAACCCCTCATCCGCGACCTCTCCCTGGCGGCGGAGCCGGGGGAGACCGTGGCCATCGTCGGGCCGACGGGCGCCGGCAAGACCACGCTGGTCAACCTGCTCATGCGCTTCTATGAGATTGATTCCGGGCGGATCAGCATTGACGGCGTCAACACCGCAGAACTCACCCGCGATGAGCTGCGCCGCAAGTTCGGCATGGTGCTCCAGGACGCCTGGCTTTTTGGCGGGACCATCCGCGAAAACCTGGCGTATGGCAAGCTCGACGCAACGGAGGCGGAGATCACCGCCGCCGCGGAGGCCACGCACGTGGACCACTTTGTCCGCTCCCTCCCGGACGGCTATGACACCGTTCTCACGGACGACGGCGGCGGCCTGAGCCAGGGGCAGCGGCAGCTGATGACGATTGCCCGGGCCTGGATCGCCAACCCCGGAATCCTGATCCTGGACGAGGCCACCAGTTCCGTGGACACCCGCACCGAGGTGCTGATCCGCCAGGCCATGAACCGCCTGCGCAAGGGCCGGACCAGCTTTGTGATCGCCCACCGGCTGTCCACCATCCGCGACGCGGACCTCATCCTGGTCATGAACGACGGGCGCATCATCGAGCAGGGCACGCACGAACAACTGCTGGAGCAGCACACCTTCTACTACGATTTGTACATGTCACAATTTGGCGATCCCCTGGTGGAGGAAGTGGGCACGGCGTGAACGCCATGGACGCCATTGTGCGCAAGTGGAAACTGGACACCACCTCCTCGGTGCCGCCCTATGAACAGATCAGGATGCGCATCCTGGACCTGGCCGCCTCCGGCGCCCTGGCCGTCGGTGCCAGGCTGCCGTCGGTGCGCTCGCTCGCCACGATCCTCGGGGTGGCGGCCAACACCGTGGCCCGTTCGTACCGCGAGCTCGAACAGGCCGGCATCGTGGTGACGGCCGGCCGCAGCGGCACCGCCATCGCCTCCGGCGGGGACGTGCTCGGCGCCAAGGCGGCGGAAGCGGCGGAGGCCTATGCCGGCGTCGTGCGTGACCTCGGCATCCCCGGCCCCAAGGCCCTGGCGATTGTCATTGCCGCGCTGGAGCGCGGCTCCCGGCACTAGTCGCAAAGGCGTCGCCGGAAAGCCTGTTCGAGAAGCCTTGTTCGAACGAAGATTCGACTATACTGTTACGTGGTGCCACCGCAGCACCGCGTTGCCGGCACCTGTCCGGACGCCGCGAAAAGCGAAGGAAACAATGTACCAGCCTGCCACCGTGACCCCGGAAATCAAGCGTCCCGACCTCTCCCGCCTCGTGGTGAAGGGCGCCCGGGAACACAACCTGCGCAACGTCGACCTGGACCTGCCGCGTGACGCCATGATCGTCTTTACCGGCCTGTCCGGCTCCGGCAAGTCCTCCCTGGCCTTTGACACCATCTTCGCCGAGGGCCAGCGCCGCTACGTGGAATCCCTCTCCGCCTACGCCCGGCAGTTCCTGGGCCAGGTGGACAAACCGGATGTGGATTTCATCGAGGGCCTGTCCCCGGCCGTGTCCATCGACCAAAAGTCGACGTCAAAAAATCCGCGCTCCACCGTCGGCACCATCACCGAAATTTATGACTACATGCGCCTGCTGTGGGCGCGCGTGGGCATCCCGCACTGCCCCGTGTGCGGCGAGCCCATCACCAAGCAGACACCCCAGCAGATCGTGGACCAGCTGCTGGAAATGCCCGAGGGCACCCGCTTCCAGGTGCTGGCCCCCGTGGTGCGCGACCGCAAGGGTGAGTTTGTGGAGCTGTTCCGCGAGCTGACGGCAAAGGGCTATTCGCGCGCCAAGGTGGACGGCGTGCAGGTCCAGCTCTCCGACCCGCCCCAGCTGAAGAAGACCTTCAAGCACACCATCGAGGTGGTGGTGGACCGGCTGGTGGTCAAGGACGGGATCCGCCAGCGACTCACCGACTCCGTCGAAACGGCGCTCGGCCTGGCCGAGGGCCGGGTCCTGGCCGAGCTGGTGGACCTCGGGGAGTCCGAGGACGGGCGCGTGCGGCAATTCTCGGAGAACCTCGCCTGCCCCAACGAACACCCCCTGGCCATTGACGAAATTGAGCCGCGCTCCTTTTCCTTCAACAACCCGTTCGGCGCCTGCAGCGCCTGCAGCGGCATCGGCACCAAGCTGGAGGTGGACGAGGAACTGGTGGTCCCCAACCCCTACCTCTCGCTGCGCGAAGGCGCCATCGCCCCGTGGTCGCTGGGCACGGCCACCACCGAATACTGGAACCGGCTCCTGGAAGGGCTCGCCGATGAGCTGGGCTTCTCCCTCGAGGACTCCTGGAACAAGCTCAGCACCGAATCCCGCCAGGCCATCCTCTACGGCAAGGACCACAAGGTGGTGGTCCAGTACCGGAACCGCTTTGGCCGCGAACGCAAGTACAGCACCGGCTTTGAGGGCGCCGTGCAGTACATCCAGCGCAAGCACCAGGAGACGGAGTCGGACTCCGCCCGCGACCGCTACGAAGAGTACATGCGCCAGATTCCGTGCCCGGCCTGTGGCGGTGCCCGGCTGAACCCGGCGTCGCTGTCCGTGTTGATCAACGGCAAGTCCATCGCCGAGACCTGCGCCCTGTCCATGCGCGACTGCTTCGAATTCCTCTCCACCCTGGTGCTGACGGGCCGCGAGGCACAAATCGCCAGCCAGGTCCTGAAGGAGATCCAGGCCCGGCTGAAGTTCCTGCTCGACGTGGGTCTGGAGTACCTGAACCTGGAGCGGGCTTCCGCCACCCTCTCCGGCGGCGAGGCCCAGCGCATCCGGCTGGCCACCCAGATCGGATCCGGCCTGGTCGGCGTGCTGTATGTGCTTGACGAACCGTCCATCGGGCTGCACCAACGCGACAACCGGCGGCTCATCGAGACGTTGACGCGGCTGCGGGACCTGGGCAACACGCTCATTGTGGTCGAACACGACGAGGACACCATCAACGAGGCCGACTGGATCGTGGACATCGGCCCCGGGGCCGGCGAGCACGGCGGCCGTGTGGTCCACTCCGGCTCCGTGGCGGGACTGCTGGAAAACACCGGGTCGCTGACGGGGGACTACCTCTCCGGGCGCAAGAACATCCCGGTGCCGGCCAAGCGGCGTAAACACGACAAGGCACGCCAGCTGAAGGTGGTGGGCGCCCGCGAAAACAACCTCCGAAACCTCGACGTCGCCTTTCCCCTGGGCGTCATGACGGCCGTCACCGGCGTCAGCGGTTCCGGCAAGTCCACCCTGGTCAATGAGATCCTGTACAAGGTCCTTGCGAACAAGCTCAACGGCGCCAAGCAGGTGGCCGGGCGCCACCTGCGCGTGGACGGACTGGAGCACCTGGACAAGGTGGTCCATGTCGACCAGAGCCCCATTGGCCGTACCCCGCGCTCCAACCCCGCCACGTACACCGGCGTCTTTGACAACATCCGCAAGCTGTTCGCCGAAACCAACGAAGCCAAGGTCCGCGGCTACCAGCCGGGCCGCTTCTCCTTCAACGTCAAGGGCGGGCGCTGCGAGGCCTGCGCCGGCGACGGCACGCTGAAGATCGAAATGAACTTCCTGCCGGACGTCTACGTCCCCTGCGAGGTGTGCCACGGGGCCCGCTACAACAGGGAGACCCTGGAGGTCCACTACAAGGGCAAGTCCATCGCCGACGTGCTAAACATGCCCATTGAGGAGGGCGCGGAGTTCTTCGCCGCGTTCACCCCCATCGCCCGGCACCTGCGCACCCTGGTCGACGTGGGGCTCGGCTACGTCCGCCTGGGCCAGGCCTCCACGACGCTCTCCGGCGGGGAAGCGCAGCGCGTGAAGCTGGCCGCGGAACTGCAAAAGCGCTCCAACGGGCGCAGCATCTACGTCCTGGACGAGCCGACCACGGGTCTGCACTTCGAGGACATCCGCAAGCTGCTGCTGGTCCTGCAGGGCCTGGTGGACAAGGGCAACACGGTGATCGTGATTGAACACAACCTGGACGTCATCAAGAGTGCCGACTGGATCGTGGACCTGGGCCCGGACGGCGGCACCGGCGGCGGCCAGCTGGTGGCCCAGGGCACCCCGGAGAAGGTGGCCAAGAGCACCGAAAGCTACACTGCGACGTTCCTGCGGGAGGCACTGGCCGGCTGACGGCCGGCGCAGGGAAGTCCAGCCCCGGCCGGGCGTACATGCCCGCCGGGGCATGCTTGTCCGGCAGGGCGGGCGGCACATGAGAAAATGGGCGGGTGACTACTGCCCAACCCGCGCTGGCTGCCGGCCGGCCCGTTCCCGACGCCCCCGGCGGCGCTGCCGTCCATGAAGCTGTCTCTTATGATGCTGTTGTCTTTGACCTTGACGGGACCCTGGTGGACCCGGCTGGCGGCATCACCGGCGGGATCGCCCACGCCCTGCACAGCCTGGGCCTGCCGGTTCCCGCCCCGGAAATGCTCGACCGGATGGTTGGACCCAAGCTGGCCGACGGGCTGGTCAACATTTTGGGCGTCCCGGAACCGCAGGTCCCCGCGGTGATCGCCAGCTACCGCAGCTGGTACGCCGAACGCGGCATGGCGATGTCGGCCGTGTATCCCGGCATCAAGGAACTGCTCGGGCTGCTGCGCGCCCGGGGCGCGCAGCTTGCCGTCGCCACCCAAAAACCGGAGCCGCTGGCGCAAACCCTGCTGGCGCACCACGGGCTCGCGGGATGCTTTGACGTCATCCGGGGCTCGCACGCCGACGAGACCCTCATGCCCGGCGACGCCGGCTACCGTGCCGGCAAGGCAGAGATCATTGCCGCAGCCCTTGACGCAATGCCCGGCGCGGACCGGGCCGTCATGGTGGGGGACCGGCACCAGGACGTCAACGGGGCCCGCGCCAACGGCCTGGACTGCATCGGCGTCGCCTGGGGCTTCGCCCCCGACGGTGAGCTGGAAGCGGCAGGGGCCGCCGGCGTCGTGCATTCCACGGAGGGGCTGCTGCAGGCGCTGGCGGCGGAACCGGCCCGAGCAGCCGGGGAGGCCGCCGATGGCGCTGTATGACCTCACCCGCGCCCTGACCCGCGGCACCATCGCCGGCTTGTGCCACCCCACGGTGGAGGGGCTGAAGAACGTCCCCGCCGACGGGCCGTTCATCGTGGCGCCGAACCACCTGTCCTTTTTTGACTCGGTCATCGTCCAGGCCCTGACGCCGCGGCCGGTGTCATTTTTTGCCAAGGCCGAGTACTTCACCGGCAAGGGCCTCAAGGGCAGGCTCATGAAGCAGTTCTTCGAGGCCGTGCACTCCATTCCGGTGGAACGCGGCGAACAGGCGGCCAGCGTGCAGGCCCTGAAGACCCTGCTGGACATCCTGGGCCGCGGCGAAGGCGTCGGGATCTACCCGGAGGGCACGCGCTCCCGCGACGGCGTCCTGTACCGCGGCCGCACCGGGGTGGGCTGGCTGGCCCTGACCACGGGCGCCCCCGTGGTGCCGGTGGGGCTCATCGGCACCGAAAAGCTGCAGCCGGCCGGCCGGAACACCGTCAAGCCGGCCCCGTTCACCTTGAAGTTCGGCACGCCCCTCAGCTTTGAAAAGACCGGCCCGGACCATTCCCTGCCGGCCCGCCGCGCCGTCACCGACACCATCATGGACGCCATCGCCGCACTGACAGGGCAGGCCCGCAGCTCCAAGTACAACCAGAGCCCCGGCACGGAGTAGTCGTGGCAGATCCTTCCAGCTACCGGCCCAAGCCCGGGGAGATCCCCACCAACCCCGGCGTGTACAGGTTCCGGGATGAACACGGCCGCATCATCTATGTGGGCAAGGCCAAGAACCTCCGCTCGCGGCTGAACTCATACTTCGCCAATCCGGCCGGCCTGCTGCCCAAGACCCACGCCATGGTCCACCATGCCGCCAGCGTGCAGTGGACCACGGTGGGCAGCGAGCTGGAAGCCCTGCAGCTGGAATACACCTGGATCAAGGAATTCGCGCCCCGGTACAACCTGGCCTTCCGGGACGACAAGACCTACCCGTACCTGGCAGTGTCCATGGGGGAGAAGTTCCCGCGCGTGCAGGTCATGCGCGGTGAACGGCGCAAGGGCACCAAGTACTTCGGCCCCTACACTGCGGGGGCCATCAGGGAAACCATGGACACCCTGCTGCGTGTCTTCCCCGTGCGCAGCTGCAGCCCCGGCGTGCTGCGGCGCGCCGAACGCAGCGGGCGCCCCTGCCTGCTCGGCTACATCGACAAGTGCGCCGCACCCTGCGTGGGCCGCATCAGCGAGGAGGACCACCGGGCGCTCGCCCAGGACTTCTGCGACTTCATGGGCGGGGAGGCCAAGCGCTTCATCAGCCGCCTGGAGAAGGAGATGCAGGCCGCCGTCGCCACGCTCGACTACGAGCAGGCAGCCCGGCTGCGCGACGACATCATCGCCTTGAAGAAGGTGTTTGAACGCAACGCCGTGGTGTTGGCGGAAGACACCAATGCCGACATCTTCGCCGTCGAACAGGACGAGCTGGAGGCCGCCGTGCAGGTGTTTTACGTCCGCGGCGGGCGCATCCGCGGCCAGCGCGGCTGGGTCGTGGAAAAGGTGGAGGACGCCACCGACGCCGACCTCTGGGAACACCTCATGCAGCAGGTCTACGGGGCCGGGGACCAGCAGCAGGACGCCATCCCGCGCCAAATCCTGGTGCCCGAGCTGCCGGCCAACCACCTGGACCTGGCGCAGTGGCTGGGCGGGCTGCGCCACGGCAAGGTGGAGATCAAGGTGCCCCAGCGGGGGGAAAAGGCAGCGCTCATGGACACGGTCCGGCAAAATGCCCGGCAGGCCATGGCGCTGCACAAGTCCCGCCGGGCGGGGGACCTCACCACCCGCTCCCTGGCACTCGCCGAGCTGCAGGAGGCACTGGACCTGCCCATGCCGCTGCTGCGGATCGAATGCTATGACATTTCCCACGTGCAGGGCACCAACGTGGTGGCCTCCATGGTCGTCGTGGAGGACGGGCTGGCCAAGAAGGGCGAATACCGCAAGTTCGCCATCACCGGCGACGCCGCCATCGACGACACCGCCTCGATGCACGACGTCATCACCCGCCGCTTCCGCAACTACCTGGCCGAGCAGGGGGAGCGGGCCCAGGCCGTGCCGGCCTCGGGGGACATCTCCGCCGCCGACGCCGCGCCCGAGGCGGCCCGCAAGTTTGCCTACCCGCCCAACCTGGTGGTGGTCGACGGCGGCGTGCCCCAGGTCAACGCCGCCTCCCGCGCACTGGCAGAACTGGGCATCACCGACGTTGCCGTCGTCGGGCTGGCCAAGCGCCTGGAGGAGGTCTGGGTGCCGGACAGCGACTTCCCGGTCATCCTGCCCCGGTCCTCCGAGGGGCTCTACCTGCTCCAGCGCATCCGCGACGAGGCCCACCGCTTCGCCATCACCTTCCACCGGGCCAAGCGCGGCAAGGCCATGACGGCCTCCGCGCTGGATGCCGTCCCGGGCCTGGGCGCGGCGAAGCAAAAGGCGCTCCTGGGCCACTTCGGCTCCCTCAAAAAGGTGCGGGCCGCGTCCGTGGACGAACTGGCCCAGGCCCCGGGGATCGGCCCCGTGCTGGCGCAGGCGGTCCATGACACCCTGGCCGCCGGGGGCCAGGGTGAGGCCGCGCCCGCCGTCAACATGGCCACCGGGGAAATCCTCGACTGACCCGGCCGCGGACCGGCTGGGGGACGGCTCCGGGACGCCCCGGGGACCACTGCGGGACAGCCGCGGGGCCGTCCCCGCCCGGCTCCGGGATTCCGGGCCGGCGGGAAATTCCTCTAGGCTTGCAGGTAGCAAAGCCGGACGCCCTGCCGCGCAGGAAGCGGCGTCCACACCACCGATTCCAAGGGAGCGCCATGCCAGGGCACCAAGATCCAGCAACCGCTGAACGTCCGCTGACCCCGGTCAAGCCGGTCGAACCGGAGCTGTTGGTGGTCACCGGAATGTCGGGGGCCGGGCGCAGCACGGCAGCCAACGCCCTCGAGGACCTGGGCTGGTACGTCATCGAAAACCTGCCCCCGCAAATGCTCGCAGCCCTGTCCGAGCTGGTCTCACGCATGCCCGGTGCCCTGCCGAAACTGGCCGTGGTGGTTGACGTGCGCGGCAAGGCCCTCTTTGCCGACATCCGCGAATCGCTCAACGCGCTCTCCGCCGCGGGTGTGGCCTACCGGGTGCTGTTCCTGGACGCGAGCGACGAGACGCTGGTGCGCCGGTTTGAGCTGGCCCGCCGCCCCCACCCCCTGCAGAAGGACGGGCGCATCCTGGACGGCATTGGCGCCGAACGACAGCTGCTGGCCGAGATGAAGTCGCAGGCGGAGATGGTGCTGGACACCTCCGTGCTGAACGTGCACGAACTCGGCGCGGCCGTCACGGAGCTGTTCTCCGAATCCGGCCCCGTGGTCCTGGCCCTGACCATCATGAGCTTCGGCTTCAAGTACGGGCTGCCCGTGGACGCCAACTACGTCGCCGACGTCCGCTTCATCCCCAACCCGCACTGGGTCCCGCAGCTGCGCCCCCTCACGGGCGAGGACAAGGCGGTGAGCGACTTTGTGCTCAAGGACCATGGTGCCGCCGACTTTGTGCAACGCTACGTGCACGCCCTGGAACCCGTGCTGGAGGGGTACCGCCGGGAAAACAAGCACTACGCCACCATCGCCGTCGGCTGCACGGGCGGCAAGCACCGCTCCGTGGCCGTGGCGATCGAGCTGGCCAGGCGCCTGAGCCAGTACCCGCGGGTCACCACCAGCATCAGGCACCGCGACCTGGGCCGGGAGTAACGGTGTACACGGGTATTTTGCCGGTGGTCCCGGCCGGCGGCGGGCGCCTGCCCGCCTTCGAATCCGGCGTGCAGGTCACCGCACTGGGCGGCGGCCACGGCCTGGCCGCGTCCCTGTCCGCCTTGCGCCTGCTGACGAGCAACCTCACCGCCGTCGTGACCGTGGCGGACGACGGCGGTTCCTCCGGCCGCCTGCGCGACGAGCTCGGCGTCCTCCCGCCGGGCGACCTGCGCATGGCCCTGGCCGCGCTCTGCGACGACACCGACTGGGGCCGCACCTGGCGCGACGTCATGCAGCACCGCTTCACCTCCCGCAACGGCACGGCCGGTTCATTGGACAACCACGCCCTCGGCAACCTGCTGATCGTGACCCTGTGGGAACTGCTGGGGGACACCGTGGCAGGACTGCGCTGGGCCGGCGCCCTGCTGGGCGCCCGCGGCGAGGTGCTGCCCATGGCCAGTGTGCCGCTGACCATCGAAGGCCGCGTGGTGGCCGCGACCGACGCCACACACCCGGACGGCACCGTCATCCGCGGCCAGGCCCATCTGGCCAAGGCCGGGGGGCTGGACAACGTCCGGCTGCTGCCCGAGGACGCCCCCGCCTGCGTCGAGGCCGTCACGGCCATCCACGAGGCCGACTGGGTGGTGCTGGGGCCCGGTTCCTGGTACACCTCCGTGCTGCCCCACCTGCTCCTGCCGGAGATGCGCCGGGCGCTGTGCACCACCAAGGCCAGGCGCCTGTTGACCATGAACCTGGACGTCAACGACCTGGAAGCCACCGGACTGGATGCGGCGGACCACCTGCGGGTCATTTCCCGCTATGCGCCTGGCTTCGGAGTTGACGTGGTGCTGGCGGACCCGTCCGGCATTGCCGATGTGGCGGGGTTCACCGAGGCGGCCGCGATGCTGGGCGCCGAGGTGGTGTTCGGTAAGGTGGGGAGCTCCGCAAGGACCTCCGTCCACGACCCGCTGCGGCTGGCCGCGGCATACCGGGACATTTTTGGGGACAACTGGAATTCGAAAGTGAAGGGCTGAACCATGGCGCTGACAGCGGCGGTCAAAGAGGAACTGTCCAGGCTGGACATCAAGAAGTCCTCTGTGCGCAAGGCGGAAGTTTCGGCGCTGCTGCGCTTCGCCGGGGGACTGCACATCATTTCCGGGCGGATTGTGATCGAGGCGGAGGTGGACTCCGCCGCCACGGCCCGCCGCCTGCGGGCGGCCATCGCGGAAATCTACGGCCACCAAAGCGAAATCATTGTGGTCTCCGGCGGCGGGCTGCGCCGCGGCAGCCGCTACGTGGTCCGGGTGGTCCGCGACGGGGAGGCCCTGGCGCGCCAGACGGGCCTGCTCGACGGCCGGGGACGGCCGGTGCGCGGGCTCCCGTCCGTCGTCGTCAACGGCTCCGCGGCCGACGCCGAAGCGGTGTGGCGCGGCGCGTTCCTGGCCCATGGCTCACTGACCGAGCCCGGCCGCTCCTCCGCACTGGAGGTCACCTGCCCCGGCCCCGAGGCCGCCCTGGCCCTGGTGGGCGCGGCCCGCCGCATCGACATTGCCGCCAAGGCCCGTGAAGTGCGCGGGATCGACAGGGTGGTGATCCGCGACGGCGACACCATCGCCGCACTGCTGGTCCGCATGGGTGCCCACGAAACCCTGCTGGTCTGGGAGGAACGGCGCATGCGCAAGGAGGTCCGGGCCACCGCCAACCGGCTGGCGAACTTTGACGACGCCAACCTGCGGCGCTCGGCCCAGGCTGCCGTGGCCGCCGGCGCCCGTGTGGACCGGGCCCTGGAAATCCTCGGCGACGACGTCCCCGACCACCTCAAGTACGCCGGCGAACTGCGTGTGGCCCACAAGCAGGCCAGCCTGGATGAGCTGGGCCGCCTGGCCGACCCGCCACTGACGAAGGACGCCATCGCCGGGCGCATCCGCCGTCTGCTGGCCATGGCGGACAAAAAGGCGCTGGAAACAGGCATCCCCGGCACGGAGTCAAATGTCACGTTCGACATGTTGGAATCCTAAACGTGCCTAGTATGGAAGAGTAGAAACATAACCGGCACCACAGTGGTTATGCAGTTTGCACGGGGTTGGAAAACCCGGTGCCAACCCACCCGTAGAATCCAATCGGAGGAACCGTGACCAAGTACACACTTCCAGAACTCAGCTATGACTACGCTGCCCTGGAGCCGAACATTTCGGCCCGCATCATGGAGCTGCACCACAGCAAGCACCACGCAGCATACGTCGCCGGCGCCAACACGGCGCTTGAGCAGCTTGCCGAAGCCCGCTCCACCAACAACTTCGCCAACGTGGCCAAGTACTCCAAGGACCTGGCCTTCAACCTGGGCGGCCACACCAACCACTCCATTTTCTGGAACAACCTCTCGCCCGAGGGCGGCGACAAGCCCGAAGGTGAGCTTGCGGCAGCCATCGACGACGCCTTCGGCTCCTTTGACGCCTTCCGCGCCCACTTCACCGCAGCAGCCCTGGGCATCCAGGGCTCCGGCTGGGCGCTGCTCTCCTTCGAGGGCCTGGGCGGCAACATCGTGATCGAGCAGCTGTTCGACCAGCAGGGCAACGTCCCCGTGGCCACCACCCCGCTGCTGATGCTGGACATGTGGGAGCACGCCTTCTACCTGGACTACGTCAACGTCAAGGCCGACTACGTCAAGGCGTTCTGGAACATTGTCAACTGGGCCGACGTCGCCAAGCGCTTTGACGCCGCCCGCAAGAACGCCACCGGGCTGATCCTGCCGTAAGCAGACCGGCCTGCCGGCCGCCTGGCGGCCGGTCCATGGGTGCCCGCCGCCGTCACATTGGCGGGGCGGGGCCCTAGGAACGTAATATGGATCACGGCGCGCGCATCGCAGGCGCGCCAGCGTCAATCTCTGCCCAACGTCGTGCGGGAACCACCGGTTGAGTGCCCACACCCAACCAGACAACGGGTGCCGCAGGCACCAAGGAGAGAGAAACAGTGACTACACGTATTGGCATCAACGGTTTCGGCCGGATCGGCCGCAACTACTTCCGCGCAGCGTTGGCCCAGGCTGCCGACATTGAAATTGTGGCGGTGAACGACCTCACCAGCCCGGAGGCCCTGGCCCACCTGCTCAAGTACGACTCCGTCAGCGGCCGCCTTCCGGTGGGCGTGGAAGTTGCCGACGGCCACCTCGTGGTGGACGGCAAGACCATCACCGTCCTGGCTGAGCGCGACCCCGCCAAGCTGCCCTGGGGCGAGCTCGGCGTTGACATCGTCATCGAGTCCACCGGCTTCTTCACGAAGGCCTCGGACGCCCAGAAGCACATCGACGCAGGCGCCAGGAAGGTCCTGATCTCCGCGCCGGCCTCCGACGAGGACATCACGATCGTCCTGGGCGTCAACGACGAATTGTACGACCCCGCCGCGCACCACATCATCTCCAACGCCTCCTGCACCACCAACTGCCTCGGCCCGCTGGCCAAGGTCCTCAACGACAGCTTCGGCATCGAGCGCGGCCTGATGACCACGGTGCACGCCTACACGGCCGACCAGAACCTGCAGGACGGCCCGCACCGCGACCTGCGCCGCGCCCGCGCCGCAGCCATCAACATGATCCCCACCTCCACCGGTGCCGCCAAGGCCATCGGCCTGGTCCTGCCGGAGCTCAAGGGCAAACTGGACGGCTACGCCATCCGCGTCCCCGTCCCCACCGGCTCCGCCACCGACCTGACCGCCACGGTCGGCCGCGAAGTCACGGTGGAGGAAGTCAACGCCGCCTACAAGGCCGCCGCGGCCGAAGGCAAGCTCTCCGGCTACCTGACGTACACGGAAGACCCGATTGTCTCCTCGGACATCGTGGGCGACCCGGCGTCGTCCATCTTTGACTCGGGCCTGACCAAGGTCATCGGCAACCAGGTCAAGGTGGTCTCCTGGTACGACAACGAATGGGGCTACTCCAACCGCCTGGTCGACCTGACCGAACTCGTAGCAGCCAAGCTCTAAGGAATCGCATGACACTCCACACCCTCAGCGAACTCATCGATGAAGGTGTCCGCGGGCGGCACGTTCTTATCCGCAGTGATTTGAACGTGCCGCTCGACGGCGCTTTGGTGACTGATGACGGCCGCATCAAGGCCTCGCTGCCCGTGATCAAAACACTGGCCGAGGCCGGTGCCCGCGTCCTGGTCAGCGCCCACCTGGGACGGCCCAAGGGGACACCCGAGGCGACGTACTCGCTGGCACCGGCCGTGGCCCGCCTGGCGGAGCTCGCGCCGGAACTGAACGCCACCCTCGCAGCGGACACCACGGGCCCCGCGGCCCGGGCCGGTGCCGCCGCGTTGGCCGACGGATCGGTGCTGGTCCTGGAAAACGTGCGCTTTGACGCCCGTGAGACCTCCAAGGACGACGCCGAACGTGCAGCCTTTGCCGCCGAGCTCGCCTCCCTCACGGGGGACAACGGCGCGTACGTGGACGATGCCTTCGGCGCCGTGCACCGCAAGCACGCCAGCGTATACGACATCGCCAAGCTGCTCCCGTCCTACCAGGGTGACCTGGTCCGGACGGAGCTGGAGGTGCTGACCAGGCTCACCACGGACACGGTCCGACCCTACGTGGTGGTGCTGGGCGGCTCCAAGGTCTCGGACAAGCTGGCCGTCATCGACAACCTGCTCGGCAAGGCCGACACCATCCTGGTGGGCGGCGGCATGCTGTTCACGTTCCTGGCCGCACAGGGCCACCAGGTGGGGGCGTCGCTGCTGGAGAAGGACCAGATCCCCGTGGTCCGGGCGTACCTCAAGCGCGCGGCGGCGGCCGGGACAACCTTTGTCCTGCCCACCGACATCGTGGTGGCCTCCGGCTTTGCCGCCGACGCCGATCACGAAACCGTCGCGGCGGAAGCCATCGAGGCCTCCAGCTTCGGTGCCACCGGGCTGGGCCTGGACATCGGGCCCGAGTCCGGGGCCGCCTTCGCTGCGGCCATCGCTCCCGCCAAGACGGTGTTTTGGAACGGGCCCATGGGCGTCTTTGAGTTCCCGGCATTTGCCGGCGGCACGCGCGCCATTGCGGAGGCACTGGCCAAGAACACCGCCAACGGCGGCTTCACGGTCGTCGGCGGCGGGGACTCGGCCGCAGCAGTGCGCACGCTGGGCTTCGACGACAGCGCCTTTGGCCACATCTCCACCGGGGGCGGGGCCAGCCTGGAGTTCCTTGAAGGCAAGGAACTGCCGGGCCTGGGCGCCCTGGAGCGCTAGCCACACCGGGTGGCGGCAGCAACGCTGCCGCCACCTTCGTGCGCCTGCCGGCGCACCCTGAAGATTTTTCACTTTGAGCACTGCAAGGAACGAGAGAGCGATGACGACTTCGACCAACGGGAAATTTGACCGCACACCGCTGATTGCCGGCAACTGGAAGATGAACATGGACCATGTCCAGGGCATCACCCTCCTGCAGAAGCTGGCGTGGACGCTGTCCGACGCCCGCCACGACTTTTCCCGGGTAGAGGTTTCCGTCTTTCCCCCCTTCACCGACATCCGCGGCGTGCAGACACTAGTGCAGGGCGACAAGCTCAAGCTCAGCTACGGCGCCCAGGACCTCTCCGACCAGGACTCCGGCGCCTACACCGGCGACATCTCCGGCGCCTTCCTGAACAAGCTCGGCTGCACATACGTGTTGGTGGGCCACAGCGAACGCCGCGAGATCCACGGCGAAAGCGACGAACTGCTCAATGCCAAGGTCAAGGCCGCGTTCCGCCACGAACTGACCCCCGTGCTGTGTGCCGGCGAAGGCCTGGAAGTCCGCCAGGCGGGCACCCACGTGGAGCACACGCTCGCCCAGGTGCGTGCCGCCGTCGCCGGACTCACCGCTGAACAGGCAGCGCAGCTCGTCATCGCCTACGAACCGATCTGGGCCATCGGCACCGGTGAGGTTGCCGGCCCCGCCGATGCGCAGGAACTGTGCGCAGCCATCCGCGCCGAACTGGCCGGGCTGTTCGACGCCGACACGGCCGCCAAGACCCGCCTCCTCTACGGCGGCTCCGTCAAGGCGGCCAACGTGGCGGCCATCATGGCTGAGCGCGACGTCGACGGGGTCCTGGTGGGCGGGGCCAGCCTGGACGCGGGGGAGTTTGCCAACATTGCGCGCTTCGAAAACCACCTCGTCACCAACTAGGCCCCGTCTCCGGCCCGTCCAGTGTCCCGCCGGCCGCGCCGGTTCGCAAAGACCGGACCGGGGCGGATAGACTGGGTCGAAACGGTGCCCTGCACCACCCCTGAGACAAACCGCGCTGAAAGGCCACAAGTGGAAGCACTGAAAATTGCCCTGCAGATCCTGTTGGGCATCACCAGCCTGCTGCTGACCCTGCTGATCCTGCTTCACAAGGGCCGGGGCGGCGGGCTGTCGGACATGTTTGGCGGCGGCATGAGCTCCAACCTCGGATCCTCCGGCGTGGCAGAACGAAACCTCAACCGCTTCACCGTGGTGCTGGGCATCACCTGGGGCGTCGTGATCATCGGCCTGGGCCTGGTCATGTCGTACGCCACCTAGGAACTGGGTCGTATAGGAACTGGGTCGTCTAGGAACTGGGTCGTCTAGGAACGGCGCCACAAACGCACAAAGGTCCCGTCCGTAAGTCTTCTTCCGGACGGGACCTTTTTGCGTGCCGGCTGACCCGGCGGTGATCAGCTGTCGCGGCGCATAAGCTGTTCGGGGACCTTCGCGGCAGCCTCCTGGTCGATGAGCCACAGGGTCTTGTTGACCCCGCGCGCACCGGACGCAGGCACCTGGACGGGGTTGGCGCCGGCCAGGCCCAGCCCGACGGCGGCCGCCTTGTCCGCGCCGGCGGCCACAATCCAAATTTCCTGGGCAGTGTTGATTGCTTCCAGCGCAAGCGACACGCGCGTCGGGGGCGGCTTGGGGGAGTTGCGCACGCCCACCACGGGCTCGCCCTGGCTGCGGATGCCGGACATGTCGGGAAACAGGGAGGCAATGTGGGCGTCCGGGCCCAGGCCCAGCAGCAGCACGTCGAAGCGGGGGACGGCCGGGGCACTTTCGGACCGGTCGTCGTCGTCGTTCTCCCATTGCAGCTTCGCCGCAGCGGTGAGCTGGTCCGTATAGTCGGCCACGGCCGCATCCAGGCTGTCCACGGCATCGGAGGCGGCCATGATGTGCACCCGGGCGGGGTCGGTGCCGATGTGGTCCAACAGTGCCTCAGCGGCCTGGTTGGCGTTGCGGTCAGGGGAGCCGGCCGGCACGAACCGTTCGTCGCCAAACCAGAAGTTCACCTTGGCCCAGTCGACGGCGAGGCGGGCCGGCGACGCGGCCACCGCCTTCAGCGTGGCAATGCCTACGCTGCCGCCGGTCAGGACCACGGTGGCCTCGCCCCGTTCGCCCTGGACATCCAGGAGCCGCGTAATGAGCCGGGCCGCCGTGGTGGCGGCCAGCACGTCAAAGGAGGGGTGCAGGGTGATGCGTACATTGCGGCTCATGCAGTGACTACCTTCTCTTCCGCCAACAGCTTGCTCATGCCTTCGGTGACCACTTCGCCGAAGACCTCGTCGGGGTCAAGCCTACGCAATTCTTCGGCGAGGCAGTCCTGGAGGGTGCGGCGGGGCAGGGAAATTTGCTGGTCGGGCTGGCCGGGCTGGGTGAGCACGGCCTCGACGGAGCCGGGGCGGTGGAGTTCGACGTTCCCGCCATCGCGTTCGAGCACGACGCGCCGGATCCCGGTGCCGCGGGGGTCCTCCGTGACCGTGATCGGCACGTCCAGTGCCTGGTGCAGCCAGGCGGCCAGCAGCAGCGTGCTGGGGGAGTCGCTGGCGCCCTCGACCTGCAGCCCGGTGATGGGCCCGGCCGTGTCCAGCTGGTCCAGGACCGCGGCCAGCTGGATCCGCCAGTTCGTCAGCCGGGTCCAGGCCAGGTCGGTGTCCCCGGCGGCATAGGTGGCACCAATGTGCTCCAACGCCGCGCGCGGGTCCGCCTGGCCGGCGGAGTCGGTGATGCGGCGGTGGGCGATGCGCCCGATCGGGCTCAGGCTCGCGGACTCGGGCGCGTTGTTCGGCCACCAGGCCACGATGGGCGCGTCGGGCAGCAGCAGGGCCGAGACCACGGACTCGCTTTCCGGGGCGAGCTCGCCGAAGCCGCGCAGCACGATCACCTCCGACGCGCCGGCATCGCCGCCCACCCGGATTTCCCCGTCCAGGCGGGTCGGCTCCCCGGCCGAACCGGCCGCCAGGACGATGATGCGGCACGGGTGTTCCCTGCTGGCCAGGTTCGCGGCCGCAATGGCCTCCTCCTCCTGCCCGTTTTGGGTGATGACCACCAAGGTCAGCACACGGCCCAGGGTGACCACGCCGCCCTGTTCACGCATCGTGACAATCCGCTTGGTGATCTTAGAGGTGGTGGTGTTGGGTAGGTCAACGATCACGGTCGCCGCCACGTCCTTCCGTCTCGCTTTAACAATTCATCGGCCGAGGTCGGCCCCCAGCTCCCGGGCGCGTACGCCTCCGGCTGGATGTTTTCCGCCGCCCAGAAATCCTCAAAGGGATCCAGGATCTTCCAGGACAGCTCCACCTCCTGGTGCCGCGGAAACAGCGGCGGCTCACCCAGGAGCACGTCCAGGATCAACCGCTCATACGCCTCGGGGCTCGACTCGGTAAACGCATGCCCATAGCCAAAGTCCATGGTCACATCCCGGACCTCCATCTGCGTCCCGGGCACCTTGGAACCAAAACGGATCGTCACCCCCTCATCCGGCTGGACCCGGATCACCACCGCGTTCTGCCCAAAGTCATCCTCGGCATGGTCGGTGAACAACAGGTTCGGGGCCCGCTTGAACACCACCGCGATCTCCGTCACCCGCCGGCCCAGGCGCTTGCCCGCCCGCAGGTAAAACGGCACCCCGGACCAGCGCCGGGTGTTGATGTCCAGGCGGATCGCAGCAAACGTCTCCGTCGTGGAGTCCGAGGGGATCCCCTCCTCCTCCAGGTACCCCAGCACCTGCTCCCCGCCCTGCCACCCGCCCGCGAACTGCCCGCGGGCCGAATGCCCCGTCAAGTCCGCCGGCAGCTTCACGGCCGCCAACACCTTCTCCTTCTCCGCCCGCAGGTCCTCGGCATTGAAGGAAATCGGCTCCTCCATCGCCGTCAACGCCAACAGCTGCAACAAGTGGTTCTGGATCACGTCCCGGGCCGCGCCCACGCCGTCGTAATAACCGGCACGGCCGCCCGTGCCAATGTCCTCCGCCATGGTGATCTGCACATGGTCCACATAATTCGCATTCCACAACGGCTCAAAAAACTGGTTCGCGAAACGCAGCGCCAGGATGTTCTGCACCGTCTCCTTGCCCAGGTAATGGTCAATCCGGAACACCGAATCCGCCGGGAACACCGACTCCACAATGTCATTCAACGCCCTCGCCGAAGCCAGGTTGTGCCCGAACGGCTTCTCAATGACCACCCGGCGCCAATTCTCCTCCCCGCCCTGCGCCAGCCCATGCACCGACAACTGCCGGCACACCAGCTCAAAGGCCTTCGGCGGGATCGAAAGGTAGAACGCATGGTTGCCCTGCGTGCCCCGCTGCTCATCCAACCCCGCCAGCGTCGCCTTCAGGCGCTCAAAGGCCTCGTCGTCGTCAAAAGTGCCGCGGACGAAACGGATGCCCTCGGCCAGCTGGTTCCAGACAGCCTCGTCAAAGGGGGTGCGGCAATGCGCCTGTACGGAGGCCTTGACCTCCGCGGCAAAATCCGCACGGTCCCAGTCACGCCGGGCAAAACCCACCAACGCGAAACTCGGCGGCAACAGCCCCCGGTTCGCCAGGTCGTACACGGCCGGCATCAACTTCTTCCGGGACAGGTCACCGGTCACTCCAAAGAGCACCAGCGACGACGGACCCGCCACCCGGGACAGCCGCCGGTCGCGACCGTCCCGAAGCGGGTTTGCTTGTTGTGTTGCAGTGTTCATGGGCATGTGGGGTGGCTCGGCCTTATGCGTCGGTGCGGCGGCCGGCAAGGGCTGCCACAGCAGTTTTCAGTTGTTCAACACCGGTGGCGACGTCCGTCAGGTGCAGGCGCAGCACGGGGCGGCCGTGGTCGGCCAGGACCCCGGCGTCGCCGGCGGCCTGGGCTGCGATCAGCTGGCCAAAGGTGAACGGGCGGTCCGGAATGGCCAGGTCCTGTGCAGCAGCTCCGGTCACCTGCAGGAAGACGCCGATGGCCGGGCCGCCCTTGTGGAACTGTCCGGTGGAGTGCAGGAAGCGCGGGCCCCAGCCGAACGTGACGGGGCGGGCGGTCGCGGCCGCCAGTTCGTCGCGGATTCCGGCCAGCGGCGCGTTGGCGGGCCGGTCCAGGTAGGCCTGGACGCTGAGGTAGCCGTCGGCCGGCAGTGCCCCGGCCAGGGCGGACAACGCCCCGGCCACGGTCGAGGCACCGGCCAGCCAGCCGGCGTCGGCGTTGGCCGTGCGGACCTCAATGGCACCGTCGGTGAACAGGGCCGGCGTGGGCTGCGGCGTGGCGTCGAGCAGCCCGCGGGCAGCGGCCTTGGCGGCCTCCACGTCCGGCTGGTCGAAGGGGTTGATGCCCAGCAGGCGCCCGGCCACGGCCGTGGCGAATTCCCACACCATCATCTGCGCGCCGAGGTCACCGGCGATGGACACTTCATTGTTCCGAAGTTCGACGTCGGCATCCCCGGCCACCAGCCGGACCACCAGGACATCGGCGAGGCCTTCGGTGACCTCGGGCGAGGCCGGATCGGCCACGACGGGCAGCAGCCCGGTGCCCAGCTTGCCGGTGGATTCGGCAATGAGCTGTTCGGCCCAGTCGGCGAAGCCCACGATTCCGGAGCCTTCGTCGACGATGACCACCTTGTTGCGCAGCGGGGTGGTGCCGCCCAGGGCTGCGCCGAGGCGCAGTCCGATGTTGTCGGCGTCGTCATCGCGCAGGATCTCGGCGGCCTCCTCAGCGGAGTCAAGCAGCGCCTGCACGTCCACGCCGGCCAGGCCGGAGGGAACGAGCCCGAACGCGGTCAGGCCGGAATAGCGCCCGCCCACGTTGGGGTCCGCGTTGAAGACCTTGCGGTAGCCGGCCTCGCGGGCCGACTTGTCCAGCGGGGAGCCGGGGTCGGTGACGATGACGATGCGCTGCCTGGCGTCGATGCCCGCGGCGGTGAACTCCTGCTCGAAGATGCGCCGCTGGGAGTCCGTCTCCAGGGTGGAGCCGGACTTGGAGGAGACCACGATGGCGGTCTGTGCGAGGCGGTCCTGCACGGCGGCACGCACCTGGCCCGGCTCGGTGCTGTCCAGCACGGTGAGCTCAACGCCGGCGGTGGCCGTGATGACTTCCGGGGCCAGCGAGGAGCCGCCCATGCCGCAGAGCACGATGTGGCTGATGCCCTCGGCCGCGAAGGCGTCGCGGAGGGCGTTGATCTCGGCGACGAGCGGTGCCGAGACCTCGGGGGTCTCCACCCAGCCCAGCCGTTTGGCGGACTCGGATTCGGCGTCCGGCCCCCACAGCGTGGCGTCCTTGGCGAAGATCTTGGAGGCGACCTTGTCGGCGACGAGTGATTCCAGGTGGATGGTTCCGGCGGCCTGTGCGGCGCCTGTCGCGGCGAATGCCAGGGAGGTCATGGCTAGGCCTCCTTGCCTGCGGCGTCCAGGGCGTCCTGGACGTGGTTGAGCAGGTCCTTCCAGCTGGCGACGAACTTGTCCAGGCCCTCGGTTTCAAGCAGCCCCACGACGTCGTTGTAGGAGATGCCCAGGCCTTCGAGCTGGTTGAGCAGCGCGTTGGACTCCTCGTAGGTGCCGGTGACGGTGTCGCCGGTGATTACGCCGTGGTCGAAGGTGGCGTCGAGGGTCTTCTCCGGCATGGTGTTCACCACGTCCTTGGCAACCAGGCCCGTGACGTACAGGGTGTCCGGGTAGGCCGGGTCCTTGACGCCCGTGGAGGCCCACAGGGGGCGCTGGGGGAGGGCCCCGGCGTCGGCCAGCAGTGCCCACCGCTCGGAGGAGAAGACCTCCTCGAAGGCCTGGTAGGCGAGGCGGGCATTGGCCAGGCCGGCCTTCCCCTTCAGGCCCTTGGCCTCGTCGGTGCCCAGCGCGTCCAGGCGCTTGTCGATTTCGGTGTCCACGCGGGAAACGAAGAAGGAAGCCACGGAGTGGATGTCGGCCAGCTGGTGGCCGTTGGCCTTGGCCTGCTCAAGGCCGCTGAGGAAGGCGTTCATCACAGCGCGGTAGCGCTCCAGGGAGAAGATCAGCGTGACGTTGACGCTGATGCCCTCGGCGAGGGTCGCCGTGATGGCTGCCAGGCCCTCGACCGTGGCCGGGATCTTGATGTAGACGTTCTTCTTGTTGACCTTGGCGTACAGGCGCTTGGCCTCGGCGATGGTGCCTTCCGTGTCCCAGGCCTTGCGGGGATCGACTTCGATGGAAACGCGGCCGTCAACGCCGTGGGTGGCCTCGGCCACGCCGGCGAACAGGTCGCAGCCGGCCGCTACGTCCGCCGTCGTCATCTCAAAGACGGCTGCCTCGGCGTGGACGCCCTTGGCGGAGAAGTCCTTCAGCTCCGTCTTGTAGGCGTCGCTCTTGGTGATGGCGGCCTCAAAGATGCTGGGGTTGGTGGTGACGCCGACCACGTTCTTTTCCTCGATGAGCTTTTGCAGCGTGCCGGTGGTCAGGCGGGTGCGGGACAGGTCGTCGAGCCAGATGGACACTCCGGCGGCGGAAAGCTGGGCAGTGGGTGATGCGTTGGTCATGGCTTGGTGCTTCTTCCTGCAAAAAATGGATGGGTGGGAGCCGGCGCGGGACCGGCGCTGCGGTTCCGGGATCAGGCCCCGGCGGCGGCCAGCGAGTCCTTGGCTGCGGCCGTGACAGCCGCGGCGGTGATGCCGAACTCCTGGAACAGGCGCTTGTAGTCGGCGGAGGCGCCGAAGTGCTCCAGGGAGATGGAGCGGCCGGCGTCGCCGACGAACTCGCGCCAGCCCAGGGCCAGGCCGGCCTCGACGGAGACGCGGGCCTTGACGGCTGCCGGGAGCACCGACTCGCGGTAGTCGGCCGGCTGGGCGTGGAACCACTCGACGCACGGCATCGAGATGACCCGGGCGGCAATGCCGTCGGCGGCCAGCGCCTCGCGGGCCTCCACGGCCAGCTGCACCTCGGAACCGGTGGCGATCAGCAGCACGTCGGGGGTGGCGACGGCGCCGTCACGCACGGCCTCGGCCAGCACGTAGCCGCCCTGGGCAACCCCGGCGGCGGAGCCGAACTCCGTGGCCGTGGCAGCGCCGTCACCGCGGGCGTAGGTGGGGATGTTCTGGCGGGTGAGCACGATGCCGGCCGGGTGGTCCGTGGTTTCCAGGATCTTCGCCCAGCCTGCGGCGACCTCGTTGGCGTCGCCGGGGCGGACCACGTCCAGACCCGGGATGGCGCGCAGGGTGGCGAGCTGTTCCACCGGCTGGTGGGTGGGGCCGTCCTCGCCCAGGCCGATGGAGTCGTGCGTCCAGACGTAGACCGAGGGGACGCCCATGAGGGCGGAGAGGCGGATGGCCGGGCGCTGGTAGTCGCTGAAGATCAGGAACGTGCCGGAGAACGCCCGGGTGGGCCCGCCCAGGTGGATGCCGTTGACGATCGACGCCGCGGCATGCTCGCGGATGCCGAAGTGCAGCACCCGGCCGTAGGGGCCGCCGGACCAGGTGTCGGTCTGCTTGGACGTCGGGACAAAGGAGCCGGCACCCTCGATGGTCGTGTTGTTGGAACCGGCGAGGTCGCAGGAGCCGCCCCACAGCTCGGGGAGGACTCCGGCGACGCCGTTGATGACCTTGCCGGAGGCCACGCGGGTGGAGACGTCCTTGCCGGCCTCAAACACCGGCAGGTTCTTCTCCCAGCCTGCCGGGAGCTCCTTCTTTTCAATGCGCTCCAACAGGGCCGCATTCTCGGGGTTGGCGGCCTTCCAGGCCTCGAAGCCGGCACTCCATTCCTGGTGTGCCGCGGCGCCGCGGTCGGCGACCTGGCGGGCGTGGGCGAGGATGGCCGGATCGACGTCGAAGTGCTTCTCCGGATCGAAACCAAGTTCCACCTTCAGCGCGGCGACTTCGCCGCCGCCCAGGGCGGAGCCGTGGATGGCGCCGGTGTTCTGCTTCTTCGGCGAGGGGTAGCCAATGATGGTGCGCAGCAGGATGATGGACGGTTTGGTGGTCTCGGCCTTGGCGGTTTCGAGGGCGGCGTTCAGTTCCGCCACGTCCTCAACGTATTCTCCGGTTTTGGTCCAGTCGACGCGCTGGATGTGCCAGCCGTAGGACTCGTAGCGCTTGAGCACGTCTTCGGAGAAGGCGATGTTGGTGTCGTCCTCAATGGAGATGTGGTTGGAGTCGTAGATGACGACCATGTTGCCCAGCTCCTGGTGGCCGGCCAGCGAGGAGGCCTCGCTGGTGACGCCTTCCTGGAGGTCGCCGTCGGAGGCGATGACCCACACCGTGTGGTCGAACGGGCTGGTGCCGGGGGCGGCGTCGGGGTCCATGAGCCCGCGCATGCGGCGCTGGGAGTAGGCGAAGCCGACGGCGGAGGCCAGGCCCTGGCCGAGCGGGCCGGTGGTGATTTCCACACCCTTGGTGTGCTTGTACTCGGGGTGGCCCGGGGTCAGGGAGCCCCAGGTGCGCAGTGCTTCCAAGTCCTTTAGTTCCAGGCCGTAGCCGGAGAGGAAGAGCTGGATGTACAGGGTCAGGGAGGTGTGGCCGGGGGAGAGGATGAAGCGGTCGCGGCCGATCCAGTCGGGGTCCTTCGGGTCGTGGCGCATGACCTTCTGGAACAGGAGGTAGGCGGCCGGGGCCAGGGACATGGCGGTTCCGGGGTGCCCGTTGCCCACCTTCTCAACGGCGTCCGCGGCCAGGACACGGACGGTGTCCACTGCCTTCGCATCTGCTTCGGTCCACGTAAATGTTGCTGTTTCAGGATGTGACACTGACAGTTCCCTCTCGTTGGGTGCGTGCATGAAACAAGTGCCGGGCACACGGATGGCCTGCGGGGGTGAACTCGTCCGCCATCGGGTACTGCGCACTGTCCAGCGTTGAAACGTTGATCTGTCTTCAGCTTAGTGCCACGGGTGCCGCCATGGGCCAAACCAGGGAGGCCCCCGGAATTCACAAAGCCGGTGGCGGCAGGGCATTTGATCTAATTTCCGTCAAATTCCCGTAAAGACTTGACATATGCGCGTTCACGCCTTTTCACGTGCGGCCAGCTATGATATTTAGAGGCTTGGCCCGGCATGGCCCTGTTGTCCGGCTGGTGCGGTGCACCGGCTGCGCGGCGTGCGGGCCATGGAGAATGAATGAGAACGACCGACTAGAACATGGTGACATTACACGTGAGTGCAACGCATGCCCCGATCGCTGGAACTTCACCGGAAGCACCCCGTGCACGGTTGGGATTTTCGGCCAAAGCCAAGGGGTACCTGGCCCTGACCAAGCCGCGGGTGGTGGAACTGTTGTTGGTCACCACGCTCCCCACGATGTTCTTCGCCCAGGGGTATTCCGGCCGGGGCGGTCTTCCCGGCGTGTGGCTCATGGTCGCCACCATGGTCGGCGGCGCGTTGGCCGCCGGCGCATCGGGGGCCTTCAATTGTTACATTGACCGCGACATCGACAAGGTGATGCACCGCACGTCAAAGCGGCCGCTGGTCACCGGCGTCATCACCCCGCGTGAGGCACTTGTCTTTTCCTGGATCCTGACCGTCCTGGCCGTGGGCCTGCTGTGGAGCATCAACCCGCTGACGGGCGTCCTGGGCATCGGCGCCATCTTCCTGTACGTGGTGGTCTACTCGCTGGTCCTCAAGCGCCGCACCACGCAGAACATCGTCTGGGGCGGGGCGGCCGGCTGCATGCCGGTGCTCATCGCCTGGTCCGCCGTCACGGACACCGTCCAGTGGCCGGCCGTGATCCTGTTCATGATCATCTTCCTCTGGACGCCGCCGCACTACTGGCCGCTGTCCATGCGCTACAGCGACGACTACAACGCCGTCAACGTCCCCATGCTGGGCGCCGTGGCCGGTTCCCGCACCGTGGCCGTGCAGGTGGTCCTTTACACGTGGGCGATGGTGGCCTGCTCGCTGCTCATGGTGCCCCTGGGCGGTGCCGGGATCGTGTACACCGTGGTGACCGTGGCCGCGGGCGCGTGGTTCCTCGTTGAGGCCCACACGCTGTACAACAATTCCAAGAAGGACCTGGTCACGAAGAAGAACGCCATGAAGGTCTTCCACGCCTCGATCACCTACCTGACGCTGGTGTTCCTGTCCCTGGCCGTGGACCCCTTCGTGGGCCGGGCCCTGATGGGCTAGCCTCTCCTGCGAGGCACGTGAGGCACGGTCCTTGTTGATCGACGGCGGCACCCACCGCATGCGGACGGGTGCCGTTTTGCTGTAGTGGGCTCCCGTGGACGCAGGCGGCGACTCCCAGGACGCAGCAGGCCCCGCACCTTTGGTGCGGGGCCTGCTGCGTTATTCAACGGCTGGTGCCGTTACGCGGACCGGACGGGATCCTTGCCGCGGCGCAGTGCCAGGTCCACGATGTTGGTGCCGGTGGCCAGCAGCAGGGAGGCCCCCACCATGTGCAGCCCGACCAGGAAGATGGGCACGCCGGTGAAGTACTGCCAGTAGCCGATGGCGCCCTGGTAGACCACGCTGACGATGAGCAGGATGGCCGCGTTGCGCAAGATGTCACCGCGTCCGCGGCGCCACAGCAGCACCATGAGCAACACCGAAACCGCCACGAGGACGTACACCGGCAGCACGTGGATGCGGGTGACGAGGTAGCCGTCGAGGTTGGTGCGCGGGGATGTGGCGTCCCCGGAATGGGGGCCGGTGCCGGTCACCAGGGTGCCGAGGATGACGGCCAGGTAGGTGCACACGGCTGCAACAACGCTGAGCTGGCGGATGGTCTTCCGCGGACGCAGTGCCGCGGGAGGCGCAGTCCGGCCCGCACGGCCATAGGCACGGTTGACCAGCAGCATGGTGAACACCACCAGGGCCGCCGAGACCAGGAAGTGCAGGCTCACCACGTAGGGGTTGAGCCCGGACAGCACGGTGATCCCGCCAATGACCGCCTGGACAGGGATGCTGGCCAGCAGCGAGAAGGTCAGCCAGAACAGGTCCTTGCGTTCCTTGCGAAGGTTCCACAGCACCACGACCAGGGCCAGTGCCACGGCGGCCAGCGCAAACGTCAGCGTGCGGTTGGTGAACTCAATGACGCCGTGGATGCCCATCGCAGGGGTGTTGGTGAGCGATCCGGGCGTGCAGTTCGGCCACGTGGGGCAGCCCAGGCCGGAACCGGTCAGGCGCACCACCCCGCCGGAGACGATCAGCACGCCCTGGCCGATCAGCAGGCCCACGGAGAGGCGCCGGATCGCGGGTGTGACTGTCGTGGGCAGCTTGCGCGCCACGGACTTGATCGTGTTGTTTTGACTCACTTCATTCACAACTTTCAGTTCCACTTGAACCATTTGATTGCCGCGATGGAACCGGCAACGGCCCAGGCCAGCAGGATGACAATTGAAAAAACATCAATACGGCCCTGCAGCAGCGCGGCCCGCATCAGGGTGCCCAGGGCTCCGGACGGCAGCCATGCCACGATCCCGGCCATCGTGGCGGAGAACTTTGCCGCCGGCAGCACAATGCCGCCCAGGGCGGCCAGCAGGATCCAGCCCAGGTTCGTGATCGCCAGGGTGGCTTCGGGGCGGACGGTGCCGGCGATCAGCAGGCCCAGGGCCGTAAACGTGGCGGCCCCGAGGATCAGCAGGGGAATGCCGAGTGCGACGCCGGCCGCCGAGGGCCGCCAGCCCATGAACGCGGCCACCGTGGAGATGATGGCCACCTGGATGGCGAGGGCCACCAGGACGGCAATGACCTTGCCGGCGATGAGGCCGGCCTTGCCGAGCGGGGTGGTGGAGAGGAAGCGGAGCACGCCGTAGCGCCGGTCGAAGCCGGTGGCGATGCCCTGTCCGGTGAAGGCCGTGGAGAGGGCGCACAGGGCCAGGATGCCGGGGGTGGCGATGTTGATCCGGGAATCACCCATGCCGTTGAGGATGGGGGTCACGGCCAGGGCAACCAGGCCCAGCAGTGGCATGACGATCATCAGGACCAGCTGCTCGCCGTTGCGCAGCATGGCGGCGGCCTCGTACCGGCCCTGGTTCAGCACGCGGCGGGGGAGCGATGCCGGGAGCCCCGCGGGGGCGTCGTGGAACAGGGTGCTCATCGGATCTCCGTCTTGAGTGCGTGCGGCTTCACGGTTGCAGGTTCCCGCGACGCGGCAATGGCCAGGAACACATCCTCCAGCGACTGTGACGCCAGGTGGACCGAGGTTGGCATGACGCCCAGCCGTGCACACCATTGGCCAAAGCGGGCCAGGTCGGCCGGTTCCAGCGCGCCGGCCAGCCGGTAGCTGCCCGGCCGGGTCTCCTCGCAGTGCACATGTTCGTGGGCCAGCGCCGAGGTGTCCAGCCCGGGTCCCGCTTCGAAGGTCATGGTGCGCTGCGATTGCGACGCCGTCGACTGGCTCAGCAGTTCCGGCACGGTGCCCTCGGTGACGGATTCGCCGTGGTTGACAATGTAGACGTAGTCGGCCAGCCGCTGGGCGTCATCGAGCAGGTGGGTTGTGAGCACGATGGCCTTGCCGGCGTCGCGCAGTTCCCGGATGAGCTCAAAGACCATCAGCCGGGACTGCGGATCCAGGCCGGCGCTGGGCTCATCCAGGAACAGGACCTCGGGGTTGCCCAGCAGGCTTGCGGCCAGGGCCACCCGCTGCTTTTGGCCGCCGGAGAGCCTGCGGATGGTGGTGGCGGAAAATTCGGCAATCCCCAGCCTGTCCACGAGCGCATCCACGCTCAGCGGGTTGCTGTACAGCCTGGCCACGTGGCGCAGCAGCGCCACGGGGCGGGCCGCCGGTGGCAGGCCGCCGTCCTGGAGCATCACCCCCACCCGGGCGCGGAGCGCGGCACCGGCATTTTCCGGGTCCTGGCCCAGCAGGGAGATGGTGCCGGCGGTGCGGTTCTGCAGGCCCTGCGCACACTCGATGGTGGTGGTCTTGCCGGCACCGTTGGCACCAAGCAGCGCAGTCACCTCGCCAAAGCGGGCCTGCAGGCTAATATTGGAAATGATCCTCTTCATCCGCCCGTCCAGGGCGGGGATGGGACCAACGTCCTTGACCAGCCCGGTGATGACCAGGGCGGCGTCGGGAGCGGAGTTGGGAGTCAGCGTCACGGGCCTATTCTACGTGATGTAGTACCCCATCCGTGAAGGTGCGACGGCGGTGCATCCGCCAGGGGTGCGCGTGTAGGGTCGCCTTACTGGCATGCGGCCGACAATTACGACATAATAGTGTTGTTTATTGTTCTGTTCCCAATTGAGGTGGCGGAGGTGCCGGGAATGACGGAAGTCCAAGCGGGGCAGGTCCCCGTCCTTGATCCGGACGAGCGTACGCGCGACCGTGTGCTGACGGCCGTGCTCGAACACGGCCCCGTAAGCGCAGCCCAGATGGGGAAACTGTTGGGCCTGACACCGGCGGCCGTCCGCCGCCACCTGGACACCTTGTCCCGGCACGGCGTCATTGAGGTCAAGCTCATCAGCAACGCCAAGAGCGGCGCCGGGCGCCCGGCCCGCCGTTACGTTGTCTCCCGCCAGGGGCAGACGAAAATTGGTGACGACTACCTGGAGATTGCGCGGCTGGCCCTGAAGGAACTGGCGGCCACGCGCGGGGGCCAGGGCGTCATGGAATTTGCCGAACGGCGCTTCGCCCACATGGAATCCAGCTACCAGCCGCTCGTGGACGCAGCCGGGCCCGACGTCGCGGCACGCTCCAAGGCGCTGGCCCGGGCCCTGACCGCCGACCGCTTTGTGGCCACCTCCGACTCGCTGAACCCGCACTCCGCCATGGCTGCTGAACAGCTGTGCCAGGGACACTGCCCCATCCAGGAACTGGCCACCACCTTCCCCGAGTTTTGCGACGCCGAGACTGAAGTTTTTTCCCGGCTCCTGGGTGTCGATGTGAGGCGGCTGTCCACCATGGCCAGCGGCGGCCACGTATGCACCACCCACGTACCAACGGGCCGCGCCGTGGTCCGCAAGCGCGTCAGCGCGCCTGCGGGCACCGTGCGGACGAACGGAAATATTTCCAACCATCAGCAAGAAAGGCCGTGATGACGGATCAATTGGCGCAAGAAGTACGCGCGAATGACGTGGTGGAGGACTCCACCAACCACGATATCCTCCAACGAAACCCGGAGCTGGAGGGGCTGGGCTCCTACGCTTTTGGCTGGTCAGACAAAAACGCAGCCAGCGACAACGCCCGCCGCGGCTTGAGCGAAGAGGTCGTCCGCGACATCTCAGCCAAGAAGAACGAGCCCCAGTGGATGCTGGACATGCGCCTGAAGGGCCTGAAGTACTTTGACCGCAAGCCCATGCCCACGTGGGGTGCGGACCTGTCCGGCATCGACTTCGACAACATCAAGTACTTCGTCCGCTCCACGGAGAAGCAGGCCCAGACCTGGGAGGACCTGCCCGAGGACATCCGCACCACGTACGAGCGCATCGGCATCCCGGAGGCCGAGCGCAGCCGCCTCGTCGGCGGCGTCACGGCCCAGTACGAATCCGAGGTGGTCTACCACCAGATCCGCGAGGACCTCGAAGCCCAGGGCGTCATCTTCACCGACACCGATACCGGCCTGCGCGACTACCCGGAAATCTTCCAGGAGTACTTCGGCACCATGATCCCGGTGGGCGACAACAAGTTCGCCTCGCTGAACACGGCCGTCTGGTCCGGCGGATCCTTCGTCTACGTCCCCCCGGGCGTGCACGTGGAAATCCCGCTGCAGGCGTACTTCCGCATCAACACCGAGAACATGGGCCAGTTTGAGCGCACGCTGATCATCGCCGACGAGGGCAGCTACGTCCACTACATCGAAGGCTGCACCGCCCCGATCTACACCTCGGACTCGCTGCACTCGGCCGTCGTTGAGATTGTGGTGAAGAAGAACGCCCGCGTCCGCTACACCACCATCCAGAACTGGTCCAACAACGTGTACAACCTGGTCACCAAGCGGGCCATCGCCCACGAGGGCGCCACCATGGAATGGGTCGACGGCAACATCGGCTCCAAGGTCACCATGAAGTACCCCGCCGTGTACCTGGTGGGCGAACACGCCAAGGGCGAGACCCTCTCGGTCGCGTTTGCCGGCGAGGGCCAGCACCAGGACACCGGGTCGAAGATGGTCCACATTGCGCCGAACACGCAGTCCTCCATCATCTCCAAGTCGGTGGCCCGCGGCGGCGGCCGCTCCGCCTACCGCGGGCTCGTCCAGATCCGCGAGGGCGCCAACCACTCCGCCAACACGGTGCGCTGTGACGCCCTGCTGGTGGACAACATCTCCCGCTCGGACACCTACCCGTACGTGGATGTGCGCGAGGACGACGTCTCCATGGGCCACGAGGCCACGGTCTCCAAGGTCAGCGAAGAACAGCTGTTCTACCTGCAGTCCCGCGGCATGCCCGAGGACGAGGCCATGGCCATGATTGTGCGCGGCTTCATCGAGCCGATCGCCAAGGAACTGCCCATGGAATACGCACTGGAACTGAACCGCCTGATCGAACTGCAGATGGAAGGGGCCGTCGGCTAAATGACCGAGCTCACCGAAGAAAAAACAATCGACGCCGCCGACGGCAAGGTCTGGTCACAGGGCTTCATCAAGGGCATGACGGAGGAAGGGGAGCAGCTTTCGGACCTCAACCCCGAAAGCGGCCCGCTGGGCGGCAGCGCCGTCAAGGCGCACAGCCACGGCGACAGCCACGGCGGCGGCGTCGGCGTCCCCGACAGCTCCCGCGCAGGCCGCCTGACCTCCTACAAGCTGGCTGACTTCCCGCTGATCACCGGACGGGAAGAGGACTGGCGGTTCACCCCGCTCAAGCGCCTGCGCGGCCTGGACCGCGTCGGTGTCAAGGGCCAGCAGCTTGACGGCCCGGCACCCGCCGTGGAGGTCACCAAGCCCGACGCCGTCACGGTGGAGACCGTGGGGCGCGGCGACGCGCGCATCGGCCGCGCCGGCATCCCCGAGGACCGCGTGGCAGCCGCCGCATGGGAAAACTTCGCAGAAGCCACCGTGGTGACCCTGCCTGCCGAATACCAGGGCACGGCCGAGGACGTCACCACGCTGACCCTCACGGGCGCCGGCACCACCCCGGCCGCGTCCCACATCCTGGTGCACGCGAAGCAGTTCGCCACCGGCGTGGTGGTCCTGGACCACCGCGGCACGGCCGTGCTCAGCGAAAACGTCGAAATCCTGGTGGAGGACGGCGCCAACCTGACCGTCGTCAGCATCCAGGACTGGGACGACGACGCCGTCCACGCCAGCGCCCAGCACATCCAGGTGGGCCGTGACGCTAAGGTCAAGCACGTTGTCATCAACCTGGGCGGCAACCTGCTGCGCACCACCCCGTCGGCCCGCTACGCGGGCACCGGTGCCGAGGTGGAGATGTACGGGCTGTACTTCGCCGACGCCGGCCAGCACCTGGAACAGCGCCTGTTCGTGGACCACTCCACCAACAACTGCAAGTCCCGCGTCACGTACAAGGGCGCCCTTCAGGGCGACGGTGCCCATGCCGTGTGGATTGGCGACGTGCTGATCCGCAAGGCCGCCGAAGGCACCGACACCTACGAGATGAACCGCAACCTGATCCTGACCCAGGGTGCCCGGGCCGACTCGGTGCCGAACCTGGAAATCGAGACCGGCATGATCGAGGGTGCCGGCCATGCCAGCGCCACCGGCCGTTTTGACGACGAGCAGCTGTTCTACCTGCAGGCGCGCGGCATCCCGGAGGATGTTGCCCGGCGCCTGGTGGTGCGCGGCTTCCTCAACGAAGTCATCCAGCACATCAAGGTTCCCGCCCTGGAAGAGCGCATGCGCGAAGCCGTGGAACGTGAGTTGGCGGCAGGCACACTGTAATGACCGAACCGTCCACCACAACGCCCACCGGCGTTGTTGTCTGCCAGGACAGCGACGTCGAGGTGAAGTCCGCCCTGCTCGTGGAGATTGACGATTACCCCATCGCCATCGTCCGCGACTCCTACGGGGAACTGCACGCCATCGGCGACACCTGCTCACACGCGGAAATCTCGCTCAGCGAGGGCGATGTGGAGGACTGCACCATCGAATGCTGGGCACACGGCAGCTCGTTCGACCTCAAGACAGGCCAGCCGCTGACCCTTCCCGCCTTCGAACCGGTGCCCGTCTTTGCCCTGTCAGTCCACGGCAGCGACGTCTACGTGGACGTCACCAACATCATCAACGGCGTCAGCACGCAGTAGCGTCCGGCCCACCAGCACACCACCAAACTTTTTTACGAGAAACGAGAGAGCATGTCGACTCTGGAAATCAAGGACCTGCACGTCAGCATCACCACCGAGCAGGGCGTCAAGAACATCCTCAAGGGTGTCAGCCTGACCATCAAGACCGGTGAAACCCACGCCATCATGGGCCCCAACGGCTCGGGCAAGTCCACCCTGGCTTCCACCATCGCAGGGCACCCCCGCTACACCGTGGACAGCGGATCCATCACGCTTGACGGCGAAGACGTCCTGGCGATGACCGTCGACCAGCGCGCCCGCGCCGGCCTGTTCCTGGCCATGCAGTACCCCGTGGAAATCCCCGGCGTCACCATGACCAACTTCCTGCGCACCGCCAAGACGGCAATCGACGGCGAGGCCCCCAAGCTGCGCACGTGGACAAAGGACGTCAAGGAAGCCATGGCCCAGCTGCGCATCGAACCCGAATTCGCCCAGCGCAACGTCAACGAAGGCTTCTCCGGCGGCGAAAAGAAGCGCCACGAGATCCTCCAGCTCGAACTGCTCAAGCCCAAGTTCGCCATCCTGGACGAGACGGACTCCGGCCTGGACGTTGATGCGCTGAAGGTGGTCTCCGAGGGCGTCAACCGCGCCATCGCCGAGGGCGGGCTGGGCACCATGCTCATTACTCACTACACCCGCATCCTGCGGTACATCAAGCCCGACTTTGTGCACGTCTTTGTCGACGGAAACATTGCCGAGCAGGGCGGCCCCGAGCTGGCCGACCGCCTCGAGGACGAAGGCTACGACCGGTACCTGGCCGATGCCCAGGCCACGGCCTAGCCGCCGCCCCTCTTCAAGCGAAAGCGAAGAAACACACCATGACTGAGATCAGCGAAACAAGCCCCGCCGCACCCAGCGCGCAGGCAGGCCTCGAGGACGTCGAGGAGGCCCTCAAGGACGTCATTGACCCCGAACTGGGCGTCAACGTCGTCGACCTTGGCCTGCTGTACGGCCTGCGCTATGGCGAGGACGGCGCCCTGCTGCTGGACATGACGCTCACCACGGCCGCCTGCCCGCTTCAGGACGTCATCGAGGAACAGGTTGAAAACTGCCTCGGGCCCATCGTGGACGAATGGCGGATCAACTGGGTGTGGATGCCGCCGTGGGGTCCCGAGCGGATCACCGACGACGGCCGCGACCAAATGCGCGCCCTCGGCTTCAACATTTAGCACGGCACCCCGGGAACCGCCGTCGTCGCAATACCGACGACGGCGGTTCCCGGGCTTAAAAAGATGGGTCCCATGCCTTTTACCGACCAGCTCCAGCACTGGGCCCGCAAGGAACCGCAGCGGACTGCCGTCGTGGTGGGCGGGGCGCGGCTCAGCTTCGCCCAGCTTGTTGCGGAGGCCCGGGAGCACCTGCTTCCGCAGCCGGGCGTCGGCGCGGCACTGGCCGTCATTGACGAGCCCAACGGCACGCGCCTGGCGGCCCGGTTTGCCGGTGCCGTGGCCGGCCACGGCACCGCTGCCGTGCTCGACGCCGGCTGGCCCGATGCGCTGAAGGCGGCCACTGCGGCACGGGCACGGGCCTGGGCCGCCGCCCAACCCCCCACCTCCGCCGGGCCCCCGGGCTTCCACGACGGCCCGCCCGCCTCCACCTTCCTCCTGGGGTTCTCCTCCGGCACCAGCGGGGTGCCCAAGGCGTTTACGCGGTCGCGTGCGTCGTGGGAGGCGTCCTTCCGGGAAGGCGCACGCCACTTTGGCCTCACCGCGGCGGACGTGACCCTGGCACCCGGACCCATGGCCGCCAGCATGAACCTCTACGCCCTGGGCGAGGCCTTCTTCACCGGATCAACCTTTGTGTCGCTGCCGCAGTTCAGCCCGGATGCCGCCCTGCACGCCATCCGGCACGACGCCCCCACCCGGCTGGTCGCCACACCCACGGTCCTGTCCCTGCTGGCCCGGCGCGGCCTGGACACGGGCCAGGGGGCCGGGGCCCTCACATCCATCGTGTGCGCCGGCTCGGCGCTGTCCGGGGACGTCACGGAACTGGCGCAGCGGTGGGCGCCCCACGCCGTGATCCACCAGTACTACGGTGCGTCCGAGCTCGGCTTTGTCGCAGCCTCCCGGCTGGTGCCGGGCGAACCGGACTTCCCCGGGTCCCTGTGTGCCGGGTCTGCCTTCCCGGGGGCCGAGCTTTCGGTGCGCGGCTCCGACGGACTGCCCGCCGGCGCGGGGGAGTGCGGCAGCATTTACGTCCGTGGGCCCTACGTCAGCAACGGCTACGCCTGGGGCGACGACGGCCTGGCCTTCAACCTGCTGCCGGACCCCGCAGAATCCGGGGGGCCCTGGTACACGGTCCACGACCAAGGCTTTGTGGACCCGGCCGGCCGGCTGCACGTGGTGGGCCGGGCCTCGGACATGATCGTCACCGGCGGCACCAACGTGTATCCGCAACAGGTGGAGGCGGCCCTGGAACCCGCGGGCGGCCCCGGCACCGTGCTGGTGGCCGGACTGCCTGACGACGTGCGCGGGCAGCGCGTGGTTGCCGCCCTCTTTCCGGGCCCGGGCCCGGCGGGGGAGCCCCCTCTGTCCATCGAACAGTTGGTGGCCGCCTGCCGGCGGCACGCGGCGGGCCTGCCGGGCCACCAACGCCCCACCCGCTACTATGCCCTGTCCGAACAGCCGCTGACGGACCGGGGGAAGATCAGCCGGGCCCTGTTGCAGGCCTGGATCACGGAAGGGGACGCCCGTGCCCGGCGCATCTACTGACGAGGACCGCACGCCGGTCATCATAGCCGCCCGCCGGCTCGCAAACGCCAAGGCGGGCGGGGCCTACCGCGGGCTGCGGGTCCACGAACTGGCAGCCCCCGTGCTCCAGGCCGTCCTGGACGATGCCGGCGTCGACCGCGCCGCGGTGGACGACGTCATCCTCGGCAATGCCACGGGCGGCGGCGGCAACCTGGCACGCCTGTCCGCCCTGACGGCAGGGCTGCCGGACACCGTGCCCGGGCTGAGCGTGGACCGGCAGTGCGCTTCCGGGCTGGACGCAGTGGTCCTGGCCTGCCGGCTCGTCCAGGCCGGTGCCGGCACGCTGTACCTGGCCGGCGGCGCGGAAAGCATCAGCACCGCCCCGGCACGCGCCCACCGGCTGCCCGGCGGGGGGCTGGAGTTCTACGACCGGGCCCAGTTCGCGCCGCTGGACCCTGGGGATCCCGATGCGGGGGTGGCCGCGGAAAACGTGGCCGCCCGGTACGGCGTCAGCCGGGAACGCCAGGACGCCTATGCCCTGGAGAGCCACCGCAGGGCCTGCGCCGCCGCGGACCGGGGCGTGTTTGGCCAGGAGATCGTGCCCCTGGCCGGGCTCGGCGCCGACCAGGGCCCCCGCAGGGCGCTGGCCCCGCTCATGGCCCGGTTCCCAGCGGCGTTTGTGGCGGGCGGCACCGTGACCGCAGGGAATTCCTGCCCCTACAGCGACGGCGCCGCCGCCGTGGTGGTGACCACCCTGGCCAAGGCACGCGGACTGGCGGCCCACGGGCTCGTGTTCACGGGCAGCGCCACGGCGGGCACGGACCCGTCCCTGATGGGCGTGGGCGCGGCCGGCTCCACCCGGGCGCTGATGGACGCGCTGGGGGCCGGCCCGGACCGGCTGGAGGCCGGCCTGCTGGAGTTCAATGAAGCGTTTGCCGCCCAGGTCATCGCCTCTGCCGGGCTGCTGGGCCTGGATCCTGGGACCTTCAACCGCGACGGCGGGGCCCTCGCCCTGGGCCACCCCTACGGTGCCTCCGGGGCCGTCCTCGTCACCCGCCTGTATGCCCAGGCGGCGGCGCGCGCCGAGCAGGGCGTGACGGCCGTGGCCATGGTGAGTGCGGCCGGCGGGATGGGCACCAGCGCCGCCTTTGAGTGGCGCGTGTTTTAGGAGCCGGGGAAGTCCGGATCCTCGGGGAAGCCGGGGTCGCCGGGGAGATCGGGGTCGCCCAGGCCGCGGGCTGACAGCGCTTCGCCCGTGGCACGGGCGTAACCCACGGTGGCAATGACCACGGGCAGCGAGCGGGCCAGCAGGTTCCGCTCAAGGCCCCGTGCACGGGCGGCCTCGCGGACATCGCTGAAGGCCCCAATGACAAACGGAATGCTGCGCAGCATGAGGGCCACGGTGAGCGAAAACCGTTCCGGGTCGGCGCCGACGCGCTCCAGGGGGCGCACCACCGCCGCCAGGCCGTCGAGCAGCTCATCCACCGGGGTCGTGGCGGTGAGGATGTTGGCGGCCAGGACCGTGGCCACGATGGCACCCACCACCTGCCACGCCACCAGGCCGCCGTGCTGCCACCACTGGTAGGCGCCAATGAGCACCAGAAAAATCCACATCAGCTTCACGGCCCGCCCCAACCGCGCCCAGGGCAGCCCGGCCAGGGCATGGCCCGCCACCACGAAAAGCAGCACCGCAGTGGTGATCGCGGCCCCCGCGGCCACCGAGACGGCGGGGGAGGCCAGGCACAGCACGGCGGTGGCCAGCAACAGGCAGGCCTTGAGCCACAGCGGCCAGCGATGGAGGGGGGAGCGGCCCGGGATGTATCCGGCCACCAGGTGGGCGTGGCCGCGCATCAGCCCGCCAGGGCCCGGTACCGGTCCACGGCGGCCGCGGGCGGGCCGTCGAAGGCGATGCCGCCGTCGTCCACCACCAGCACCCGCCCGCAACTGGCTGCCAGGTCCAGGTCGTGGGTGGAGAGGATGACCTGCTGCGGCAGCCCGGCCAGCAGCTCGCGCAGCATCCTGGTGTTGCGCAGGTCCAGCAGGGTGGAGGGTTCGTCCAGGACCAGGATGGCAGGTTCCACGGCCAGCACGGTGGCCAGGGCCACCATCTGGCGTTCCCCGCCGGAGAGTTCATAGATGCTGTTCGAGCCCAGGTGCGCCAGTCCGTGGCTCTCCAGCAGTTCCATGGCCAGGCGGCGGCGTTCCCTTTTGGGCAGCCGGAGCCTGCGCAGGGACAGCTCCACGTCCTCCAGGGGAGTGGGCATGACGAGCTGGGAGATCGGGTCGGTGAAGACAAAGCCGACGGTGCGCCGGACGGCGGCGCCGTCCCGGGACGTGTCCAGTCCGTTCACCTGGACGGAGCCGGTGGACGGGAGCACCAGGCCGTTGAGGAGGCGCAGCAACGTGGACTTGCCTGAACCATTGGCGCCGATGACGGCTATGCGGCGATCGGACAGTTCCAGGTCCAGCGGCCTGAGGATGGTCTTGGGCCCGGCCGCGGCCGGGTCGGCGGGGTCAATCGTGACGCCCGCCCCGGCGAGGACAATCGACGTTCCGGCAGGCGCACCACGGTCCTGGGCGGAGTCTGTTCTGGGCTTCACCGGCGCCGGCGCACCAACAGGTCCGGGAAGGCGCGGTGCAGGCTCAGCGCAATGGCCACGGCCACCACGTTCTTCAGGATGTCGCCGGGCAGGAAGATGGCGTCGGCGCCAATGGCGGCCGGCAGCGCCATGCCCTTCAGGACAAACCCGATGATGCCGCAAACATGGATGACCACCATGCCGGTGAGCGCGGCCCCGAACAGGGCGGCGGCGCGGTACCGGCTGCGCACGGCCCAGGTGGCGAGCAGGCCCACCGCGGCCGCACCGAAGATGAAGCCGATGATGTAGCCGGCCGACGGGCTGGCCAGCACGGCGGGGCCGGCCCGGAAGCCGCTGAAGATCGGCAGCCCGACCAGCCCCACCAGGATGTACAGGGCCGTCGCGGCGGTGCCGCGGCCCAGGCCCAGCACCAGCCCGCACAGGCTGACCACCAGCGTCTGCAGCGTGATGGCCACGCCCAAGGGGCCCACATTGATCCCGGGCACCGCTATCGAGGCGGCCAGCAGGGCGGCGAACACGGCGATCAGGGACAGGTCCACGGCGCCCCAGCGCCGGCGGCGTGCCACCCGGCCGGGGGTCCGCGGCGCCGGCGTGCCCGGCACCGTGCCCTGGAAGTGCCCGGCGGCGGCGTGCGGCCGTGATGTTCGATTCATTGGGAGTGACTTTCCTCGCGCCGTGACCAGGGGCGGCCCGGACGTCGCTAGACTGTATAGGTTGCGCCGCGAGTGCCCAACCACAGGCAGGGTGCGTTTTGCACCACCTGCCCGCTTACTTGAAAGGTTACTACGTTGATTACGGTCCAAGACCTTGAGTTACGCGCCGGGGCGCGCCTGCTCATGGACGAAGTGTCATTTCGGATCGACAAGGGTGACAAGATCGGCCTGGTGGGGCGCAACGGCGCCGGCAAGACGACATTGACGCGTGTCCTGGCCGGCGAGGGCCTGCCGGCGGGAGGCAAGGTCACCCGCACGGGCGACATCGGCTACCTGCCCCAGGATCCGCGCACCCCGGACATGGAGCAGCTGGCCCGCGACCGCATCCTGGCGGCCCGGGACCTGGACAAGGTCATCACCAAGCTCCGGGCCGCCGAGGCGGACATGGCCAGCGACAACCCTGGCGTGCGCGACAAGGCAATGCGGCGCTACGACCGCCTGGAGAATGAGTTCCTGGCCGGCGGCGGGTATGCCGCCGAGGCCGAGGCCGCCGCGATCTCCTCCAACCTCGCCCTGCCCGAGCGGATCCTCAACCAGCCGCTGAAGACACTTTCCGGTGGCCAGCGACGCCGTGTGGAACTGGCCCGGATCCTGTTTTCCGGCGCCCAGACCATGCTCCTGGACGAACCAACCAACCACCTCGACGCCGACTCCATCGCCTGGCTGCGCGACTTCCTCAAAAGCCACCAGGGCGGGCTGATCGTCATCAGCCACGACACCGAGCTGCTGGAGGCGACCGTCAACAAGGTGTTCCACCTGGATGCCAACCGGGCCACGATCGACCAATACAACCTGGGCTGGAAAAAGTACCTGGCCCAGCGCGAGACGGACGAACGCGCCCGGCGCAGGGAACGTGCCAATGCCGAAAAGAAGGCCGGCGTGCTGATGGACCAGGCCAACAAGATGCGGGCCAAGGCCACCAAGGCCGTCGCAGCACAAAACATGGCCAAGCGTGCCGAACGGCTCCTCGCCGGGCTGGAGGACGTCCGCGCACAGGACAAGGTGGCCGCGCTGCGCTTCCCCGACCCCTCACCGTGCGGCAAGACCCCGCTGATGGCCGAGGGGCTGAGCAAGTCCTACGGCTCGCTGGAGATCTTCACCGATGTCAGCCTCGCCGTCGACCGCGGCTCCAAGGTGGTCATCCTGGGCCTCAACGGTGCCGGCAAGACCACGCTGCTGCGCATGCTCGCCGGCGTGTCCGCCCCGGACACCGGCAGGATCATCCCCGGGCACGGGCTGAAGATCGGCTACTACGCCCAGGAACACGACACCCTGGACACCTCCCGCACGGTGCTGGAAAACATGCGCGCCTCGGCAGGGAACATGAACGACGCCGAGGTGCGCGGCATCCTCGGGTCCTTCCTGTTCTCCGGCGACGACGTCAACAAGCCTGCCGGGGTCCTCTCCGGCGGTGAGAAGACGCGCCTGGCGCTGGCGACGATCGTTGCGTCTTCGGCGAATGTGCTGCTGCTCGATGAGCCCACCAACAACCTTGACCCGGCCAGCCGGGCCGAGATCCTGGGGGCGCTGAAGAACTATACGGGCGCCGTGGTGCTGGTCAGCCACGACGAAGGGGCCGTTGCGGCCCTGGACCCTGAGCGTGTGGTCCTGCTGCCTGACGGCGACGAGGACCTGTGGAGCCAGGACTACCTGGACCTGATCACGCTCGCCTGAGACGCCTCAGCGGACCGCCGTGGGGACGGCTCCCGTGATGCGGGCGAGATCCGCGTAGCTGATGGACAGCATGGCCTGGTGGCTGCCGGCGCCGGCCCACAGCACCGGATGGTGCGCCAGCCCCGTGTCAAGCAGGGCACGGATCGGGTGGCGGTGGCCCACCGGGGCCACCCCGCCCACCGGCTGCCCGGCGTGTTCCAACACGAATTCGGGGGTGGCCCGCCTGATTTTCGGCAGCTGGTGCAGGCGCGCCACAAGCTTGACGTCCACCTTCGCGGCGCCGCTGGCAAGGATCAGCAGGGGCTCTCCGGCGCACTCAAAAATCAGGCTGTTGGCGATGGCTGCCACGTCGCAGCCCAGCACGGCAGCCGCGCTGGCTGCCGTCGCCACCTTGTCGCCCACAACCACAACGGTGTCCGGCAGGCCTGCGGCCAGCAGCGCCGCACGGACCTTGGCGACGGCGGGGGCCGCGTCCAGGGCTTCCATGTTGGGATCAATGTTCACGGGCCCAGTCTAGGCCCCGGCCGGACCGGCGGCCCTGCTAGAAGCCCTGCGAGTCCAACAGGGCGTCTTCTTCCTCTTCGGCTGTGGGGCGGGCCCCGGGCTTGCGCACCTTTTTCCTGGGGCGCGGGTGGAATGGGGATCCACGGCCATAAACTTCCTCGACCGGCACCCCGGACTCGGCTGCTTCCAGGGTGTCATACTCGTCGTTGCGGCGCTGCATGCGCGCAGCGTAGCCAAAGCCGACGAAGGCCAGCACGCCAAAGCAGACCCACTGCAGGGCGTAGCTGAGGTGGGAGCCGGGGTCGATGGACGGTGCCGGGAACGGCGTCGGGTTCACGGCGGCGGCCGGCGACTCGCTGACGAGTTGGCCGTAGGCCCCCGTCTTGATCGGGTAGCCCAGCTGCGAGGCGTAGTCCTTGAGGTCAATGGAGGCTATTTGCCCGGCGGGGGCGCCACGGTCAAGCTTGGGCTCCGGCGGCCGCAACCTGGCCACGACAGTCACCGTCCCGGATTGCGGCTGGGGCACCACGTCCGGATGTCCGGGGACCTTGTTGCCAATGGGCAGCCAGCCGCGGTCGATGATGACGGTGTCGCCATTGGACAGCTTGAGCGGCACGATCACTTCATAGCCGGGCGCGCCGTTCAGGGGGCGGTTGCGGACCACCCTCTGGTCCGCCGTCAGGTAGGTCCCCTTCAGGGTGACCGGCGTCCATTCCTTGGCGGCGTCCAGGTGGTCAAAGTTCGATTTCAGCGCCTGGTAGCCGACCGGGGCGGCGGAATAGTTGTCGGTGATCTTGGCAATGTTGGCCATGGTCTCGTTGTTGCGGTTCATCTGCCAGTTGCCCAGTGCGACGCAGGCAATGGCGAACACCACGGCCACGGCGAAGTAGCCGGCCCACTTGCTGGAAAACAGGAACTTGTAGGTCTTCATGGATCAGGCGGGCCCCTCGGGCGTCATCGGCAGGGTTTCTTTCCACAGGGAACGCTCCTGGAGGTAGTCCTGGAGCCAGGCGGCGTGTTCGTCACAGGCCAGCCAGGTCTTGCGCCGTTCCGGCGTGTGGATCTTCGGGTTGTTCCACAGCAGCAAGGTGGTGGCCGTGTTGCGGCATCCCTTGCGGGAGCACACCGCCCCGGCAGGCTGCGGCCCGGTCATGTCCAACAGGTTCAATGCGAGGTCCCTCCCGGAGTGGATCCATTCCCTGGCACCGGTCCGTCGGCCCCGCCGTCGGCCTCGTCGTCGTCCGCGAGTTCACCGTGGAGCACCTCGGGGGACCCGTCGTCGTCGAGTTCGTCGGTGAGTTCATACAGGGGGGCGCCGTCCAACAGGCTGACGGTTTCCTGGTGGTTGGTGTCCGAGCCGCCGTTGGCAATGATCACTGCAATCCACGGCAGGACGACGGCGCCGACCATGGGCACCAGCTTGTACCAGCCGTCAACGACGAAGATCAGCCCGATGCACACCATGCGGATGCTCATCGCAACGGAGTACTTGACAAACCTGTCATGCATCTCCCGGCTGTGCGCCTCCTGGGCGTTGGTGATCGACTGCACCTCGGGTACGGCGGAACTGTGCCGGTAGCGTTTCCGGTGCGGGGCGCCGGGGGATGGCATGGTTGATCGGTCTTTCATCACACTCCAAGGGACACTTCCATCATCCCACTGCCGCGGTGCACCGCCAAAAGGGCCAAGTGTGTGGGCATGGCGCTTTCACCGTAGGATTCAATCCGAGCCAAAAAACTTGGAGGAATACATGAATGCACCACAAAGTGCACCCGCCCAGGGCCGCAGCGTCCTGGTCACCGGCGGCAACCGGGGGATCGGCCTGGCCATTGCGCAGGCCTTCCTGGCCAACGGGGACAAGGTGGCCGTCACGTTCAGGAGCCCTTCCGAACTGCCGGCCGGCATCCTGGGGGTCCAGGCCGACGTGACCGATGCCGCGTCCATCGACGCGGCCTTCAGGCAGGTCGAGGCGGACCACGGACCGGTCGAGGTGCTGGTGGCCAACGCCGGCATTACCAAGGACACGTTGCTGCTGCGCATGAGTGAAGACGATTTCACCTCGGTCGTGGACACAAACCTCACCGGCGCCTTCCGCGTCATCAAGCGGGCCTCCAAGGGCATGATCCGGCTCCGGAAGGGCCGCGTGGTGCTGATTTCCTCGGTCGTGGGACTGTACGGTTCCCCGGGGCAGGTCAACTACGCCGCGTCCAAGGCCGGCCTGGTCGGGATTGCCCGCTCGCTCACCCGCGAACTCGGATCCCGCGGCATCACGGCCAACGTGGTGGCACCGGGCTTCATCAGCACGGACATGACCGGCGCCCTGCCGGAGGAAACCCAAAAGCAGTACCTCTCCACCATCCCGGCCGGCCGCTTTGCATCCCCCGCGGAAGTGGCCAACGTGGTCCGATGGATTTCCAGCGACGAGGCGGCCTACATTTCCGGCGCCGTCATCCCGGTCGACGGCGGACTGGGCATGGGCCACTAGGCCGCACGACACCCCACCAATTTTGCGAAACAAAGGAATGCATATGGGAAAGCTTGACGGAAAGACAGCAATTGTTACCGGGTCCTCCCGCGGGGTCGGTGCCGATGTGGCCAAGTACCTGGCCGCGGAAGGAGCCGCGGTGGTGGTCAATTACCGCCAGAAGGCACCCCGGGCCAACAAGGTGGTCGCCCAGATCACCGAAGCCGGCGGCCGGGCCGTGGCCGTGGGCGCGGACCTGACCACCCAGGAAGGCGTGCAGGCACTGGTCAGCGCCGCCATGGAAAACTTTGGCTCGCTGGACCTGCTGGTCCTCAATGCCTCCGGCGGCATGGAGTCCGGCATGGCGGAGAACTACGCCCTGCAGCTCAACCGCGATGCCCAGGTCAACCTGCTCAAGTCCGCCCTGCCCCTCATGAAGCCGGGATCCCGTGTGGTGTTCGTCACCAGCCACCAGGCGCACTTCATTGAAACCGTGCCCACCATGCCCGAGTATGAGCCGGTGGCCAAGAGCAAGCGCGCTGGCGAGGACGCCCTGCGCGCACTGATCCCGGGCCTGTCCGAGGAGGACATCTCCCTGGTGGTGGTCTCCGGGGACATGATTGAAGGCACCGTCACCGCCACGCTGCTGGACCGTGCCAACCCCGGCGCCATTGAGGCCCGCCGGGCCGAGGCCGGCCGCCTGTACTCCGTGGCGGAGTTTGCCGCGGAAATCGCCAAGATGGCCACGGCCGACGTCGAGACCGGCCACACCGAATACGTGGGCGGCGCGGACTACTTCAAGTAGGCGCCAGCTACTCGCCGGGGATGCCGGCCAGCGCCAGCGCCACGTCCAGGTTGGGCAGGTTGATCTGGGCGTCGGCCACGGCGCGGACGGCCGGCTTGGCGTTGAAGGCGACGCCCAGGGCGGCGGCGGCCATCATGTCAAGGTCGTTGGCGCCGTCGCCGATCGCCATGGTGGCGTCCGCGCCGATGCCCGCGGCTGCACTCCACGAACGCAGCGAGGCCGCCTTGGCGGCGCGGTCAACCACGGCGCCGGAAACCCGGCCGGTGAGCCTGCCCCCGACAATTTCAAGGTCGTTGGCCAGGGCAAAGTCCAGCCCCAGCCGTGCCGCCAGCGGCGCCAGGATTTGCGAGAAGCCGCCGGACACCGCCGCCACGGTGTGTCCGGCCGCCTTCGCGCGCACGACCAGCCGTTCCGCGCCGACGGACAATTGGATCTTCGCCCCCACCTCGGCAAGCACGCTTTCCGGCAGCCCGGCCAGCGTGGCCACGCGGTGGTGCAGGCTCTGGGCGAAATCCAGTTCCCCGCGCATGGCGGCCGCGGTCACCTTGGCCACCTCCGCCTCCATGCCTGCATGGGCGGCCAGCAGCTCGATGACCTCCTGCTGGATCAGCGTCGAATCGACGTCCATGATGATGAACTTGCGCTCCGCGTCGCGCAGGGTGTTCGGCACCACGGCCGTGTCCACGCCCTCGACGGCGGCCGCGGCCAGGGAAGTGCGCAGGCGCGCGACGACGTCGCCGGTGTCATTTCCGGCCGCCGCCAGGGCGAAGGTGGTGCAGTCGAAGCCCGGGTGGCCCTCGGCGCATTCGGCACGGATTTCCACGCCGTTGGACGCCAGCACGGCGCGGATCTGTTGGAGGGCTGCGGGAGGGAGCGTCTGGCCGTAGCTGACCGCTGTCAAGGTGGAGGGCATGGGCCAATTCTAGCCAAGGCCCGGGCCGCCCGGCGCATGCCGGTGGCGGGCCGGCCCGGCAGGGGCGCACAGTTCGCGTTGGCTGGCCTGCGTGCCCTAGGCTCAGTGGTTATGAGTGAAGTTTTGGGTTTGGCCGGTGTCAGCGTGGTCCGCGGCACCAAAACACTGTTGGATTCCGTTGATTGGCAGGTGGCCGAGGGCGAACGCTGGGTGGTCCTGGGGCCGAACGGCGCGGGCAAGAGCACCCTGCTACAGATTGCCGGCGCCCGCATGCACCCCACCCGCGGCGTGGCGGGCATCCTGGACGAGGTGCTCGGCGCCGTCGACGTCTTTGAACTTCGCCCGCGGATCGGCCTGGCCTCCGCCACGCTGGCCAACCAGATCCCGGAACACGAAAAGGTCCTCAACGTGGTGGTGACGGCCTCCTATGGCGTGACCGGGCGCTGGCGTGAGGCCTATGAGCGCGACGACGAACGCCGGGCCTTCCGCCTGCTCGAGGACTGGGGCATGTCCACCTTCCTGAACCGGCCGTTCGCCTCCCTCAGCGAGGGCGAACGCAAGCGTGTCCAGATTGCCCGCGCCCTCATGAGCGACCCCGAATTGCTGTTGCTGGACGAGCCAGGCGCAGGCCTTGACCTGGCCGGCCGCGAGGACCTGGTCCACCGCCTGAGCGAACTGGCCGCCGATCCGCTGGCCCCGTCCACGGTCCTGGTCACCCACCACCTGGAGGAAGTCCCGCCGGGCTTCACCCATGCCCTGCTGCTGCGCGACGGCGGCATCGTGGCCCAGGGCCCCATCGACGCGGTGCTGACCGAGGAAAACCTCAGCGCCACGTTCGGCCTGCCCCTGGCCGTGACCAGCAACGGCGGCCGCTACACCGCCACCGCCCGCCACTAGCGGTGCGGTTCGCCACCGGACCCGGAACAGCCCGACCGTGATCATCCACCTGGAGGACCCGGCGGATCCTCGCGTCAGCGACTACACGTCGCTGACGGACGTCCAGCTGCGCAAGATGCGTGAGCCGGCCGAAGGCATGTACATTGCCGAGAGTTCGCGGGTGCTGCGGCGCGCGCTCGACGCCGGCCACCGGCCGCGCTCCTTCTTCATGGCGGAGAAGTGGCTCCCGGAACTTGCCGACGTCATTGACGCCCACCCGGACGTCCCCGTCTTTGTGGGCACGGCCCGCATGCTGGAGGACATCACCGGCTTCCACCTGCACCGCGGCGCCATGGCCGCCATGCACCGCCCTGCCCCGGCGGACATCCCCACCCTGCTGGCTGGCGCCCGCCGGGTGGCGGTGCTGGAGGACATCGTGGACCACACCAACATCGGCGCCATCTTCCGCTCCGCAGCGGCCTTGGGCGTGGACGCCGTGCTGGTCAGTCCCCGCTGCGGCGATCCGCTGTACCGCCGCAGCATCCGCGTCAGCATGGGCGCCGTCTTCCAGGTGCCGTGGGCCCGGCTGCCCGCCTGGCCCGCGGGGATGGACCTGCTGCGCTCGGCGGGATTTACGACAGCGGCCCTCGCCCTGAAGCCCGATTCGCTCACCATCTCCCAGCTCGCCGGCCGCCACGATGCGAAGCTGGCCCTCATCCTGGGCACCGAGGGTGACGGGCTCGGCGCGGCTACGGTGGCGGAGGCCGACCACACCGTCCTGATCCCCATGTATGCCGGGGTGGACTCGCTGAACGTTGCCGCGGCCAGCGCCGTGGCGTTCTTCGCCACGCAGTCCGGGCCAGGCGTGCAGGCGTAGGCTGGCTGCATGAAAATCGGCGATGTCATTGCAGACTTTGAACTGCAGGACCAGCACGGCACGCCGCGCAGGCTCTCCGCGCTGGCCGCCAACGGACCCCTGGTCATCTTTTTCTATCCCCTGGCCGGCAGTGGCGGGTGCACCAAAGAGGCCTGCCATTTCCGGGACCTGGCGCAGGAATTTGCCGCCGCGGGCGCCTCGGTGGTGGGCATCAGCACCGATTCACCGCAGCGGCAGCTGGCCTTTGCCACCGAAAACCACCTGGGTTTTCCCCTGCTGAGCGACCCCCGGGGGGAGGTGGCCGAACTCTTTGGTGTGCGCCGCCACCTGCTGGCCAGGTCACTGCCCACCAAGCGGGCAACGTTCATTGTGGACCCCTCACTGGCCGTGCAGTTCCAGGTTTCGAGCGAGACCAACATGGACGTCCACGCCGACCAGGCCCTGGCCGCGCTGACGGAACGTGGCTGAGCCTGGCCGCCGGCTTGGAAAATGCGGCCCGCAACCGGTAATGTTTACAGCTGGCCCGTGTGGCCATAACATTCATCAGTCTGGCAAAAACCAGACGATCACATTCAGAGGTAAACCGTGAAGCAGAACACCCACCCCAAGTACGAAGCCATTGTCTTCAACGACCTGGCCTCCGGCACCAAGTTCCTGACGCGCTCCACCGCCACGTCGGAGAAGACCATCGAGTGGGAAGACGGCAACACCTACCCCGTCATCGACGTCGAAATCTCCTCCGAGTCGCACCCGTTCTACACGGGCAAGCAGCGCATCATGGACAGCGCCGGCCGCGTGGAGCGCTTCAACGCCCGCTTTGCAGGCTTCGGCAAGAAGTAAATACTTCCGCCCCCACGTTTCCCAAGGCAGGCCCCCACCATGGTGGGGGCCTGCCTTGTATGTGGGCCTGCCTTGTCCATGTGCCAGCCTTGGGTGTTGGCCAGGCGCGCCTTGCCTGCTGCCCGCCACCGGCGGCCGTGCCGCCCTTTTGCGCGGTTAGGGCTTTAGTTGGGAAACTGAGGTCATGGGAACTCAACTGCATGGGGAATACAAGGTCCACGGCGGCAAATTGGTGGTGGTCGACCTTGACGTCGCGGAGGGGAGGCTGGCGAACGTTTCCGTCAGCGGCGACTTCTTCCTGGAACCCGACGACGCCCTCGGGGACATCAACGCGGCCCTGACCGGACTGTCCGCCGACCTCCCGGCCCAAGACCTCGCCGACGCCGTCACGGCGGGCCTGGACGACGGCGTGGTGCTCTTCGGCTTTTCCGCCCAGGCCGTCGCCATCGCCGTGCGCCGCGCCCTGGCCAAGGCGAGCAGCTGGCTGGACCACGACTGGGACATCATCGCCCCCACCGTCCTGCCCACGGCCGTCAACGTTGCCCTTGACGAGGTGCTGGCGGAGGCAGTGGGCGCCGGGCGCCGCAATCCCACGTTGCGGTTCTGGGACTGGGACGAGCCCTCCGTGGTGATTGGCAGCTTCCAGTCGGTGCGCAACGAACTGGACCCGGCCGGCGTCGAAAAGTACGGCATCAACGTGGTGCGCCGGATCAGCGGCGGCGGGGCCATGTTCATGGAGGCCGGCAACTGCATCACCTATTCCCTCTATCTTCCGCAAGGCCTCGTGGACGGGCTGTCCTTTGAGGATTCCTACAAGTTCCTGGACAACTGGGTCATGGCAGCGCTGGAGTCGATTGGCGTGCAGGCGTTTTACGTCCCGCTCAACGACATCGCCACCGACCAGGGCAAGATCGGCGGGGCGGCCCAAAAGCGTTTCAGCAACGGCGCGATGCTCCACCATGTCACCATGAGCTATGACATCGACGCGGACAAAATGGTCCAGGTCCTGCGCATTGGCAAGGAAAAGCTCTCCGACAAGGGCACCCGCTCGGCGAAGAAGCGGGTGGACCCGTTGAGGCGGCAGACCGGGCTGTCCCGGACAGATATCCTGGCCCGCATGGCCGGCACCTTCACCGCACGCTACAACGCCACGCCGTCGGAACTGACCGCCGGGGAGCTCGCCGAGGCCGCCCGGCGGGTGGAAGGCAAGTTTGGCACGCAGGCCTGGCTGAACCGGATCCCGTGAACGGCGGATCGCGCCCGGGGCCCCGTGCGGCGGCGCTGCTCCGGAGCTGGTGGCAGCACCAGCCCCCGGGCGCCTTCGCCTTCGTCATGGCGACCGGCATTGTCTCCGGGGCGCTGCAGGACGCGGGCTGGGACATCGCCGGCACGGTGCTGCTCTGGGTGGCCGCCGCCGGGCTGGTGGTGCTGTCCGCAGGCCTCGCCGGCCGGCTGGCCACCCGCCGGAACCATGCGGTGGCCGACTTCAGCAACCCCCATGCCGGTTTCGGCTACCTGACAAGCGTTGCCGCCCTGAACGTGGTGGGCGCGGGCTTCCACCCCATCCTGCCGGCGGTCACGTGGACGCTGGGCCTCATCAGCCTCCCGCTGTGGCTGTTCCTGGCATACGGGATTCCGCTGTCCATGATTGTGCGCACGGAGCGGGGGAGGTGTGGCCGTTCGCGGCTGCTGCCCGTGGATGGCACCTGGTTCCTGTGGGTGGTCTCCACCCAGTCGCTGGCCGTCGCCGCGGCCACCCTGGCCACCGGCTCCGGTTCCATCCACCTGCTCAGTGCCGCAGCCCTCGCCTTCTGGGGCATCGGCGTCATGCTCTACCTGACACTGACGACCTTGGTGATCCTGCACCTGCTCACGGCCAGGGAACTGCACGGCGGCATCGTCCCGGCAAACTGGATCTTCATGGGTGCCACCGCCATCACGGTGCTCGCCGGCGCCCTGATCCTGAGACTGCCCGGGAACCTCCCAGTCGTGGAGCTCACGGCACCGGCCGTGGGCGGCGTGAGCTACCTGCTGTGGGCGTACGGGCTGTGGTGGACGCCGTTGCTCCTGGCCTACGGCCTGTGCCGGCTCATCCTGTGGCATGTGCCGTTGAAGTACGCCGGATCGCTGTGGCTGATCGTGTTCCCCCTGGGGATGTTCTCCGTGGCCACGTTCCACTTTGGCCAGGAGAACCGCCTGCCGCTCATGGCGCAGCTGGGGCTGTGGGCGGACTGGGTTGCCGTGGCAGCCTGGCTGCTGGTCGCGGCCGGCGGGGCGGCGGCGGGTGTGGCACGGCTGCGCCGGTCCGGACCCTAGCTTGCTGCGGCCTGCGCCTTGAGGGACCTGACCAGGTGGTCCCGCTGTTCCAACAGCAGGCGGCGCAGCCCGGCGGCGGCGTGCGTGTTGGCGGCCAGCCAGGCATCCGTGCGCAGCACCACGGGGTGTGCCAGCGGGGCCGACCCCGGTGCCAGGTCCTGGTGTGCCGGAAACAGCCCCCTGACAATCCTGCCGGCAATCTCAATGCTGCGGGATTCCCACACCTCGTTCAACGCCGCAAAATACGGTTCCACGTACGGGTCGGGCAGCCCATGGCCGCCCACCATGAAGCCCTCGATGGTGGCACCGAGCAGTTCGTTGGTCAGGGACGTGCCGGCCACTGCCTCCGCCCACGCCGCGGCCTTGGCAGCGGGTTCGGGCCGCGCCGCCACCGCCGTGGTCCAGGCGGCGCGTGTCTCCGCCGTCATCCTGCGCGCCAATTCCCCGTCCAGCTCCGCCATGTCCGCTTCACCGCGGGCAGCCAGGGCCTGCCACAGCAGCCAGCGCAGCTCCGTGTCGACATCCAGCCCGTCAGGCACGCGGTCGCCGGCCAGCAGCGCCTTGATGTGTGCCGTGGGAGCGTCGGTGCTGCGTCCCAGCGCCGCCAGGGCCCGCGCCCACACCAGCTGTTCGTCGCTGCCCGGGGCTGCCGCCGCCAGGTGGTGTTCGACGGCGGCCAGCAGTTGCGCCTGCACCCCGTCCCGCGCTGCGGGCGCGGCGTAGTTCCCGGCCGCGAAGCACGCGTTGTCGGCCAGGGTCTGCAGGAGCGCGATGTCGGCTTCGCCGGCCGCGTGCCGGCACACGGCCCCAATGTAGGTGCCGGCAGGCAGCAGCGCATCCCGGACGGCGTTCCACAAGGCCGACCAGACCAGGCTGCGTGCCAGCGGGTCCTCGATGGCACCCAGCGAGGCCAGCGACGTTGCCAGGGACGTGGGATCGAGGCGCACCTTGGCATAGCTGAGGTCCTGGTCGTTGACCAGGACGAGGGCCGGTGCCGGCTGTCCGGCCAGTTCGGGCACGTCCGTCACCGGCCCGGCCACGTCCACAACGGCCGAATGGGTGCGCACCAGCCGTCCGGCGTCGTCCACGGACGCACCGAAGTTAAACAGGCCAACGGACAGGCGGTGCGGGCGGAGGGCGGGAAGTCCGGTGACAGGGTCCACGGCCTCCTGGGCAATGGAGAAGGAGGCGACGGTGCCGTCCGTGACGGTGAGGGCGGGCGTGAGCGTGGAGATCCCTGCGGTCTGGAGCCAGCTGGCGGCCCACCGGGCAAGGTCGCGGCCCGAGGCGGCGCCCAGTGGCTGCAGCAGGTCGTCCAGGGAGGTGTTGGCGTACTCGTGGGTGCGGAAGTATTCGCGTGAGCCCGCGATGAAGGCGTCCCGGCCCACGTAGGCTACCAGCTGCTTGAGCACGGAGGCACCCTTGGCGTAGGTGATGCCGTCAAAGTTCTGCTTGGCGGCCTCCAGGTGCGCAATGTCGGCGACAATGGGGTGCGTGGTGGGCAGCTGGTCCTGGACATAGGCCCAGGCCTTGCGGCGGCTGGCGAAGAGCGTCCAGGACTTCTTGCCCCAGCCGGTTGCGTCGGCAACGGCCAGGTGGCCCATGAAGTCCGCGAAGGATTCCTTCAGCCACAGGTCGTCCCACCAGCCCATGGTCACCAGGTCGCCAAACCACATGTGCGCCATCTCGTGCATGATGGTGTTGGCCCGCTGCTGGTATTGGGTGTCCGTGGCCCGCGAGGTGTGGATGTAGGACTCGGTGAAGGTGACCAGGCCGGGATTTTCCATGGCACCGAGGTTGTATTCGGGCACGAACGCCTGGTCGTACTTGCCGAACGGGTAGGGGTAGTCAAACAGTTCGTTGAAATAGGCCAGGCCGGCCTTCGTCACCTCAAAAATCGGGTCGGTGTCAAAGTTGGCGGCCAGTGAAGTGCGGCAATAGGCGGTCAGCGGTACGTCCAGCTGCATGCCTGCGTGGGCGCTCTCCGGGCCAAACGTCATGGAGAAATGGTCCGAGACCTTGAAATAGGGGCCGGCCAGCAGGGTGGTGATGTAGGTGGAGATCGGCAGCGTGGGCGCAAAGTCCCAGCATCCCGAAACGGAGCCGTCCTGGACGTCGGCGTCAACCTCGGCGTAACCGGCGACGGTTTGGTTGGACGCCACTTCCCAGCGGGCGGGCGCCGTGACGTGGAAGGTGAACGGTGCCTTGAGGTCGGGCTGTTCAAAGTTGGCGAACACGCGGCGGGCGTCGGCCGGTTCATATTGCGTGTAGGTGTAAATCCGGCCGTCGGCGGGGTCCTGGAAGCGGTGCAGGCCTTCGCCGCTGGTGGAGTATGCGGCGGTGGCGCGGACAACCACCTCGTTTTCCGGGGCGAGCCCGGGCAGGACTATCCGGGCGTCCTGCACCACCTTGGCAACGTCCAGTTCAACCCCGTTGAGCACCACCGACTCGATGCCCAGGCCGATGAAGTCCAGGAAGGTTCCGGCCCCTGCCTCGGCACAGCTGAAGGAGATGGTGCTTTGGGTGGCAAACCCGGGATCTGCCAGGTTTTCTGCGTTGCTGATGTCCACCCGGACGTCGTAGGAATGGACGCTGACCAGGGATTTCCGTGTGGCCGCTTCGTCACGGCTGAGGTTTGAATTCGACACCAGTTCATTCAACCACGGACCTCCGACGCGCCCGCACTGCGCGGCCCCCAATGCGGACCCTACGGCCCCATGAGGCGGACGGCCCCAAAGGCAAGAGCCGCAATGAGCGCCCACGAGCACAGCGCCATGACGGTGGCCCGCGCACCGGTCTTGAAGAGCTGGCGCACGCGCACCGAGGCACCAAGGCCAAAGAGGGCCGCCCCCAGCGCAATGTCCTGCGCCGTGGACCCGGCGGCCACGGCGCAGGCCGGCAGCCAGCCGCTGGTCCGCAGCAGGATCATGGCCAAAAAGCCCAGCACGAACAGCGGCACGACGGGCGGGAACTTCACCTTGCCGGCCGCCCCGGCCACGGCCTGGGCCGCGTTGCCGCGAAGCCGGTGCCGGCGTCGTTCGAGTACGCCCACGACCCCGACGATGGGGGCGAGCAGCACCACGCGGGTGAGCTTGATGATGATGGCCGCGGCCAGCGCCACCGGCCCGGCGGTCTGGGCGGTTGCCACGACCTGTCCCACGTCGTGGACGCCGGCGCCCACCCACTGGCCAAAGTGCAGCGCGTCCAGGCCGAGGGGGTTCATCAGCAGCGGGAGGACACCGATGGCGAGCGTGCCGCACAGCGTGACGAGGGCAACCGGCAGCACGGTGTCACGGTGCTTGGTGCCCCTGACGGCGGCCATGGCACCGATCGCCGAAGCGCCGCAAATCGAAAAGCCGGTGGCAATCAGGAGGGGGAGGTCGCCGTCGAGCCTGAACAGCCTGCCCAGGGCATAGATGCCGGCAAAGCTGAGCAGCACCAGGGCCACCACCACTCCCACCGTGGTCCAGCCCAGCGCCGCGATGTCGCCCAGGCTCAGCTTCAGGCCCAGGAAGACAATGCCCACGCGCATGAGGTGTTTGCCGGCAAAGTTCAGGCCGGCGCGCAGCGGCCCTTCGCACAGGGCAGAGGTTCCCGGAAGGTTGACCGCCACAATGCCAAGCACGACGGCGATGGTCATCGCCGGCATCATCGGCACCACGGCGTGGACGGCCAACGCTACGGCCACGGCGGCGAGTGCTGCCGCCAGCCCGGGGAGCAGGGGAGCGGTGCGTGCCCGCAGGGTGTCCGGGGCTGCCTTCAGCTCCCCTACCACGGGCTCGGCCTGTAGTCCTTGAGGAATACGCCGTATTGGTCCTCCCCGGACTCGCCCATGACGATGGGGTCGTAGACGCGTGCCGCGCCGTCGACCAGGTCCAGCGGCGCGTGAAAGCCCTCCTCGGCGAGGCGGACCTTCGTGAAGTGGGGGCGTTCATCTGTGATCCAGCCGGTGTCCACGGCGGTCATGAGGATGCCGTCCGTGTCCAGCATTTCCTGGGCGCTGGTGCGGGTGAGCATGTTGAGGGCGGCCTTGGCCATGTTGGTGTGCGGGTGGCCGGGTCCCTTGTAGGCACGGGAGAACTGGCCCTCCATGGCGGAGACGTTGACAATGTATTTGCGGCGGGCGGGGGAGGCCGCCATCGCCGGCCGCAGGCGGGAAACCAGCAGGAACGGCGCGGTGACGTTGCACAGCTGCACTTCCAGCATTTCCAGCGGGTCCACCTCGTCCACCACCTGGGTCCAGCTGTTGACGGAGGCGACGTCGGGCACCAGCCCGCCGGCGTCAATGGCGGTGCCGGCCGCCACGCGTTCCAGCGACGCCGAGCCCATGGACAGGGCCAGCGCGGCAATCTCATCCCCGCCCAGCTGCGGATGCGCGGCAATCTGGCCTGCCAGCGCAAGGGGATGCTTGTCGTGCGCGTGCCCAAAGGTCAGCAGTTCGGGCATGGGGGAGTCGTCCGGCAGCGGCTCCAGCTCGGCGTCGACCAGGGGCTTGTAGGCATTGCCGGAGCGCCTCACGGTCTGTGCTGCATTGTTGATGATGATGTCCAGCGGGCCGGCCTCATTGAGGGAGTCCGTCAGGGCAATGACCTGTGCCGGATCGCGCAGGTCGATTCCCACAATGCGGAGCCGGTGCAGCCAGTCGCTGCTGTCTTCCATGGCAGCGAAACGGCGCGCGGCATCCTTGGGAAAGCGCGTGGTGATGGTGGTGTGGGCGCCGTCCCGCAACAGCCGCAGGGCAATGTACATGCCGATCTTGGCCCGGCCGCCCGTCAGCAGGGCGCGCTTGCCACCGAGGTCCGTGCGGGCGTCCCGCTTGGAATGGTTGAAGGCTGCGCATTCCGGGCAGAGCTGGTGGTAGAAGGCGTCCACCTGCGTGTAGTGCTGTTTGCAGATGTAGCAGGGGCGGGAACGCTGCAGCGTTCCCGCCACCGCCCCGGTCGCGGAAGGCTTGAGTTTGTTACCCCGGGTTTCGTCGTCAATGCGGTCCGGGGCGGCGGTGGCGGTTTTTGCCAGCACCGCCCGGTCCGCATCGTTTACGGCATCCCTTTTAACATTCCGGCGGTATCTTTTTACGGCCTTGAACATTTTCCCGGTGGCCCGGCGGATTTTTACATAGTCCGGATTTTCTTCGTCATAAACATGAATGTTTTCCAAAACTTTAATGCAATTTTGGATTTCTTCGGGGGTCAGTTCAACAGCGCTCACTCCACAATTTTAGCCCGTTCACCGTTGGCTGCCGACCCGCGTGCTGCGCCGGCACCGGCTCCGGCGTCCGCCCGGGGCGCAGAGCCGTTGGCCATCCGCTGCCCCTCCCCTTGCCCGTCAAGCTTTTCGTTCGGATCCCGGTGCCCGGCAATGGCCTGTTGCAGGGCGGCGGGCAGCCCGGCGGCGGCGGCCTTGCCCAGGGCCAGCTCGCGCTCATCCGGCGCCGGAACCACTTGTCCCTTGCGGAGCACGGTCAGGCCCGATTCGGTGACCGCGAAGCCACGGGCGAGGTCCAGTTTCGGGTCCACGCCGATCGTGGCCCCGGCGGGAATGCGGACGGCCTTGTCGATGATGGCCCGTCTCACCACGGCACCTGCGCCCACCACCACGCCGTCCATGACCACCGAGTCGATCACGCGTGCACCGGCTCCGACGAACACGTCGTTGGAGAGCACTGAGCTTTCCACCACGCCTCCGGAAACCACCACGCCCGGCGCCACGATTGAATCCAGGGCCGTTCCCACCTCGTTGTTCTGGCCATGGACAAACTTTGCCGGCGGCGAGGTCGTGTTGCGGGTGTAGATCGGCCAGGACCTGTTGTAGAGGTTGAAGACCGGCAGCGGCGAGATCAGGTCCATGTGGGCGTCGTAGTAGGAGTCGATTGTCCCCACGTCCCGCCAATAGTTGCGGTCCCTGTCCGTGGCGTCGGGGATGTCGTTGGTGGTGAAGTCATAGACGTATGCTTCGCCGCGGTCCACGAAGTGCGGGATGATGTCCCCGCCCATGTCATTTTTGGTATCGCTCTTGATGGCGTCCTCCTCAAGCGCCTCAACCAGGGCATCGGTGTCAAAGACATAATTGCCCATGGACGCCAGGAACTGGTCGGGGGCTTCGGGCAGGCCCGGCGTCGATGCCGGCTTTTCCACGAAGGCTGAGATCTTGTGTGCCCCGGTGACGCCGGTGTCCGTGGCGGTGTCCACCTCGATGACGCCGAACTGGTCGGCCATGTTGAGCGGCTGCCGCACGGCCGCAACGGTGGCCCGGGCCCCGGACTTGATGTGGCTTTGGACCATCTGCTCAAAATCCATGCGGTACACGTGGTCGGCTCCCACCACCACCACAATGTCCGGTGCCGCGTCCACAATCAGGTTCATCGACTGGTAGATCGCATTGGCGCTTCCCAGAAACCAGCTCTTGCCGCGTCGCTGCTGCGCCGGCACGCTGGCCACGTAGTTGCCCAGCTGGGTGGACATCCGCCACGTCTGCGAGATGTGCTGATCCATGCTGTGGGACTTATATTGCGTCAGCACCACGATTTTCAAGTACCCGGAATTCACCAAGTTTGACAGCGCGAAATCAACGAGCCGGAACCCTGCAAAAGGAACTGCAGGCTTGGCCCGATCTGTTGTCAAGGGCATCAAACGTTTGCCCTCACCGCCCGCCAATACAATTGCAAGTACTTTTTTGACAGACATGCCCCAACCTCCAACAGCTTAAAATTGCCTAGAATTAGTCCCCGCGAACGGGTCCATGTCCTTCACACTAGAACAACGTGTTGGAAGACACTACATTGGGATCGTGCGTATCGATATTGTGACTAAGGAATTTCCACCCGAAATATACGGCGGGGCCGGCGTCCACGTCGCCGAGCTCAGCCGCGTCCTGGCCGAGAAGGTGGACCTGCGGGTCCATGCCTTTGGCGCGGACCGCGACCCTGACTTCCACGGCGCCACCGTGTCGAGTTATGGGAACCTTCCCGAACTGGACGGTGCCAACCCCGCCATGCAGACGCTGGGAGTGGACCTGCAGATCGTGCCGGACATTGCCGGGGCGGACTTGGTGCACTCGCACACCTGGTACGCCAACATGGCCGGGCATCTGGCGTCGCTGCTCCACGGAATTCCCCACGTACTCAGCGCCCACAGCCTGGAACCGCTGCGCCCCTGGAAGGCGGAGCAGCTCGGCGGCGGCTACGCCCTCTCGTCCTGGGTGGAGAAGACCGCCTACGAGGCAGCGGCGGCCATCATTGCCGTGTCCGATGGCATGCGTCAGGACATCCTGCGCAGCTACCCCGACGTCGACCCGGACAAGGTCAAGGTGATCCACAACGGCATCGATGTGGAGGCCTGGCAGCGGGACGGGAAGGACGACGTCGTCCGTACCCTCGGCATTGATCCTTCCCGTCCCAGCGTGGTGTGGGTGGGGCGGGTCACCCGGCAAAAAGGTGTTCCGTACTTGTTGAAGGCGGCCGCGGAACTTCCGCCGGAAGTACAGCTGGTCCTGTGCGCTGGTGCCGCCGACACGCCTGAGCTGGGCGCAGAAGTGAATTCGCTCATTGACGGACTCAAGGCCCAGCGCGACGGTGTCATTGTCATCGAACGCATGCTGCCGCGCCATGAACTGATCCAGGTGCTCAGCCATGCGACCGTTTTTGCCTGCCCGTCGATTTACGAGCCCCTCGGCATCGTGAATCTCGAGGCGATGGCCTGCGGCGCGGCTGTCGTGGCCAGCGCGACTGGTGGCATCCCGGAAGTTGTCGCCCACGGTGAAACCGGGCTCCTGGTGCCCTTGGAACAGCTTGCCGATGGCACCGGGACGCCCCTGGACCCGGACAAGTTTGTTGCCGACTTTGCCAAGGCCCTGGTTGAAGTGGTGGGCGACCCCGTCCGTGCCCGCTCGATGGGGGAGAAAGGCCGCGTCCGGGCTCAGCAGAACTTTTCTTGGGAGTCCATTGTTGAGAAGACCCTGGACGTATACCGAAGCGTGCTCCCCAAGTAGGTTCCTAGACCCCGTCCGGTAACAGGCCATCGATCGGCGCCCGTATTCAACCTTGGGTCCGCGATTCATGCCTGTCCTGAGTTGGCCGTCCGGCTGGTCCTGGGTTTGCCGCCCTGTTGGTCGGGTGCCCTGCACCCGGCTGGCTCTGCGGCGGCGTTACGGCCAGTGGTGGC
>NZ_JAAMFN010000002.1 GCF_013376095.1 Arthrobacter sp. SDTb3-6 | reverse complement strand
GCATGGCGCGCCTGCCCCTACCAAGCGGCAACCCGGCCGGGTAGTGTTCAAGGCAGGGGGCACCCGCACTTCAGCTGCGCACGCCGCCCGGTTATGCTCACCGTTCGACCCGGAGGATGCCGTCATGAAAAAGCTCATCAATGATCCCAAGGACGTTGTGGATGAATCGGTGGAGGGGTTTGGCCTGGCGCACGCCCACCTCGTCACGGTCCACCCCGACCCGCTGTTTGTCTCGCGCAAGGTGCCCAAGGCCGGCAAGGTGGGGCTGCTGTCCGGCGGCGGCAGCGGGCACGAGCCCCTCCACGCCGGCTATGTCGGCTTTGGGATGCTCGACGCCGCCGTCCCCGGCGCTGTTTTCACCTCGCCCACCCCGGACGCCATCATTCCGGCGACCGCCGCCGCAAACTCGGGCGCCGGCGTCGTACACATCGTGAAAAACTACACCGGCGACGTCCTCAACTTTGAAACGGCCGCCGAGATGGCCCAGGCCGACGGCATTGAGGTGCGCACGGTCCTGGTGAACGATGACGTCGCCGTGGAAGACTCGCTGTACACCGCCGGGCGGCGCGGCGTGGGCGGCACCGTCCTCGTGGAGAAGATCGCCGGCGCCGCGGCCGAACGCGGCGACGGGCTCGACGCCGTTGCCGCCCTCGGCCAGCGGGTGGTGGACAATGTTCGCACCATGGGCGTGGCGCTGTCGGCCTGCACAGTCCCGCACGCAGGCGTGCCGAGCTTTGAGCTGGGCGGGGACGAGATTGAGATTGGGATCGGCATCCACGGCGAGCCGGGCCGGCACAGGATCCCCATGGAAAACGCCGACGGCATCACCGAGCGGCTGCTGGAGCCCGTCCTCACCGACCTCAAGCCGGCGGCAGGCGAGAAGGTCCTCTTGTTCGTCAACGGCATGGGCGGCACCCCGTCCAGCGAGCTGTACATCGTCTACCGGCACGCGGTGAAGGTGCTGGAAGCGGCGGGCCTGGTGGTGGAGCGGTCACTCGTGGGCAACTACATCACTTCCCTGGAAATGCAGGGCTGCTCCATCTCAGTGCTGCGGCTGGACGACGAAATGACCGAATTGTGGGACGCGCCCGTCCACACGCCGGCCCTGCGATGGGGGATGTAAATGGCGGACAACGGCACGGCAGGAACACTGGATGTGGCCTGGGCCATCGACTGGCTGCGCCGCAGCGCGGCCGTGGTCGCGGAAAACCGGGTGGCGCTGATCGAGCTCGACCGGGCCATCGGCGACGGCGACCACGGCGAAAACCTGGACCGCGGCTTCACGGCCATCTTGGCGAAGCTTGACGAAGAACTGCCGGCCACACCCGGTGCGGCGTTCAAATTGGCCGCCCTGACGCTCATGTCAAAGGTGGGCGGGGCAGCCGGTCCGCTTTACGGCACCGCCTTCCTGCGGGCCGGCACCGCTGTAGGCGACGCCGCCGTGCTGGATTCGGCACTGCTGGTTGCGGCGCTGACGGCCGCACGGGATGGCGTGGTGGCGCGCGGAAAGGCCGAACTTGGCGACAAAACCATGATCGACGCCTGGACCCCCGCCGTGGACGCAGCCGCAGCAGCCGCTGACATGGGTGGTGCCGCAGGAGGCCCCTTTGCCGGCGCTGGGGGACCCGGCGGTGCTGCCGACGGTGGTGCAGGCAGTGGTTCCGACGGCGCTTTCGGTGCTGACGTCGGTGGTCCGGCGGCCGTGCTGGCAGCCGCTGCGGAAGCAGCCGAGGCGGGTGCCGCGGCCACGGACCCGCTCATTGCGCACAAGGGCCGGGCCAGCTACCTGGGAGAGCGCGCCATCGGGCACCGGGATCCGGGTGCGGCGTCGTCTGCCCTGATCCTGCGCGCAGCAGCCGATGCCGCGGCTGCTGCGTCGCCGGCCGCGTCCGAGGCCGGCGCATGAGTGTTGGGCTGGTCATCGTTTCGCACAGTTCCCAACTGGCCGCGGGAGTTGTGGAGCTGGCAGCCCAAATGGCACGCGACGTGGTGCTGGTCCCCGCAGGTGGGACCGACGACGGCGGCATTGGGACCTCGCTGGAGAAGGTCATGTCCGCACTGGGTGAAGCGGACGGAGGGGACGGCGTGGTGGTGCTGACGGACTTGGGATCGGCGGTCATGACGGCGGAATCTGCGCTGGAATTCATGGGCAACCCGGGAAATGTTGTCCTTGCTGACGCGCCGCTCGTGGAAGGTGCCGTGGCGGCCGCCGTGGCCGCCCAGTCCGGTGCCGCACTTGCCGTGGTACGGAAGGCTGCGGAGACGGCGCTGAATCTGCACGGCGCGGCTGCCGGTGCCACCGGTGGGGCAGCCGCCAGTATGGAAGGCGGTCAGTCCGGTGGTGCCCCCGGTGGTGCAGTCGCGGGGGTCGCGGCCGCCGGCGGCAGGGAGGCCATGGGCGGGGGACCAGGCCCGGGGACCGCGGGCGGGGGTGCTGTGGGCGCACGATCCGCGGCCGGTAGCGCACCGGGGCCAGGGGGCGCGGCCCCGGACGGCGCAGTGACAGCGGTCTTGACCCTGATCAACCCGCTCGGGCTGCACGCCCGCCCGGCGGCCATCCTGGCCGGCGCCCTGGGCGCCATGGACGTGGACATTGCCATCAACGGTGCCGACGCCCAATCGGTGTTCCTGCTCATGGCCTTGGGAGCCGGCAAGGGCACCAAGCTGAACGTCACTGCCACGGGACCCGACGCGCAACACGCCGTGGATCTGGTCCGCAGCGAAGTGGAAAACGGCTTCGGCGAGCTTTGAGCACCGGCAGGTCCACGCAGCTGACAGGCTGAGGCAGACCGGGAGCCTGCGCGGGTCCACATGATGGGGGCCGGTGCCCGGAACGCCAACCCCCGTCCCACGCCGTCGCACTGACCCCATCAGTGCGGCAGGTGGTAGCCATCCTCCGAGAGCTGGGCCAGGCCGTCGGTGACAAGGCCCGACAGGGCCCGTTGCAGCTGGGGTGCATGGGTGTTCAGGCCGTGCAGTTTGTCCAAGGCCGCCGTGACTTCGTCCCGATGCCCCGTCCGCGGTGCTGCGGCTGCAACCTCCGCCTCCGGGCCCCAGAGGAGTTCGGCGTGGACGGGGGAGTCCGATGCCCGAAGCACCGCCATGACGGCGCCGCGCACCTGCCTGTCAGTCCCGGCCCAGGGCTGGCCCTTGGGAATGTAGGTGGGCTCCGGCTGGCCGGCGGCGATCCAGGCACATTGGCCCATGACGGGGCAGAGCCCGCACTTGGGGCTGCGCGCCGTGCACACCAGGGCGCCCAGCTCCATGACGCCGGCATTCCACTCGACCGATTCGACCGGATCCCCGGGCAGCAGCTCCGCGGCCAGTGCCATCTCGGCGGCGGTCAGCGACGGGGCGGGCAGGGCCTGGCCAATGACCAGCCGTGCGTGGACGCGGCGGATGTTGGTGTCCACCACTGTTTCCCGCCGGCCAAAGGCAAACGCGGCCACGGCTGCAGCCGTGTACGTCCCAATGCCGGGAAGTGCCAAAAGTTCGTCATAGGTGTCCGGGACTGCGCCGTCGTGCCTTTGGACAATCTGTGCCGCAGCGGCATGCAACCTCAGCGCCCGGCGCGGATAGCCCAGCCGGCCCCAGGCACGCAGCACTTCGGCCTGGGACGCCGCGGCGAAGGCAGCGGGGCTTGGCCAGCGCGCCATCCACTCTTCCCAGACTGGCTGCACGCGGACCACGGGCGTCTGCTGGAGCATGATTTCACTGACCAGGACCCCCCACGGCTGGCAGTCGCCGCGCCACGGCAGGTCCCGGGCCGTTTCACGGAACCATTGCCGGATTTCCTGGTGCACCGTCTCTCCTTTGCAGCGTGTGTAAGCAGTACAACTGTAGCGAAAGCGGCGTGGTTGGCACGGCGGCGGCCCAGCCTTCGCTAGGGTTGATGCGTGGCTACATCAGGGACGAACAAGCAGGGCGGCAATGCGGCGCAGCCTGCCCGCCGGCCCAAGGTGTCGGCCAAGGTCTACCGGCGCCGCCGCCAGGTGGTGGGTGTTTTGGCGCTCATTGTGCTCGCCCTGCTGGTGGTGGGCGGCATCGGGATCGCGAACCTTTTTCGGGGTGCCGGTGCGTCCGACGCCGGAAACCCGGCGGCCGCCGTTTCATCCACGAGTGCGCCCTCGGACACCACGTCGACTGGTACAACTTCAGATGCCGCCAGCCCGGCCCCATCGGCTGCACCACCGGCCACGCCGCCGTCGGGCGTGTGCAATGAAGCGGGCATCAAGGTCAGCGGAGCCGTGGACAAGACGTCATACGCTGCCGGCGTTGATCCGACACTGTCCCTGCGGGTTACGAACACCGGCCCTGCGCCCTGTGACATCAACGTGGGAACCAGCCAGATGGAATTCAAGGTCACGAGTGGCGCTGACATGGTCTTCAATTCCAAGGACTGCCAGGCCGACGCGTCCAACCTGGTCAAGAACCTGATGCCGGGCGCATCCGAGACGGCCAAGTTCACCTGGAAACGGAACCGGAGCACTGCCAACTGTGCCAAGGTCACGGGGACGCCCGTGGCCGGCACCTACGTGTTTGTGGCGACCCTGGGCAAATGGTCAAGCGAACCCGTCAGGTTCGACCTCCAATAGGAGTCCGCGCCTAGAGGAACTACAGGAACTAAAGGAAACGATCCAGCAGGCTGGCCTCGGCAATGCGCGACAGCCCCTCGCGCACCGTGCGGGCCCGCAATTCACCAATGCCGTCGACCGCCATGAGGTCGTCAATCGTGGCGGCCATCAGGTTCTGCAGCCCGCCAAAGTGGTCCACCAGGCGGCCGGCGACAGCACCTGGCACGGCCTTGAGTTCCGAGACCAGCCGGTAGCCCCGGGGTTGGATGATCGACTCGAGTGAATCAAGGGTGGACAAGCCCACCACGCCCGCAATCAGGTTGAGGTTGATCAGGCCGGCCTGGTCAATATCCTGCAGGGCGGCAACCGCCTGGGCGACATCGGTCGTCTCAGGGTCGGTGTAGTCGCGGATCACCATGTCGGCGCCCGACCCGCGGGTTGCCGTCAACTCGTCGAGCTGCAGCGACAGCAGGCGGCCGTCAACGCCGAGTTCAAGCACGTATTGGGCAATTTCCTCGGAAATGCGCCGCACCATTTCGTGCCGCTGCAGCGTCACAGCCACGTCGCGCACCGTGACCATTGCCTCAATTTCCAGCGCCGACAACGAGCTTGTCACCTGGTCAAGGCGTGCACGGTAGCGTTCCAGGGTGGCCAGGGCCTGGTTGGCCCTGGCCAGCACCTTTTCCGAGCCTTCGAGGACGTAGCGCAGGCCATCGACGTACAGGGCGATGATCTGCATCGACTGGCTGACTGAAACCACCGGAACACCGCTTTGGATGGCAACGCGCTCTGCGGTGCGGTGGCGTGTGCCCGACTCCTGGGTTTCGATGCTGGGGTCCGGAACCAGCTGGACGGCGGCCCTCAGGATCCTGGTGACGTCCTTGTCACACACGATGGCACCGTCCATTTTCGCCAGTTCGCGCAACCGGGTCGGGGCGAAGTCGATGCCAATCTCGAACCCGCCGGAACACAGGCTGTCAATGGTTTTGTCCGAACCCAGGACGATCAGGGCTCCGGTGCGCCCCCGAAGAATCCGTTCGAGTCCGTCGCGCAGCGGGGTTCCCGGGGCAACTCGGGCGAGAGTGGCTTTCAGGGCCTCTTCGGGGCTGCGAAGCATTGACGAATCCTTTATTTCGAGCGCGGGAATCCGCACAAGTTCCATTGCCATAATAGTGTGAAGCGCGGCCTGGCGACGCGCCGTCGCAGAAACCTGGCGGCCCGCTAAAAGGGACACGGCTCCTCGGCTTGGACATGGATGTAGATGCGGCCCGTTGGCGTGGTGGTTTTCGTCCTGCCGGGCCCGTCCGGCTCGACAGTCCAGCCGGTGTCCGGCACGTCCTTGAGCTGATGGCAGAGCAGGTCCCGGGGGCGCAGGTTCTCCACGCTGGTCTCGCCCTTGGGCAGAAGGGTGCCGTTCGGGGCGTACCGGTCCAGCCAAAAGGGCACCGTGTGGTCGAGTTCGCAGGTGGCTGCCGGGTGGTCGCAGCCAATCCCCGTGCAAACGGGGTCCCTGCGGCGCACTTCCGCCGCGATGTCAGCCGGCGGGTGGTAGCGCTGCCGCCCCACGCTCAGCCTGGCCTGGGTGGCCGGGTCGGTCAGCAGGCGTTCCCACCAATACGAACCGGCGGCGAGTTCCCGGGCTTCCGATGGCGGGATGGGGCCGTAGCCTTCAAGGTATCCCGGCTCGTCCAACGCCCCCAGGAGGGTCAGTGCAGGCACGACCACCGAGACCTTGGCCGGAATCCTGGGCGTGAACCAGGACTCGGGCACCGGGCGGCCGGTGTTGTCTCCGGCATTTTCACCGGCGTTGCCGCCGGGAAGGGATGCGCTCCCGCCGCAGCCTGGGATGTCCGTGCTGCCGCGGGTGCCTGGGATGTCCGTGCTGCCGCTCCCGCTGCCGCTCCCGCTGCCGCTCCCGCTGCCGCTGCCGCCTGGGTCGGCCTTGCTGCCGCATTTGAGGCAGTAACCGGCCGGGTGCACGAATGCCTGGTGGATGAGGTCAAGGAAGGCATCGGCCCGGTAGTTGTCCAGCGACCGCGACGGGCGGCCAGTGGGAGTGGTCCCGGTGCTGGGCTCCCCGCCCGGCTTGGCCCCCTCACGCTGCGCCTGGCGGGCCCAGGAATCCAGGGAGTCGAAAAGGGATTTTGCCGGAACGGCATCCAGCACCGCGCTGAGCTGGGCCATGCCGTCCGGGAGCGGTGTGAACCAGACACGACGGTCCGTCCGGGCCCTGGTGTGCCGCTCCTCCAAGGGCTCAGGATTGTGCTTGAGTGCCAGCTTGCGGATCTTCCGGGTCAATGCCCTTGGGTTGGTCCGTGACGCGCCAGGCAGGAACATCGGCTCAATCAGCGTTTGAATTTCCGCGGGGACGTTCTCCACGCCCGCCAGGATGGCCTTGATCCGGGTCGAATCGAGCAGGCCCTCGCGGTAGAGGCCCATGGTCCCGGGCAGGTTGTCCGCCAGGGTCTCGGCATTGTCCAGCATGAGATGGGCGGTGCCCACCCCGACGCAGTGCAGTGCCATGATCTCCGCAACGGCATACTTGGAACGGTAGGAGTCCTCCTCCAACTCTTCCAGGCGCGTTGCCGGCCGCTCGCTGGCCAGGGGAGGCCTGCGGTTGGAGAACTCGGCCAGTGCTGCGTCTTCCATCGCCCGCGCAAAGGCTGCCAGGCGGTTGGCAGCGTGAATGTAGTCCAGGAGATGGTTCGCGCCAAGGCCGCGTGGATCAAGGCCGGCCAGGGCGTCGGCGCTGGAAACCGGCGACCAGGCGACATCCCGTGGGTTGTCCGGCCTTGGGGCGCCCGGCAAATCGGGGACCGCCGCCCGGATGGCCCGGACCCTGCCCAGGTCCCGTGGTCCCGTAAGCATCGATGGGGCGCCTGCCGGTTCTGGAAACGGCGGGACGGTGGGACCACCTTCGGCGTGGGCGGACTGGGGAGTGCCGGAGCCGGGCCGGCAGTTGGCCGCGCCTCCGTCGCCGCCCAGCCACGTGCCGCCCATACTGGTCCCGGGCCATCCGTCGTCGCCCCGCCACGTGCCGCCCATACTGGTCCCGGGCCATCCGTCGTCGGGCATGGACGCAATGAGCCGTGTGATGTCCGCGTCGCTGGGCCAGGCAGGTGAATCGTCGGGGATGGCCAGCTGACGTGCGCACTCGGCGTCGGTGGTTTCCGGGGCGGCTTCGTCGGCGTAGGGATCGGAGGCGATCAGCGCGGCCAGGGCCGCCTCGGCCGTGACGTCGCCGTAGGAGACAGGGGTCGGTGGCGCGTACCCCTGGTCCTCCAACCGGTGGCTGGGGGTTTGATCCAGAAGAGGCGGTCCGGCGGGGGTGGAATTCCCGTAGCTGCCGGGCCGGTCCATCGTGCCCATGTTCCAATGATACCTAATAAACAGCAAAAAAGTAACAGTTTCTAGAAATTATATTCTAATAGTTTCGCAACGGAATCCCCAGGGTTGTGCGCCTACAGCTGAAGCAGGATTTCGGTGGCTTCGGCAATGTGTTCGATCTGCTTGACCACGAAATTCGGCGGGATGGTGCCGGGCCCGGCGGGACTGGCCGGCACCAGGGCGTGCGTGAACCCCAACCGGGCTGCCTCCTGGATGCGCTGGTTGATGCCCGGCACGGGGCGTACCTCGCCGGCCAGCCCCACCTCGCCGAAGGCCACCAGCTTGGGGTGCATGGGCCGGTTGATCTTGGCCGAGGCGATGGCCATGGCCACCGCCAGGTCCATGGCGGGCTCGGACAGGCGGGCGCCGCCGACGGTTGCCACGTAGCTGTCGTCGCCATCCAGGCGCAGTCCGGCCCGCTGCTGGAGCACGGCCAGGAGCATCCCGACGCGGGCGGAGTCCAGCCCGCTGACCGTCCTGCGTGGCTGCGAACCGGTGGAGGTGGTCAACAGCGACTGGACCTCGGCGAGCAGCGGCCGCCGCCCTTCCATCGTCACCGAGATGCAGGTGCCCGAAACGGGATGGCTGGTGCGGGTGGTGAACAGCCCGCTGGGATCCGCCAGCCCCTCGATGCCGTCGTCGGTCAGGTCAAAGCAGCCCACCTCGTCCGTTTGCCCGTATCTGTTCTTGATGGCGCGCAGCAGGCGCAGGCGGGAGTGGCGCTCGCCGTCGAACTGGCAGACCACGTCCACCAGGTGCTCCAGCAGGCGCGGCCCGGCGATGGAGCCGTCCTTGGTCACGTGGCCCACCAGCAGCGTGGTCATGTTCAGGCGCTTGGCCGCGGCAATGAGCGACGCCGCCACCTCGCGCACCTGCGACACCCCGCCGGCGCTGCCGTCCACCATGGCGCTGCTGAACGTCTGCACGGAGTCCACGATCAGCAGCACCGGCTGCACGGCCTCCACCTGGCCCAGAGCCGTGCCCAGGTCGGTTTCGGCGCCGAGGTAGAGGGTGTCGGCGACGGCACCAATGCGCTCCGCGCGCAGCTTCACCTGGGCGGCGGATTCCTCGCCGGTCAGGTACAGCACCTTTTGCGGTTTCCGGCCGTGTTCGTTGCGGGCAAATTTCGCCGCCACGTCCAGCAGCAGCGTGGATTTGCCCACGCCGGGTTCGCCGGCCAGCAGGATGACCGCGCCGGGCACCATGCCGCCGCCCAGCACGCGGTCCAGTTCGGGCACCCCGGTCAGGTTGTGGGCGGCCTTGGACGCGTCCACTTCCGAGATCAGCTGGGCGGGGCGCACCACGGTGGTGGCCGCCGTGGTGCGGACCGTGACGGTGCCGACTTCCTCCAGCGTCCCCCACTCCTGGCATTCGCCGCAGCGGCCCACCCACTTGACGGCCGTCCACCCGCATTCGGTGCAGCGGAAGTTCTGCCCCGTGGATTTGGGTGCCTTCGTAGTCTTTGTTGCCATGGAACAACCCTAGCGCCGGGCACTGACACCCGGTGCCGTGAGGGGGAGGGCTGTGGAGAACTACAGCTTGGGCAGCAGTGAGCGGGCGTCGGCCGGGTCCATTTTCGCCGTCTCCAGCAGGTCCACCATCAGCGTGCGGAGGAGAAGCACCAGGGCCTCGCCTTCCATCCGCGTGATTTCCAGCTTGCCGGGGTGCAGCCGGGTGGCGATGTCCGCCAGGGTGTCCCGTGCGTGGCCCAGGGAGGCCTGCCTGGGGTTCGACGGCGAGTGGGCCAGTGCCGCGCCCAGCTCGTCGAGGGCGGCGGCCGAGTCGCTAAGCACTTCGGCCAGGTGCATGCTGCCGGCCTCTGACAGGGCGGCGTTGGTGATGGCGCTGGCCAGCCTGCGGGCCAGGACACGGCTGGAACGCATGGCGTAGTCCAGCCGCTCCATCAGCCGCGCCATCCCCTCCACCTCCTCCAAATGCCGCCGGTACAGCGGCGAGAGCCTGGCAATTTCCACGGCGCCGTGGAGGCCCTGGCGCATGGCGTCGATGCGGGGCTGCTGGCTGCGGGCCCGCACCAAGGCGTGCCAGGCGGTGGTGGCGTCGTTGTAGGAGAGGGCGGAGGCGCATTCGCGCAACACCAGGGAGGGTTCCCCCAGCGTGACCTTGAGATCGTCCTTGGGTGCGCGGCGGGGGTCCCGGGGCACCAGGAGCGTTGCGGCCAAGGCAAAGCAGCCGCCTACGACTGCGTCAATGCTGCGCGTGAAGGGCCCGCCGGCGGGGAGGGGGAGCAGGACCACCAGAAGAGACTGCAGGGCGAGCTGTGTGGTGAAGATGGCCCCTGAATCCAGGAACCTGGCCAGCAGGATGGACAGGAAGACCACCACGGCCGCCTGCCAGATGCCCGAACCCAGCCAGTGTAGCAGCGCGTCGCCAAGGATGATCCCGATGGTGCACCCGAGCCCTACCTCCAGGACCCGCCGCAGCCGGGGGTCCCGGGAAAATCCGAGGGCGATGATGGCACTCGTGGCGGCAAACAGGGGGCCGTGGTGGCCCAGCACCAGGGAGGAAAAATAGTACGCGCCCACGGCGCAGACGGTGATCAGCAGCGCCTGGAGGGAGGAATTCGCGCTGCGGCGCAGGCCCAGGCGGGCACGCCGTTTCAGGAATGTGAGGGTCTTGGGAGACCGGACCGGCGCAGGCATGGGACCCAGTCTATGCGGAACGGCCCGCCCCGGACGCTGCTGGCGCAGGTGGGGCGGGCCGGGCTTCAGTCGCGGTTTTCGTTCAGCCTGTCCAGCAGTTCAGCGAAGCGCCTGACTTCCCCCGTGTCCCATTCGGCGAGCCGGTCGTAGAGGACCTTGCGGGCCTGCGCCTGGGTCGCATCGAAGCGGGTGTGGGCCTGGTCCGTCATGGCCACCAGGTGGGCGCGCCCGTCACTGGGGTCCGGGGTGCGGGCCACCAGGCCCAGTTCCTCAAGCTGCTTGATGGACCGGCTCATCGCGGCCTTGTCGGCATCCACCTTGTGCGCCAGGGCGATCTGTTGGATGGGGCCCGACTGGGAGAGGATGGTGAGCACCTTGAAGCCCATGGGCTGCAGTTCGGGGTGGATCGCCGCCGCCCGGCTGATGATGCTCTTGCGGGTCTTGATGATCATGATCCCGAACTGCCGCTCGACGTCCCGGATGGCGTCCTGCAGGGCGGGATCGACGGCGTCCGACTGCGCCACCGGCGGCAGTTCCGGCGGCACGGCAAAGGGGTCGGTCATGCAGTCCATTTTAGCGCCGAACCACCGGCAGGTTCCCGGTCGCGGTGCCGGGGGCCACGGCCACGAGTGCTTCACTGACGTCGGCAAGGTTCTGCTCAGCGCTTTCCAGATCGAGGATCCCGGTGGCCGCGGCGTCGCTCTTCTCGCGCTGGTCGCGCGTCTGGCTGCTGAGTTCCAGGTTGGGCAGGAAAACAATGGCGAGGATTGTCAGGATGCTCAGGGGTGCGGCAATCATGAATACAAAGGCCACCGAGTCGCCGTAACTGGATTCAATGATGGACCGGACGGAGTCGGGCAGGCTGTGGACGGCCGGAATGCTCCCGCCGGCCAGGGCTGCGCCCAGCGCCTTGCCCTGTGCGCCGAGTGCCGCGATGGCCGCCTGCAGCTCGGCCGCCTTGCCGCCGAGCACATCCACCACCTTGGTGGCCATGAGTGCGCCGAGGACGGAGACGCCGATGGTGCCGCCGAGGGAGCGGAAGAAGGCAATGCCGGAACTTGCCACGCCAATCTCCGCCGGGGTGACGGCGTTCTGGACGATCAGGACCAGGTTCTGCATGACCATGCCCAGGCCGGCGCCGAGGACGAACATGTACAGGGAGACCAGCACAAAGTTCGTGTCGTAGTGGATGGTGCCCAGCATGAACAGGCCCGCCAGCTGCAGGACGGATCCGAGGACCATGACCATCTTCCATTTGCCAAACTTGGAGATCAGGGCCCCGGCGATGGTGGAGACGATGAGCAGGCCGGCCATCATGGGGATGGTCATCAGGCCGGACTGGGTGGCGTTGGCGCCACGGGCCAGCTGCATGTACTGGGCCAGGAACACCGAGGTGCCGAACATGGAGACGCCGACGGAAATTGAGGCGACTACGGACAGGGTGAAGGTGCGGTTCCTGAACATGGCCAGCGGGATGATCGGTTCGGAAGCCTTCAGCTCCACGATGACGAAGGCGACGAGGGCGGCGGCCGCGCCGCCCACCATCAGCGCGGTGGTGGTGCTGGCCCAGTCAAACTGGGTTCCGGCCAGGGACACCCAGACAAGCAGCAGCGAGACGCCGGCCGAAAGCAGGACAATGCCCGCGTAGTCGATCGACACCTTGCGCTTGGCCTGGACCGGCAGGTGGAGCGTTTTTTGGATCAGGATGATGGCGATGGCGGCGAAGGGGAGCGCCACGAAGAAGTTCCAGCGCCAGTTGATGGCGTCGGTGATGAAGCCGCCGATCAGCGGGCCGCCCACGGTGCCCAGGGCCATGACGGCACCAAACAGGCCCATGTACTTGCCGCGCTCACGGGGGGAGATGATGTCCGCCATGACGATCTGGCTCAGGGCGGTCAGGCCGCCGGCGCCCAGTCCCTGAAAGACGCGCATGGTGATGAGCATCGAGGTGTCCTGCGAGAAGCCGGCAATTGCGGAGGCGACCACGAAGACCACCAGGGCCAGCTGCAGCAGGACCTTGCGGTTGGAAAGGTCCGCGAGCTTGCCCCAGATCGGGGTTGAAATGGTGGTGGCCAGCAAGGTTGCCGTCACCACCCAGGTGTAGGCGGTCTGGTCGCCGTGCAGGTCCGAGAGGATGACGGGCAGCGAGGTGGACACCACGGTGCCGGCGAGGATGGAGACGAACATGCCCATCAGGAGTCCGGTGAGGGACTGGATCACCTGACGGTGCGTCATGCCGGAGTCGGACAATGCCGGATCCGGTCTGTTGGTTTTGGCTGTTTGCGACAAGGGTGCTCCAGGAGTGGGATCAATAACGGTTGATTTATGACAACTATATAAGAATTGGTTGCCGTTAGCAACCAATTCTTTCGTGGGCTGCATCTCACCCCGGCACATCCGGGCGGGCCGCGCAAGGTACCCCGGGCAGCCGGGGATGTGTCCGGCGTCGCATCCGAAAAACCAAGAATCCCATCAGCGTTAACCTTCCGTTCACTTGTGTTGGACCGTTGTGTCATGTCACCGCCGTAGCTTCAAGGGGTAAGGAACCCCTGAAACCCATCGAAGAGGTAATTCGCGTGAAGGCACTTCACATTGGCCGCGTGGCAGCAGTTCTCACCGTCGGCGCACTCGCACTGACTGCCTGTGGCACGGACAACGCCGTGACCCCCGGCAACGGCGGCTCCTCCACCAGCGCGGCCGGCACCTCCGTCACCGGCACGCTGACCGGCACGGGCGCCACCTCCATTTCCGCCGCCATGGATGCCTGGAAGGCCGGCTTTGAGTCAGCCAACTCCGGCGCACATGTCCAGTATTCGCCGGAAGGTTCCGGCGCAGGCCGCAAGGCGCTCATCGCCGGTGCCGTGCAGTTTGCCGGCTCAGACGCGTACATGAAGGATGCCGAGCTCGCCAGCGCGAAGGCCAAGTGCGGTCCCGCCGGCGCCATCGACGTCCCCTGGTACATCTCCCCGATCGCCGTGGCTTTCAACGTCCCTGGTGTGAAGGACCTCAAGCTCGACGCCGACACGGTCGCCAAGATCTTCCGCGGCGGGATCAAGAACTGGAACGACCCGGCCATCAAGGCCTCGAACCCCTCCGCCACGCTGCCGGACCTGGCCATCACGCCCGTGCACCGCTCGGACAACTCGGGCACCACCGAAAACTTCACCGACTACCTGGCGCAGGCCGCCAAGGGCGTCTGGACCGATGCGAAGTCCGGCGACTGGCCCTCCGCACTGCCGGGTGAAAACGCCAAGGGAACCTCCGGCGTCGTAAAGACCGTGACTGAGACGCCCGGCGCCGTCACCTACGCCGACGACTCCGCCGTCACCGGCACCCTGGGCAAGGTTGAGTTGAAGGTGGGCGATGCATACGTGCCCGTCACCGCCGAGGCCGCCGCCAAGGCCGTTGATGAGGCGAAGGCCGTACCGGGCCGCAACGCCAACGACCTCTCGCTGAAGCTGGACCGCACCACCACGACCGCCGGCGCCTACCCCGCCGTGCTGGTCTCCTACGCCGTGTTCTGCGGCAGCTACGCGGATGCCAATACCGTCGACGTGGTCAAGGCCTTCGGCAACTACGCGGTCAGCGACGCCGGCCAGAAGGCCGCCGCCGACGCTGCCAAGAGCGCCCCGTTGTCCGCCGCCCTCGCCGCGAAGGCAAAGGCCGCGATCGATTCCATCACCGTCGCCAAGTAGGCTGCGGCAAAGCAACATAAAAGGTACCAGGTTGTCCATTATTACCAAGCCCGCACCCAAGGCGGGAACAAGGCAGGCCGGCCCGGGCCGTGCCGGGGACAAGGTGTTCTCCGGCGCGGCGCTGGGTGCCGGCGTGCTGATTGTGGTGGTGCTGTTCGCCGTCGCCATGTTCCTGGTCATCCAGGCCCTGCCGACGTTCAGCGCTGCACCCGGCGATATCACGGGAGGGAAGGGGTTCGCCTCCTACATTTTCCCGATTGTCGTCGGCACGCTGATCGCAGCAGCCATTGCGCTGGTCATCGCCACGCCCATCGGCATTGCAGTGGCACTGTTCATCTCGCATTATGCGCCGCGCGGCATGGCACGGGGCCTGGGTTATGTGGTGGACCTCCTGGCAGCCATTCCGTCAGTCATCTACGGCGCCTGGGGTGCCACGTTTCTGGCGGCCCAGCTGAAGGTGCCGTACCAGTGGCTGGCGGACAACCTTGGCTGGATCCCCATTTTTGGCGGCCCGGCGTCCGGGACGGGCAAGACGATCCTGACGGCCGGCATCGTGCTGGCGGTCATGGTCCTGCCCATCATTGCCTCCCTTGCCCGCGAGATCTTTCTCCAGGCGCCCATGCTGCACCAGGAAGCTGCCCTGGCGCTGGGTGCCACCCGCTGGGAAATGATCCGGATGGCCGTGCTTCCCTTTGCCCGCGGCGGCATCATCAGCGCCGTCATGCTGGGATTGGGACGGGCTTTGGGCGAGACCATGGCAGTGGCCCTGGTCCTTTCCTCCGGACCGTTGATCGCCTCGCTGATCCGCTCCGGCAACCAGACCATCGCCGCCGAGATCGCCCTTGACTTCCCCGAGGCGTTTGGGCTGCGCCTCAGCGAACTGATAGCCGCGGGCCTGGTGCTGTTCCTCATCACCCTGCTGGTGAACATGGTGGCCCGCTGGATCATCAGCCGCCACAAAGAATTCTCGGGAGCCAACTGATGGCCGTGCCCATGACCGAACGGAAGCGTTCCGCCCTCACCCGCGGACGCCTGCCCACTTACACGCCCCATGTGGTGGCCGGCTCGGCCATTGTGGTGGCGGCGGCGCTGATGGCGCTCATCGGCTTCAACGCCTTTGGCTGGGGCGTGCTCTCCGCCGTGCTGTTTGCCGCGGGCAACGTCGCCAGTTCCGCCATCGTCGAAGGCCGCCGCAAGGCCGTGGACAAGCTGGTCACCTCCGTAGTGGTGGGTGCGTTCCTGGTGGCCCTGCTGCCGCTGGTCTCGGTGATCTGGACCGTATTGGTCAACGGCGTCCCGGGCCTGCTGGCCCCGGGCTTCCTGGGCACGTCCATGAACGGCGTCACGGGTGCTGTCGACAACGCCTCGGTCGCCAACCACACCCCGGTGCTCGGCGGCGTCTACCATGCCATGCTGGGTTCGGTGCTGATCACGCTGTGGGCCACCGTCATATCCGTGCCCGTGGGCCTGCTGACCTCCATCTACCTGGTGGAATACAGTGCGGACAACAAGTTCTCCAAGGTCATCACCTTCCTGGTGGACGTCATGACCGGCATCCCTTCCATCGTGGCGGGCCTGTTTGCCGCAGCGTTCTTCGGCCTGGTCATGGGGCCGGGGACCAAGACGGGGTTTGTGGCCGCCGTGGCCCTTTCGGTGCTGATGATCCCCGTCGTGGTGCGCTCCAGCGAGGAAATGCTGAAAATCGTCCCCAACGAACTGCGCGAGGCCGCCTACGCGCTCGGGGTCCGCAAGTGGCGCACCATCCTCAAGGTGGTCATTCCGACGGCGATCTCCGGCATTGCCTCCGGCGTCACCCTGGCCATTGCCCGGGTCATCGGCGAGACGGCGCCGCTGCTGGTCACGGCGGGCTTTGCCTCCCAGATCAACTCGAACGTGTTTGCCGGCTGGATGGCGTCCCTGCCCACGTTCATCTACACGCAGATCATGACGCCCACCTCGCCGTCCAACCCGGACCCGTCGGCGCAGCGCGCCTGGGCCGCGGCCCTGCTGCTGATCCTGCTGGTCATGCTCCTGAACCTGGGCGCCCGCCTGGTGGCCCGCATCTTTGCGCCGAAAACCGGCCGGTAGAACCTTAGTACCTTAGCAACCCAGAAACGGAAATTCTTCACCATGTCCAAACGTATTGATGTCAGTGACCTGAACGTCTACTACAGCGACTTCCTGGCCGTCGAGGATGTCAACATCACCCTCGATGCCAAGTCGGTCACCGCCTTCATCGGCCCCTCGGGCTGCGGGAAGTCCACGTTCCTGCGCACCCTGAACCGCATGCACGAGGTCATCCCCGGCGCCCGGGTAGAGGGCAAGGTGCTGCTGGACGGGGACAACCTCTATGCCGACGGCGTGGACCCGGTGACCGTCCGCAGCCAGATCGGCATGGTGTTCCAGCGCCCCAACCCGTTCCCCACCATGAGCATCCGCGACAACGTGCTGGCCGGCGTGAAGCTGAACAGCCGGCGCATGCCCAAGTCCGATGCCGACGAACTCGTGGAGAAGTCCCTGCGCGGCGCCAACCTGTGGAACGAGGTCAAGGACCGCCTGGGCAAGCCCGGTTCCGGCCTGTCCGGCGGCCAGCAGCAGCGCCTGTGCATTGCCCGGGCCATTGCCGTCTCACCCGAGGTGATCCTGATGGACGAGCCCTGCTCGGCCCTGGACCCCATCTCCACGCTGGCCATTGAGGACCTCATCAACGAGCTCAAGGACGAATACACGGTGGTGATCGTCACGCACAACATGCAGCAGGCCGCGCGTGTTTCCGACAAGACGGCGTTCTTCAACATTGCCGGCACCGGCAAGCCGGGCAAGCTGATCGAGTTTGCCGAGACCGCCACCATCTTCAACAACCCGTCGCAGAAGTCCACCGAGGACTACGTCTCCGGCCGCTTCGGATAGGCGCCCGCTTCGGACAGGCGCCCGCGGCGCCCAGGCAAGCGGCGCCCAGGCGAGCGGCGCCCAGGCGAGCGGCGGCGCGCTCAGGCGAGCGGCGAGAGGGCCAGGAAGAACAGCGCGCCCAGGAAGGCGCAGGCAAAGGGCGTGGCCACCCACATCCACACGATCCGGCCCAGGATGCGGCCGTTGGCCACGGAAAAGCGCTGGTTCCGCCCGGCGCCGGCAATCGCGGCGGTGACGGTATGCGTGGTGGACAGCGGCAGCGCCAGGCCGATCGCACCGACAAACAACAGCACCGCGGCCACGATCTCGGCCACGAAGCCGCGCATCGGGTCCAGCCGGACCAGGCGGTGGCCCAGCGTGTAGGAGATCCGCCACCCGCCGGCCAGCGTTCCGGCCGTCAGCGCCACTGCCGTAAAGGCCGGCACCCACAGCGGAATATTGCCTTCCGCGCCCACCCCGGCGGCCAACAGCGCAAACAGGACAACCGCCGTCGTGCGCTGGCCGTCCTGCAGGCCGTGCCCGAAGGCCACGGTAGCGCCGGCCACGGACTGGATCTGGCGGGTGCGGCGGAAGGCCCGCCCCGGCGTCGTGTTCCGGAAGGCCCAGGACGTGGGGTGGACGGCCGCGAAGCCCAGCACAAAGGCGATCACGGGGGACAGCAGCAGCGGCAGCACCACCAGCGTCAGCAACGTGCCGTTGATGCCCTGCAGGGGAGGGTGCCCCAGCGCCGCGGAGCCCAGCGAGGCCCCCACCAGCCCGCTGATGAGCGCATGCGTGGACGACGACGGATACCCCCGCCACCACTGGTACAGCCCCCACAGGCAGGCGCCCGACAAGCCCGCCAGCAGCATGATCAGCCCCGTGCGGCCCGCCGGCACCGTGAACAGGTGGCCGGCAAACACAGCCACCGCGTACACGCTCAGCACGGCGCCCACGCAGTTGAACAGCCCGGCGAGGAGCACGGCCACGGTGGGTGTCAGCGCCCGGGTGCGCACGGAAAGTGCGACGGCGGTGGAGGCATCGCGGAAACCGTTCAGGAAGGCGAAAACCGCCGCCGCAACGAGCACGGCGCCAAGCAGGAACGGCACCAAGGTCAGGATTCCTTGACGATGATGCTGCCCACCTGCGTGGCCACCGCCTTCATCTTGGTGCTGGCCGCGGCAAACTGGTCGGCCACCGAACGGTACCTGGCGAAACTGGCGGGGCTGTGGTTCTCCAGCAGCTCGGCCACCAGGATGCGGTGCGTGTGGTCCGCGCGCTTGGCCAGGCGCAGGATTTCCAGCCAGTAGTCCTCGAGCGAGTCGAGATCGTTCAACGCCTTCATGGCCGACGCCGTCAGCTCGGCCTGGCGGGACAGGATCTCCAGCACGTCCGCGCCGCGGGGCGGGATGCGCTCGAGCGTGTACAGCTCAACGAGTTCGGCCGCGCCCGTGAGCATCTCGCACGCCTCGTGCAGCAGCCGGCCCAGGGCGTACAGGTCTTCGCGGGGGAGCGGGTTGATGAAGCTGGTGCGCATGGTGGTCAGCAGGGTCGAAAACGCGGCGGTGGCGGTGCCTTCGTGCTGGCGCATGGTTTCGGCGAGGGCGGGGAAGTCGCCGCGGCGCGCGCCGAGCAGTTCGGCCAGGGTCTGGGTGCCCGCGACGAGTTGCTCCGCCATGAGTGCAAGGCTGTCCAGACCGGCACTTTCACGGGGGAAGAGGCGCAACTTCACGTTTGGGGCCTTTGTTTATGGGGGCATAAAAGTGGTGTCGAACCGGGAGCGCCTCTCGGCACTGGGCCGCTCGAAGCGGCTATAAAATGGAGCCCGGGGGTTCCGCGGTTCGACACCACTTTTAGTGTTCTACGTTGCGTCCCTGCTGTCAACCGGACGCCGTGGGCGCCCTTAGTCCAGTTCGCCCTTCCGCCACGCCACGGCCGCGCCTTCGAGGTCCTCGGCCGTGCGCACCAGCTGGTGCGCCTTCTTGTTCAGGGACAGGGCGTGCTCCGGATGTGCGGCCTTCCGGTCGACGGCGACGGCGGCCTGTCCCAGCGCCACCACCCGGCAAAACGCGGCGGAGCGTTCCAGCGCCACGTCGAAGTCGCCGTCGAACGCGCCGGAGAGGATGGCGTCGGCCATGGTGGTGATTTCCTCCGCGCCGGGCGGCTCCGCGACGCCGGCCACGGCGTTGGCAACCTGCGCCCGGTGCTGGCCGGCCCGGAAGAAGACGCTGATGCCTTCCGGGTCCCGCAGCGTGGCGGCGCGCAGGGCATAGAGGCGCCACAGGGCGCCGGGCAGGGAACCGGCAGGGCTGGCGGCCCACATCTCCGCAATGGCCTCCAGGCCCTGGCGGTCAGCGAGCTTGACCAGCCGTTTGGTGATGGCGGGGTCGTTGCTCTCCCGGCCGCCGCGGACCAGCGCGCGGGCGGCAAGGTGCGCCGCCTCGGACACGCGGGCCGGGTCCGTCCCGCCGGCGAACGGCTCAAAGTCTGCCGGTGCAAACGGCAGTGGCTTGTGCGGTCGGGGTGCTCGGTTGCCTGGTCCATCGTTCATGATCTGACACTACGCCAGCTGCGCGGCGCGGTCGAGGAAGCGGCCCGGGCGGCCGTCCAACCAATGTCCGGTGCCGGGCCGCCGAGGCGGCGGAGCGTGCCGCCGGCCCGGGCGCGGAGGGGGCCCGAACGGGCGTCCGGGATGCGTTCCACGCCGGATTCCCGGCCGAAATTGCATTCCGGCGCATGCCGTGCGGTAGTCTGAATTCCGAGAACTTTTCCTTCTGCGGGAAGGTTGTCAACAGGTCGGGCCTTTAGCTCAGTTGGTAGAGCATCGGACTTTTAATCCGTGGGTCGCGGGTTCGAGCCCCGCAGGGCCCACCAAGTACAAAAATCCCCGTTCCTGCACGGCAGGGGCGGGGATTTTTTATGCCCGGCGCGCCCCAACACGCGCCGTGGCACCCTCCCGGCCCGGCAGGAAGCACAGGCGCGCCCGGCCGCGCGTCAGGGGTGCGGCGTGCCGCCGGCGTTGACGGCGGCCGCAACGGCGGCCCCGGGCAGCTCGAGCGCGGTCCTGGTGGCCCGGCCGATGCAGTCGCCGAACATCGTCGGGAACTTGTGCGGGAACAACCGGGTGACGGTGCCGCCGGAGAATTGGATCTCGGTGGCCAGCATGGCGTTGCGGCCCACCAGCTGCCCCGACGCCACCTGCAGGGTCATGTCCTGGTGGCGCTCCATCGCCTTGAGCCGGTCGGTGGTGTAGGCGATGTCCCGGGGCGTGTAGTTGCCCACCAGCGGCTGGATCCACTGCGCCACCGCCTGGCCCGCATGGGTGGCAGGGCCGCCCAGGGATTGGCTGACGCATTGGATGAGGTCTCCCATCCACTGCGTTGCGGCGGGCCCCGACATTGAGACCAGGCGCATGGTGTCGGAGTGGCCGTCCCTGCCGGTGAATTCCAGCACCGAAAACAAGGCGTCCCCGAGGAGGTTGGAGCGCGTGGTGCTGCTCATGGTGAGGTGGGCGTTGGAAACGCCGTTGATGAACCCCCGCATGGTGGCGGCGTTGCCGGCAATCATGTTCCCGGACCCGGCAAGGTGCCCGGCGCCGACGCTGGTGGAGCGGGCGAACATCTTCATGGCATGCTCCAGGCCGCCGACGATGGCCCCGGAGGTTTCCTGGTCGAAATGGCGTTCCAGTTCAACGACGCTGGCGGCGTGGACGCTCACGCAGGAGGAGTCCGTGCCGAAGGCCGATTCGTGCGGGCGGATGGACAGCGCTGAGAGTTCCTCGTCGATTCTGCGCGAGTACGTAAAATCAGTTTCATTGAAGGCCATTGCCCTGCGCCGGGCGTTGAGGCCCGTCAGCAGCACGGGGACGCCGATGGCGGCCAGAATCACGGCAGGGACAAGCCACCCGGCGGAGCTGCCGCCCAGGCCGAGGACAAGGAAGAACAACGCCAGTGCGTCCAGTATTGCTCCCCACAGGACATGGGTGGTGCGTAGCATGGTCTGTGCATGCTGCGAGTACGGTGCCTTGCGTTTCATTCCGGTGCTCCTTGCTTGCGGTGAAGTGGTTCCGCTGTGCTGTTAACTGCCGATGCTACGGGGAGGCACCCACATGGCCCGTCATGGCAAGTCATGGAGGTAGTGGCCGCTGCCGGGCCTTCTTCCGCCCCGGATGGCAGGATGGAGACATGACTTCAACAGCACCCGCCCTTGCCCTGGCCATTGCCGGCTCCGAGGCGACCGGCGGCGCCGGCGCCCAGGCCGACCTGAAGACGTTCCAGGAGCTGGGCGTCTTCGGCATTGTGAACCTTACCTGCATCGTCTCCTTTGATCCCCGGGACAACTGGAACCACCGTTTCGTGCCGGTGGACCAGCAGGTCATCGCGGACCAGCTGGAAGCCACCACCGCAGCGTACGGTGCCGGTTCCGGGGCAACCACGGTGCTGGAGACGGTGAAGATCGGCATGCTGGGCAGCCCCGCCACCATCACCACGGTGGAAACCGCCTTGAAGGGGGCGGGCTTCAAGAACGTGGTGCTGGACCCGGTGCTGATCTGCAAGGGCCAGGAGCCCGGCCACGCCCTCGACACCGACCAGGCACTGAAGGCGCAGATCCTGCCCCTGGCCACCTTTGTCACGCCCAACCACTTCGAGGCGGAATCACTCTCCGGGATGGAAATCCACAACGTTGGGGACCTGAAGGCAGCGGCGCGCAGGATCCACGGGATCAGCGGCGCCGCCGTGCTCGCCAAGGGCGGGGTGAGGCTGTCAGGCGCGGACGCCGTCGACGTTTTCTTTGACGGTGAAACGCTGGAGGTCCTCTCCGCCCCGAAGGTGGGCGACGTGGCTGTCTCCGGGGCCGGGTGCTCCCTCGCCGCGGCCGTCACGGCGGAGCTGGCCAAGGGTGCCACGCCGTTGGAAGCGGCCCGCTCGGCCAAGGCGTTTGTCACAGAAGGCATCCGGAACCGGGTGGTTTCCGGTGCCCCGTTCACCGCCCTGTGGCAGGGCGGCGCTGCCGGCTAAGGATCTGTTGCCAGCGTCCCGGCATTGTGCCAAGCTCAGTTCATGAGCGATGAAACTGCCGGGCGCGGCGACGCATTTGAAGCAGATGTGACCATGGTCCGCAACGATGCGCGGCACCGTTACGAGCTGCACGTTGGCGCGGAACTGGCCGTCATCATCATGTTCCGCGAGCTGCCCGGGCACATCGACCTCATCCACACCGAAACCCAGCCCGGCTTCGACGGCCGCGGCCTGGCGAAGGTGCTGGTGCGCTACGCGCTTGACGACGTGGTGGCCTCGGGCAAGCGCATCATTCCGCACTGCCCGTACGTGGCCCGGTTCGTGGAGAAGAACCCGGATCTTTACGCGCAGTACACCGACCTCCCCGCCGAGCTGTAGGTGCCGCCCACCGCGCTCATCACGGGAGCCACATCCGGGCTGGGGGCGGAATTTGCCCAGCAGCTGGCCCGCTCCCGGCACAGCCTGGTCCTGGTGGCACGCGACGTTGCCCGGCTCGAGGCGAAGGCGGCCCGCCTGCGCCAGGACTTTGGCGTGGACGTGGAGGTCCTGCCCGCGGACCTGTTGACGGACGACGGCGTTGCCCGCGTGGGTGCCCGGCTGGCGGACCGCGCCCGGCCCGTCGGCGTGCTGGTGAACAACGCCGGCTTTGGCCTGGTGACGGCGTTTGAGCACAGCAGCGTGAAGGAGGAGACGGACCAGCTGCGGATCCTGGTGCGCACGCCCATGCAGCTGATGCACGCGGCCCTTGAGGGGATGCTGGAACGCGGCAGCGGTCGGATCATCAACGTGGCGAGCGTGGCAGGGTTCATCCCGCGAGGCTCCTACGGTGCGGCCAAGGCGTGGGTCATCAGTTTCAGCCGCTTCGCGAACCTGCGGTACGGGCCGCGCGGCGTCCACGTGACGGCGGTCTGCCCGGGCTTTGTACACACGGAATTCCACCAGCGGATGGGTGCCAACATGGGGCGCATCCCGAAGTGGATGTGGCTGGACCCGGAACCGGTGGTGCGCGAAGGCCTGGCCGACTCCGCCCGCGGCAAGTCGGTGTCCATCCCCTCACGGCGATACTCCACGCTCATCGCGCTCAGCCGCCTGGTCCCGGACCGGGTGGCGGCGGCCGCCGGGAACCGCGGCCGGTAGCCGTGTCCGTGGAGGCCGAACCGGCCTCCACGGCATCCCGGGGGCGGCATCCCGCGGGGTTTTTGCGGGGGCGGCAGGCGCCCTATTCCGGGCGGCCCACCGTGATCGGAATGCCCGTGCCCGGCGTGGCCGGCTCGTAGGAGTCGTCGAACGGCAGGTAGTCCATGTCCAGCAGCGGGTTCTCATCCTGCGTGGCCACCAGTTCCTGCGCCTCCTCGATGGTTGCCACGCTTGGCATCGAACCGGGCAGCGGCTTCTGGGCCGATTCGCGCAGGAAGTAGATGGCCACCGCGCCGATGGCGGAGGTGAACATCAGGTAATAGGCCGGCATCATGTCATTGCCGCTCAGCGTGATCAGGCCCTGGATGATGAACGGTGCGGTGCCGCCAAAGATGGCCACGGCGAAGTTGTAGGCAATGCCCATTCCGCCATAGCGGCTGGAGGTGGGGAACAGGGCGGGCAGCGAGGAGGCCAGGTTGGCCACGTAGAACGTCACCGGGAAGGCGATCAGGGCCAGGCCCAGGAGCGTTGACCAGATCGCGCCGACGCCGATCAGCATGAAGGCAGGCAGGGACAGCACCACGGTGCTCAGCGCACCCACCCAGAGGACGGGGCGGCGGCCCACCTTGTCGGAGAGCCTGCCGGTCAGCGGGATGCACAGGGCCATGATGACCAGCACCGGGATGGTCAGCAGCGTCCCGTGGACGGGATCGTAGCCCTTGGAATCTGTCAGGTAGGTCGGCATGTACGACGTCAGCGCGTAGCCCACGGTGTTGGCGGCGGCCACCAGGACCATGGCCAGCACAATCTGGCGCCAGTACACCTTGACCAGGCGGACCGGGCCGTTGGCGGTGTCCTCGTCGCCGGCTGCGGCGGACTTGGCATTTTCCTCGTTGGCGTCGAGGGTGGCCTGGAACTGGGGCGACTCCTCGATCTTCATCCGGAAGTAGATGGCAATGGCGCCCAGCGGCCCGGCGGCCAGGAACGGCAGGCGCCAGCCCCACTGTTCCATGGCGTCCTGGCCGATGGTCAGCTGCAGCACGGAAACCAGTGCGGCTCCAATGGCAAAGCCGAGGTAGCTGCCCAGGTCAAGGATGCTGGCAAAGAAGCCGCGGCGGCTGTCAGGGGCGTACTCGCTGACGAAGGTCGTGGCGCCGGCATACTCGCCGCCGGTGGAGAAGCCCTGGACGAGCTTGAGCACCACGAGCAGCACGGCCGCCCAGATGCCGATCTGGGCGTAGCCGGGCAGCAGGCCCACGGCAAACGTGGAGGCGGCCATGATCAGCAGTGTTGTGGCCAGCACCTTCTGCCGGCCGATCCTGTCACCCAGCCAGCCAAACACGACGCCGCCCAGCGGGCGGGCCAGGAACGTGGCGGCGAAGGTGCCCAGCAGGAACAGTGTCTGCACGGCCGGATCGGCCTCGGGCAGGAACACCGGTCCCATGGTGGCGATCAGGTAGCCGAACACGCCGACGTCGTACCATTCCATCGTGTTGCCGACCACGGTGCCGCCAAGTGCTTTTTTGAGCATTGGCGTGTCCACGACATTGACGTGGCCGACGTCGAGCCGGCGTCGCTTGAGTTTTGGCAGGCGGGGCCTTTTGGGTGCGGCCTGCGGTCCTTCTGCGGTGTCCTCAACACCTTTTTCCGGTTGAATCATGCTTCGGTCCATGGGCATTTGTCCAGCTCCCTACGGAGGTCATTTGCTTGCGGCTTTTAGCGTCGTTGCTACGGGCAGACCGTCAATTCTAGCAGACGGGGCATTCTAGCCCCCGGAAGCGGGTTCTTTCAAGGGTTTTGTGCGCGCTGGCCGGGCCTGCCGAAACCGTGGTCCCGACAGACCCGATCAGGGGTGCTCGCGCCCGTTCAGCCGGGTTTACAGGCCCAGTTCCGCCAGGACGGGCAGCCCGGCGCGGACCAGTTCGCGTGCCTCGGCGGCGGAGGAGGCGGCCACGGCCCGGCCCGCCAGTTCCCGGGCCTGCGCCGCGGTTACGGAGCGGAGCACGGCGCTGACGGCGGGGAGGGCGCGGGCCGTCATGGACAGGCTGCTGACGCCCAGGCCGGCCAGGACGACGGCGAGGGCCGGGTCCGCGGCCGACTCGCCGCACACCCCCACCGGCTTGGGCGCCGTCCCCGCGGCCGAGGCCTGGGCCGCGGCGCCGTCAACGGTGGCCTGGACCAGTGCCAGCACGGCTGGCTGCCAGGGGTCGTTGAGTGCGGCCAGCGGGCCCAGCTGCCGGTCGGCGGCCATGGTGTACTGGGTGAGGTCGTTGGTGCCCAGGCTGGCAAATTCGACCCGGTCCAGCAGGTGCCGGGAGGTGAGCGCGGCGGAGGGGACCTCCACCATGACGCCCGGCACCTGAAGCCCGGCATCGGCGCACAGCGCGGCAAAGGCGGCAGCCTCGGCGGCCGTGGCGATCATGGGGGCCATGACCCACACCTTGGCCCCGGAGGCGGCCGCGGCGTCGGCGATGGCGGCCAGCTGCCGGGCCAGCACCCCGGGGGAGGTGGTGTCCGTGCGGTAGCCGCGCACGCCCAGTGCGGGGTTGGGCTCGGAGGAGTCGGTCAGGAAGGGCAGCGGCTTGTCCGCGCCGGCGTCCAGCGTCCTGACCACCACCTTCCTGCCGGGGAAGGCGTCAAACACGCCCTTGTACGCGGCCACCTGTTCGTCGTGGCTGGGCTCGGTGTCGTGGCCCAGGAAGCAAAACTCGGTGCGGAGCAGTCCCACGCCCTGGGCCCCGGCGGCAGCCGCGGCCTGGGCATCCTTGGTGCCGCCCACGTTGGCCAACAGGTCAAGGCGCGTGCCGTCGCCCAGCTGCCCCACGCCGTCGAACGTGTCCAGCAGGGAGGCCTGCTCCCGCCATTTGGCGGCCGCGGCGTGCTCGGCGTCGCCGGGCTCGGAGCTGACCAGGCCCTTGGCCCCGTCAACGTAGACGACCGTGTTCTCGGCCAGTTCCTGCACCCCGGCGGCGGCCACCACGGCTGGCAGCCCCAGGTTGCGGGCAATGATGGCCGTGTGGGACTGGGGCCCGCCGCCGGCCGTGACCAGGGCGATGACCTTGGCCGGGTCCAGGGTGGCGGTGTCCGCGGGGGCCAGGTCCTCCGCCACCAGGATGAACGGTTCCGCGGAGTCCGGGATGACGGGGGCGGGGACGCCGCGCAGGGCGGCGACGATGCGGGAGCGCACGTCCAGGACGTCGTGGGAGCGTTCGGCCATGTAGCCGCCCAGGCCGGTGAGCATGGCCGCGACGTCGTTGCCGGCGTCCCAGATGGCCCGCTGCGCCGAGGAGCCGGCGTTGACCAGCTTCACGGCGGCCTTGAGCAGCATGGGGTCGGCGGCCATCTGCGCGGTGGCCTCCAGCACGGCCTTCCCGTCGCCGGAGGCCCGCGAGGCGCGGTCCGCCAGCTCGGCCTTGACCTGGGCCGCCGCGCCCTTCAGCGCGGCGGCGGCAGCCTCCTCCGGAGTGGTGCCCGACCCGTCGGCGGCGGGCAGCCGTTCCCCGGCGGGCGGCTCGGCCAGGGCCGGCGGCATGAGGCGCACGGGCCCCACCACGCGGCCGGGGGTGACGCCGACTCCAACATAGCTCTGCATGAGTTGCTCCTTCGAGTGGTTAGTAGCTGCCCTGGCGCACAAGCTCCGGTGCGGCCACACTATCAACGGGCTTGCGCACTGCCCAGCGCTTGAGGGCCACCACGGCGAGGGCGGCAACCACCGTGCCGACCAGGATTGAGCCGAAGAACATGCCCACGTTGCCGATGGCGAAGAAGACGAAGATTCCGCCGTGCGGCGCCTGCGAGGTGACGTGGAAGGCCATGGAGAGGGCACCGGTGACGGCACCGCCGAGCATGGTGGCCGGGATGACGCGGAACGGGTCCGCGGCGGCAAACGGGATGGCTCCTTCGGAGATGAACGATGCGCCCAGCAGCCAGGCGGCCTTGCCGTTTTCACGCTCGGCCAGGGAGAAGCGCTTCTTGTCCAGCACCGTGGCCAGGGCCATGGCCAGCGGCGGGACCATGCCGGCGGCCATGACGGCTGCCATGATCTCCCACGGGGCGTGGTTCAGGGCCGAGCCGGCACCCAGTCCGGCGACGGCGAACGCGTAGGCCACCTTGTTGACCGGGCCGCCAAGGTCGAAGCACATCATGAGGCCCAGGATGATTCCCAGCACGACGGCGGACGCGCCGGACATGCCTGTCAGCCAGTGGTTCAGGCCGTTGGAGAGCGCGGCGATGGGGCCGCCGAGGAACAACAGCATGGCTCCGGAGGCGATGATGGAGCCCAGCAGCGGGATGATGACCACGGGCATGAGGCCGCGCAGCCAGCGTGGCACCTGCCAGGTGCCGATCCAGTAGGCGGCGAGGCCGGCCAGCAGGCCGCCCACCAGGCCGCCGAGGAAGCCGGCGCCCATGAACACGGCCACGGCACCGGCGGTGAAGCCTGGTGCGATGCCGGGGCGGTCTGCGATGCCGAACGCGATGTAGCCTGCCAGCGCCGGGACCAGGAAGCCCATGGAGAGCCCGCCGATCTTGAACGCCACGGCACCCAAATACAACAGGAGGTTGCCGCCGTCGGGCAGGTTCAGCAGCGTGTTGTTGGCCAGGATGTGGTCCGCCTGGCCGTTCAGGCCCAGCCCGTAGCCGCCCAGCAGGAAGCCGAGGGCGATCAGCAGCCCGCCGCCGGCCACGAACGGGATCATGTAGCTGACGCCGGTCAGCAGGACCTTCTTGACCTTGGTGCCCAGGTGTTCGCCGGCCACTTCCGCATTGTGCTCGGCTGCCTCTTCGGCGCCAAAGTGCGGCACACGGTGCGCGTGCGGGTCCGTGGCGGCGGCGAGGGCTTCCTGGATCATCTTGGCGGGTTCGTCAATGCCGCGCTTGACCGGGGCGTTGATGACGGGCTTGCCGGCAAAGCGCTCCTTGCCGCGCACGTCCACGTCCACCGCGAAGATCACGGCGTCCGCCGCGGCGATCACGGCCGGGTCCAGCGGGGTCACGGCCCCGGAGCCCTGCGTTTCCACCTGCAGTTCGATGCCGGCCTCCCTGGCCGCCTCGACCAGCGAGTCCGCGGCCATGTAGGTGTGGGCGATGCCCGTGGGGCACGCCGTCACGGCGACGAGGCGCTTGGGTGCCGCGGCGGCCGGTGCCGGGGTGGCGGCGGCAGCTGCGGGGGCCGCCGCCGGGACGTCGGCCGGCTTCTCGGCCAGGGCGCCGTCCACGAGGGCCACAATCTCGGCCGGGGTGGCGGCCGCCCGCAGGGCCGCGGTGAAGTCCTTCTTAATGAGGGAGCGGGCCAGCTTGGACAGCAGCTTGAGGTGTTCGTTGTCCGCGCCGGCGGGGGCGGCGATGAAGAAGACGATGTCCGCCGGGCCGTCCTTGGCGCCGAAGTCCACGGCCGGGGCCAGCCGGGCCATGGCCAGGGTGGCTTCCAGGACGGACTCGGAGCGGCAGTGCGGGATGGCGATGCCGCCGGGCACGCCCGTGGCGGTTTTTTGTTCGCGGGCCAGGGCGTCGGCGTACAGCCCGTCGACTCCGGTGGCCCGGCCGGCGCCGGCCACCATGCCGGCAAGGTTGCGGATCACGGCAGAGGTGTCGGCGCCGAGGTTGGCGTCCAGCACCACCAGGTCGGTGTTGATCAATGTGGTCATGAGAGTTCTCCAAGACGTGCGTCCAGGGCCGTCACGGTGACGGCGTCGGGGTGGGTTTGGTGCAATGCGGGAACCAGGGTTCCGGGGAGGGAAGCAGCGGCCGCCCCATGGGCCACTGCCTGCTGCAGGCATGCTTCGGGGGAGTCCCCGCGCAGCGTGCCCAACAGATATCCGGCGAGGGCGGAATCGCCTGCGCCGACGGTGCTTCGGGCAACGATTGCCGGCCCTGCGGCCAGCCAGCTGCCGGCGGCCGTGACCAGCACGGCCCCCTTTGATCCCAGTGTGGCCAGCACGGCGCCCGTGCCGCGGTCCACGAGGGCTTGCGCGGCGGCGGCCGCCAGGGAGGGATCCTCCTCCAGTGACGGACCGTCGCCAATTCCTGTCAGTTCGGCCAGCTCCTCGGCGTTGGGCTTGAGGAGGTCGGGGGCCGCGGCCACGCTGTCCGCCAGCGGTGCGCCGGAGGAGTCCACCGCGATGCGGGGCGCCGCTGCGCCGTACCGGGCACGGACGGCGGAAATCACCTGGGCGTAAAAACCGCTGGGCGCCCCCGGCGGGAGGGAACCGGCCAGCACCAGCCAGGCGGCGCCGTCGGACTTCTCCACGGCCAGGTCCAGCAGCGAGGCGAGCTGGATGGCGGAGAGCGCCGGGCCCGGCTCATTGACCTTCGTGGTGGTGCCGTCGGGCTCGGTGACGGCCACGTTGCTGCGCAGCGGCGCACCGATGGGCAGCGACAAGTGCGGGATGTCCTCCCGCAGCAGGGCCAGCACCACGTCATCGCTCGCGTCCCCCGGCAGCAGGGCCAGGGAGTCGGCACCGGAGACGGTCAGGGCGCGGACAATGTTCACGCCCTTGCCGCCCGGGTGCGATGAGGCGGCAACGGCACGCTGCACCTCGCCGCGCTCGAGCCGGCCGGAAAGTTCGATGGTGCGGTCCAGGCTGGGGTTGGGGGTCAGGGTGAGAATCATGCCACGACCACCTCGACGCCGGCGGCTTCCAGTGCCGCGGCGAGATCGGGGGCGGGGGCTGCTGTGGTGATCAGGGTGTCGACCTCTTCAAGGGTGGCAAAGCGGACAAGGGTTTCGGCGCCGAGCTTGGACGCGTCGGCGAGAATGACAATTTGGCGCGCGGCCCGGACCATGGCTGTCTTCGTGGCGGCCTCGACGGGGTCCGGCGTGCTCAGGCCAAAGTCGGCGTGGACGCCGTTGGCGCCGAGGAACGCGATGTCGGGGCGGAGGGCGCCGAGCTGTTCGGTGGCACGCGCCCCGACCACGGCGCTGGTCAGCCCGCGGACGCGGCCGCCGAGGATGTCCAGCAGCAGGTGGCTGTTGTTGCCCAGCGTGGTGGCGATGGGCAACGAGTTGGTGATGGCCAGGAGTTCGTCGCCGCTGTTGGCGGGGGTCCAGCCGGCGAGCTTGTCGGCCAGGGCTGCCGTGGTGCTGCCGGAATCCAGCAGGATGGACACGGTCTCCGCGTGGGGGATCAGGGCCAGGGCGGCGTCCGCGATCCGCTGCTTTTCATCCAGCCGCCGGCTTTGGCGCTCGGTGAGGCTGGATTCGGAGCGGCTGAGCCGGTCCAGGGCCACGGCGCCGCCGTGCACGCGCCGCAGGATGCGGCCGTCCTCGAGGGTGGCCAGGTCGCGGCGGACGGTTTCCTGGGTGATGGAAAAAAGTCCGGCCAGCTCGTTGACGCCGACGCGGCCCTGCTCGTCGACAAGTTCGGCGATGCGCTGGTGCCGTTCTTCTGCAAACATGGCGCTCCTTCTTCCCTTCCCTGTCACGTGACGGGCATCACGTGATGTTGTTTCAGATCACTTTATCTGCGTTCATCTTTGTTTGTCAACATGAAACCACATAAACACAGATTCGGGTTTCTCGGGGCCGTTTCCGCCGAGGAAGGGGCCAACCGGTGAGGAAGGTGTGAAGCAACCCCTTTCTCGCGGGTTGTCCCCTGCTTCGCGGATCCGGCTGCTGGAGCGGGCAGCCGGGAGGCGCAGTGCGTAGGCTGGCCCCATGAAAGACGGCGCCTGCCCGTCCCGGCCGGAAACCGCCTGGTCGCGGCCGGAAGCGGAGCGCGGCGGCACGCCGTTGCTGCTCATGCTCCAGGGCTGCGGTTCCAGCGAGGCCCGCATGGCTGCGCTCTTCAATGCCATGCCCCCACGGCTTCAGTTCCGTCTCCCTCCTGGGCTTTTCGCAGGGCATGGCCATGGCCACCACGCTGATGCGGCCTGCCGCGTTCGCGGCCGGCGTGGGGCTTTCCGGCTTTGTGCTGCACAACGAACTGCTCGGCGCGCTGGAACCGCTCGAGCCGAAGGTCCCGTTTTACTGGGCCAGGGACACGGCGGAGCTGGTCATCAACCCCGACGCCACGGCGTTCACGGCAGAATGGCTGGCCGCCAACACGGAGCTTTCCCAGGCGCACTATCCCGGCCTGGGCCACAACACCGGCCCCGTGGAACTCCGCGATGCCGCCGCGTTCCTGGCCGGCCTCGTCCCCGGCCCGTTCGTGCCCCGCGGGTAGGGTGTGCGGCACGGCGGCTCAACCAAAAGGTGGATGGCCGGCGTCGGGCGCGTTCCTAAGGCTGGAAGCAAAGGCCCGACCAGGGGCCCTCCAGCAAAGGACACCCCCATGAAGAAGCTCTTTTACGCATCGTTCGCCGACCTGGTCCCCGGCATGCTCTCCGGCCTGTTTTACCGCGAATTCTCCATGGGGAAGGACGTCACCGGCTTCACGCAGCTTTCCGTGGTCCACACCCACCTGCCCACGCTTGGCTTCATCGTGCTGCTGGCAGTGCTCATCCTGGAGAAGCTGTTCACGCCGTCCGGATCGCACCTGTTCAGCTGGTTCTTCGCCACCTACAACGCCGGGCCCGTGCTGACCTGTGCCATGCCGCTGGTCCACGGCATGCTCCAGGTCGACGGCGCCGCAACCGTCTCCGCCGCCATCGCGGGCACCGCGTGCCTGGGTCACATCCTGCCCACCGCCATGGTGCTGCTGTTCCCGGCCCTGCGCAGCCGCCTGTCCGGTGCCACCGTGAAGCACGACGCCGGAACCCCCGCCGCGCTCGCAGGCTGAGTCCCGAGGGGGCGGCCGGGGCGGCGGTCCGGCCCGTTCCCGACGTCCGCCAAGCAAGGGCGGCTACGCTGGGAACACGTCAACAGTCAGGGGAACCCATGGCACGCAAGGATCTGGAAAGCGCCGGAAGGGGCAGCTCCGACGGGAAGCCGAATCCCGCCGTCGGGCTGGCCGCGGCGGCCGCCTTTGATGCAAAGGGCAGGCCGCGCCCGGCCGTGCACGGGATGCTGTTAAAGGCCGTCGAGGTCCAGCGGCCGCTCGTGCTGGCCAACCTGCGGCGGCTGCACGCCAGGCACCCGGACGCCACGGCCCATGAGCTCAGCCAGCGGCTCGGGCGGGAGTTTCTCAACGGGGTCGGCGCGGGCGGCGCGGCCATCGGCGCCACGGCCATCATCCCCGGCGTGGGCACCGTGGCGGCGCTGTCCATCTCCGCCGCGGCCACCGTGGTGTTCCTGGAGGCAACCGCCCTGTATGCCCAGTCCGTGGCCGAACTCCACGGGGTCCGGCTCGCCGACCCAGAACGGGCGCAACTGACCGTCATGGCGATCATCCTCGGCGACGAGGGCACGGCCCTGCTCTCCGGGCTGACCGGCCACGCCCTCGGCAACGGCAAGACGCCCATGCAGGCGTGGGGCAGGGCGGTCAGCAAGTCCATGCCGCTCTCCGCCGTCAAGGGGGTCATCGCCTCGATGCAGAAGAAGTTCCTGAAGAAGGTCGCGGTCAGGGGCGGCGCGTCCGTGGTGGGCAAGGCCCTGCCGTTTGGCATCGGCGCCGCCGTGGGCGGGGCGGGCAACTACATGATGGGCCGGGCCGTCATCCGGTCCACGGAGCGCGCGTTCGGCCCCGCCCCGCTGGAAATCCCGGCAGGGCTGCTGGCCGAGCTCGACACCGGCAGGCCGCGGAAGGCCCTGCGCCGGCGCTGACCCGCGTGCCGCAGCCGGCCTGTCCCGGCAACCAGGTCGCAGTAAATGCGGCGGAAAACGGTTGCACTGGCCCGAATTCTGTAACTACTGCGACCCAGTTGGATCAGCGGAAAACCAGGGTCGCGACGGTGAAGATGGCCAGGCCCGCGAGGGAGCCCACCACGGTGCCGTTGATGCGGATGAACTGCAGGTCCTTGCCCACCTGCAGCTCGATTTTCTCGCTGGTTTCCACCGCGTCCCAGCGCTCCACGGTGTCCGTGATGATGGAGGCGATCTCGTGCTTGTAGGTGCGCACCAGGTAGGAGGCGGCGTCGGAAATCCACGCGTTGGCCTTGCCGGCCAGTTCCTCGTCGGTGGCCAGGCGGGTGCCGAACTCCTGCACGGCCGCGGTGAACTTCAACCGCAGCTCCGACGCCGGATCCTCGACGGCGTCAAACAGGGCCGTCTTGATGGTCTCCCACGTGCGCCCGGCGAGGTCGCGGACCTCGGGATCGCCCAGCACCTGCGCCTTGATGTTTTCGGCCCGGGCGATCATGGCCGGATCGTGCTGGAGTTCCTGCGCGAGCTCGGCCAGGTACTTGTCCAGCTGGACGCGCAGGTCGTGGTGGGGGTCATGCTGGACGGCCCGGGCAAACTTGTACAGCTCGGTGTAGATCTTGTCGCCCACCAGCCCGTCCACGAACTGCGGCACCCAGCTGGGGGACCGGTCGGAGACCAGTCCGGCGATGGTGTCGTGGTTGGCCTGGATCCACAGGGTGGAGCGGTCCACGAGCAGGTCCACGAGGGCGTGGTGGTGGCCGTCGGCGAAGACCCGCTCGGCGACCTTCCCGATGGGCGGGCCCCACGGCGGGTCGACCAGGTGCTTGCGGACCATGGATTCGATGATGTCGCGGACGTCGTCGTCCTTCAGGACGGCCATGGCGCCGCGCATCGCGGCCGCCCCCTCGGTGGCCACGCGCTGGGCGCTGGCGGGACGGGACAGCCAGGCGCCCGCCTTCTGGGCAATCTGCGTCTTGGCCAGCTTCTCCGCCACGACGGATTCGGAGAGGAAGTTTGTCTCCACGAATTCGCCCAGCGACGCGCCGATCTCATCCTTGCGGTTGGGGATGATGGCCGTGTGCGGGATCTTCAGGCCCATGGGGTACTTGAACAGCGCGGTGACGGCAAACCAGTCGGCCAGGGCGCCCACCATGCCGCCCTCGGTGGCCGCCTGCACATACGCCAGCCACGGGTAGTCGCGCCGGAAGGCGAAGGCCAGGCAAAAGACCACGGCCATGGCGACCAGCAGCCCCAGGGCAATGTTCTTCATCCGGCGCAGCGCGGCGGCCTTGACTGCGTCGGGGTCCGGAACCGGCGACGGGAGCGTGCCGGGCTGTTGTGTTTGCGCCATGCTGCAAGCGTAGCGTGATGCCATGGACGTGAAGATATTTGCCCACCGCGGAGCCAGCAGCACCTATGCCGAACACACCCGCGCCGCCTACCTCCAGGCCCTGGCCGACGGCGCCGACGGGGTGGAGTGCGATCTCCACCTCACCGCCGACGGCGCCTTGGTGCTGATCCACGACGACGATCTGGACCGCACCTCCAACGGCACCGGCCCCGTGGCGGACCGCACGCTGGCGGAGTTGCGCGAACTGGACTTTGCCTCCTGGAAGGGCGCCACCATCCCGCCCGAATACGGTGGCACCGCCGGGCAGCTGCTGACGCTGGACGAGCTGCTGGACATCCTGGCGGGCGCCGGCCGGGCGGTGCGGCTGGCCATAGAGTTCAAGTACGGGGCGTTCTTTGACGCCGGCCTGGTGGACGCCGCCCTGGACCGGCTGGCGGCCCGCGGCTGGAACGCCACGGATTCCGTGGCCGGCAACGTGGAGGTGTCCTTCATGAGCTTTCATCCCGAGGCCGTGAAGTACCTGGCCGAACGGGTCCCGGCGGCGCAGCTGTGCCAGCTGCTGGAGGAAGTGGAGGTGGCTGAGCTGCGCGAGGAGCTCGACGTCGGCCCCATCGCCGGGCACACCCTGGCCTTCATCCTGGGCCGTGCCCAGGCGGCGGGCGAGGGCCTGCTGGACGACGGCACGGCCGGGCTGGCCGGGCCCGGCGTGGACTACCTGCGCGCCAACCCGGAAAACGCGGCCCGCTGGCTGGCCGCGGGACGGACCCTGCGCGTGTGGACCGTGGACTCCGCCGAGGACCTCCGGCTGTGCCTGGCAGCCGGCGTGGCCGAGGTGACCACCAACCGTCCGGCCGAAATGAGGGCCATGCTGGGGCGGGCGGTCGAGACCGCCTGAGCCGGGGCAGGCGCCCTGTTTGAACCGGGCCGCGTGTGGTTGCATGGACACATGGCCTCACGGATTGAAGACTACGCATTGCTTTCCGATCTCCACACCGGCGCCCTGGTGGGAAGGGACGGCAGCCTGGACTGGCTGTGCTTTCCGCGCTTTGACTCCCCGGCGGTGTTCACGGCCCTGCTGGGGGATGAAAAAAACGGCCGCTGGCGGCTGGCCCCCACGAAGGGCAGGGTGGTCTCGCGCCACTATGTGGAGAACACCTTTGTGCTGGAAACGCTGTGGGAAAGCGCCACCGGCACCGCCGTGGTCACCGAATTCATGCCGATCGGGGACCGCCGCGCCTCCGTGGTGCGCCGGATCGACGGCATCACCGGGACCGTGGAATTCACCCAGGAGATCACCATCCGCCCGGGCTACGGCAAGGTGTTGCCCTGGGTGCGGCGCGTCCACCATGCCGCGGGCCGCTCCGTCATCGTTGCCGTGGCCGGACCGGACGCACTGCTGCTGCGCGGCCAGGAGCTGCCGCGCGCCGTCGACCACAAGCACGGCGGCAATTTCACGGTGGTTGCCGGCGAACGGGTGGAGCAGGAACTGGTCTGGTACCCCTCCCACCGGACCGTCCCGCGTGACATCAACCTGGACTCCGCCCTGGCCTCGACGCTTGACTACTGGAACGACTGGGCGGCCAAGTACAACCAGGACGGCAAGTATGCCCACCTCGTGAAACGTTCCATGCTGGTGCTGCGGGCACTGACACACGAGGACACAGGCGGGATTGTGGCGGCCCCCACCACCTCGCTTCCTGAGGACTTTGGCGGGCCCCGCAACTGGGACTACCGTTTTTGCTGGTTGCGCGACGCCGCCCTGACGCTGGAGGCCATGCTCACGCACGGCTACGAAAAAGTGGCCCTGAAGTGGCGCGACTGGCTGCTGCGCGCCGTGGCCGGGGACCCCGAGGACCTGCAGATCATGTACGGGGTGGGAGGGGAACGTGACTTGCCCGAGGCGGTCCTGGACCACCTGCCCGGCTACGAGGGCGCCGGCCCCGTCCGCATTGGCAACGGGGCCGTGGGGCAGTACCAGGCCGACGTCGTCGGTGAAGTCCTGGTGGCGCTGGAGAAGCTGCGGCGGGCCGGCGGCGAGGAGGACCACTTCTCCTGGCCCCTGCAACTGGCCATGCTGAAGTTTGTGGAGCGGCACCTGGCCGACAAGGACCATGGCATCTGGGAGATGCGCGGAGACCTCCAGCACTTCACCCATTCACGGGTCATGATGTGGGCGGCGTTTGACTGCGGCGTCCGCGCCGTCCGGGACCACGGGCTGACGGGGCCCGTGGAGCGGTGGGAGGAACTCTGCGGGCAGCTGCGGGCCGAAATCATGGAAAACGGCTTCAACGCCGAACTCAACAGCTTTACCCAGACCTACGGCGGCACGGCCACCGACGCCTCGCTGCTGGTCATTCCGCAGGTGGGGTTTGTGGCCTACGATTCGCCGGAGATGCTCGGCACCGTGGCGGCGTTGGAGAAGGAGCTCGTGGACAGCCACGGGATGATCCTGCGCTACGAGACGAAGTTTGGGCTGGACGGACTGGCCCCGGGGGAGCACCCCTTCCTGGCCTGCTCGTTCTGGCTCGTGGAACAGTATGCACACTCCGGCCGGAACGACGACGCCGTGGCCCTCATGGACAAGCTCGTGGGCCTGGCCAACGAGGTGGGCCTGTTGAGCGAGGAGTACTCGGTGGAGGACGGACGGATGGCCGGGAACTTCCCCCAGGCCTTCTCCCACCTGGCGCTGGTGCGGGCGGCCGATGCGCTGCACGGCACCGAGCAGCTGAGCATGGCGTCCGATGGCGGCGACGGCGCGCGGGAATCGGGCCGCCCGGCGCCGGCGCGGCAGGAGACGGCGTCCTGACGTGTAACCATGGAACGGTGAAAAAAAGAATTGTTGGGCGCCCTGCCGCCGGGCACAGGGCCCCGGGCGTCCGCCGGCCATGAGGCTCAGGGACTCACCCGCCGCGAAGATCGGCGCGTCCATTGCCATCGCCACGGGGCTGTACGGCATCTCCTTCGGGGCATTGTCGGTGGCGTCGGGGCTGGACTTTTGGCAGACCATGGCGCTGAGCCTGCTGCTGTTCAGCGGCGGCTCGCAGTTTGCCTTCATCGGGGTCGTGGCCGGCGGCGGCACGGGCCTTGCGGCCATGAGCGCCTCCGCGCTGCTGGGCATCCGCAACGGCGTGTACGGCATGCAGCTGAACGCGCTGATGCGCCCCACCGGGTGGCGCCGCTTTGCCGCCGCCCAGGTCACGATCGACGAATCCACGGCCACCGCCACCGGCCAAAGTGATCCGGCGGAGCAAAGGCGCGGCTTCTGGGTGGCCGGTCTGGGCATATACCTGCTATGGAATGTCTTTACGGCCGCGGGCGCCTTCCTGGGCGACGCCCTCGGCGACCCTAAGCAGTGGGGCCTGGACGGGGCCGCCGTGGCGGCGTTCCTGGGCCTGCTGTGGCCGCGGATCCGCGCGTTCCAGCCGGCGGCGATCGCGGCGGTCTGCGCCGTGGTGACGCTGCTGGCCGTGCCGTTTGTTGCCCCGGGCGTGCCGATCCTGGTCGCGGCGCTGGTGGCCGGGCTGATCGGCTGGTTCCGGCGCGGGGGCACCCCCGGCCATGCCCCAGGGCATGTTGGCGACGGCATGGAACCGGACATTGAGCCGTACCGGCACGCCGCGAACCGTGGTGGCGAAAGCGATGGGCTCGCGGCCGGCAAACCGGCCGGCGGGGCAGGGGGTGCGCAGTGAACCTGTGGCTGTGGCTGCTGGTGGCCGTTGTCCTGGCCTATGCCACCAAGCTCCTGGGCTACCTGGTGCCGGCCAAGGTGCTGGCCAACCCCCGGATGTCGCGCGTGGCGGGGACCCTGACCATCGGGCTGCTGGCGTCGCTGACCGTGGTCAACGCGGCGGCGAGCGGGACCGCCGTCGTCCTGGATGCGCGCGCGGGGGCGCTGGTGGCGGCGGCCGTGGCGCTGTGGCTCAAGGCGCCGTTCCTCGTGGTGGTGATCGTCGGCGGCCTGGCCGCCGCCGGGCTGCGGCTGCTCGGCTGGCCCTGAGGCAGGGCCCGGCCCTGGGACACGGGCGCCGGATGCCGGCCGGGGCAATAATGGAGGGAACACCCAATGTTGAGGAGAAACCCATGATCGTGGCATTTTCAGTGGCACCCAGCGGCACGCCAGGGGACACGCCGGCCGGCACGGGCGATGACGCCTCGGTCCACACGGCCGTGGCCGCCGCCGTCAAGGTGGTGCGTGAGTCCGGCCTGCCCAACCGCACCAGTTCGATGTTCACCGAGATCGAAGGGGAGTGGGACGAGGTCATGGACGTGGTCAAGCGCGCCACCGAGGCGGCGGGCCGCTTCGGCAGCCGCGTGTCCCTGGTGCTGAAGGCGGACATCCGCCCCGGCCACACGGGCGAGCTCACCGGCAAGGTGGCGCGGCTGGAAAACGCGCTGGGATCGCTGCGGGGCTAGCCGGCGCAGACCGTCCCGCAGCGGCCGGGACCTGTCCGAACGGCGCCCGGGGGCCTACGCTGGGACCATGGTTGAGCATCAGCGCGGCCCCGGCTGGGCCGAGGTCGAGGAATACCTGTCCACCACGCTCGTGCGGGGCGGCGAAGGCATGGAGGCGGTGATTTCCAGCATCGACGCCGCCGGCATGCCCCGGATCGAGGTGGCGCCCACGGCCGGGAAGCTGCTCATGCTGCTGGCCCGGATCCAGGGCGCCCGGCGCGTGCTGGAGATCGGCACGCTGGCCGGGTTCAGCACCATCTGGCTGGCCCGCGGGCTGCCCGCCGACGGCCACGTCACCACCTGCGAGTTCCTGCCCGGGCACGCCGCCGTGGCCCGCAAAAACCTCGACGCCGCCGGGGTGGGCGCCATGGTGGACATCCGGGTGGGCCCGGCGCTGGAGACCCTGCCCACGCTGGCGGGCGGGGAGCCGTACGATTTTGTGTTCATCGACGCGGACAAGGGCAACGACACGGCGTATTTGCAATGGGCGCTGAAGCTGACCCGCCCCGGCAGCGTCATCGTCATGGACAACGTCGTCTGGGAGGGCACCATCCTGGACCCCGGCGATGACCCGGACGCCGCCGCCATCCGCGCCGCGCTCGACTTCATGGGCGCCAACGCGTCCCTGGAGGCCACCGCCATCCAGACCGCGGGCTCGAAGGGCTGGGACGGCTTCGCGATTGCCGTGGTGAAGTAGCCGCTGCACTACGCTGGCAGAATGAGCATCGAGCTGCGCCCCGCCACCACCGACGATGCCGAAGCTGCCATGCGCCTGCACCTGCGCTGCCACGAGGAGGCGTACGGCCGGCGCCTGCCGCCGGAGTTCTTTGCCCGGCGCCGCCAGACGCTGCCCGGGCGCGTGGACAACCTCCGCAAGGCGATCGCGGAGGGACGCGCCCCCGTGCTGGCGTACGACGCCCGCGACGTGTTGGGTGCCGACTGGCACCACCTCTCCGAGATCCGCATGGTCCGGCCCGCGGTGGAGGGCTGATGGGCCGCAAGCGCGCCCCGCGCACTGCAACGGCCCCCGTGGATGCCTCCCTGGCCGGGCCCGTTGCGGGCCTGCATGCCACCGACACCGGTACGGCGGAGCTGGTCCCTGACGGCGACAACCCCCACGGCTGGCTGCTGATGCTCAACGGCGTGCAAAGCTCGCACGTGGACCTGGCGGACCCGCTGCGCCTGGAATTTGAGTACATGCGCTGGATCATGGCGTTGGTCCAGGACCGCTGGCCCCCGGAGGCGAAGCTGCGGACGCTGAGCCTTGGCGGCGCGGCCTGCTCCATGCCCCGCTTCCTGGTGGCCGCCTACCCGGGCTCCCGCAATGTGGTGGTGGAGATTGACGGGAAGCTGGCCGCCCTGGTCCGCGACTGGTTTGGGCTGCCCCGGGCACCGCTGTTGAAGATCCGGGTGGGCGAGGCCCGGCAGGTCACCGAATCCTTGACGGCCGGCAGCCGGGACCTCATCATCCGGGACGTGTTTGCCGGAGCCACAACACCGCACGCCCTGACCACCGCCGAGTTCACCGCCGCAGCGAAAAACGTGCTTAGCCCCGGTGGCGTCTACGTGGTCAACTGCGGGGACTCGCCGGCGCTCGCCACGGCCCGGCGCGAGGCTGCCACGATTGCGGCCGCCTTTGCCCACACGGCGATCATCGCGGACCCGCCCATGCTCAAGGGCCGCCGCTCCGGCAACATCATCATCGCCGGCAGCGACGCACCCCTGGGCGGCGGTGCCGGCCTGCCCCGGGCCCTGCTGCGCGGCGCCATGCCCGCCCGGCTCTGGGACGACGCCCAGGTGCGCCAATTCGGCCACAGCTCCGTGGTCCTCACCGACGCCGCCGGGTGACGCGGACCAGGCCCTGCCGTTAGCGGTACGCGGCAGTGCCCGCGTCCAGGCCGGCCACGGCGGCGGGCGCGGTTTCGTCGGGAAGGAGGGTCCGGCGTCGTCCGTCGCCGCGGACCCACAGGCGGAACGCCAGGACCAGCACGGCCAGCCAGGCCCCGCCCACCCACAGGGCCACGCGGGTGTCCGGGAAAGCGCCCAGCACCACCACGATCGCTGCCATGAACACGATGGTCAGGGCGGAGGCGAGGGGCCAGAGCGGAACCGGGAAGGCGGAGGGGGCCAGGGAGTCGCGGGCGATTTCGCGCTTCATCGCCACGTGCGACGCCAGGATCATGACCCACACCCAGACGGTGGCAAAGGTGGCGATCGAGGCGATGACCACGAACACCTCCTGCGGGATGACGGCGTTGAGCACCACGCCCACCAGCAGCACGCCGGTCATCATCACCACGGTCATCCACGGCACGCCCGTGCGTGAAATCCGCCCGAAGACGGCCGGTGCGTGGCCCTGGCGGGACAGGCCGAAGAGGATGCGGCCGGCGCCAAAGATGTCGCTGTTGACGGCGGAGAGGGCGGCGGTGATGACCACGCCGTTCAGGATGTTGCCGGCCGCCGGGATGCCCAGGGAGGAGAAGATCTGCACGAACGGGCTGGTCTCGCCCGTGATGCGGTCCCATGGGAACAGGCTCATGAGCACGCCGATGGTCAGCACGTAGAACAGCAGCACGCGCACCGGGACGGTGTTCACGGCCGACGGGATGGACCTAACCGGGTCCGCCGCCTCGCCGGCTGTCACCCCGATCGTCTCGATCCCGCCGAAGGCAAACATGACGACGGCGAACGCGGCCATGAGCCCGCCCCAGCCGTGCGGCAGAAAACCGCCGTGCGCCACCAGGTTCCCCAGGCCCGGGGCGGACTGCGCGGCCTCGACGTGGAAGCCAAAGACGATGATGGCGGCGCCGCCGGCGATCATGGCGATGATCGCCGCCACCTTGATCAGCGAGAACCAAAATTCCAGTTCGCCGAACACCTTCACGCTGAGCAGGTTCAAGGCGGCCAGGAAGAAGATGATGGCCAGCACCCAGATCCAGCGGGGCACCCCGTGGAACCAGAATCCCATGTAGATGCTGAACGCGGTGACATCGGCAATGGCGACAATGGCCATTTCAAACACGTACGTCCAGCCGGTGATGAACCCGGCCAGGGGCCCCAGGTACCGGCCGGCGTACTGGCCAAAGGAGCCGGAGACCGGATGGCGCACGGCCATCTCGCCCAGGGCCCGCATCACCATGAAAACGGCCGCCCCGGCGACGATGTAGGCCAGCAGCACGGCCGGTCCGGCCTTTTGGATCGCGGAGGCGGAGCCGTAAAAGAGGCCCGTTCCGATGGCCGAGCCGAGTGCCATGAAGCGGATGTGGCGGGCGTTGAGCCCGCGGGTCAGCGAGAAGCCTGCGCTTTGCATGCAAAAACCTTTGGTGTGGGGGCCTGGCGGTCCAGGAGTGGCCTCCAGCACATCACGCCGCGAGCCGCCGTGACGCGCCTCACCAGGTGTTGCTGTCTCGGATTGGAGACCGCCCGCAAAAAGCCGGTAATCTGGGATTAGAGACTCGAATGTTCCACAGCGGCCCCGCTGCGCCGGCCGGATCGGCCAGTGTAGAGGAAGCAATGGACGCAGATCGCCGGCGAGGAACCATGACAGATGCAATGCAGGCCCCGCCCACCAGGCGGTCCCCCTCCAAGGTTCCCGCGGCGGACAACACGCTGCGCATCCTCAAGCTGCTCTCCGCCAAACGCGGGCCGCTGGCCGCATCCACCATCGCCACCACCCTGGACCTGCCGCGCTCCAGCGTGTACCACCTGTTGGGGGTCATGGAGGCCTCCGGCTTTGTCATGCACCTGCCGGAGGAACAGCGCTACGGCCTGGGCATTGCCGCCTTCGAGCTCAGCAGCGCCTACTCGCGGCAGGAGCCGCTGTCCCGGCTGGGCCGGCCGCTGCTGGCCGCGCTCGTTGACCGGATAGGCGAGAGCGCCCACCTGGCCGTGCTGCACGGGCGCGACGTGCTGTACATCGTGGAGGAGCGGGCCAAGCACCGCCCGTCCCTCGTGACCGACGTCGGCGTCCGCCTCCCCAGCCACCTCACCGCCAGCGGCCGCGCCATTTTGGCGGCGCTGCCCAAGTCGCAGGTCCGGGCCCTGTACCCCAACGCCGCCGCGTTCACCTCGCGCACCGAGGTCCCGGACCCCATCGGCAAGTACTCCACCCTCTCCGCCCACCTGGAGCAGGTCCGCCAGCGCGGCTACTCGACGGAAAACGGCGAGATCACCGAGGGCTTCGGCTCCGTCGCCGCGGCCGTGACGGACCACGTGGGCTGGCCCGTGGCGGCCGTGGCCGTGACGTTCCTGGCCGAGAAGGTGCCGCCGGGGGAGTGGCCGGCCCTGGCCCGGCGTGTCACCAAGGTTGCCGGCGAACTGTCCGTGCGGATCTACGGCCGCCGCGAAGGCTGAACCGGGCGCCGCAGCCGGCCCGCGCCGGGGCCCCGGCCGACTGTCTGGAATCCCGGACACTGCGGCGGCCGGGGGCCGGATTTCCCTGCCGTTAAGCGGAATAGTGGAAAGCGAGACCACTGCACAGCAAAGGAACCCGCCATGAGCACCGCCGTATTGAACCAAGAAGTACTCCTCTCCTCCTCGGGGGTAAAACCCGAAGACGTCATCGCCGTGGCCCGCCACAATGCCAAGGTGGTGCTCAGCGCGGAGGCGCTGGCCGGCGTCGAACGCGTGCGCGAACACATTGAAAAGCTGGCGCACTCCGACATCCCGGCCTACGGCATCTCCACGGGCTTCGGCGCCCTGGCGAACCGGCACATCCACGAGGACATGCGCACGCAGCTGCAGAAGTCGCTCATCCGCTCGCACTCCGCCGGCATGGGCCCGGCCGTGGAGCGCGAGGTGGTGCGCGCCCTGATGTTCCTGCGCGCCAAGACCCTGGCGAGCGGGCGGACCGGCGTGCGCCCCGTCGTCGTGCAGACCATGGTGGACGTGCTCAACGCCGGCATCACCCCCGTGGTGCGCGAATTCGGCTCGCTCGGCTGCTCCGGCGACCTTGCGCCCCTCTCGCACTGCGCACTCGTGCTCATGGGCGAGGGCGAGGCGGCGGGCCCGGACGGCACCGTCCGCCCCGTGCCCGAACTGCTCGCCGAGGCCGGCATCACGCCCATTGAGCTCGCCGAGAAGGAGGGCCTGGCGTTGGTCAACGGCACCGACGGCATGCTCGGGATGCTGCTCATGGCCATCGCAGACCTTCGTCTTTTGCTGACGACGGCGGACATTACCGCGGCGCTGAGCGTGGAGGGCCTGCTGGGCACCGACCAGGTGTTCCTGCCCGAACTGCACATGGAGCTGCGCCCGCACCCGGGCCAGGCCCTCAGCGCCGACAACATGCTGCGCGTGCTCGCCAACTCGCCCATTGTGGCCTCGCACCGGGTGGGGGATTCCCGCGTCCAGGACGCCTACTCGCTGCGTTGCGCCCCGCAGGTGGCCGGCGCCGCGCGCGACACCGTGGACCACGCGCTGATGGTGGCCACCCGCGAGCTGGCCGCCGCCATTGACAACCCCGTGGTGCTGCCCGACGGCCGCGTCTCCTCCAACGGCAACTTCCACGGCGCCCCCGTGGCGTACGTGCTGGACTTTTTGGCCATCGTGTCCGCCGACGTCGCCTCCATCGCCGAACGCCGCACCGACAGGATGCTCGACCCCGCCCGCAGCCACGGCCTGCCCGCCTTTCTGGCCGGCGACCCGGGCGTGGACTCCGGCCTCATGATCGCCCAGTACACGCAGGCCGGGCTCGTCTCCGACTCCAAGCGGCTGGCCGTGCCCGCCTCCGTGGACTCCATCCCCAGCTCCGCCATGCAGGAGGACCACGTGTCCATGGGCTGGCACGCCGCCCGCAAGCTGCGCCGCTCCGTGGAAAACCTGCGCCGCGTCCTCGCCATCGAGCTGGTCACGGCCACCCGCGCCATTGACATGCGCACGTCCCTGTCCGACGGCGCACTGGTCCCCGGCCCGGCCGGCGCCGCCGTGCTTGAGCTGCTCCGCGCCACGGTCCCGGGTCCCGGCAGCGACCGCTTCCTCTCGCCGGAACTTGAGGAGGCCGACCGCCTCGTGGGCTCCGGCGCCATCCGCGCGGCGGCGGAGAAGGCCACCGGCCCGCTGAACTGACGGTCCCGCCGCCGGGCGTGGCAGCCCGGCGGCGCCCGGCGGTGGCCGAGTGTGGCGAGACCCGCGGCCCGGCTGCCGGAACCTACCGCAGCAGCGTGTCGATGAGCCGGGCGGCGACCTTGGCCGTGCGGTTGTCGATGTCGAACTCCGGGTTCAGCTCGGCGACGTCGAAGTGGAACAGCGTGCCGCTCGCCGCCACCTGCCGGCACACGCCCGCGATGACCGGCAGCGGCACGCCGTACGCGGCCGGGGCGCTGACGCCGGGCGCCACGGCGGCGGGCAGCACATCCAGGTCGATCGTCAGGTAGACGACGTCCACCGTCTCCAGGAAGGCGGAGACAAACGCCGCCGTGCGCTCCGCCGAGCAGTCCTCATCCAGCAGGTACTTCACGTCCAGCTGGTGCGCCGTGTCAAAGAGGGTGCGGGTGTTGTTCGGCTCACTGATGCCGACGACGGCGTAGTTGAGTTCGCGCCCCGCGGCGGCTTCCGCGCGGGCCATCTGCAGGAACGGTGTTCCGGAGCTGGGCACGGGGGCCTCGCGCAGGTCAAAGTGGGCGTCCAGGTTCAGCACGCCCAGCCGGGCGCCGTTCGACACGGCCGCGGTGCCCGCAACGCCCAGGTAGCTGGCAAATGCGGTCTCGTGCCCGCCGCCCAGGACAAAGGTGAGCTGTCCGGCGTCGAGCATGGCCGTGAGGGCGCGGCCGGCGCGCGCCTGGCCGTCCTCCAGCGCCCCGCCGGCCACCACCACGTCGCCCACGTCCGTGACCGCGCGGGAGCCATGGAAGGCCAGCGAGCCGAGTGCGGCGCGGATCGCGGCCGGGGCTGCCGTGGCACCGGTGCGCCCCTTGTTGCGCCGCACGCCTTCGTCGGAGCAGAAGCCCAGCAGTGCGGCGGGGCCGGCGGCTGCCGCGGAGGAGTCCGGCACGGCCGTCGGCGGAGTGGCCACCGCCTGCCACCAGCGCCGGTGGGCCGGTCCGTCGCCGTCGTCCCTTCCGGACCACGGTGCAGGGGCAGTGTCAACGGTGAGGGAAGTGAAGTCCATGCTTCCAGACAACAGCAGCGGGGCCGCAAATGCCAGCCGCAGGGCACAGGCGGCGTCTGGCATGGCAGACGCCGCCCCCTTAACGCGCGAACGGGCACCTGGCGGCAATGCCGTGCGACATTGCCGCCAGGTGCCCGTCCGGGAGGGTGTTATTTGATGCCGAAGAGCTGCTCGATCGGGCCGATGCCGAAGAAGATGACGAACGCGGCGGCCACGGCCCACATGAGCGGGTGGATGTCCTTCGCGCGGCCCTGGAACAGGCGGATCAGCACGAAGGCGATGAAGCCGGCACCCAGGCCGTTGGCGATCGAGTACGTGAACGGCATGAGCGTGAACGTCAGGAACGCCGGGATGCCGATGCCCCAGTCGGACCAGTCGATCTTGCCGACCTGGGAGACCATCATGAAGCCGACCACCACGAGTGCGGGCGCAACGGCCTCAAACGGGACCAGGGAGATCAGGGGCGTGAAGAACATGGCCACGATCAGCAGCAGTCCGGTGACGATGGACGCCAGGCCGGTGCGGGCGCCCTCGCCGATGCCGGCGCCGGACTCGACAAAGATCTGGTTGGAGGACACCGAGGTGCCGCCGCCGGCGATGGCGCCGAATGCGTCAACGAGCAGCACCCGGTCCACGTTCGGGATGTTGCCGTCCTTGTCAACGGTGCCGGCCTCGTTGGCCAGGCCCACCATGGTGCCCATGGCGTCGAAGAAGATGCTCAGCAGGATGCTGAAGGCCAGCAGCGTTGCGGCCAGCCCGCCCAGGTTCGCAAAGGCGCCGAACAGGTTGAACCGGCCGAACAGGCCAAGGTCCGGCGGCGTCAGCCCGGAGAAGTGCGGGACCACGAGGGACCAGCCTTCGGGGTTGGCGGTCTTGCCGTCAAAGCTGGGGCCGATGTTGAACACTGCCTGCAGGATGTTGGCCAGAACGGTGGCGGCGATGATGCCGATGAGGATGGCGCCCTTGACCTTGCGGACCACCAGGGCAATCGTCAGCACGAGGCCCGCGACGAATACCAGGGTGGGCCAGCCGAGCAGCTTGCCGTCAAAGCCAAGGCCCACCGGGACGGTGGTGCCGGCGACGTCGGGGATGCGGCGCACAAAGCCGGCGTTGACCAGGCCGATCAGGGCAATGAACAGCCCGATGCCCACCACGATGGCGGTTTTCAGCCCCGCCGGCACCGCGTTGAACACGGCCGTGCGGAAGCCCGTCAGCACCAGGATGAACATCGTGATGCCGGAGAGCACCACCAGGCCCATCATGTCCGGCCAGGTCAGGCCCGGGTGGGAGGCCACCGTGACGGCCACGAACGCGTTGACACCCAGTCCGGTGGCCAGGGCGAACGGGTGCTTGGCCCAGGCGCCCATGATGATGGTCAGCAGGCCTGCCACGAGCGCGGTCATGGCGGCCACGCGGGCCGGGCCCAGGATGCCGCCGGTCGAATCCGCGCCGCCGAGGATCAGCGGGTTGAGGACCACGATGTAGCTCATGGCGAAGAACGTGGCGAAGCCGCCGCGGATCTCGCGGGAGTAGGTCGAGCCGCGTTCGGTGATCTTGAAGTATTTGTCTACCGCAGACAGGCGGGTAGCCGTCGTGGTTGCCATAGGGGGCCCTCCGGGCGATGAAAAAGGGGGATATCCAGTCGAGACGATACTAGCCGGTTTTCGGGAGGCGGGGTCCTGGGCATGTGGCCGTTTATGGCCCGTTTATTAGGTGCGACGCCGTTCCCCGCCGCAGGTGTTCGGCGCACCGGCCGCTGGGGGAAATTTCCCGCAGTCTCGAGGGATTCTCCCACCATCCTGCACTAAGGTGGGCTGGACCACCCTTTCCCTGACCTAAGGAAGCAGAACCGTGATTCCCCCTGTCCCGCCGCGTGCCGATGAGACGAACATGACACCGCGGGGACTTGCCGCAGGGCAAAAACCGGTCCGCGTGGTCCGCCATCGCGGAGCCGCCTGGCGGGCCCTGGCGGGCGCCGCCGTCGTGCTTCTGGCCCTGCTGGGAGGACCGGCCGCGGCGCAGGCACACGATCAGCTCGATGCCACCTCGCCGGTGCAGGGGTCCACGGTGGCCGCGGTGCCGCAGGCCGTGACGCTGGCCATGTCCCACACGCCGGCAGCCATCGGGGCGGAGGTCAAGGTGCTGGATGCCGGCGGCACCAACTGGGCCTCGGGTCCGGTTTCCGTGCTGGACAACGTGGCAACGCAGCCGCTGAAGTCCGGGGCCCCGGCGGGGAAATACACCGTGGAGTGGCGGCTGGTCTCCTCCGATTCGCACCCTGTGGAGGGGGCGTTCACGTTCACGGCAAGGGCCGGGTCCAGCGCGGGCGCCGTGGCCGGGCCGGCCCATTCGGCGCAGCAGGTCACCGAGGCCGCCGCGCAGCCCGCGGCGGACAGCGGCGGCATTCCGTGGAGCGTCTTTGGCCTGATCGGCGTCCTGGCGGTCGTGGTCATCGCGATGGTCGTGTTGGCGCGCCGCAGGCTCAACCAGGCCGACTGACGCCTGGCCGAAGGGTCCCTCAGGCGAGGCCGGGGAGGGTGCCGGCCTGCCTCGACGCCGCCCGGGCCGAGATGCACTGGCCGGCATGCTTGGCCTGGTGCAGTATCTCCTGCGTGGAAGGGGTGAGCAGCTCTCCCACGCCCACCAGGTACAGGCCCAGCGCCTGCATGGCGCTGCCCAGGCCCTGGCCCGTGCCGATGCCGACACCGTGCAGCATGCGCCGCAGCTGGTTCAGGGCGCCACGGGTGAAGACAATGCTGTGTGCGGTCAGGATGCCCGTGGCCGTCCGGATCTCCCACAGCCGGCCCGCCGGGGTGGCCTTGCTTTCAATGTGGAGGGCGGCGGTGGCCGGCCGGATGTCCAGTTCATGCCGGCGGGCATAGTGCTCCAGAAGCCGCATGATTTCGGTCCGGCGGTCCATGGCGTCCAGGCTGACGCCGCCGGTGGCGGGGGAGCCCTGGCTGGCGGGAGGGGCGGGGCAGTCAACCACGATTGCCTTGATGCCCTGGCGGTTGAGCTCCGCCGCCATGGCCAGTCCAGAGAAGCCGGAACCGATCACAACGGTGTTGGTGGCTTCGATGCCCGGTGCGCCGGGGCTGGCGGCCCCGGCGCCCGGTCTGCTTGCGGGCGCGGTTTGTGGCGCAGCCGTCACGGCAATGCCTCCTCGAACGGTGGGAGAAATTTTTCAGGCGGCAACAGTCCGGGAGCGGGCGGTGTCGTCAGGGTGGGGCCGGGCACACGATCCTCGTTGGCACGGTGAAACACGCGGTGTGATCCGGCTTCCTTTGGAACCCTACCGAACAATGCAGGGTATGGATAGGGTCATCTAAAGTCCTGCGAATGGAGAAAATGCCCTGCGTCGCGCCGGGGCCGTCCGGTGCCGGTGCCGCCGGCTGGCCGGCCGGTGCGGCTTCCCCGGTGCAGTCGCCGCCGCCGGCGCTTCTGCAGCCGCCATTCGGGCCCTGCCGTGCCTGCACCAATGCCCCCTGGGAGTGGATTTTGCCGCCCATGGGCGGTTGCGCCGCAACCTGGGCACGCCCCCGCGCGTGTCACTTGACGCACTACCTGGGAACGACAATAGTCACAGGTATAGGCCTCGAGGGGGAGGCGGGCAGCAGTGCTCGACGCCCCCTGGCGGCCACCTATATAAGGAGGCGCAGCATGAGCAGTCCTGACCAAGCATCCCCGGTTGCCCAGCCCGACCCCATTCCCGCACCGACCGGAATTGTTGTGGGCGTGGACGGTTCCGACCAGAGCAACTATGCCGTGGTGTGGGCCGCCCGAGAGGCCAAGCTCCGCAGGTCGCCCCTGCACCTTGTCACCGCCTACACCGTGCCCATCTTTGCCGCCTCCGGGCTCGACGGCGGGTACGCCACCGTGGACGACGACGTCATCCGCCAGGGCGCGGAGGCCGTCCTTCGCGAGGCGGCAGCCAAGGTGGCGCACCTGGACGTGGAAGTCGATGCCCGGGTGGAAAACGGCGACGCTGCCGGGGTCCTGCTGGAGTTGAGCGAGACGGCCGAGCTGCTGGTCTTTGGCACGCGCGGCCGCGGCGGTTTCCTCGGCCGGCTGCTCGGCAGCGTGAGTTCGGCCCTGCCGGCACACTCCAAGTGCCCCACGGTCACGGTTCCGCTGAGCTGCGCCACGCGCCTGGGCGAGGACCCGGGCCGGGAAGCGCAGGCCCCCGTGATCGAGAAGGTTGTCACCGTGGGCGTCGACGGCTCCGACCAGGCCCGCTATGCGGTTCTGGTCGCCGCGGAGCAGGCCCAACGGTCCGGATCCGCCCTGCGCATCATCTGCGCCATCCAGCCGTACACCGGCTCCCTGTCATGGATGCCGGCCCCCGTGGACCGCGAGGAACTGTTCGCGGAGATCCAGACACAGCTCGACGCCGGTGAAAAGTGGCTGAGGCACCATTTTCCGCAGCTCCCCATTGAGGTCAAGCTCGTGGAGGGATCTGCCGTGGATGTCCTGGTCAAGGCCTCGGAAACGTCGGAGCTGCTGGTCATGGGCACCCGCGGCCGCGGCGGTTTCGCCGGCATGATGCTCGGTTCCACCACAGACGGCGTGCGGCACCACGCCAAGGGGCCCATCATGGTGGTCCGGGACCGTGAAGACCCCCGCCAGGACGACCGTTCGGCGTTCGGCCCGCTCCTGCAGGCCTGACCGGTCCGGCACCGGACCGCGGGCCCGCCCCGCCCGCTCGAGAGTACGGCTCTGGCGGCTTCCCCCCACGGGGAAGCCGCCAGAGCCGTACGTTCGTGGAGTTCCGGTGGTCAGTACCGGGCGGCGTACGGGTAAAGCTGCATGCCGCCCAGCGCCATGTCGGAGAGCGAATAGACGCCGACGGGATAGCCAGGGGCCAGGGCCTGCACCACCTGGTCGTTGCCGATGTAAATGGCAATGTGCTCGAACTGGCCCGAGCCGGCGGGGGATTCGTTGAAGACGAGCAGGTCACCGTAGCGCATCTGGGACAGCGGCACGCGGGTCGGCGCCCCCCAGAATTGGGCCGTTCCGGTGCGCGGCACGGAGACGCCGGCAGCGGCAAACGAGGTCATGACCAGCCCGGAGCAGTCAAAGCCCGGATTTCCGGTGCCGCCCCACTGGTAGGACTTGCCGCTTTGGGCCATGGCGTAGTTGACCATGACCTGGATGTAGGACCCGGACGGGGCAGGAGCCGGTGCCGGTGCAGGCGCGGGGGCCGGAGCCGGGGCCGGAGCAGGCGCTGGCGCTGGCGCTGGCGCTGGTGCCGGTGCGGGAGCAGGTGCGGGGACCGGAGCTGGTGCCGGTCGGACCGGTGCGGGGGCAGGCGCCGGTGCGGGAGCAGGCGCTGCAATCGGTGCCGGTGCCGGGGCGGCAGGCTGCTGCGGCTGGCTGGCCGGGTTCAAGGGTGTCACCGAGGAGGCTGCCGGAACCACCGGTGCAGGGGCGGCCGCCGAATTCCTGATTTCCTGGGCGAGGGCCGCTTCACGTGCCTGGCGCGCCAGGCCGTCCACGCGGGCTCCTTCCAGGGCCACGGTGGTGTTGTGCAAGGTGGCCAGCTGTCGGAGGAGGGTGCTGCGCTGGGCCTGGTTTTCCTTGACCACGGCCGTCAGGGCATCCGTGGCGGACTGTGCTGCCTGCCGGGAGGCCTCGGCCGCCGTTGCTGCCTGGTCCGCCGCCTGCTGGGCCGCGGCGGCCTGCGCCTGAAGGGCCGTGGACGTTGCGGAGGCTGCTGCAGCGGAGTCAAAGGTGTTGGCCCGCTCGTCGGACAGCGCCTGCAGCGTGGAGGCCTGGTACATGGTGTCGCTGGCGTTGGAACTGGTGAGGAAGGCCTGCACGCTCAGGTTGAGCCCGCCGTTTTTGTAGAGATTGCCGGCAAGCTGGCCCAATTGCGACTTGGCGGACTTGTACTCGGCAGCGGCTGCGTCCGCCTTGGCCTTGGCGGTCTGCGCGTCCGCCTTGCGCTTGTCAAGGGTGACGAGTGCGTTGGTATAGGCGTTGTTGGCGCTCACCGTGCCCGTGAGGGAGCCTTGCAGGCGCTCGTTGGCCGCGCTGAGCATGCCGTCGATCTTGGCCGACTCCGCCTTTGTTGCGGCCTCGGATTTTTTGGCGTTGGCGATGTCGCCGGTGCTGGGCACGGCCGGGGCAGTGGCCAGGTGGCCAAGGAACGACGCCGGAACAGGCCCGGCAGTCAACGCACCGGGGGCGGGTGCCGCGGCGGCAGGGGAGAGCACGGCGGTGGTCGCCAACGCCGCGCATGCGAAGGCGGTCGTCCCGCGTACCAGGAAGGGAATGCGCATCCTCAAGACCTCATTGCAGTTTGGTTAGGTAAATCTCGGGCGCGAGTCCGTGCCCGGTGCGCCGATAAAGACGCACATATTTACACAGCACAGCTGACATTACGGCCCCATTGATCTCTTTGGCAACACCAGTAACACCAGCAACATAAACTACAAAGTTGTAACCACAGCGGTGTTATTTCAAGGCAATAGTGGCTTTTGCTGATCAGGCTGCGTTTATCGGGCCGTGTTTATCCGGCTTGCGCCGCCCGGGCACGGTTCAGGTCCACATGCCGGGCAGGGACGCCGCGGCGGTCATCCCCAGCCCAATTCGTGCAGCCTCTCGTCGCTGATGCCGAAGTGGTGCGCAATCTCGTGGACCACGGTCACGGCGACTTCATGGATGACCTCTTCGCGCGTGGAGCAGATGCCCAGGATGGGCCGGCGGAAGATGGTGATGCGGTCGGGCAGGGAACCGGAGCCCCACCAGGAGCCACGCTCGGTCAACGGCGTCCCCTCGTACAGGCCCAGCAGCACGGTGTCCGGATGCCCGCCCGCACGCGGCACATGGTCGTCCTCGACAAAGACCGCCACATTGTCCATTTGCGCCCTGATGTCAGCGGGGATTCGGGCCAGGGCCGCCTCCACGGCGGCATCAAATTCCGCCGCATCCATCCTGAACGGGCCAAAGGAGGGAATGGACGCCAGCGGGTCGCGGTTCATGCCCTCCAGCCTAGTGTCCAACCGCCGCGGTGTGTCCTGCCGCACAGCCGCCGCCCCCGTTTTGTGTTCTGGACAAATAGGCCCTATAGTTTTTCAAGTCCACTGCGGACGGCGCGCGGGAAACCGTGGGCTGGACGTGAGTGACGATGCCCCCATCGTCTAGCGGCCTAGGACACCGCCCTTTCACGGCGGCGGCACGGGTTCGAATCCCGTTGGGGGTACTTTGCGGGAAAAGTGGTAATTCCGGCCGGAAAAGGCTGGTAAGCTATTACTCGTGAATTTCGCGTGAATGCGCGATAAGAATGAAAGAATAAAAAAATAGTATGGCCCTGTAGCGCAGTTGGTTAGCGCGCCGCCCTGTCACGGCGGAGGTCGCGGGTTCAAGTCCCGTCAGGGTCGCTTAGGTTTCCTGAAATTCATTTCGGGGGATCTGGTGACAAAGGCTTGTGCAGTTCACCAAGGCTCTGTAGCTCAGTTGGTAGAGCGTTCGACTGAAAATCGAAAGGTCACCGGATCGACGCCGGTCGGAGCCACCACATAAAACCCCTTAGCAATAAGGGGTTTTTGCTTTAACTGTCATGGCGTTGCCCCTCATCTTGTCGGTGCATAGGCTTACCGTAAGTAATAACGGGACAAGGAGCTTTCATGGACGGGCGAGACCAGCCGCAGGCAATCCACTCACCAGGGCTGCCCCTGGACCAGGCACAGGGCCGCACCGTCATCTCTGACAACGCGGTGGCCAAGGTGGTGGGCGTTGCCGCCCGCGGGGTGGCAGGGGTCCATGCCCTGGGCTCCGGCGCCTCGCGGTCCATTGGCGCCATCCGGGACGTGGTGGGTGCCACGGACCTGACCCAGGGCGTCCGCGTCGAGGTGGGGGAATCGCAGGTGGCGGTCGACCTGGTGCTGGTGGCCATCTACGGCTACCCGCTCCAGCAGCTGGCAGACGCCGTCCGGGCCGCCGTCTACGGTGCCGTGGAGGGCCTGGTGGGCCGCGACGTCATTGAGGTGAACATCGAAATTACGGACGTCTTCATCCCGTCCGCCGAACCGGAGCGCCAGCAGCCCCGGACCAAGCTGTCCGAGCGCCTCGGTGCGCCCGTGCGCCCGGCAGCGCCGAACCCGTCCGCAGCCCCTGTGGGCCATGAGAAGGGCCAGCCGTGAACCTGACCGTAGTGTGTGCAGCATTTGGCGCCTTCCTGGCCTACATGGCCTTTAGGTTCGGCTTCTGGGGCTTCATCATTGGCGCCGTGTTCATCGCCATCGGCGCGTTTGTGGGCCGGGCCGCCGGAGGCAAGCTGGACTGGCGCGGGGTGCTCGACGCCCTCACCGGCCGGCGTTCGTCGCGGTGACGGATATCGCCGTGGACTCCGGGCGCGGGCTGTCCGGACATACCCGCATCAGCACCCAGGCACTGACGTCCGTGGCCCGGGCGGCCGCTGCCGCGGTTTTTGGCGTCGCACCCGCCGCCGTGCGTGTGTCCTGGTCGGACGACGCCGGATCCCTGGCCTTGAATGTCTCCTCACCCATCAGCGTGCCCTCCCTGGCGGCGGTGCGCCGGCAGCCAGGGCGCGTTGCCAACACCGGGGGCACGGTGGCGGACCGTGCCACGGCGGCCAAGCGGGGCATCCTGGAGCAGGTGGAGCACCTGACGGGATCGCAGCTGAGCCGGGTCGATGTCCGGATCTCCGGCATCCAGTCCACCAATGAAGGGCGGGTGCAATGAGCGAGCTGATCGGGCGCATCCTCAAGCGGGAGCGCCATTCCTCCAGGGCGCCGTTGTCTGTTGCGGCCGCCATGGTCATCGGGCTGCTGGCTGTCTACGGGCTCTTGGAGGCCGTGCTGCGGGCGGTGGGCCAGCGGCCCTGGCTGATTGACCCGCTCACGGCAGCCCGGCGCCTGGCGCGCCTGCCCGAGGGGATTTCGCCGGTCCTGCTCGGCGCCATTGGCGTCCTGCTGGCCTTGCTGGGGCTGGTCTGCCTGGGGCACGCATTCCTGCCCGGCCGCCGCGCCCGCCACACCATTGCCGATCCGCGCCTGGCCATTGTGGTGGACGATGAAGTCATCGCCTCGGCCTTGGCACGCCGTGCACGGCTCGCGGCTGGCGTGACCCGTGAGCAGGTCATTGTGGTGGTGTCCACCAAGGCGGTGCAGGTCAATGTCCGCCCGACGTCGGGCATCCCCCTGGACGAGTCCCACATCCGGGCCGCCGTTGAAGACGAATTGGAGCAGATGGCGCTGGAACCGGCGCCGGACGTCACCGTCAACCTGTCCGGATCCGGGGTGATTGGCGTATGAACGGCACCCCCCGCGCAGTGAACAGGGTGGTGCTGGCCATCGCCGGCCTGGTGCTGCTGGCACTGGGCGCGGCCTTGGCAGCCCTGGCCGTCGTCCCCGCGGCCGGACGTCTCTGGCAGGACTGGGCCGGCCCGCAGATGGGCCGCCTTAGCGGCCTTGCCGCCAGGACGCGCCTGGCACCCGGCGGCGGCAGCTGGATCTGGCTGGTGGTGGCCGCCTGCCTGCTGGTGCTGGTGATCTTCATGGTGTCGTGGGTGGCCAACCAAGGCAAGGGGCGCACCAACGTCCTCTTTCAGCGCCAGGGGACTGCCGCCGACGACGGTGCCGCGGGCAAGGTGGTGCTCAGTACCGCGGTGGCGGAGCAGTCACTCAAGGCGGCGCTGCTGGAGCGCGGGGACCTGCTGGGCGTCTCTGTGACGAGTTATGCCTTCCGTGGCCAGCCGGCCGTCAGGGTCCGGGTCCTGCCCCGGCAGGGTGTGGCACCGCACGAAGTTGCCGCGGACATCGCGTCCCTCGTGGATGCCCTGGATGCGTTGCTCGGGGTGCAGGTCCCGGTGCTTGTCAGCCTCGGGTCCGGGACCAGGGCGCGCTTCACGAAAGCCGAACGCGTCCGCTAGTCTTGGGTCCCATCACCCACGGGTGCAATTCACGCCTGGGGGCGCGCAACCACTGCGAAAGGGAGAAGCACATGAGTGAGAACGACTCGGGGAACCCGCTGGATTCGGCCAAGGACCTGGCCGCAGACGCAGCAGAAAAGGCCAAGGACCTGGCCGGCGACGCGGCTGCCAAGGCGAAGGAATTTGCCGGCGAGGGCGGTGAAAACCTCAAGGAATTTGCCGGCGGGGCCGCCGAAAACGTCAAGCACTTTGCGGAGGACGCCTCGGAAAACGTCAAGCACTTTGCCGAGGACGCCTCGGAAAACGTCAAGCACTTTGCCGAGGACGCCTCGGAAAGCGTCAAGGGGCTCGGCGCCAAGATCGCCGGCCTGTTCAAGCACGACAAATAGCTCGCTGCGCCGCGGCCCGGGAGGTGCCGCGGAACCGTTCCGTGACAGTAAAAAGGGAGGGTGGCCCGTCCAGTTTCTGGACGGGCCACCCTCCCTGTTTGCTGCCTGCCCGCCCCGAGGCACGGAAACGGCTGTCCGGGCTTTCGATAAGGAAATGGTCACAATCGTGCGTAAGCGCTTGCACTCCGGCCCGGTCCCTGCTTAGAGTGATCCACATCACCACAGGGCCCGGCGCATGCCTGGGCCCGCCAATTTCATGATTGAACTTCATGATTGAACGTTTTCACTGACGGGAAAGAGCGTGGAATGAAACATTCAAGGAAGTTTGCAGCCCTGGCGGCAGCCTCGGTCCTGGCGATGACATTGGCCGCCTGCGGCGGCGGGGGAAGCGGCGGCGGTGGCGGCGGAAACTCCGGCGGCCTCAGCGGCGATGCGGCCGCCAACCTGGACGCGCGCGGACCCATCACCTACGTCCAGGGCAAGGACAACTCGAACGTGGTCCGGCCCCTCGTGGACAAGTGGAACGCGTCGCACCCGAATGAGAAGGTCACCTTCAAGGAGCAGTCGGACAAGGCGGACCAGCAGCACGACGACCTCGTCCAGAACTTCCAGGCCAAAAACGCCAGCTACGACGTCGTCGACGTGGACGTTGTCTGGACGGCGGAGTTTGCGGCCAAGGGCTGGCTGCAGCCGCTGAAGGGCAAGACGGCCTTTGACACCACCGGCTTCCTGCCGGCCACCGTCGCCACGGCGACCTACAAGGACACGCTGTACGCGGCCCCGCAAACCTCCGACGGCGGCATCCTGTACTACCGCAAGGACCTGGTCCCCACCCCGCCCAAGACCTGGGACGAGATGATGGGCATGTGCCCCATCGCCAAGAAGAACAACATGGACTGCTACGCAGGCCAGTTTGCCCAGTATGAGGGCCTGACGGTCAACGCGGCCGAGGCCATCAACACCGCCGGCGGCGTCATCGTCGGCAAGGACGGCAAGCCGGCCGTCAACACCCCCGAAGCCAAGGCCGGGCTGAACAACCTGGTCCAGGCATTCAAGGACGGCAACATCCCCAAGCAGGCCATCACGTACCAGGAAGAGCAGGGCCGCCAGTCGTTTGAAGCCGGCAAGCTGCTGTTCCTGCGCAACTGGCCCTACGTGTACAACCTGGCGAAGACCGACGGCTCCTCCGTGGTGAAGGACAAGTTCGGCATCGCCCCGCTGCCCGGCAAGGACGGCCCCGGCGCCTCCTCCCTGGGCGGGCACAACATCGCCATGAGCGTCTACAGCAAGCACAAGGCGACGGCCATGGACTTCATGAAGTTCATGACAAGCCAGGAAACCGAGAAGTTCTACGCCACGCAGGGTTCGCTGGCACCGGTCCGTGCCGACCTCTACGCCGACGCCGACCTCGTCAAGCAGCTGCCCTACCTGCCGGTCCTGCTGACCTCCATCAAGAACGCCGTGCCGCGTCCGGTCTCGCCGTTCTACCCGGCCGTGACCCAGGCCGTGCAGGTCAACGCCTACGCCGCCCTGAAGGGTGACAAGACAGTTGACCAGGCCCTGACCGACATGCAGGCGGCCCTGGGGGCGGCCGGCTCCCAGTAGGCCCGGCCCCGCCGCGGCCACCGGCCACGGCAACCACGGACGACGGCGGCCCGCGCACCTGGGTGCCCGGGCCGCCGTCGTCCCCGCCATACACCCATGCAGCCGACACCCGAGGAAAGGACCAGGGAATGTCAATGCAAGTGGAGCCGCAGACCCGCCGCGGCAAGAAGGGCACAGGCGCGGGGCTTGAGAACAAGGAAGTGGGCCAGGACCGGAAGCAGAAGACGCAGGGCAAGGTGGCGCTGCTGCTCATTGTGCCCTCGCTGATTGTGCTGGGCATCGTGATTGTCTACCCCGTCATCGACGCCATCGTCATGTCGCTGCAAAAGGACGCCGGCCTGGACCCCGTGACGGGATCCTTCGTGGCGGGCGGCTTTGCCGGGCTGTACAACTACATCCACTGGATCTTCGAGCAGTGCAACACGCCCAACGGACAGGCGTCCTGCCCGGCCGGCACGCTCGGCTCGCAGTTCTGGTCCGCCACCGGGACCACCTTCCTGCTCACCGTCATCACGGTGGCGCTGGAGACGGTGATTGGCTTTTGGATGGCGATCATCATGTCCCGCACGTTCCGCGGGCGCAGCGCACTGCGCGCGGCCGTGCTGGTGCCGTGGGCCATTCCGACGGCGGTGACGGCCAAGCTGTGGTTCTTCATCTTTGCCTTCGACGGCATCGCCAATACGCTGTTCCACACCTCGATCCTGTGGACGGGGTCCGAAGTCCCGGCGCGGACGGCCATCATCATTGCCGACGTCTGGAAAACGACGCCGTTCATGGCACTGCTGATCCTGGCAGGGCTGCAGATGATCCCGGACGACGTGTACGAGGCGGCCAAGGTGGACGGTGCCACGGCCTGGCAGCGGTTCACCCAGATCACGCTGCCGCTGGTCAAGCCGGCCCTGATGGTGGCGATCCTGTTCCGCACCCTGGACGCCTTGCGCATGTACGACCTCCCGGCCATCATGACGGCGGGCGCCAACGGAACCACCACGCTTTCGATCCTGGTGGTGAACCAGATCCGGATCGGCTTCAACTCGGCCGCCGCGCTGTCCACCATCACGTTCCTGATCATCTTCATTGTGGCGTTCATCTTTGTCCGCTTCCTGGGGGCGAACGCCGTCGAATCGGCCACCAACTCGGGGAAGGCGAAGTGAAATGAGCGTTGCAACCCTTGATCCGGCGGCTGCAAAGTCCGTGGCCCGGCGGCGCGAGCGCTGGGTCAGCTCGCGCACCTACGTCAGTGCCGCCGTCATCCTCATCTGGTGCCTGCTGCCGTTCTATTGGATGCTGGTCACGGCGTTCCGGGACGTCGGCTACACCTTTGACCCGACGCCCTGGTTCACGCACGTCACCTGGGACAACTTCAGCACCGTGTTCTCCACCAGCCTGGGCAACCACTTTGCGCAGAACCTGCTGAACTCGCTGATTGTTTCCGGCGTCACCACCGCCGTGGCCCTGCTGTTTGGCGTGTTTGCCGCCTATGCCCTGGCCCGGCTGGAGTTCCGCTTCAAGTTCCTGGTGCTTGGCTTTGTGCTCGGCGCCTCGATGTTCCCCGGCGTCGCCATCGTCACCCCGCTGTTCCAGCTGTTCACCAACATCGGCTGGATGGGCACCTACCAGGCGCTGATCATCCCGAACATCTCCTTCGTGCTGCCGCTGACCGTCTACACGCTGACGTCCTTCTTCCGCGAAATGCCGTGGGAGCTGGAGGAGGCGGCCCGGATCGACGGCTGCACCCAGGGGGAGGCGTTCCGCAAGGTCATCATGCCGCTGGCCGCCCCGGCCGTCTTCACCACGGCCATCCTGGCCTTCATCGGCGCCTGGAACGAGTTCCTGATCGCCAGCCAGCTCTCCAGCGACGCCACCAAGACCGTCACGGTGGCCATCGCCTACTTTGCCGGTTCGCAGCCGCACCAGGAACCGTACACGGCCGTCATGGCCGCCGGAACCGTGGTGACCATTCCGCTCGTGATCCTGGTGCTGGTGTTCCAGCGCAAGATCGTGGCCGGCCTGACGGCGGGGGCGGTGAAGTAGGTGCGGGGCCGCCAACCGAAGGGTTCGGGGCTGCACGCCCCCGCGTCCCGGCAGCGCAGTGCGGAGGACTTTGACCTGATCATCGGCTTCCTCGGGTTCTGGGCGCTGGTGGTCCTTGGCATCACCGTCTGGCTGGAGGTGACCGGGCAGCCCGCGCTCCTGTGGGCCCTGGGCCTGTTGGCGCTGGTGCTGGGGCTCTGGGGCATGGTCCGGCTCCGCCGGAAACTGCCGGCCCGCATCGCACGGCGGCCCCGCTGAGGGGCGCCACGGCAGAATCGTAGGCGCAGCCAAGGGGGGAGAGAGCGAACATGGGCGTCAGCATTGACGATGTTGCCGCGCAGGCACACGTTTCAACGGCCACCGTGTCACGTGCACTCAGGGGGCTGCCGCGCGTCAGCGAGGCGACCCGGGCGAAGGTGTTCTCGGTGGCTGCGGAGCTGGGCTACGTGCCGTCGCGCTCGGCCAGCGGGCTCGCCACCGGGCGCACCCGGACCGTGGGGGTGTTGGTGCCGTTTGTGGACCGCTGGTACTTTGGGCACGCCATTGAGGGGATTGACCAGGTGCTGCGGGAGAACGGCTACAACCTGCTGCTGTTCAGCCTGGGCGGCTACCTCCACGGCCAGAAACGCAGCTTCACCGAAAGCATGGTGCGCAAGCAGATCGACGCGCTGCTGGTGTTGTCCCTGGGCCTCTCCGAGGAGGAACTGCGCCAGCTCCACCACACCGACATCCCGCTGCTCTCGGTGGGTGGTCCCGTGAACGGCTGCCGCGGCGTCTACATTGACGACGTCGCCGCCGCCACGGCCGCCATGGACCATCTGATCGGGCTGGGGCACCGCCGGATCGGGCACCTGCGCGGCGGCGTCCAGGATGAGCAGACCTTCAGGGTCCCCGCCCTTCGCACGGTGGCGTTTGAGGCGGCCATGGCACGCGCCGGGCTGGAGCCCCGCCCGGGGTGGAACGCGGCCGGGGAATTCACCGTTTCCGACGGCATGCAGGCGGCGGCGCGGATATTTGAAGCGCCCGGCGAGCGGCCCACGGCCCTTTTCTGCGGCTCCGACGAAATGGCACTGGGCGCCATGTTTGAGGCGCAGCGCCGCGGGATCCGCATCCCGGAAGAGCTCTCGCTCATCGGGATCGACGACCACGATTTTTCAGCCCCGGCCGGCCTGACCACCATCGCCCAGCAGCCCTGGGAGCACGGCCGTGCGGCGGCCGGCATGCTGCTGGCAGAACTCGGCGGAACCGCAGGCGCCGTGCGGGATGTGACCATGCCGTTCGAGCTGAAGGTCCGGCGCAGCACCGCCCCGCCGCCGCGCGAGGCTTGATTTCGGCAGGCTCAATCGGCGGCGGCGGCCGGGCTGCACGGCTAGTTCGCGCGGGCCAGTTGGCGGATGGGCATCCAGCGTCGGGCCAGCCGGCGGTAGGCTGCCGCGGCGCCGGTCAGGTCGCCCTCGGCCAGGCATTGCAGGCCGGCGTGGACGTCCGCCGGGGAGTCGTCGGGGTGCACGCGGTTGGCCACGGGTCCGTAGTCAAGTTCCACCATGCCCTCGTTGCTGAAGGCGTCCAGCCAGCCGTGCAGCTCGTCGAGTTCCTCAAAGAGGTCCAGCTCGGGGGCCATCTCGGCCAGCATCTTCAGCGTCTGCCCGGACCGTTCCACCGCCAGGGGCAGCGGCACCTGGATGCGCACGGTCAGCACGCGGCCGTTGGCCTCCACCACCTCCATGCGGTCATTGGCGTAAACCAGGGTGAACCAGCTGAACGGGATGCCCCACGTGGACGTGCGGGTCTGCAGGGTCGTGCCGGGCACCGGAACCGTCGCCATTTTTTCCAGGTGGAGGTCCCATTCGGTGTCCGGCACCACCAGCCGGGCGAGGGGGGCCAGCGGGCCGCTGAGCAGTTCGGTGGTGGCGGACAGGGAGCGTGCCACCACCTGGTTCGGGGCGTAGAGCAGCGGGGCGCCCTCGCCGGCCTGGAACACGCGCACCCGGTCCACGGCCGGCGTCGGCAGCGGGTTGGGGGAGGAGCGGCTGACGCGCCCCAGCGAATCGGCCAGCTCCTGGGCATCAACCGTGACCGGGTTCTGCTCCTCCTCGAGACGGCCGCGCAGGTAGCTGAACTGTTCGTCCGTGTAGGACTCGCGCGGCAGGTAAACGCGCAGGCTGGAGACGAAGGGCAGCTGGAGCCCGCCCAGATACAGCCCGTTGCGCATGGCCTAGCCCAGCTCCACGATCACCGGTGCATGGTCCGAGGCGCCCTTGCCCTTGCGCTCCTCACGGTCAATTTCCGCACCCGTCACCCGCGCAGCCAGGGCCGGGGAGGCCATGACAAAGTCGATGCGCATCCCTTCCTTCTTCGGGAAGCGCAGCTGCGTGTAGTCCCAGTAGGTGTAGGTGCCGGGCCCCGGGTGCAGGGGGCGCACGACGTCGGAGAAGCCTGCGTTTTCAAACGCTGCAAAGGCGGCGCGCTCGGGCGGGCTGACGTGGGTCAGGCCCTGCTCGATGAAGAAGTCCATGTCCCAGACGTCCTCGTCCCGGGGTGCGATGTTCCAGTCGCCCATCAGCGCGATCTGCGCCTGGGGGTCGTCCGCCAGCCAGCCTGCCGCCTGGTCCTTCAGCTCGGCCAGCCACTGCAGCTTGTAGGGCATGTGCTCGTCGTCGAGGGCCCGGCCGTTGGGCACGTACAGGCTCCAGATCCGCACCCCGTTGCAGGTGGCGGCAATGGCGCGGGCTTCCTGGACGGGGTCCTTGCCGCCCTTGCCAAAGGCCGGCTGGCCGGAAAACGTGCGTTCGACGTCGGTCAGCCCCACCTTGGAGGCGATCGCCACGCCGTTCCACTGGCTGAAACCAAAGTGCGCCACCTCGTAGCCGTTGCTCTCAAAGAGCTCCCATGGAAAGTTTTCGTCCTTGCACTTGGTCTCCTGGATCGCCAGGACGTCGGCACCGGCGCGGTGCAGCCAGTCCTCCACGCGGTCGGCACGGGCGCGCAGCGAGTTCACATTCCAGGTAGCTATCTTCACGTATCCCAAGCTATCAAGTTAAGCCGTGCAAAGGGCGGCGCCGCCGCGCCCCGGGTCAGCCTGCGTCGGCAGCGGGGAACTCCGAATCGGCGTACTCGCGGCCCAGGCCGGCCGCGGCGGGGGTGCCCGACGCCTGGCCGGAACCGTCGCCGTGGCGTGCCTCCTCGTTGGCCCGCAGCTCCACGCGGCGGATTTTCCCGGAAATGGTCTTGGGCAGCTCGGCAAATTCCAGGCGGCGGATCCGCTTGTACGCCGGCAGGTGCTCGCGGCAGAAGGCAAAGAGCTCCCCGGCCAGTTCGTCGCTGGGCTCATAGGCCGCCGCCAGCACCACGTACGCCTTGGGCACGTTCAGGCGCAGGGCGTCTGGGGAGGGCACCACGGCCGCCTCCGCCACGGCCGGGTGTTCAATCAGCACGCTTTCCAGCTCAAAGGGGGAGAGCCGGTAGTCGGAGGACTTGAACACGTCGTCGCTGCGGCCCACGTAGGTCAGGACCCCGTTTTCGTCCCGGCTGGCCACGTCGCCCGTGTGGTAGAAGCCGCCACGGAAGGCCTCGGCCGTCTTGGCGGGGTCGCCGAAGTAGCCCTTGGTGAGCCCCACGGGGGCGGGGTCCAGGCGCAGGCACAGTTCGCCGTCGTCCGTTTCCTCCCCGGTCACAAGGTCCAACAGGACCACGTCGTAGCCGGGCAGCGGCCGGCCCATGGAGCCGATCTTGATCGGCTGGCCCGGCGTGTTAGCGACCTGGACGGTGGTTTCCGTCTGGCCGAAGCCGTCCCGGATCAGCTGTCCCCAGGCACGCTCCACCTGGTCGATCACCTCGGCGTTGAGCGGCTCGCCGGCCGAAACCACCTTGGTGGGCGGGTTTTTCAGCAGCGTGAGGTCCGCCTGGATGAGCATGCGCCACACGGTGGGCGGGGCGCAGAAGCTCGTGACATGCTCGGCATCCATCTGCGCCATGAGGGCCTTGGCGTCGAAGCGCGTGTAGTTGTAGATGAACACACAGGCCTCGGCGATCCACGGTGTGAACACGTTGGACCAGGCGTGCTTGGCCCAGCCCGGCGAGGCGACGTTGAGGTGGACGTCACCGGGCTCCAGGCCGATCCAGAACATGGTGGAGAGGTGGCCCACGGGGTAGGAGGTGTGCGTGTGCTCCACCAGCTTCGCCTTGGAGGTGGTGCCTGAGGTGAAGTACAGCAGCATGGTTTCATCCGCCCGGGTGGGCGCGTCCGGCGTGAAGTCCTCCGGGGCGCCGTCCGCGTCGGCGTAGTCGAGGACGGGCCGGCCCGCAGCTGCGGCCGCCGCGGGATCGGGGCCGATGCCCACCAGTGTGTAGTCGCCCGGGACATCGGCAAACTTGGCCAGGTTGTCCGCCCGCACGCCGATCCAGCGGGCTGCGCCGCGCGCCACCCGGTCGCGGAGGTCCGCCGGCCCCATCATGGTGGTGGTGGGGATCATGACCACGCCGAGCTTGATGCAGGCGAGCATGAGTTCCCACAGCTCCACCTGGTTGCCGAGCATGATGACCATGTGGTCGCCGCGGCGGATGCCCTTGTGCCGCAGCCAGTTCGCCACCTGGTTCGAACGCAGGGACAGGTCCTTGAAGCTGCGGCGGGTGGCGGAACCGTCCTGTTCCACGATCACCAGTGCCGGGTTGTTGCCGGTGGCCGGGTCCTGCGCGATTTGGTCGATCCAGTCCAGGGCAAAGTTGAATTCGGTGAACGCCGGCCAGGTGAATTCGCGCTGGGCGCGGGCGTTGTCCAGGCGCATCTCCAGCAGGCGGTTGCGTGCCTCACGGAATTCTTCAGTGACGGTCATGGGGCCACCTTTCGGCTTCGTTGCCAGGATGATCGGCCCGGGGAACAACAGGCCTCACTGTGAAATATACGCGACGGCGGTGCGGCCGGGCCCTACTTCCACCACGTGTCCAGCAGCGACACCGGCGTGGTGCGCTTGTGCCGGGTCGCCAGGTACCGCCGCTCGATGCCCGACGCCGGGACGTCGCCGATCTCCCGGCCCTCCAGGTAGTCGTCAATTTCCTCGTAGCTGATGCCGAGCTCGTCCTCGTCGGTGCGCCCCGGCCTGCCGTCCAGCAGGTCGGCGGTGGGCACCTTGGCCCAGAGTTTTTCGGGTGCGCCCAGGTGCTGGAGCAGTTGGCGGTTTTGGCGCTTGTTCAGCGTGAACAGCGGCAGGATGTCCGCCCCGCCGTCGCCGAACTTGGTGAAGAATCCCGTCACGGATTCGGCCGCGTGGTCGGTGCCGACCACCAGCAGGTTGTCGTGGCCGGCCAGCGCGTACTGGGCGATCATGCGGGAGCGGGCCTTGATGTTGCCCTTGTTGAAGTCGCTGACGTCCTCCGTGGCGGTCCTGGCAAACTCCGCCTCGAAGCCGTCCACGGCGGCGGCGATGTTGAAGGTGCGTTCGGTCTTGGCACGGATGAAGTCCAGGGCCGCCTGTGCGTCGTCCTCGTCGTGCTGGATGCCATAGGGCAGGCGGACGGCGATGAAGTCGGCCTCAATGCCTTCCCGGGCCAGGCTTTCCACGGCGAGCTGGGCCAGCCTGCCGGCGAGGGTGGAGTCGATGCCGCCGCTGATGCCCAGCACATAGCCCCTCGTGCCCGTGGCCTTGAGGTAGCCCTTGAGGAATTCCACGCGGCGGGTGATTTCCGCCGCCGGGTCAATGGTGGGCCTGACGCCCAGTTCTGCAATGATCTGTGCCTGGAGTTCGCGCATGGATCCAAGGCTAGCGCCTCGGTGTAACAAGGGTGTTACGCGGACCGGTGCTACGGCGCCGGTTTGGGGAGGCCGGTTTCCCAGATGACACCCATCTCATCCATGGACTGTTCCACGATCCGTGTCATGGCGGCCTGCGCCGCATCGCCGTCGCGCCGCTGGATGGCGTTGGCAACGTCCACGTGAAACCGCATGGCCTCGTGGTTGGGGCTGCGCGGCATGAGCCCATGGTCTATGCGGCCCTTGAGGACCTCCGTGACGAGGGAGTTGAGCTGGGCAAACATTTCGTTGCCGGAGCATTCGAGCATTTTCGCGTGGAAGAGCACATCGAGCTTGAGGAATTCGGCGATGTCCGAATCATGGCCCCTGGCCCACATCTGCGCGGACAGGTACACCAGTTCACTGGCGTCGGCGAAGCTGGCGCGTTGGGCCGCCAGTTTTGCTGCCTGGGGTTCGATGGCGGAGCGCAGCTCACTGAGGCTGCGAAGCTGGTCTATGCGGTCGTCCGAGGCGAGCCGCCATCGGATGACATGGGGGTCGTAGAGGTTCCAGGCGGTGGCCGGCTGGACGACCGTTCCCAAACGACGCCTTGAGGCGAGCAGCCCGAGCGACGACAGCACCCGGATGACCTCGCGGATGACGGAGCGCGAAACGCCATAGCGCACTTCCAGTTCCTCGATGCTCAGCACGGCGTGGGGCGGAAATTCCCTGGTCACAACGGCCAGCCCGAGTTTGTCAACGAGGGCGGAGTGCAGGTACTCGCGCGGAAGGCCGGCGGACGGCACGCCGCCAGCGGTGCCCGCGCCGTGGTCGGGGGCGGGTGGCGGCGGTCCAGCTGTCCGGGAGGCGGTCATGGATGCATCATACCGATTTGGTCTCAACCATTGATAAGTATGTTTTATGTGATTAGCATCTCCAATACGGCATATGTGTTTCGGTGCCGCATTGTCATTCGGAACCCTGTGGTTCCTGCCAAAAAGAAAAGGAAGTCGTAATGAAGCGACGCTCAGTACTCCAGCTCCTGGCTGTTGCAGTAGTGGTTCCATTCGGTGTTGCGGCCTGCGGTGGCGGCGGCGGGGGAAAGGCGTCCAACACGGTGCGCGTCACGCTCGCCAACCACGTGTGGACCGACGGCATCAAGGCTGCCATCCCTGAATTTGAAAAAGCGTCGGGGCTCAAGGTCGAGCTGACCCAGCTTGGCGAAGACCAGCTTTCCGACCAGTACAACGTCAAGCTCAACGCGGGCAGCGACGAAATTGACGTGATGATGTACCGCCCGCTCCAGGAAGGCAAGCAGTTTGCCAAAAACACCTACCTGGCCGACCTGACCGCGCATGTCACCTCGGACGCGTCCTGGGACTGGAAGGACTTCCAGCCGGGACCGGTCACGGCCAGCACCTTTGAGGGCAAGGTGGTGGGCGTGCCGATCATCACCGAGCGCGAGGTGCTCTACTACCGCAAGGACCTGCTCGAAGCGGCCGGCGTGGCGGTTCCCAAGACCATGGCGGAGCTCGAGGCGGCGGCCAAGAAGATTTCCGGGGCCAACAAGGGCATTGCCGGCTTCGTGGCCCGCACCAACAAGTCCGCGGCCGTCACACAGTTCTCCAGCTTCCTGTACAGCTTCGGCGGGGATTTCATGGACGAATCCGGCAAATCGAGCATCGCAACGCCTGAAGCCAAGGCCGCCTACGCCTTCTACGGCGGCCTGATCAACAAGTACGGCCCCGCCAACGTCAGCACCGACATGAGCTGGCCGGAGGCCATGGCCATCTTCACGCAGGGCAACGCGGCTTTCTACACCGAGGCCGACTCCCTGTACAAGAACGCCACCGACGCGGCGAAATCCAAGGTTGCCGACAAGGTGGGCTTCGCAGCGCTGCCGGCAGGCCCCGCCGGCGCCAAGCCCTACAACATCCCGTCATGGGGCCTTGCCATCAACTCGGCCTCGGGCAACCAGGAAAACGCCTGGAAGTTCATCCAGTGGGCCACGTCCAAGGAACGGACCCTGGCGGCGCAGAAGGCCGGTGTCCCGGGCCCGCGCAGTTCCGTGTGGGCGGACGCCGACGGCACCTCGACGTACCCGAAGGACCTGGCCCAGGCCATTGCCTTCAGCGCCGAGCACGGCGTGGGCCACGACCGGCCCCTCGTGATTGCCGTGGGCAAGGCGCGGGAGATTGTGGGCGGGCCGATTGTCACCGCCATCACCGGCGGCGATTCCGCCGCGGCCGCCACGGCAGCCAACGACGCCTTCCAAAAGTTCCTGGCAAGCGACAAGTAATGCCCCTTCCGGGCGGCAGGGACGGCAGCGGCCGTCCCGGCCGCCCGGTCCCCGGCCGCGCCGGCCGCGTGCAGCTCCGGCGCGAAGAATGCCCCCTTTCGATTCCCTAGGTGAACCATGTCTGTTTCCGTAAAGACCCCGGCCGTACGCCGGACGGCACCCCCGCCACGATCGTTCTCCGACTGGGCCAACCAGCACAGAAAATGGCTGTTTGCCTCACCGGCCATGATCTTTGTGGGCCTGCTGATCATTTTCCCGCTCGCCTGGACCGTCTACCTGAGCCTGACCGACTCCCACGGGTCGGTGCGCGCGCCGTCTGACTTCATCGGGCTGAAAAACTACCTGACGGTGCTCTCGGACACCGACCGCTTCTGGCCCGCCGTGGGGCGGACGGCGTACTTCACGTTCACCGCGCTCGCCGTCGAAATGGTCCTGGGCATGGCCATCGCCCTGCTACTGTGGCGCCCGTTCCGCGGCGAAAAGTGGGTCCGCGTCGCCATTCTCCTGCCGCTCGTGGCCACGCCCGTTGCCGTCGGCATGATGTGGCGGCTGATCTTTGACCCCAACATCGGCTTCGCCAACCAGATGCTCGGCTGGGTGGGCATCCCCCCGCAGCCGTGGCTGTCGGGGCAATACACGGCCCTGCCCACCACCATCTTCATGGACATTTGGCAGTGGACGCCCATGGTGGTGCTGATCCTGCTGGCCGGGCTGACCTCGCTGTCCGACGAACCCGACGAGGCCGCACGCGTTGACGGGGCCAACGCCTGGCAGCGCTTCTTTTACATCACCCTGCCGCTGATGATGCCCACCGTCATCGTCGCCATCCTGCTGCGCAGCATTGACGCGTTGAAGACCTTTGACATCCTCTACGCCACGAAGGGCAAGGGCGGGGGGTCCTTCCATGAAGTGGAGACGCTGAATGTGTACGCGTACGGGCTCAGCTTCGATTACAACGAATACGGCCTTGCCTCGGCCGTGCTCATCATCTTCTTCCTCATCATCATCGCGTTCATGTGGATTCTGACCCGCCGCAGGAAAGGTGCAAGCCAATGACCCCGTCACTTCTGCCCGCCGGGGCCGCCCGGGCGGCCCGGTCGGACGCCCCGGTGCCGGCCCGCCGCAAGCCGCTGTCCGTGCGCGCCTACACCTGGTTCCGCTTTGCTGCGCTCACCGTGGTGGTGCTGGCCCTGCTGGCACCCCTGGCCTGGCTTTTCGCGTCGTCGCTGAAAACCAATGTGGACATTTACGACGCCACCAAGACGATCATCTTCACCCCCACGTTGGAGAACTACGTCAACGTCATCACCCGCAACAACTACTTCGTGTACATCTTCAACAGCTTCTGGGTGGCGTTTGTCTCCACCGTGCTGTCCCTGGTGCTGGGTGTCCCCGCCGCCTATGCCATGAGCCGGTTCACGATGCACCGTTCCGCCCTCGTGGTGTTGATGGCCCGCGTCATCCCCGGCATTTCCCTGCTGGTGCCGTGGTACTACGTGTTCTCCAACATGCACATGGTGGGCGGCTTCACCGTCCTGATCCTCAGCCACATGTTTGTGGCGCTGCCGCTGATTGTGTACATCATGATGAGCTACTTCGATTCCATGCCGCTGGAGCTTGAGGAATCCGCGCAGGTTGACGGGCTGACCCCCATCGGCGCCTTCCGGAAAATCACGCTGCCGCTTTCCGCGGGCGGGATGGCCACGGCAGGCATCCTGGCGTTCATCTTTTCCTGGAACAACTTCATGTTCGCCCTGGTGCTCTCCGGCGCCGACACCAAGACGCTGCCCGTGGCCATTTTTGACTTCGTCTCCTACGCCAGCATCGACTGGGGCGGGCTCATGGCAGCGGCAACCGTGGTCACCGTTCCCATCATGGTCATTGCCCTGTTCACGCAAAAATACATCGTCTCCGGCATGACTGCCGGCGCAACCAAGGGATAGGCGCACCGTCATGACCCGTATTGTCAAGGTTGAAACCTTCCTGGTCCCGCCACGCTGGCTGTTTGTGCGCATCGAGACGGCCGGCGGGATTGTGGGGTGGGGGGAGGCCACCTGTGAGGGCCGGAGCGAAACGGTGCGCACCGCCGTCGAACAACTCTCCGAAGTCCTCATCGGCGCCGACGCGCTGCGCATTGAGGACCACTGGCAGGTCATGACCAAGGGCTCGTTCTACCGGGGCGGCCCCATCCTCGCCAGCGCAGTGTCCGGCCTGGACCAGGCGCTCTGGGACATAGCCGGCAAGCACTTCAACGCCCCTGTCCACCAACTCCTCGGAGGGCCCGTCCGCGACCGCATCCGGGCCTACGGCTGGGTGGGCGGCGACGAGCCGGGGGAGGTGGCCGAGTCCATCCAGGCCCAGCTGGACGTGGGGCTGACGGCGGTGAAGATGAACGCCAGCGGGCGAATGCCCCCCGTGGCGTCCGTCGCGGAGATCGACGGCGTGGTGCGCCGCGTGGCGGCCGCCCGCGAGGTCCTCGGCGAGCACCGCGACGTGGCCGTCGACTTCCACGGCCGGTTCACGCTCGCCAATGCGCGCCGTGTGGCCCCGCTGCTGGAACCGTACCGGCCGTTTTTCCTCGAGGAACCGGTGGTCCCGGAAAACACGCACCTGCTGCGTGAATTCACCCGGTCCACCACCACGCCCGTCTCCACGGGGGAGCGGCTGTACTGCAGGCAGGAGTTCCTGCCGGCGCTGCAGGCAGGCATTGCCGTGGCGCAGCCGGACCTTTCCCATGCCGGCGGCATCACAGAGGTGCGCAAGATCGCCGCCCTGGCCGAGGTCTACGATGTCCAGCTGGCCCCGCACTGCCCCCTCGGTCCGCTGGCGCTCGCCGCCTGCCTGCAGGTGGGGTTCGCAACCCCGAACTACCTGATCCAGGAGCAAAGCATCGGCATCCACTACAACCAGGGGGCCGAGGTGCTGGACTATGTGCTGGACAAGGGCCCGCTGAAATTTGTGGACGGGCACTTCGAGCGGCTGCCGGGCCCGGGCCTGGGCATCGACATTGACGAGCGTGCCGTGCGCGAGGCCGACAAGCGCGGGCATGCCTGGCGCGGCCCCGTGTGGCGGCACGCCGACGGCTCCTTTGCGGAATGGTGAGGCTGCCATGAACCAGGCACCGGAGGAGTTCCTGGCCGGGGTGCGGGCCGCCAAGCTCATCGCCATTGTGCGCGGCACCAGCAGCACGGCCGCGGCGGCCGCCGCCCTGGCACTGATGGAGGAGGGGTTCCGCTACGTTGAGGTGGCCCTGACGACGCCGGACGCGCCCGGTGCCATTGCGGCCGTCCGTGCCGCGGCGCCCCCTGGTGCGCTGGTGGGGGCGGGCACGGTGCTGACCGCCGCCGACGTCAGGGAGGTCGAAGCGGCAGGGGCCCAGTTCATTGTCACCCCTGCCCTCGCGGAGTCCATCCGTGTGGCGGCAGGGCGCGGCCTGCCGGTCCTGGCGGGCGCCCTGACACCGACCGAGGTGCTCGAGGGCATGAACCGCGGCGCCACCCTGGTCAAGCTCTTCCCGGCATTCATCGGCGGGCCGCGCTACCTCAAGGCGCTGCTGGATCCGTTCCCGGCCGTCCCGTTGGTGGCGGTCGGCGGGGTGGGCGCGGCAGACGCCGCCGACTACTGGGATGCCGGGGCCGCCGCCGTCGGGCCCGGCAGCCCGCTGGTGGGCGACGCGGCCTCGGCCGGAGGGGACCTGGCAGCGATGCGGTCCCGTGCCCGCGATTACCTGCGCACGGCGGCGGACCATTCCCGCCGGCAGGGCTGAGCGCGGGATGGTTTCCGTGGACGTGTTGACCTTCGGCGAGACCATGGTGTCCCTGCGCTCGGCAGGCCCGCTGGCCCAGGGCGGCTCCCTGGCCATGCACGCGGCCGGCGCGGAGTCGAACGTGGCCGTGGGCCTGGCCCGCCTGGGCCACCCGGTGCGGTGGGCCGGCCGCCTGGGCTGCGACCCGCACGGCGACTTCGTTGAACGGGCGCTGCGCGCCGAGGGCGTGGACCTGGCAGTGGGCCGCGACCCCGTACGGCCCACAGGCGTGATGTTCCTGGAGCGGCGCACCGCCGACGTCAACAGGGCCTGGTACTACCGCTCCGGCTCGGCCGGCTCCGGCCTCAGCCGGGCGGACGTTGAAGGCCCGCTCGAGGACGGGGCGCGGATCCTGCACCTGACCGGGATTACGCCGGCGCTCTCGGCCAAGGCCCTGGACGCCTTTGCCTTCGCCGCCGAAACAGCCGCCGCGCGCGGCATTGTGGTGTCTCTGGACGTGAACTACCGCGGCAAGCTGTGGTCCCGGGAGGAAGCCCGGGCGGCCCTTGCCCCGGTGGCCCGGCATGCCGCCGTCGTCATCGCCTCGGACGACGAACTGGACCTGCTGGTCCCGCGGCGCGCCACGGACGGTGTTGCCGGCACGGCCGCGGAGCTGCTCGGGCTCGGCGTGCGCGACGTCGTCGTCAAGCTGGGTGCCCGGGGCGCCGAGGCGTACACGGCGGCCGGGACCAGCCGTGCCGGGGCCGTCGCCGTGGATGCGGTGGACACCGTGGGTGCCGGGGACGCGTTCTCGGCCGGCTACCTCTCGGGGCTGCTTGAGGGCGGTGATGTTGCCGCGCGGCTGCGGCGTGGGGCCTTGATGGGCGCCTTCGCCGTGAGCACCGCCGGTGACTGGGAGGGGCTGCCGCAACGGCACGAGCTGGGGCTCCTGGACGCGACGGAAAGCGGCGCGACGGACCGCTAGGCCTGTGCGCTAGGCGATCGTGTAGGAGTTCAGCGGGCGGCCCGTGGTCCCGTAGCTGAGGTCAAGGACCACCAGGCCCTTGCGCTCCAACGCCCCGAGGTAGCGCTGGGCCGTGGGCCGGCTGACGCCGAGGGTGTCGGCGATTTCCGCGGCGCCGACGGGCCCGCCGGCGGTCCTGACGGCGTCGAGCACCTTCTGCATGGTCGGTTGCAGGCGGGGCGCGGGGGCCGCGGCACGCACGGCAGCGGAGCGGGTGTTGTACAGGCTGTCCACCACGGCCTGGCTGGCCGACGGCGCCGAGTCAAGTTCCTGCCGCCAGCGGTGGTAGGCCTCCAGCTGGGTGCGCAGCTGCTCAAAGCTGAAGGGCTTGACCAGGTAATAGACGGCGCCGCTGCTCATGGCCGAGCGCACCGTGGCCAGGTCCCGGGCGGCGGTGATGATGATGCAGTCAACCTCGGTTCCGGCGGCCTGCAGCGACCGCAGCAGCGAGAGCCCGTCCTCGTCCGGCAGGTGCACGTCCAGCAGCAGCAGGTCCGGGGACAGCCGGGCAATGGCCTCCCGCGCGGACGCGGCGCTGTACACCTCGCCGACGCATTCAAAGCCGTCGACCCGGGCCACCCGGGCGGCATGGATGCGGGCCACCCTGAAGTCGTCGTCAACCACCAACGTCCTGATCACTGCGTGTCCCTCGCTTCCGTGCCTGCCGTGCCCGACGTGCCCGCCACGTCTGCCTGCGCCGGCAGCCACACCTCAAAGTTACCTCCCGGACCCGGGAAAACGTCGAGGGTGCCCCCTGCCCGGTGCACGATCCGGCGCACCAGGGCCAGGCCGATCCCGCGGCGCATCCCGGGCCGGGTGTCCTTCGTGGAGTACCCGTCAACCACCACGGCGTCGATCCTGTCCGCCGGCACGCCGGGGCCGTTGTCCCGGACGGCGATGAACACCCCGTCCGCGTCGTCCAGCTGGACCGTCACAGTGCGGGGCCGGGGAGACCCGGCCAGGGCGTCCACGGCATTGTCCAGGAGGTTGCCCACCACGGTGAGCAGTTCGGCTGCGTCCACCAGGGGCCGTTCCAGCCGGGACTCGGCCGTGACCTTGATCTGCACGTCCTGTTCGGCCGCGACCGTGATCTTGGCCAGCAGCAGCGCAGCCAGTTCCGGCGGGGCAATCCGCGAACGCAGCCCCTCGCCCAGGGAACGCGAGGACTCCGAGATTTGCGAGACGTACGTGCGGGCCTGGGCCACATCGCCAAGCTCCAGCAGCCCGTCCACCACGTACAGGCGGTTGGCATATTCATGCTCCAGGGCCCGCATCGCCTCCATCAGGCCCTGGACGGAATGCAGGTCCCGCACCAGCCCCTCGATCTCGGTGCGGTCCCGCAGCGTCACCACCGAGCCGATGCTCCGCCCGCCAATGGAAACGGGCATGCGGTTGACCACCAGCAGGGCGTCCTCCGTCAGCGCCACCTGGTCGACGCCGTCGAGCCTGCCGGTGAGCAGCTGGCGCAGCCGGCCGTCGGGAACCAGTTCCGCCACCGGCATGCCCAGGGCGGTCCCTTCCACCTTCAGCAGCCGCCGCGCCTCCTCGTTGATGACGGTCACCCGGCCGTCGTCGTCAAGTCCGATGACGGCCTCCCGGATCCCGTGAAGCAGCGCCTCCCGCTCCTGCAACAGGAAGGCGATCTCCGACGGTTCCAGGTTGAACGTGACGCGCTTGATGCGCCGGGACAGCAGCAGTGACCCGGCGATGCTCAGGAGCAGCACCAGCGCCGAAAAGCCGGCAATGAGCCAAATGTTCGCCGCCTGTTCGTCCCGTTCCCGGGTGTCCAGGATGCCCACCGAGACCTCGCCGATCACGGCGCCGTCCGCGGAGAAGATCGGGGCCTTGGCGTTGGCCGACAGCCCCAGGCTGCCCGGGTCAAAGCCAAGGTGGGTCTTCCCGTCCAGGACGGCCACCGGTTCCTCCAGCTTCTTGCCGATGAGGGCGGGGTTCGGGTGGGAGTAGCGGATCCCGTTGCGGTCGGTGACCACCACGTAGGAGGGATTGGCCGTGGCCACAATCTCCCTGGCCAGGGCCGCGATGGTGTGGTGGGGGTCCTTGGCCTCCAATGCGGAGCGCACCTCGGGCATCGCGGCCGTGGTGGTGGCGATGCCCAGCGCACGGAGCTGGTACTGCCGGTCCAGCGTCTGGTTGCTGACAACCGTGAACAGGAACGCGCCCAGGACCACGGCGAGCAGCAGCAGGGAGAGCATGCTGAGCAGGATCTGCGTGGTCAGGGTCATCGACCGGTGCCGCACCCGGCGGGCGCGTGCCGGCGGAATTCGGCTCACCGGACCCGGCCCCCGGACCGGTGCGGATGCCCATTGCAGAAAACGCACAAAACGTGCATTTTTGCGGTTAAGTTGCACAACTTACTGAAGTCTTTTGGCACTGGCTGTCACTTTCTAAGCTCGTCTTAGCTTATGTGATCCGACTCACGCATGCGAACCAAATCCAGGAAGGGAAACAGTGACAACGGTGTCAGAATTACACAGAAGGGGCGGCTCGCCCACGGACCACGGTGGAGGTGGGGGAGACAACGGCGGACGCATCGAAATCCACGGCCTGACCAAGCGCTACCTCACCCCGAAGGGCGAGACGTTCACGGCCATCCGCGACGTGTCGCTCACCGTCGAACCGGGCCAGTTTTGCGCGATCGTGGGACCGACGGGCTGCGGCAAGTCCACCACGCTGGCCCAGGTCTCCGGACTGGAACACCCGAGTGCCGGCTCCGTGACCGTTGGCGGCCGCACCGTCGAAGGCATCACCAACGGCGTCAGCTACATGTTCCAGGCGGACGCGCTGTTCCCCTGGAAAACCGTGCTCAACAACGTGCTGATCGGCCCCGTCCTCCTCGGCACGCCCAAGCGCGAGGCCACCGAGCTCGCCATGGACTGGCTGCGCCGCGTGGGCCTGGCCGGCTTCGAGGACCGCTACCCCCACCAGCTTTCCGGCGGCATGCGCAAGCGCGTCGCCATGGCGGCGGCACTGATCAACAACCCGCGGATCCTGCTCATGGATGAGCCGTTCGGTGCACTTGATGTGCAGACCAAGGCCATCATGCAGAACGAGCTGCTCCAGCTCTGGGAGGGCCTGCGGCCTTCGGTCCTGTTCATCACCCACGACCTCGACGAGGCCGTGGCGCTCGCAGACAAGGTGGTCATCATGACCAGCAGTCCCGGCTCCATCAAAAACGTCTTCGACATCGACCTGCCCAGGCCGCGCGGGGACGTCCAGCAAATCCGGCACGAGGAACGCTTCCTTGAACTGCAGGGGCAGATCTGGTCCTCCCTGAAGGACGAAGTCACCCGGGCCTACAAGCAGACGGCAGGGGTGCCGGCATGACATCGATAACGCACAAGGCACCGCTGGTCCACGAGGAGGAGGCCCAACTCAAGGCCGACGCGCACCGAGCCATGACGCTGCGCAAGACCTGGATCTGGGTCGGCCGGGCGCTGCTCGCCGTCGTCGTCATCGGCGGCTGGCAGTGGTTCACCGCCGTCGGGCTCGTGGACAAGTTCTTCTTCGGCCAGCCGACGGAAGTCTGGAACAGCCTGGTCCGGCTCTTCACGGAAGGCACCGCCTTCGGCACCATCTGGGAAAACCTCTGGATCACGGTGCAGGAGGCGCTGGGCGGATTCGTGGTCGGCACGCTCGCCGGCGTCATCCTCGGCATCCTCCTGGGGTCAAACCGCTACCTCTCCGACGTGGTGGGACCCTACATCCGGATCGTCAACTCCATTCCACGCATCGTGCTCGGCTCAATCTTCATCGTGGCCTTCGGCCTCGGGATGGGCCCGAAGGTGCTGCTCGCGGCAGTCCTGGTGTTCTTCGTGGTCTTCTTCAACGCCTTCCAGGGCGTCCGTGAGGTGGACCAGAACCTCATCTCCAATGTGCGGGTCCTGGGGGCCTCACCGCTTCAGGTGGCCATGCACGTGACCATCCCGTCGGCGATGACCTGGATCATCGCCAGCCTGCACACGGCCTTCGGCTTCGCGATCATCGGCGCGCTGGTGGCAGAGGTGCTCGGGGCCCAGCACGGCGTCGGGCTGATCATCACCCAGGCGCAGGGGACCTTCGACCCGAATACGGTCTTCGCCTGCATGGTGATCATCGCGGTGGTCACCCTCGGCGCCGAATACCTCATCAGCCTCCTGGAGCACTCCCTGCTCAAGTGGCGGCCGCCGAGCCGCTCGGAAGCACAGGCCATCTAGGAACCTTCCTTCCATTCACTGAATTAGGCAAACGCCCGGTTTTCGGGACAAACACAAAAGGAAAAATCATGATCAAGCACAAGATCTACGCGGCTGCGGCCACCGGGGCCATCGTCCTCAGCCTCGCAGCCTGTGGGGGCACTGGCACCGCGGGTAGCGGCAGCAGCGCCGGGGCCAATGGCGGCGCCGCGTCCATGCCGACCGTCACGATGATGGTGGGCGGCATCGACAAGCAAATCTACCTGCCCTACGAACTGGCCCAACAACTGGGCTTCTACAAGAAGTACGGCGTGAACATGCAGCTCTCCACGGAGCAAAACGGCGGTGTGGGAGCCGAGGACGCCATGGCCTCCGGGCAGGTCGACATGGCCGGCGCCTGGTACGTCCACACGGTTGACTTCCAGGCCAAGGGCAAGGACGTCATCAACCTGGTCCAGCTCTCCGGTGCACCGGGCGAACGCATCATGTGCGGCACGGACAGCGGGGTCCACTCGCCGGCGGACTTCAAGGGCAAGACGATGGGCGTCACCGACCTTGGCTCCGGCACCGACGAGCTGACCCAGTTCGTCGCCTCGCAGGCCGGCGTCACGAAGAAGGACTACCACACCCTCGCCGTCGGGGCAGGGGCCACCGCCATCGCCGCCATCCAGCGCAAGTCCGCTGACTGCGTCATGACCACCCAGCCCACCGTCGGGGCGCTGGAAAGCAAAAAGCTCGCCTACACCGCCGTCGACCTGGCAACGGCCGCCGGCGCCACAAAGACGCTCGGCGGCGACTGGCCCGCAGCCGGTGTCCTGGCCAACGCCAGCTGGGTGAAGACGCACGAGGACGCCGCCCAGAAGGTGGTGGACGCGCTCGTCGCGACGATGCACTGGATCAACACGCACTCCGCAGCGGACATCGCCAACAAGCTGCCGTCGTCGTACGTGCAGAACAGCACCATCAGCAAGGACCAGTACATCGCCGGGCTGACCACCGACAAGGGCCAGTTCCTGCCGGACGGGATCATGCCTGCCGGCGGCCCGAAGGTCATCTTCGCCATGGAGAAGGGCAACGGCGTGGACACCTCCAAGGTCAGCATTGCCGGCACCTTCACCAACAAGTACGCCCTCGCGGCCAACAAGCTCGAAGGCTTCGCCACCACCACGACGCCCGCCGGCGCCGACGGCTGACACAGCCGGTACCGCACTGCGCACCACCCCACCGGGGTGGTGCGCAGCGCCGCGCCCAACGGAAGGTGTGCAGAACCGGACGCCGGGCAAAGCATTTAGAATGGAGGCCATGACCCAGACTCCCGCTGCCGACCGCGCCCGCCTGCTCGAACTCATCAAGGAACTGGCCGTGGTCCGCGGCAAGGTGATCCTGTCCTCCGGCAAGGAAGCCGACTACTACATCGACCTGCGCCGCATCACGCTCCACCACGAGGCCTCCCGCCTGGCCGGCCGCGTCATGCTGGCCATGCTGGACGACGCCGGGATTGAGTTTGAGACGGCCGGCGGCCTGACCATGGGGGCGGACCCCGTCGGCACCGCCCTCATGCATGCCGCCGCCGACGCCGGCCGGGCCATCGACGCGTTCGTGGTGCGCAAGGCCCAAAAGTCCTATGGCATGGGCCGCCAGGTGGAAGGCCCCGGGGTGGACGGGCGCGACGTTGTGGTGCTGGAGGACACCTCCACGACGGGCGGCTCAGCGCTGACCGCCGTCGAAGGCGTGCGCAGGGCCGGTGGCAACATCAAGGCCGTCGCCGTGATCGTGGACCGGGACACGGGCGCCAAGGAACGCATCGAAAGCGAAGCCGGCGTCCCCTACCTGTTCGCCTTCGGCAAGGACGAGCTCGGCCTCGACTGACGCCTGCGGCCGGCCGTGGTGCCGGACACCTTAATTCTTGAAAGGTCCCTTTTGTCCAAGCTTTACTTCCGTCATGGTGCCATGAACTCCGGCAAGTCCACGGCCCTGCTGCAGGTGGCGTTCAACTATGAGGAGCGCGGGCAGCGGGTGCTGCTGGCCAAGCCGGGCATCGACACCAAGGGCGCCGGCGAAATTGTGTCCCGGCTGGGGATGACGCGCAGCGTTGACTTCCTCATCCAGCCCGGCGACGACGCCCGCGCGGTCTTTGCCGCCCACGCCGCCGGCGACGACCCGGATGCCCTGCTGGAGCATGTCCAGGTGGCGCCGGTGGCCTGCCTGCTCGTGGACGAGGCCCAGTTCCTGACCCCTGCCCAGGTGGACGGCCTCTTCCGCATCGCCGTCCTGGACCGCGTGCCGGTCATCGCGTACGGGCTGCGCACCGACTTCCGCACCCGCGCCTTCCCGGGCGCGGCACGGCTGTTGGAGATGGCCCATTCCCTGGAAGAGCTGAAGACCATCTGCCGGTGCGGCCGGAAGGCGCTGTTCAACACCCGCCGGGTCGGGGCGGACATCGTGTTCGACGGCGACCAGGTCGCCATCGACGGCGCCGACGTCTGGTACGAGTCCCTGTGCGGAAACTGCTACCTCGAAGCCTCCGGCGGCCGGCTGCCCGGGCGCTAGATCTGCTCCAGCAGGTCCGCCACGGAACCCAGCGCCTGGTCCGGGCGGAACGGGTAGGCGTCAATGTCCTCCGGCCGCGTGATGCCGGTGAACACCAGCACGGTGTGCAGCCCGGCCTCCATGCCGGCGATGATGTCGGTGTCCATGCGGTCCCCGATCATCGCGGTGGTCTCCGAGTGGGCCTCAATGCGGTTCATGGCCGAACGGAACATCATCGGGTTTGGCTTGCCCACCACATACGGTTCCCGGTTCGTGGCCTTCGTGATCAGTGCGGCAATGGCGCCGGTGGCCGGCAGGGGGCCCTCGGCGGACGGGCCGGTGGCGTCGGGGTTGGTGGCTATGAAGCGCGCGCCGTCACCGATGAGCCGGATGGCGCGCGTGATGGCCTCGAAGGAATACGTGCGTGTTTCGCCGAGCACCACATAGTCCGGGTCCTGGTCGGTGAGGATGAAGCCGGCCTCGTGCAGCGCCGTCGTCAGCCCCGCCTCGCCAATGACAAAGGCCCGCCCGTGGGGCATCTGCGACTTCAGGAACTGCGCCGTGGCCAGGGCCGACGTCCACAGGTTTTCCTCCGGCACCTCCAGCCCGGAGGCGCGCAGCCGTGCGGCGAGGTCCCGCGGGGTGAAGATGGAATTGTTGGTCAGCACCAAAAAGCGCCGGGACGTGTCCACCCAGCGCTGGATCAGTTCGGCGGCGCCGGGCACGGCCTGGTTTTCATGGACCAGCACGCCGTCCATGTCGGTGAGCCAGCATTCAATGTCGGCGGGCTTGCGGTGGGTCGCCTTGGTCACAGTGCCTCCTGGGGCTGGATGTTCCTTCGTGTCTCAGTCTGGCAGATGGGCGCGCGCCGGTGGGCGTGCGGCACCCACCGCCGCGGCCGGACCGCTAAAATTGGACGGTGACCACTCCCGCCAACGCCCCCGCCCCGGAATCCACCGACCACCCGGAGCTGCACCACGAGGTGGGCGTCGGCCCCTGGGAGGGGGCATGGCCGGACGGCGGGCACTGGGACCCGGAACTGCTGGCCGCGGGCGACCGGCGCAACGTCCTGGACCAGTACCGCTACTGGAAGATGGACGCCATCGTCGCCGAGCTGGACACGCGCCGGCACGACTTCCACATCGCCATTGAAAACTGGCAGCACGACATGAACATCGGCACCGTGGTGCGCACCGCCAATGCGTTCCTGGCCAAGGAAGTGCACATCATCGGACGACGCCGGTGGAACCGCCGGGGTGCGATGGTCACCGACCGCTACCAACACGTCCGCCACCACCCCACCGTGGACGACTTTGTCGCGTGGGCCACGGACGAGGGCCTGGCGATCATCGGGATCGACATCTTCCCCGACTCCCAGAAACTGGAAACGTTTGAACTGCCGCGCAACTGCGTGCTGGTGTTCGGCCAGGAGGGGCCGGGCCTGAGCGCCGAGGTGCACGCCGCGGCCCAGGCCACCCTGTCCATTGAGCAGTTCGGCTCCACCCGCTCCATCAACGCGGCTGCGGCGGCCGGGATTGCCATGCACGCCTGGATCCGCCGCCACGTCTTCAACCAGCACGTGGCCTGAGCAACTTCCTGCGGATATTCCACAGGAAACCGGCGACCGGCCAGCGTCCGGCACCCGGCCAGGGCCCGCCGTCGTGCGTGTCAAGGGTCCGCTGCAGAGACAGGGCTTCATCTACTTCGCCACAATGGCGCCCATCGCTAAGATGGAGGTAGCCATGCTGGAGGCGGCCAACAGCGCTGCCACCTTGTACCGTATAGCCCCAAGGAGCTTTTCATGCCCATTGCAACACCGGACAAGTATGCCGAAATGATTGATCGTGCGAAGGCTGGGGGGTTTGCCTATCCTGCGGTCAACGTGACGTCTTCGCAGACGTTGAATGCGACGCTGCAGGGTTTTGCCGATGCCGGCACCGATGGCATTATCCAGGTTTCCACCGGTGGTGCCGCGTATTGGTCCGGCGCGGGGGTGAAGGACATGGTGGCCGGTTCGCTGGGGTTTGCCGCGTTCGCCCGTGAGGTGGCGAAGAAGTACCCGGTCAACGTGGCACTGCACACCGACCACTGCCCGAAGGACAAGCTGGACGGTTTTGTGTTGCCTCTGCTGGCGGCGTCGGAGGCGGAGGTGAAGGCGGGCCGGGACCCGATCTTCAACTCGCACATGTGGGACGGTTCGGCGGAGACGCTGGCGGAAAACCTGCGGATCGGCCGTGAGCTGCTGGCCCGCACGCACGCCGCGCACATCATCCTCGAGGTGGAGATCGGGGCCGTGGGCGGCGAGGAGGACGGTGTGGAGAACGCCATCAACGACAAGCTGTATTCCACGGTGGCCGATGGCCTGGCCACGGTGGAGGCGCTGGGTTCCGGTGAGAATGGCCGGTACATCACGGCGCTGACGTTTGGCAATGTGCATGGGGTCTACAAGCCGGGCAATGTGAAGCTGCGTCCGGAGATCCTGAAGGAAATCCAGGCCGCGGTGGGTGCGAAGGTGGGCAAGGACAGCCCGTTCGACCTCGTTTTCCATGGCGGTTCGGGCTCTTCCGCGCAGGAAATTGCCGATGCCGTTTCCTACGGTGTCATCAAGATGAACATCGACACGGACACCCAGTATGCGTACACGCGCCCGGTGGCCGGGCACATGTTTGCCAACTATGACGGTGTGCTCAAGGTGGACGGCGACGTCGGGAACAAGAAGACCTACGACCCCCGTGTCTGGGGTGCCGCTGCCGAAAAGGGGCTGGCGGCCCGTGTGGTGGAAGCCGCGCAGCAGCTCGGTTCCGCCGGCAAGACGTTCAAGTAGATGTCTGATTCATTCCGTAAAAACCTCCTTGGCCCCGAGCCCACGCTGCTCCCGGCCGAGGAGGATGTCCAGGCGCGCCTGGATGCCGGGGATGAGGCGGTTGACCTCGCGGCCGTCCATCCGACGTCGTCGCTGTTGTGGGCCATCCTGGCCGACGAGGCCTACGTGGAGGGCCGGACCATCGAGTCCTACGCCTATGCGCGCACGGGCTACCACCGCGGCCTGGACGCGCTGCGCCGCAACGGCTGGCGTGGGACCGGGCCCGTGCCGTGGTCGCATGAGGGCAACCGCGGTTTCCTGCGTGCGCTTTATGCGCTGGGACGGGCCGCGGGTGCCATTGGCGAGGCCGACGAGGCCGCCCGCATCTCGACGTTCCTCAACGATTCGGACCCGGCCGCCGCGGCCGCGATCGAAGCGGCGCTCTAGCAGCAACTAGGTCGCAGTTGTTACCGTTTTCCCGCGATTTTCCGGGGTTTTTCGGTAACAACTGCGACCTAGTTGGGGCTTGGAGGGTCAGTTGCGGACCATGCTCAGCTTCCAGGTCTCCGGGCCGTTCTCCACATAGTCGACGGCGAACTTGCCGGCGGCGCGCTGTTCCAGCTGGGCCAGGAGCGGCAGCGGGTTGTGGTTGGCAATGAGCAGGATGCCCTTGCCGGAGGACAGGCCCTCAAGTGCGCCAAAGATGGTGGCGTGGCGGATGGCGTGCGGGATGACCCGGGTGTCCAGCTCGGACAGGCCGGGCTCGTCATGGCCGCCGCAGGCGCAGCCGCCCGTGGCCGGTGCCGCGGCCGCAGGTGCGGAGGCGCGCTCGGGGAGGATGCCGGACAGGGTGAATGCCGGGTTTTGGGCCAGGGCCGGAACCACCAGCGCGGTGGCCTGGTCCAGGAACGCCGCGCCGGCTTCCTGGAGGCGCGCACCGGCGTGGATGATCCGGGCCGGCGCATCCTGTTCCTCCAGGGCCTTGGCGGCCTCGGCCAGCCGCGCACTGTGCCCGGCGGCCAGCGTGGCCACCACGGCGTCCTTGCCGGTGGCGCCGGAGAGCGCCTGTGCAAAGGCTGCGGCCAGCGGCTGCAGTTCCGTTTCGGTGAATTCCACCAGCTTTGCCTGGTCCCCGCCGGCCAGTTCACCGCCCGCGTTCGATGCGGCGGACAGCAGGTTTTTGCCCAGCGTGCCCAGCGTTCCACCGGCTTCCGCCAGACGGTTGTTGACTTCTTCCAATGCGGCGGCCTCGGCGGAAGAGGAAGCAAGGACCAGGTTGTTCACGGCATTTTTCCTTTTGACGGTGGATGGAATGGCGATTCTGAGCTTATATTACTACAATAAATTCCGTGGAAAATAATATTTCGGGACCACCGCTGCGCGGGCCCAAACCGGGCGGCACGGAGCCCGTCGCCCCCATTTCCAAGGCGCGCGCAGCGGTGCTCGAACGTCTCCGCTCCTCCGCCGTCCCGCTCACCGTGGACGCCCTGGCCGCCGAAACCGGCCAGCACCCCAACACGGCCCGTGAGCACCTGGACGCCCTGGTGGCCGCCGGCTTTGCCACCAGGACGACGGCGCACCGTTCCGGCCGCGGGCGGCCCGCCTCCCTTTATGCCCCCGCCGTGCCCGAGCAGCGGCCTGCCGGCTACGCCGCCCTGGCCGCAGCGCTGGCCCGCCACATTGCCTCCACGAGCGACGACCCAGCCGCCGCCGGGGACCTTGCCGGCAGGCAGTGGGCCCATGTCCTGTCCGGCCGCGCCGGGGCCGGAACTGCAGGATCTGCCGGATCTGCAGGAACGGGCGCGGCCGGCACCTGCCGCACAGTGCCCGGTCCCGCCCGGCGGCGCAGGACGCGCCTGAACGTTGCGGCATCGCTGCGGGATGCCGGCTTTGGCATCCAGGGCAATGCCGACGCCACCGACTTCACCCTGACCACCTGCCCCATCGTGGCGGCGGCCCGGGAAAACCCGGCCGTGGTCTGTGCCGTGCACCTGGGGCTGGTCAAGGGCCTGTTGGAAGGCAGCGGCGTCCCGGAGGACGGGGTTGAGCTGGTCCCCTTTGCCGCCCCGGGGATCTGCACCCTGCGCCTGCCGTCGGCTGCCGCCACGTGAGTGCCGGACGCCGGCCGGGCGCCCCGCAGGAGACCGGAGCCGCGGTGCCCGCCGCTGTGCCGCCGGGAAGCCGGCCGCCGAAACCCCGAAAGTCGAAGGCCGGCCGGGAACGCCGGACCCGGGCGTTTCTGCGCCGGCCCGGCTTCAGGATGCTCTTCCTGCTGCCCGCCGGGGCGGCCTTGCTGGTGGGGTTGAACGCCGGCCTGCAGCTGATGGGTGCCGACGCGCCGCTGAAGCTGGACAGGTTCCCGGAAATCCACGGCATGCTGCTGGTCCTGGGCTTTGTGGGCACCGTGATTGCCCTGGAACGCTCCGTGGCGCTGGGCCGGGCCGCCGGCTACCTCTCCCCGGCGCTGCTGGGCCTGTCCGGGCTGTTCATGATCTCCCCGCTGCCCCTGCCCGTGGGCAAGCTGGTGCTGTTGGCCGGCACCATCGCCATGCTGCTGGTGTATGTCCCGCTGTGGCGGCGCCAGCGCGACAACGTGGTGCTGATCCAGGTCCTTGGCGGGGTGGCGGCCGTCGGTGCGGCGGCGCTGTGGGTGCGCGTGCCCGACGTCGCAGTCCTGCTGCCGTTTTTGATCGGCTTCGTGGTGCTTACCATTGCCGGGGAACGGCTGGAACTGGCCAGGATCGGCATTACCAGTCCGCGGGCTGAACCCATCCTGACGCTGCTGGCGTTCGCCATGACCATCTCCACGGTGGCCACGCTGTTGTGGCCCGCCGGAGGTTACCCGCTCTTCGGGCTCTCGCTGCTGGCCATCGTGGCCTGGCTGGCGGGCTATGACGCCGCCCGCAAGACCATCCGCGGCCAGGGCCTGCCGCGCTACATTGCCGCGTGCCTGCTGGCGGGCTACGGCTGGTTGGCGATTGCCGGCGTCGTGCTGGCGCTCCATGACCGGACGCTGGACGGCGCCGCCTATGACGCGGTGCTCCACGCGGTGTTCCTCGGCTTCACCATTTCCATGATCATGGCCCACGCGTCCGTGATCCTGCCGGCCGTGTTGCGCAAGCCGCTGCCGTACACCGAGCTGTTCTGGGTCCCGGCGGTGCTGCTGCAGGCATCGCTGCTGTTGCGGCTGGGCCTGGGCGACGCCGCCGGCATCCACGGCGCGTGGGTCGCCGGCGGCGTGCTCAATGTCATCTCCCTCCTGCTTTTCGCCGTCATGGCGGTCTGGCAGGCCACCCACCCTCCGAAAGCTGTTGCGTGAACATCTTCCTGACACCGCCGGGGAAACCCGCAGCCCCGCAAGGTCCCGGCGGCATGAACCGGGCCGGCTGGCACCTGCGCGCCAACGCCCCTGCCGTGTTTTGGCTGGTGGCGCTGGTGGTGGTGGTCCTCATCCACCGCAACGTCCCGGATTCAGGCTGGCTCATGGTGCACCTGCTGTTCCTGGGCGCCGTCACCAACTCGATCCTCGTGTGGAGCTGGCACTTCGCCCAGGCCTTGCTGCGCGGGCCCACCCCGGACTCCCGCGGCATGGCCGCACGGCTGGTGCTGCTCAACGTGGCGGTGCTGGCCGTGGTGGTGTCCATGGTGGCGGACATCTGGCTGCTGACGCTGCTGGGCAGCATCCTGGTCGGCGCCGTGGTGGCCGCGCACGCCGTGGTGCTGGGCCTGCGCGCCCGCCGGGCCCTGCCGTCCCGCTTCGGCGCCACCGTCTGGTATTACGTTGCCGCCTGCCTGCTGCTGCCCGTCGGCGCAGGCGTGGGTGCCGCGCTGGCCGCGAACGTTGCCGGCGAGGCCCACGCACGGCTGCTGCTGGTCCACCTCTCCGTGAACGTGCTCGGCTTTGTGGGCCTCACCGTCATGGGCACGCTGATGACGCTGCTGCCCACCATGCTGCGCACCCGCGTGGCCGACGGCGCCGACCAGGTGGCCCGCCACGGCGCCTTCCCGCTGCTGGCCGGGGTGCTCCTGACGGCCGCCGGGGCCGCCGCCGGCGTCATGTTCCTGTGCACCGTGGGCCTGCTGGCCTACCTGGGCGGGGTGGTCTACGTGTGCATTCCGCTGGCGAAGGCCGTGCGCGGCAAGCCGCCGGTCAACTTCGCCCCGCTGTCCGCCATCGCCGCGATCGTGTGGCTGGCGGTCTCGCTCACCCGGCTGGCCGGGCTGACGGCAACCGCGGGGTCCTGGACGGCGCTGCACCAGGGCATCGAATCCGTGGCGCCCGTGCTGGCGGCGGGCTTTGCCGCCCAGGTGCTCGGCGCGGCCCTGAGCTACCTGCTCCCGGTGGTTTTGGGCGGCGGCCCGGCGCGGGTCAGGCAGCGCACCGCCATCCTGGACAAGGCGGCCGTGTTCCGCGTGGTCCTGGTCAACGTGGCGCTGGTGGCGTCCCTGCTGCCCGTGCCCAGCCTGGTCCGGGTGGGCACCGCCTTCCTGGTCCTGGCGGGCCTGGCCTGGTTCCTGCCGCTGCTGGGCGTGGCGCTGCTGGCGAAACCTTTGGAAAGTTCGACGCCGGGTGCCCGGCCGGCCGCCCCGGCCGCCGGTGCCGGCGCCCCTTCCCCGCGCGCCGCCTGGAACCCGGCCCCCGGCCGCCGGTGGGGGATGGCAGCCGCCGGGCTGGCCGTCGTCGTACTGGTGGTGGTGGCCGGAATCGTGGCCGACCCGTCGTCCCTGCCCGGGCCCAGCCAGGCGGGCACGCAGGCCGCCGTCCACGCCACGGGCCAGACCACCACGGTGGAAATGACCATGAAGGACATGCGCTTCCACCCGTCCACGGTGGACGTGCCGGCGGGCAACAGGCTGGTCATCCACGTCACGAACGTGGACAGCATGGTGCACGACCTCGTCACGGCGGGCGGTGCGGAATCCGGGCGGCTGTATCCCGGGGAGAAGGCCACCGTGGACGCGGGCGTGATTGCTGCCAACCTGGACGGCTGGTGCAGCATTGTGGGGCACCGGCAGCAGGGCATGGTGTTCAGCATCGTCGCCACGGGCGCGGCTCCGGCGCCCACGGCCATGCCGGGCATGGACCACGGGGCGTCCGGCGGGACATCCGGCACGGCTCCCGGTGCAGCGTCTCCCGGTGCGGCGTCGCTGCTGGACTTCATGAAGCAGCCTGCGGCCGGCTTCAAGGCACACAATGCCGTGATCCCGCCGCTGCCTGCCGGCACCGTGCACAACGTGGCGCTGAAGGTCACCGACCAGCTGACGGAGGTGGCCGCCGGGGTGAAGCAGACGCTGTGGACGTACAACGGCACGGCGCCGGGGCCCACGCTGCGGGGGAAGGTCGGCGACAAATTCAACGTCACGCTCACCAACGACGCCACGATGGGCCACTCGATCGACTTCCACGCCGGCTCCCTGGCCCCCGACCAGCCCATGCGCACCGTCAACCCGGGCGAGTCGCTGACATACACGTTCACGGCCACGCGCGCAGGCATCTGGATGTACCACTGCAGCACCATGCCCATGAGCGAGCACATCGCCAACGGCATGTTCGGCGCGGTCATCATCGACCCGCCGAAGCTGCCGCCGGTGGACAAGGAATACGTGCTCATCCAGTCCGAGCTGTACCTGGGCCCGCAGGACGGCGTCGCAGACCTGGCGAAAATCCAGGCAGACAAGCCGGACGCAGTGGTGTTCAACGGCTACGCCAACCAGTACGGCTTCCGCCCGCTGACGGCCAAGGTGGGCGAAAAGGTGCGCATCTGGGTGCTCGACGCCGGGCCGAACCGGGCCACGTCCTTCCACGTGGTGGGCGGGCAGTTCAGCACGGTGTGGAGCGAGGGCCGCTACCTGCTGGACGGCTCCGACCCGACGGCGGGCTCGCAGGCCCTGGCGCTGGCCCCCGCACAGGGCGGGTTCGTGGAGCTCACCTTCCCGCAGGCCGGCAGCTATCCGTTCGTCTCGCACTACATGGTCGACGCCGAGCGCGGCGCCCGCGGCGTGTTCAAGGTGGCCGGCTGACCCTGGCACCGTTCCCTTGGGCCGGGGATTTCGGCGGTGCAGCTCGTGTGGCGTTCAGGGACGCCAGGCCACTTTGGCTGCACCGCCAGTTCCGGCCAGGCTGCCCCGCCCCGCGGCCCCCTCGACGGCGGGGGCTGCGTCGGGCATGATTCAGGGATGGAACAACTTGTGCCGTCACGGGCCGCCGCCGCCATTGACGCCCTCGCCGCGGACGTTGCCCATGCCGGCGTCACGGTCGGCACAATGTTTGGCGCCGTGTCGCTGATGGTGGGCGGCAAGGCACTTGGCTGCCTCCACGGCGATGCCGTCGCGTTCAAGCTTGGCCGGGACCCGGCGGGGCACGCGCAGGCGTTCGCGGCAGGCTGATGCAAAGACCCGTCGGGGAGGAGGGACCGGATGGAGCCGTACCGGACCCAGGTGGCCATTGCCGGGGCGGGGCCCGTCGGCCTGATGCTCGCCTGTGAACTGGCCGCCGCCGGGGTGGCCGTGACGGTCCTGGAGCGTGCCCTTGAGCCCGATGCCATGCCCAAGGGCAACGGCCTGGTCGGCGGGATCGTGCCCCTGCTGGCGAAGCGGGGGCTGTTGCGCGGCCAGCAGGGCGTGCACGCCATCCCCGTGCCCCGCTACTCCTTCGGGGCGCTGCCGCTGCGGCTGAACCCGCTGCGGCCCAACGCCCTGCGGATCCTGCCCATCCCGCAGCGCCGGCTGGAGGCGCTGCTGGAGGAACGGGCCCGGGCCGCGGGCGTGGACATCCGCCGCGGGCACGCCGTCACCGGATTTCACGACGACGGCCGGCGGGTGGCCGTGGACGTCGCCTTCGACGGCAGGGCCTGCTCCCTTGACACCGGATTCCTGGTGGGGTGCGACGGCGCGCACAGCTTCGTCCGCCACCATCTCGGCGTCGGCTTCCCGGGAACCACGGGCAGCCAACTGGTGCGGATCGGCCGCGTCACGATCCCGCCCGGCGCACTGCGCCGGCGCAGGAACGCCGTGGAACTTCCCGGCGGCCGGCGGCTGGCGCTCTTCCAGGCCAACCACACGGCGGCCGGTTCCCTCACGATCGCCCCGGTGTCGGCGCTGGTCCGCGGCGCGCCCAAGGACCTGTACGTCATCGCCACGCACGAGCCCCGGGGCAGCCAGGCGGCGGAGGCGCAAATGCCACTGCAGGAGCTGAAGGACAGCATCCGCCGTGTGCTGGGCGGGGAACTGCCGATCAGCGGCGGCCAGTGGCTGCGGTCCACGGTGGCCAACAGCCGCCTGGCCGAACGCTACCGGACCGGCCGGGTGTTCCTCGCCGGGGACGCGGCCCACGTGTTTTCCGCCGGCGGTTCCGCATTGAACACGGGGATGCTCGACGCCGTGGACCTCGCCTCCCGGCTGGCTGCGGTGCTCGGTGGCGGCTCGCCCCTGGAATCGCTTGAGGAGTATCACGCCGTCCGCCACGAAGCGGGCCGGCTGGCCCTGCTGCAGACCCGGGCGCAGGCGGCGCTGTCCGCGCCGGGCCCGGAGGCGGAGGCGCTCCGGCAGGTCCTGGGCGCGGCGTTCCGAAGCCGGCACCCGCACCGGTACCTGGCCACGCTGCTCATCGGCGGCCCGCACCGTCCGGGGCCGCCGTGACCGCCGCGGCGACGAAGAAGGATCCCGCCGGTCCGGCGAAAAGGAACACGGCCGACGCCTGCCCGCCCACCTCGGTCCGGATCTCCGCCAGGACGCCAGGCCCCGAAACCGTTGCCCCGCAGGGGCGGGCCGAACGGGGAAGGCGGGTGCCGGCGTCGTGCATCCGGCGCCTTAATGTGCGGCCGCCGCGCCCGTCCGGTAAACTTGGGACGCAAGACCCCCTTTGAGCGCAGCCAGGCGCCAATCCCTGTTGGAGACGGCCGGTGCGTTGACAAGGGGCATTTTCGTGTCCGGACGGTGTACGGCGGAACAACCGCCGAGCCATGCAGCGGCCGGCTCAACTTATGAGCAAGGGGGAGGATCCCATGCCAGCAATCGTGATCGTCGGAGCCCAGTGGGGCGACGAGGGCAAGGGCAAGGCCACGGACCTTTTGGGCGGCCGGGTCGACTATGTGGTGAAGCCCAATGGCGGCAACAATGCCGGGCACACCGTGGTGGTGGGCGGTGAGAAGTATGAGCTCAAGCTCCTTCCCGCGGGCATTTTGAGCCCCAACGCCACACCGGTCATCGGCAACGGCTGCGTGGTGAACCTGGAGGCCCTGTTCGAGGAGATCGAGGGCCTGCAGGCGCGCGGGGCGGACACCTCCAAGCTGCGCATCTCCGCCAACGCCCACCTGGTGGCCCCGTACCACCAGGTGCTGGACAAGGTCACCGAACGCTTCCTGGGCAAGCGCGCCATCGGCACCACCGGCCGCGGGATCGGCCCGGCCTACATGGACAAGGTGGCCCGCCTGGGCATCCGCATCCAGGACGTCTTTGACGAATCCATCCTGCGCCAGAAGGTGGAAGGATCGCTGAAGCAAAAGAACCAGCTGCTGGTCAAGGTGTACAACCGCCGCGCCGTGGACATCGACGAGACGGTGGAGTACTTTCTCGCCTTCGCCGAGCGCCTGCGCCCCATGGTCATCGACTCCACCTACGTCCTCAACGAGGCGCTGGACCGCGGCGAAGTGGTGCTCATGGAAGGCGGGCAGGCCACGTTCCTGGACGTCGACCACGGCACCTACCCATTCGTGACCTCCTCCAACCCGACCGCCGGCGGCGCCTCCGTGGGCTCCGGGATCGGCCCCACCCGCATCACCCGCGCCGTGGGCATCATCAAGGCCTACACCACGCGTGTCGGCGCCGGCCCGTTTCCCACGGAGCTCTTTGACGAGATGGGCATCTACCTGCAGAAGACCGGCGGCGAATTCGGTGTCAACACCGGCCGCCCGCGCCGCTGCGGCTGGTACGACGCCATGCTGGCCCGCCACGCCTCCCGCGTCAACGGCTTCACGGACTACTTCCTCACCAAGCTGGACGTGCTCACCGGCATCGAGCAGATCCCGGTGTGCGTGGCCTACGACGTCGACGGGGTCCGGCACGACGAAATGCCGATGACGCAGACCGACTTCCACCACGCCAAGCCGATCTTCGAGTACTTCCCGGGCTGGACCGAGGACATCTGCGGCGCCCGCACCATGGAGGACCTGCCGGAAAACGCCCGCAACTACATCCTGGCGCTGGAGGCCATGTCCGGGACCCGGATCTCCGCCATCGGCGTGGGCCCTGACCGCGACCAGACCATCGTGCGCCACGACCTCATCGCCGGCTGACACCGGGGCCGCGCCGTAGGGCGGCGACGCCCCAGGGGGGACGACGGCGGAACTTAAGTTCCGCCGTCGTCCCCCCTTTTTTGGGGGCCGGGAAGACTACGCTGGAGGTAAGTCAACCCACGGTAAGGAAGTTGCGATGAAGGTCAGCGTTGGACAGTTCAACCCGGGCGGCGAGGTGGCCGGCAACCTGGCGGTGATGCGCCGCCTGGCCACCGAAGCGCGGGCCGACGGCGGGCGCCTGGTTGTCTTCCCCGAGGAATCCATGTTCTCCGTGGGCCGCGTGGCCGGGGATTTCGCGGCGGCCGTGGACGCGACGTGGAGCACCTTCGTCCAGGGCGTCTCGCGCATCGCGGCGGAGGTGGGCATTGCCGTGGTTGCCGGCGGGTATGAATCCAGCGGCGAGGCCCGCCCGTACAACACGCTGGTGGCCGTGGACGAGGACGGCGCCATCCTGGGCACCTACCGCAAGCTGCACCTCTACGACGCGTTTTCCTACCAGGAGTCGCGCCGGATCAAGCCCGGCGACAAAGGGGTGACGCTGGTGCAGATCGGCGGCTTCCAGGTGGGCATCATGACCTGCTACGACCTCCGTTTTCCGGAACTGGCCCGGGCGCTGGCGGTGGCCGGTGCGGACCTGGTGTGCGTGGCCGCGGCCTGGTTCAAGGGCGACCACAAGGTGGAGCACTGGGAGACGCTGCTGAAGGCCCGTGCCATCGAAAACACGGTGTGGATCGCCGCGGCCGGCACGTCCAGCGACCACTGCATCGGGCACTCGGCCGTGCTGGACCCCATGGGCATACCGCAGGACTTCCTGGCCGACGAGGCCGAAGGCGTCGCCACGGCGGACGTGACGCACAAGCGCATCGAGGAAGTGCGCGAATTCCTGCCCGTGCTGCGAAACCGGCGCTTTGAGGGGAATTCAGCGGTGGTCCCGGCCGGATGAAAATATGCCATTGACGGCACGGGTCCACGTGGTTAGTGTCAGCATTAAGGGCAGGAGGAGACCATGAACGATTCCAGGATTTGGGCCGCGCTTGAGCCGCTGCATCCGTCGGCGTTGGAAGACATGCCGATGGACGGCACATGGCTGAAGCCCCCCTACAGCAACGACGCCGGCGGCCGTGCCGTGGTGTGCAACGACGGCGACTTCCAGTTTGTGGTGGTCGACCGGAAGAAGGGCTCCGTGCACTTTGTCTGCGAGGATGACGAGTCCCTCATCGCCTCCAGCCTGGACACCTTTGTGAAAATCGTGACCGCCTGGGGGGCCATTGACCGCGACGTCCCCGGCCCCGAGGACGACGAGGAGTTTTCGGAAGTCCGCAAGTCCTTCGAATCGCAGTTGAAGGTGCTGGACCCGCCGGCCGCGGGCCTCAACGAGTTTTGGTCCCTGTACACGGAGGAACTGACCAGTGACGATTACGTGGACTTCGACGACCTTGACGATGAGGAAGAGGAAGAACGCGAAACCGACACCGGGGACAATGACCGCCCCGGCGCCGACGAGTCGTTCAGCGTCGCCTAGCCTCCCGGAGCCCTGGCGCTGCCGCAGCCCCGCAACTGGGTCGCAGTAGTTGCGGTTTTATCAACTGGTTCCAGTTGACGTGCTGTAACTATTGCGACCCAGCTCTGCGTTTACCGCCAGAGGCGTCGCGAGGCGATTTCCGCACCCTGCCCGAGGGCCTGCAGCTTCGCCGCCGCGATCTGCGGGTGGACGCGTCCGCCCAGCCCGCAGTCGGTGGAGGCGATGACCGCCTCCCGGCCCACCACGGAGGCGAAGCGCTCAATGCGGTCCGCCACCAGCTCCGGATGCTCCACCACGTTCGTGGCATGGGAGACGACGCCGGGGATGATCGACTTGCCCTCCGGCAGCTTCGTGTCCTGCCAGATCTTCCATTCATGCTCGTGGCGCACGTTGGCGGCCTCGAAGGAATAGGCGCCGGCGTTGATGGCCAGCACCTCGTCCAGGATGTCCGCGAAGGGGATGTCGGTGGTGTGCGGCCCGTGCCAGGAACCCCAGCACACATGCAGCCGGATCTTCTCCTGCGGCAGCCCGCGCAAGGCGTGGTTGGTGGCCTCGACCCGCAGTTGGATGAACTTCTTGTAGTCCGCCAGGGCCGGTTCCGGGTTCACCTGGTCCCAGCTTTCGGCCAGTGACGGGTCGTCGAGCTGGACGGTCAGCCCGGCGTCGATGATGGCCTTGTACTCCTCCCGCATGGCGTCGGCACAGGCATAGAGCAGTTCCTCGTCGCTGGCGTAGTAGTCGTTGGCCAGCCGGGCGCAGGAACCAGGGGACAGGGCCGCCATGAAGCCCTCGGACAGGCCGGCCGCAGCCAGGCCCCGTCCCAGGTTGGCCACGTCCGAGGCAACCTGGGTCTGGCCGGTGTATGTCAGCGGCCCCACGATCTTGGGCTGCGTGGTGGCCTTGCGGTGGGCCAGGATGCCGGAGGCCGGGTCGCTGTAGGCCTCGTTGAACCTCTGCCGGTCGCGGCGGTCCGGAAAGGAGGTCAGCACCACGTTGCCGGGCGAGGACCGGTGCACCTCGGCGTCGGCCCAGCGGTCCACGTTGGTCGCTTCCAGGCCGCCGAGGCGCCCGAAGGAGTAATTCCACCAGGCACCGTAATCGACCGCGTTGGACATGGTGTGGCCGTATTCGCCGTCGTTGGGGATGTCAATGCCGGCAGCCTGCTGGCGCGCCACGATGTCCACCACCGATTCGGTGAGGAGGTCCCGGTAGCCGGCGGTGTCGCCGCTGGCCCCGCGCTCGGCGTTGGCCGCCAGGAGGGCGGGGGTGCGGGGCAGGGAGCCGGCATGGGTGGTGCGGATGTGGTCGGTGTTTAAAGCCACGGGTGGAGTCCTTTCCATCGTTTCTGGCGGTAGCACCGTTCCGCCGCCCACCCGGTGGAGGGTGGGCCTTGGAGGGTTGCTGCGGCGTCGCTGAGCCAGATCTCTCGGCCGCTCGGGATGGTCGGAACCATTCTGCCAAGGCGGGGGCCGCCTGCCAAAATCATTGCGGCCCGTTTCGCGCCCGCGTCGGCGGCGGGCCTGGATGCGGTAGGCCCGGCAGGGCCGTAGGGTTGGTTCCATGGCACATGTCAACGACCCCGCAACGATCCACCGCCTGCTGACAACGCCGGCCCGCTGGGCCGTGGTGGGACTGTCAAACAACCCGCTCCGGGCCGCGGTGGGCGTCTCGCTATTCCTCCAGCAGCACCTGGGCCAGGAGATCATCCCGGTGAGCCTGAAGGGCGACGACGTCCACGGGGCCAAGGGCTACAAGCTGCTCGCGGACATCCCGGGGGCCATCGACGTCGTCGATTGTTTCGTGAACTCCACCAAGGTGGGGGCCGTGGTGGACCAGGCCATCGCCGTGGGCGCCAAGGCCGTTTGGCTGCAGTTGGGCGTCGTCGACGAAGCCGCGGCGCGCCGTGCGGAGGACGCCGGGCTGGAGGTGGTCATGGACACCTGCCCCATGATCGAGGCCCGGGCCCTGGGCCTGTAGGAAGCTGCGAAAGCCGACATGCCCCACCACCTCCGCGCCGCACCGAACACCGCCCGCCGGATTGCCTTGGGCGCCGCCGTGGTGGTGGTGCTCGCCGTCCTGGCCCTCGGCGCGGTGCGCTTCCTGGGCCAGCGCACGACGCCGGCCGGCACCTCCGGCGCAACGGGCGCCCCGGCGTCGTCCCCGCCAAGCGGCCGGCCGGAGGGGCTCCGGACGACGCGGCCCGGCGCCGTGGACGGGATGGTGCCCGACTACAAGCTGCCGCCCATTGAAAACGGCATGGTCCCGGTCATCACCAGGATCCCCACCCAACAAAAAGTGGTGTTCCTGACCATTGACGACGGCCAGGTGAAGCGGAAATCGGACCTGGCGCTGCTGGAGCGGGACCACCTCAAGGCATCTCTTTTCCTGGCGCACGTGTTCATTGCCGGGCACTCGCAGTTTTACCAGGCCTACCTTGATGCCGGGTTCCGGATCGAAGACCACACCCTGACCCACAACCTGGGGTTCGTCAAGCTCCCGTACGCGCAGGTCAAGGCCGAGATCTGCGGCATGGCAGACTACGAGGAGAAGTACTTTGGCCGCCGGCCGGTCTTCTTCCGGCCGCCGGGCGGACCGTACACCAAGGCCGTGCGCCGGGCCGCGGCCGAATGCGGCATGAAGGCCATCATCGACTGGCAGGCGCGGGCCAACGCAGGCTCAATGCAGTACCAGGTGGGCCATGTGCTGCGCCCGGGCGACATTGTGCTGATGCACTTCCGGCCCGAATTTCCGATGGACCTGGCCGCCTTTGTGAAGGCGCAAAAGGCCGCCGGGCTGAAGGTGGTGCTGCTCGAGGACTACCTGGGCGTCAGCTAGGGCCGGTGCCCGGGCCGGCCGTGCCCCGCGTAGTGCCCCGCGCCGTGCCGGACGGGTAGCCTTGGAAACATGACCAGGACCGTCTACTACACCGCCAGCACGCTCAACGGCTTTTTGGCCGACCCGGACAACTCGCTTGCCTGGCTGTTTGCCGTGGACGACGCCGGCGCACCGGACATTGCCGCCTTCATGGACGGCATGGGTGTCCTGGTGGAGGGCTCCACCACCTACGAATGGGTGCTGCGCGAGGAGAAGCTGTTGGAAAATCCCGCGCGATGGCAGCAGCTTTACGGGACGAGGCCCACGTACGTTTTCACCACGCGCGCGCTGCCCGTGCCCGACGGCGCCGACGTCCGCCTTGTCCGCGGCCCCGTCGCGGATGCCCTGCCGGACATTGTGGCGGCGGCGGGGGAGCAGGACGTCTGGGTGGTGGGCGGCGGCGAGCTGGCCGGCCAGTTCCTGGACATCGGCGCCCTCGACGGGCTGGTGGTCACCCTTGCACCCGCCCTGCTGGCCGGCGGGGCCCCGATGCTGCCACGCAACCTGGGTCCGGACCGCCTGGAACTGCGGGGCGCCGACATGTTCGGGCAGTTTGCCCAGCTGAGCTACGCCGTGAAAAAAGCAGCGCCGGTGGGCCCGTGAGCATCTCAGCCGATGCCTTGCGGGCCGCGGCCCTGAAGTTCCCCGGCAGCTACGAAGACTTCCCCTTTGGCCCGGAAACATCGGTCTTCAAGGTCAGGGCGCCCAGCAGCGGCGGTGACCGCTGGGTGGGAAAGGTGTTTGCGCTGGGCGACCTGGGCCAGGAGGTCCTGTCCATCAGCCTCAAGTGCGATCCCCTCCTGGCCGCACAGCTGCGTGCGGCCAACCCGGGCATCATCCCCGGCTACCACCTCAACAAACGGCACTGGAACACCGTGGATTGTTCCGTGGTGGAGTCGGGGATGGTGCTGGACATGCTCGAGGATTCCTACGACCTGGTGGTGGCCGGACTGCCGCGAAAACAACAATCAGCCCTGGAGTGGAGTGCCCGTGTTGCCAAAGACTAGCCGTGGCGGCTTGAATTACCCCGAACTGGGACGGACCCGCCTGAACGCGGAACTGCCCTCAGGGCAGGCGCGGTGGCCGGACGGCTTTGGCCACGTGGACCGGCAGATCCGCGTCGGCTCCGGGGACGCCGTCTTCAAGGCGCTGGCAGAGGGCATCCTGACATGGCAGATCCAGCGCCGCGCCGGCCTCCGGGTGGCAGCGCCCCCGCGCGCCGTGGTGGGGGCGCGGGTGGTGAGCGGCTTCGGCGTCGGCGACCTCCGGATGCCGGTCCCGTGCCAGGTGGTCTGGGCACTGGAACCGACCGGTGCCCTGCGCAGCGACGGCACCGAGGTGGAGCTGGCAGGCTTCGGCTACGGCACGCTTCCGGGACACCCGGCCCTGGGCGAGGAGGCGTTTGTGGCCATGAAGGCCTCCGATGGCGGCGTGTACTTCCGCCTCCTGGCGTTCAGCCGGCCCTCGGGCCTGCTGTTCAAGCTGGGCGCCCCGGTCACGAAGCTGACCCAGCGGAACGTCACGAAATCATACCTGCAGGCAGCCCGTTCCCTCACTTAAGCAACTGGGTCGCAGTTGTTGCCATATCATCAACCGAAATAAGTTGATTGATGGCAACAACTGCGACCCAGTTGGACAGCGGCGGGGGTCAGCCGAAGTGCTTCGGCAGCGTCCCCTCGTGTGCCTCGCGGAGCTCGTCGAGCGGGGCGGTGAACAGCCCTTGGACGTCCAGGGCGCCGCCGGCGGCGTCCACCACGCCGATCCGGGACACCGGGAAGCGGCGGGCCGTGCACATGTCGTTGAAGCGGACCTCTTCGCTGCGCGGGACGGACACGATGGCCCGGCCCTGCGTCTCGGAGAACAGCAGCGTGAAGATGTCCACGCCGTCGCGGGCGGCCACCTCGTCCAGGGCCACGCGGGCGCCGGTGTTGTTCCGCAGCGAGGACTCCACCAGCGCGGCTGCCAGGCCGCCCTCGGAGAGGTCGTGGGCGGCGTCGACCATGCCGTCGCGCGAGGCGTTGATCAGGATCTCGCCCAGCTCGCGCTCACGCTTGAGGTCCACCTTCGGGGCGGCACCGCCCAGGTGGCCGCGCAGGTTGGCCCACTCGGAGCCGTCCAGCTCGGCGGCCGTGGTGCCCAGCAGGTAGATGGCCTGCCCGTCCTCGGCCCAGCCCGACGGCGTGCGGCGGGCGACGTCGTCGAACTTGCCCAGGACGGCCACCACGGGGGAGGGGTGGATCGGGGTGGCGCCGGTCTGGTTGTACAGGGAGACGTTGCCGCCGGTGACCGGGATGCCCAGCTCCATGCAGGCGTCGGAGAGCCCGCGGATGGCCTCGGCCAGCTGCCACATGACGTCCGGGTCCTCGGGGGAGCCGAAGTTCAGGCAGTCGGAGACGGCCATGGGGATGGCGCCGGAGGTGGCCACGTTGCGGTAGGCCTCGGCCAGTGCCAGCTGTGCGCCGTGGTACGGGTCAAGGTAGGTGTAGCGGCCGTTGGCGTCGGTGGCCAGGGCCACGCCGAGGCCGGTTTCCTCGTCGACGCGGACCACGCCGGCGTCGTCCGGGAACGCCATGGCCGTGTTGCCGCCCACGTAGCGGTCGTACTGGTTGGTGATCCAGTCCTTTGAGCACATGTTGGGGGAGGCGATGAGTTCCAGCACGGCGGCCTTCAGCTCCTCCGGCGTGGAGGGGCGGCCGGCGTCCTGCACGGAGCCGGTGAAGGTGTCCGCCTGCAGCGCGTCCTGCCACGTGGGGCGGGCGTACGGGCGGTCGTAGACCGGGCCGTCGTGTGCCACGGTGCGGGGATCGACGTCGACAATGACCTCGCCCTCCCACTTGATGATCAGGCGGCCGGTGCCGGTGACCTCGCCGAGCCAGGAGTACTCCACGGCCCACTTGTCCATGACGGCCTCAAACGCGGCGACGTTCGCGGGGGAGACCACGGCCATCATGCGTTCCTGCGACTCGGACATCAGGATCTCGCCCGGGGTCAGGGTCGGGTCGCGCAGCAGCACGGACGTCAGCTCAACTTCCATGCCGCCGTCGCCGTTGGAGGCCAGCTCGCTGGTGGCGCAGGAGATGCCCGCGGCGCCCAGGTCCTGGATGCCCTCCACGAGGGAGCCCTTGAACAGCTCCAGGCAGCACTCGATGAGCACCTTTTCGGCGAAGGGGTCGCCCACCTGGACGGCGGGGCGCTTGGACGGCTTGGTGGAATCGAACGACTCGCTGGCCAGCACCGAGGCGCCGCCAATGCCGTCGCCGCCCGTGCGGGCACCGAACAGGACCACCTTGTTGCCCAGGCCGGACGCGTTGGCCAGGCGGATGTCCTCGTGGCGCATGACGCCCACGGCCAGCGCGTTGACCAGCGGGTTGCCCTGGTAGATCGGGTCAAAGACCATCTCGCCGCCGATGTTCGGCAGCCCCAGCGAGTTGCCGTAGCCGCCAATGCCGGCGACCGCCCCGTGCATGACGCGGGCCGTGTCCGGGTGGTCGATGGCGCCAAAGCGCAGCGGGTCCATGACGGCCACCGGGCGCGCACCCATGGAGATGATGTCGCGGACAATGCCGCCGATGCCCGTTGCGGCACCCTGGTAGGGCTCCACGAACGACGGCGAGTTGTGGCTTTCGATCTTGAACGTGACGGCCCAGCCGTCCCCCAGGTTGGTCACGCCGGCGTTTTCGCCGATGCCCACCATCATGTCCTTCTTCATTTCCTCCGTGACCTTGTCGCCAAACTGGCGCAGGTGGTTCTTGGAGGACTTGTAGGAGCAGTGCTCGCTCCACATGACCGAGTACATGGCGAGCTCCGCGCCGGTGGGGCGGCGCCCCAAAACCTTCACGACGTCGTCGTACTCGTTTTGCTTCAGGCCCAGCTCGGCCCAGGGCAGCTCGACGTCGGGGGTCGCGGCGGCGTTTTCCACCGTGTCGATGTTGAACTTCTTCGTTTCCCCGGCGACCGGGGCGCTTGAGATCTCGGACATTTATTTGCCTCCCAGAAGCGTGTTCAGGACAGAGGTGAAGAAGCCCCGGCCGTCCGTGCCGGTGTGGCCGGGGCCGTAGCCGGCCTCCACGGCGTGTTCGGGGTGCGGCATGAGCCCCACCACGTTGCCGGCGGCGTTGGCGATGCCGGCGATGTTGCGGCGGGAGCCGTTGGGGTTGGCGCCCACATAGCGGAAGGCGACGCGGCCCTCTGCCTCCAGGGCGTCAAGGGTCTTCTCGTCCGCGATGTACTGGCCGTCCTGGTTTTTCAGCGGAACGGTGATTTCCGCACCGGGCTGGTACGCGTTGGTCCAGGCGCTGGTGTTGTTTTCCACGCGCAGGACCTGGTCGCGGCACAGGAACTTCAGGTGGTCGTTCTTGATCATGGAACCGGGGAGCAGGTGTGCCTCGGTGAGGATCTGGAAGCCGTTGCAGATGCCCAGCACGGGCAGCCTGGCATCGGAGTTTGCTGCCTTGACGATCTCGGTCATGAGCGGCGCGAAGCGCGAGATGGCGCCGGCGCGCAGGTAGTCGCCGTAGGAGAAGCCGCCGGGGATGATGACGGCGTCCACGCCGTCCAGGCTGGTGTCGCCGTGCCACAGTTCGACGGCGGTGGCGCCGGAGACGCGCACGGCGCGGATGGCGTCGCGGTCATCGAGGGTGCCGGGGAAGGTGACGACGCCGATCCGGGCGCCGGCCAGGCGGGAATCGGCGGGGGCGCCCTGGTATGAGCCGATCAGGGGGGTCTCGGTCATGCCCGGTCCGCCACAACCTCGACGTTGACCACGTCTTCGATCACCGGGTTGGAAAGCATGGTTTCCGCCGCCTCCCGGGCCTGCGCGAGGATCTCGTCCGTCACCTCGCCGTCAACTGTCAGTTCAAAGCGTTTGCCCTGCCGGACGCCGGAAAATGCGGTGAAACCCAGGCGGGGAAGTGCGCCAACAATGGCCTTTCCCTGCGGGTCAAGGATTTCGGGCTTGAGCATGACATCGACAACGATCCGGGGCATCCGCTGGACTCCTGTTTTAAAGGGGGGTGGCCACGGATTGCCGTCTTACGCCGTCCTTGGCCAGGCCAAGGGCCTGAAAGATGAAACGCTCCGCGAGCTTGCCCTTTCATTCTACCGAGTGATTCCAAACTCCAGGAATGGGTGTGGCGTGCCTCGCATTCGCCCGTCGCTGCCGGGAGGGGGACGGGCGGGAGGAGAAACATTTGGGCGGTTTGGGCGGGACGCTGTCAATGTGATGCATCACATAGTACCTTGGTACCACATCCCACCTCCCAGGTTGGAGGGCCGGGCAACCGTGCGGGATGTGCCACATCCATCTCTGTGCGGCCGATGGGGGCCGCTTGAAAGGATCACATGAAGTCCACCGATAAATTGCGCCGATGGAAGGGCTGGCCACGGACCACCGCCGCCGGCGTCCTGGGTGCAGGCCTGCTCGCCACCATGGTGTCGCCCGCCATGGCCGCCGTTCCCGCGGCTCCCGTCCCCGTGCCGACCCCGAATTACACGGAGCAGGTGCTTGCCAGCAACGGCGACAACGCCATTGACCCCGTGCTGGGCAAGTACTACCGCATCGTTGCCCTCGCCGACCTGGGCAAGGGCGTGCTGCTGGCGGCCTACGACGGCCGCCCCGACGGCGGGGACTCGCCGTCGCCCAACTCGATTGTGCAGCGGCGCAGCACCGACGGCGGCAAGTCCTGGGGTGCGCCGAGCTACATAGCCCGCGGCCAGGTCGCCGCCCCGGGGGTGCTCCGCTACGGCTTCAGCGACCCCAGCTACGTGGTGGACAAGGAGACCGGCACGGTCTTCAACTTCCACGTCTACTCCAAGGACCAGGGCTTTGCCGGCAGCACCTTCGGAAACGACGACGCCGACCGCCAGGTCATCAGCACCGAGGTCTCCGTCTCCACCGACGGCGGCCTGAGCTGGTCCACGGACCCGGCCAACATGCCCTCGCTGCCCGTCCCGGCCGGCTACCCGGCCGGATCCGCGTATTCCGGGTTCGCCGGCCCGCTGGTCACCTCGGTGGCCAAGCCGGCAGGCGCCACGGTCAACGGCGTGGACAACGTGGGCGGTGTGGCCGGCATGTTCGCCTCCTCCGGGGAAGGCATCCAGCTCAAGTACGGCCAATTCAAGGGCCGCCTGATCCAGCAGTATGCCGGAAAGGTCAGGCAGGCCGACGGCAGCACCCAAATCCAGGCCTACAGCGTCTATTCGGACGACCACGGCAAGACCTGGCAGCGCGGGGCCTTCGTCGGCACCGGCATGGACGAGAACAAGGTGGTGGAACTCTCCGACGGGCGCGTCATGCTCAACTCGCGCGACAGCTCCCGCGGCGGCGGCCGCAAGATCGCCATTTCCACCGACGGCGGCGCCAGCTACGGCGCCGTCCACTATGACTCGGCCCTGGTGGACCCCACCAACAACGCCGGCCTGACCCGGATGTTCCCGGACGCCGCCGAGGGCACCCGGAAGGCCAAGGTGCTGCTGTTCTCCAACTCCAACAGCAGCACCAGCCGCACCAACGGCACCGTCCGCTACTCCTGCGACGACGGCACGACGTGGAGCGCCGGCAAGCAGTTCAAGGCCGGCGCCATGAGCTACTCCACCATCACGGCCCTCTCCGACGGCAGCTTTGGGATCCTGTATGAGGGGGACTCCAACACCATCACCTTCGGCAAGTTCAATGCCGGCTGGGTGGATGCCTTCTGCGACGCCGGCCTGGCGGCCGCACCGGTCACCGGGAACAACGGCGCCACGGTGGCGGCCTCCCTCACCGTCACCAACACCTCGGCCAAGGCCATCGACGGAGCCACGGCGACGTTCGCGCCCCTGCCCGGCTGGCAGTTCGGCTCCGTACAGGTCCCCACCATCCAGGCCGGCGGCCAGGCGGTTGTCACGGTTCCCGTGACCATCCCGTCCTACGCCAAGGCAGGCAGCACCAGCATCACCGCCCAGGCCACCGTGCTGGGCCACGTGCTCAGCGCCTCGGTTCCCGTGACCATCACGGGCGGCGCCACCGAGACCATTGTGGGCGCGCCGATCACCGGCGCCCGCAACGACGCCGGACGCGACCTGGCGGCCGACCCCTACGTTGCCGGGGACGCCGTGCCCTATTCCTTCGCCGTGGCCAGCACGGGCAACATCACCGAGGCCGTGGTGCCGCAGTCCGGCAACTTTGCGCCCTTCCTGCCGCCGGGACCCGGCAACTGCCGCTACCTGTCCCTGCCCGTCTGGGGCAGCTACAACTGCATCACGCCCAAGCACGTGGTCACTGCGGGCGAGGCGGCACAGGGCTTCTTTGTCCCGGCCACCACCTGGCAGGTCACGGGCACCGGCGCGGCAACACAGGACTACACCATCACGGGCGACGAAGTTGACCTGATGGTGCGCAACCCGCGGCTCACCGGCACGGCGTCCATGGCCTGGAACGACGTCGACGGCAACGGATTCGCCAACCCCGGCGACACGGTCACCACCACCGCCACCGTCACCAACGCCGGCAACGTGCCGCTCACGGACGTGGCCGCGGCCGGCACCGCCTCCCCGGTGGCCAGCCTGGCACCCGGGGAATCCGCAACCTTCACGTCCACCCGGACCGTGACCGCGGCGGAACTGGCGGCGGGGCAGGTGGCAGCCACTTCCGTTGCCGCCACCGGGCACAACGGGGCCAGGACGGCCGCCGTCGGGCCCGCCGCAGCGGCGTTGGTCCTGCCGGTGCTCCCGCCCAAGCCGGCGTCCAGCCCCGCCGTCGACCGGGCCAACCTCAATGGCCGGCCGCCGGTCGACCTGGGCCTGCAGGGCGGCAAATACAGCGTCGGCGACACCGTCACGGTGCACGGCGCCGCCGCCCACCAGTGGAGCTACCTCTACCTGAACCAGCACGGGCAGCGCTTTGGCTGGTTCCTGGCCGACGCCCACGGGACCATCACGTTCACGGTGCCGGACGGCACCAAGAACGGCCAGGACACCCTGGTCCTGCTCGACAAGGACGGCAGTCAGGTCTCGTACGGGGCCTTCCACGTCACCCCGTAAGGCAGGCCGGGGACGGGGTCGCGCCGCCGCACGGCGGGGCGGCCCCGTCCCCACCATCGATAGGACTGCTCCCATGGTTTCAGTTCCAGCGCAGTGGACCGGCTTGTTCCGGATGGACACGGACGACGACGGTGCCCGGCATTTCCTCCGCCTGGACCCCTCCGGCTACCTGCCGCCGTCCACCGACGGCCTGGCCAACCGGGCCGCCATGCCCGCCGGCGTCCGTGCCGGCTGGCGCACGAATGGCGGCACGCTCACGGTTGCCGGCCACGGGGCTGAAGGCTGTGCTCCTTACGACGTCGTGGTCAACGGCCGGCGCATGCATCGTCTCCCGGCGGCGGGACCGCACCTCCACGAGGTCGACCTGGCGGATGTGCCGCCACATTCAACCGTTGTTCTGTGGCTCCCGCACTTTGGCGATTTCACGCTGCAGCAGGCGACGTTCGAGGGCGGGACCGTCACCCCCGCCCTCGAGGAGGGGCCGCGGTGGATCACCTACGGCAGCTCCATCACGCACTGCCAGCAGGCCGACGGACCCACCCAGACCTGGCCGGCCCTCGTGGCCGCACGCAACGGGTGGCAGCTGACCAACCTGGGGTTGGCCGGGGAGTGCCAGCTGGACCCCGCCGCGGCGGACACCATCGCCCAAACACCTGCCGACATCATCTCCTTGTGCGTTGGCATCAACAGCTACAACGCGGCCACGTTCTCCGAACGGACGTACGCCGGCGCCGTGCAAGGCTTCATCGCCACGGTCCGCCGGGCACACCCGCACGTGCCGATGGTGGTCATCAGCCCCGTATTGTCCCTGCCGCGCGAGGACAAGCCCAACGCCGTCGGCTGGACGCTCGCCGACTACCGGGCGGCCACCGCCAATGTCGTCGCCCAGCTGCGCCGTCGGGGCGATTCACGCCTGCATTGCATCGACGGCGCCTCCGTGCTCACGGCGCAGGAGGCCTTCGAGCGCCTGCCCGACACCCTGCACCCGGACACGGCCGGCTATGCCATCATGGCCGCGCGTTTGGCACCCCGGCTCGCCGCCGCCCTCGCGTGAACAACCCTCCCGCGCGATCGGGGGTGTTTTTCCCGACCCTTCCGCGCGATCGGGGCGATTATTGCAAACCCTCCCGCGCGAGCGGCGAAAGCGTTGCTAAATAGTGCCCCGGTTGCAACCGGGCGTTGCGGGAAAGCGCCCCGATTGCAACCGAGCGTTTGTCAGGGGGCTGCGTCGAGGCGGTCCAGGGCCTCGCTGAGCCGGGCCCGCAGCACTTCCGCCTCGGCGCTGAACGCGCGTTGCCGGGCCACGTAGTCCGCCTTGCCGGCCGCCGTCTCGATGGGAATGGGCGGATAGCCCCACTCGGCGAGGTCGTACGGGGAGGCCTGCATGTCCATGGCCCGGATCCGCCACGACAGTTCAAAGCAGTCCATGACCAGTTCGCTGGGCAGCGCGGGCGAGAGCTTGTACGCCCACTTGTAGAGGTCCATGTTGGCGTGCAGGCAGCCGGGCTGTTCCAGGTCCCGCTGGTTCTCCCGCGTGGGCCGCAGCTCGTTGAGCCCTGCGGCCTGCGGCGTGTAAAAACGGTAGGCGTCGAAGTGCGTGCAGCGGATCCTGCTTTCCTCCACCACGGCGTCCGTGCCGGCCGGCCCGAGCCGCAGGTCCAGGTACTCGTGCCGGACCTGGTTCGCTTCCTGCCTGTACACCATGGCCCATTCATGCAGCCCGAAGCAGCCGAACTGCGCGGGCCGGGCGGCCGTGCGGCCCAGGATGACCCGGGCAAAGTCCACGGCCTTCCTGCGCTGTGCCAGAAACTGCCCGGCGTCAAGCCCGACGCCGGCACCCGGGTGGGGGCGGTAGAACCTCCAGTCCAGGCGCTCGGCGGCCCCCTGGCCGCGGAGAACCACGCCGGCGCCGGGGTGCCAGCGGCGCAGCTGGCCGGGCTTTTGCGTGTAGTAGGTGAAGAGGAAATCCTCCACGGGGTGCTTCCGGCCGACGGAACGGCGCGCCAGATAGGGAACGGCGTAGCGGTCCACACGCTCGTGGTGGGCGGCCTCCCTGGCCTGCCACGTGTCCTGGTCAAGGAGCTCCGGCGCGGGTGGGGTCATGGTCTAATTATCCGCCATGGCGTCGACGCGGGTGGCGGCCTCGATCAGTGCCATCATGCTGTGGTGCAGGGCCATGGCGGACTCCCGGTCCAGGCCCAGGCGCGCCATCATGGTCCCGGGCACGGACAACGCCTTCCCGCGCAGGGCGGCACCGGCCGGGGTCAGGTCCACGGCCAGGGCGCGGTGGTCCTCGGCCGAGCGGTGCCGGCTCACATAGCCCAGAACCTCGAGCCGCTTCAGGAGGGGCGACAGCGTGGCCGGCTCCAGCAGCAGGGCGGCGCCGATGTCCTTGACCTGGCGCGGGGCCTGCTCCCAGAGCGCCAGCATGACCAGGTACTGCGGGTGGGTCAGCGACAGTTTGGCGAGCACCGGCTTGTAGGCTGCAATGACGCTGCGTGAGGCGACGCTGAGGCCAAAGCAGAGTTGGCGTTCAAGCAGCAGGTCGTTTTCCTGGGCGGACACGGAAGTCTCCTTGAATGGGTGGGCGGAAATTACTTAGTGCACTAAGTAAAAGGGTACTATGGATGCCATCGCCGCCTCCACAGTGAAGGATTACCCCACCATGGCAGACAACTCCCGGGTCCAACGGTTCATGCGCTTCACCGGCCGCCTGCGCCTCATCTTCGGCCCGGCCCACAGCAGCCCCCTGGACCATGAAATGACAGCTGAAAACAAGGAACTGCTGGCCCGCCAGCAGGAAGCAACGGCGCAGTGGACCACCGTCACGCGCGCCGACGGGACAAGCTACCTGGTGCCCAAGGACCCTGGCGACCGTTCCCTGCGATAGCCGGGGCCGCGGCATTTTCGGCCGTCAATTAGGGCATATTTTTATTATCTTTTTGGGTCCGGGTCGTTTAGGATTATGGGATAGCTATCACACGCGTCCAGCCGGAGAGGGGGTGTTGATGATGGCTCGCGACGAGAAGTTCGTCATCAAATTCATGCACGCCACGGAAAAGTTCCAGAAGGTCTTTGGCCCCGCCGACCAAGGTGACTCGGACGCCCCCGTGGTGCACCGCCATGATGCCTTTGAGGAAGCAAGCGAACAACAGCTTGCCCACTTTGAACAGCGGACCGGATCCGACGGGCAGCACTACGCCGTTGAAAAGGACGAAGAAACCGCCTGACGGGGCGGGATGAAATGCACCAGGGGTGCCGGCCGCCACCATGCGGCCGGCACCCCTGGTGTGCTGCCCGTCCCGGGCGTCAGCCTAGCGGCCGGTGCCGCCGTAGACGGTGGCCTCATCCTCGCCGTCGAGCCCGAAGGCCTGGTGGACGGCGCGCACGGCCGTGTCCAGCAGGTCCGCGCGCGTCACCACGGAGATGCGGATCTCGGAGGTGGAGATCAAGTCGATGTTCACCCCGGCGTCGGACAGCGCCTTGAAGAAGCTGTAGGACACGCCCGGGTTGGAGCGCATGCCGGCGCCGATCAGGGAGAGCTTGCCGATCTTGTCGTCGTAGATCAGGTCCTCAAAGCCGACGTCGGACTGCCGGCCGCGCAGGGCCGCCAGCGCTTCCTCGCCCTCCACCATGGGCAGGGTGAAGGAGATGTCCGTCTTGCCCGAGCCCTGCGTGGAGATGTTCTGCACGATCATGTCGATGTTGGTGCGCGCGCCGGCAATGATGCCGAAGATCATGGCTGCCTTGCCGGGAATGTCCGGCACGCCTACCACGGTGACCTTGGCTTCGGACCGGTCGTGCGCCACGCCGGAGATGATGGGCTGCTCCAAGGCAACTCCTTCTGTGAACTTGATTTTGTCGTCGGGGCTGGGCAGCACCCAGGTTCCTTCATGGTCGCTAAAGGACGACCGCACATGGATGGGCAGGCCAAAGCGGCGGGCGTATTCCACGCAGCGCAGGTGCAGGATCTTGGCGCCGGAGGCCGCCATTTCCAGCATTTCCTCACTGGAGATCTTGCTGATCTTCTGTGCCGTGGAGACAACCCGCGGATCGGCCGTGTACACGCCGTCCACGTCGGTGTAAATTTCGCAGACGTCCGCATTCAGGGCTGCGGCCAGGGCAACGGCGGTGGTGTCGGAGCCGCCGCGGCCCATCGTGGTGATCTCGTGGGTGGTGCGGCTCATGCCCTGGAAGCCGGCGACAATGGCCACCTTGCCCTTGTCCAGGGCGGTGCGCACGCGGTGCGGGTCCACGTCGATGATCCGGGCCTTGCCGTGGATCCCGTCGGTGATCATGCCGGCCTGACTGCCCGTGAAGGACTGGGCCACCCCGCCCTGGGCGCTGATGCCCATGGCCAGCAGCGCCATGGAAATACGCTCGCCGGCGGTCATGAGCATGTCCAGTTCGCGCGCCGGCGGGTGTTCGGCCACTTCCCCGGCGAGGTCCAGCAGTTCGTCGGTGGTGTCGCCCATGGCGGACACCACCACCACCACCTCGTGGCCGTCGTTCTGGGTCGCCACCACGCGGCGGGCAACACGGAGGATGCCCGCGGCATCGGACACGGACGATCCACCGTACTTTTGGACGATCAAGCTCATGGGTGCACACTCATCTATTTACGGGAATTCATTCGCTGCCGTTCGCCCCCGAACAGCGCCACGCGCGCGGCCTGTGCGGCAAAGGTGGCGCGTTGGGCAGTTGCACCCAGTTTAGACCCAGCGCGCTGCTGATCTGGAATTGGGGCGTCCACATGACGGACACCGGACCGCGGCCACGCATCGAAAAATGCGCCCGCCTCCCGAAAATGCGCCCTGTGGACGGGGCGCATTCGTGGGGGACGGGCGCATTTTTGCACCCTGCCCGGAAGTCCGGCCGGGGTGGCTAGCCGACGGCGGCCGCGGTCTGCGGGGCCTTCATTAGCACCGTGTTCTCCGGTACCTGGCGCACTGCACCCTTGTCCGCGCTCGTGGCCATTGACGCGTAGGCGCGCAGCGCGGCGGACACGACCCGCTGGCGGTTGGCGGGCCGGTACCCCGTGGTCGCCTCGAGCCGTTCGCGGCGGGCATCCAGCACGGACTGCTCCACTACCAGCTCCAGGGAGCGGTTGGGGATGTCGATGCGGATCAGGTCTCCGTCCTCGACCAGGGCGATGGTGCCACCGGCGGCCGCCTCGGGGGAGATGTGGCCGATCGACAGGCCCGACGTGCCGCCCGAGAAGCGGCCGTCGGTAATGAGGGCGCAGGCCTTGCCGAGCCTGCGGCCCTTCAGGAACGAGGTCGGGTAGAGCATTTCCTGCATGCCCGGTCCGCCCTTGGGGCCCTCATAGCGGATGACGACGACGTCGCCCTCCTTGACGGTCTTGTCCAGGATCTTCGTCACGGCGTCTTCCTGTGATTCGCAGACCACGGCCGGGCCCTCAAAGGTCCAGATCGACTCGTCGACGCCGGCCGTCTTGACCACCGCGCCGTCCATGGCCACGTTGCCGCGCAGCACCGCGAGCCCGCCATCCTTCGAGTAGGCGTGGGCCACGTCGTGGATGCAGCCGCCGGCCGCGTCGGTGTCCAGCGAGGTCCACTCGTTCGACTGCGAGAATGCCGTCGAGGACCGCACGCCCCCGGGGGCCGCATTCCACAGCGCCCGGGCTTCCCCGGTGGCCTTGCCGCCGCGGATGTCCCAGTCGTCCAGCCAGGCGCTCAGGCTGCCGGCGTGCACGGAATGGACGTCCTGGTGCAGCAGCCCGCCGCGGTTCAGCTCGCCCAGCAGCGCGGGGATGCCGCCGGCGCGGTGCACGTCCTCCATGTAGTAGGTCTTGTTGCCGGCCACGTTCGGGGCCACCTTGGCCAGGCAGGGCACCTGGCGGGAGCGGGCGTCCATGTCGGCCAGGTCGTAGTCCACCCCGGCTTCCTGTGCCGCGGCGAGCAGGTGCAGGATCGTGTTGGTGGAGCCGCCCATGGCGATGTCCAGCGCCATGGCGTTGTCGAACGCCGCCGGGGTGGCGATGTTGCGCGGCAGGACGGAGTCGTCGTCGTCCTCGTAGTAGCGGCGGGCCAGTTCGACGGCGGTTGCCCCGGCGCGCTCGTACAGCGCCTTCCGGGCGGTGTGGGTGGCCAGCACGGAGCCGTTGCCGGGCAGCGACAGGCCGATGGCTTCCGTCAGGCAGTTCATCGAGTTGGCCGTGAACATGCCCGAACAGGAACCGCAGGTGGGGCAGGCATTCTCCTCGATGAGGTTGATGTCGGCGTCGGAGATGGCCTCGTCCACGGCGTCGGAGATCGCGTTCACCAGGTCCAGGGAGCGGACGGAGCCGTCGGTCAGGGTGACGCGGCCGGCCTCCATGGGGCCACCGGAGACAAACACGACGGGGATGTTCAGGCGCATGGCGGCCATGAGCATGCCGGGGGTGATCTTGTCACAGTTGGAGATGCACACGAGCGCGTCGGCGCAGTGGGCGTTGACCATGTACTCGACCGAGTCGGCGATCAGGTCGCGGGAGGGCAGCGAGTAGAGCATGCCGCCGTGGCCCATGGCGATGCCGTCATCCACGGCGATCGTGTTGAATTCGCGGGCGATGGCGCCGGCTGCGTGGATGGCGTCGGAGACGATCCGGCCTACGGGGGCAAGGTGCGTGTGTCCGGGGACAAACTCGGTGAAGGAGTTGGCGACGGCGATGATCGGCTTGCCGATGTCCGACTTGGCGACGCCGGAGGCCATCATGAGGGCGCGGGCGCCGGCCATGTTGCGGCCGTGGGTGACTGTGCGTGAGCGTAAAGGAGGCATGGTGACAGTCAACCAGCATTCCCGCCCGCGCAGAAGACGGCGCCAATACTAGTAGTGGCGGTGCTAGATTAGGAGCAATGAATGAAGAACGACGCCGGGAGCTGGGCCAGTTTCTCCGCGGCCGCCGCGCCGGGCTGCTTCGGGCGGACCTTGGCCTGCCTCCCATTGGGCGGAGCCGGACGATGGGACTGCGCCGCGAGGAGGTGGCCGCCTTCGCCGCCGTCAGCGTCACCTGGTACACGTGGCTTGAACAGGGGCGCGACATCAACGCCTCGCGCCAGGTGCTCGAATCAGTGGGCCGGGTGTTGCGGCTGAGCGTGGCCGAACTGGACTACGTGCTGGCGCTGGGCGGACACGCACCCGTGCACGCGTCCGGGTCCCGGGCCATTGATGACATCCCGCCCCATTTGCAGGCCCTGTTGGATGCCCTGGATTTTCCGGCGTTCGCGGTCGCCCCGGATTGGGGAATTGCCGGCTGGAACGCCGCGTACGCGCTGTTGTACTCACGGATCGTCCAGGTGGACCCCTCCGAACGGAACCTGCTGTGGCTCGTTTTTACCGACCCGCAGCTGCGGCAGATGTTGCCGGACTGGGAGGTGACATCGCGGCATTTCGTGACCGAGTTCCGGGCCGAGGCCGGCTCCCGCATCGGTTCGCCGGAGCACACGGCACTCGTGGACAGGCTCTCCGCGGCCAGCCCGGAGTTCGCCGGCATTTGGGGCGGGCGCGGAGTCCAGGGGTTCGCCTCGCGGCAGCGCGTGTTCCTGCACCCGGCCGTGGGCAGCCTGGTGTTTGAACAGCACCGGCTGGTGCCCTCCGACGCGCCGGAGCTGCACTTTGTGCTGTACGTACCCACGCCCGGGACGCCGACGAAGGAGCGGCTGGCCGGGCTTGCAGGCCGATAGGGCCGACTACGTCAGGGCGTTCCGGCGGCCTTCAAAGGCGCGGCCCAGGGTGACCTCGTCGGCGTACTCCAAATCGCCGCCGACGGGCAGGCCCGAGGCCAGCCGGGTCACGGTGATGCCAATGGTCTTGAGCATGCGCGAGAGGTAGGTGGCCGTCGCCTCGCCCTCCAGGTTGGGGTCGGTGGCGATGATGATCTCCTCGATCTTGCTGTCGTTGAGCCGGGTGAGCAGTTCGCGGATGCGCAGCTGGTCCGGGCCGATCCCGGCAATCGGGTTGATGGAGCCGCCGAGCACGTGGTACCGGCCCCGGAACGCGCGCGTGCGTTCCACGGCCAGCACGTCCTTGGATTCCTCCACGACGCAGATGACGGTGGGGTCACGCCGCTCGTCCCGGCAGATGTTGCAGGTTTCCTGCTCGGTGACGTTGCCGCAGATCGTGCAGAACTTGACCCGTTCCTTCACCGTAATGATGGACCGCACCAGCCGCTGCATGTCCTCGGTGTCCGCCTCCAGGATGTGGAAGGCCAGCCGCTGGGCAGACTTCGGGCCGATTCCGGGCAGGCGCCCCAGTTCGTCGATGAGCTCCTGGACTGCTCCCTCGTACACTTTTACTCAATTCTCCTGGATCCAAAACGGGTGGGTGGAAGTGCCGGCCGGTCAGTAGCTGCTGCCGTGGAGGGGGCGTTCCTCCACCAGCTGCCCGCCAAGGATACGCTCCACGGCGGCCTGGCCGGCCACGCCCGATTCCTCGATGGTGACGTCGTCCTCGCTCGGCACGTCCTCAACATACGGGGCGTCCGCCGGCCGTGCCTGGACGCGGCTCCGTCCGGCCTGGGCCTCGGCGCTGTTGGAGAGGCGCTGGTACATGCTCAGCTTTTCGCCGGCTGCCGGGGCTTGCCGTGCCTCGGACGACGGCGTTCCCCCCGACACGTCCTGCCCGCCGTCGCGCGTTGGCGCTGCGGGCGTGTCGCCGTTTCGTGGGGCGGCTGCGGGCGTGCCCGGTCGTGGGGCGGCCGCGGGTGCGCCGGGTGGTGCCTGTGTGGTGCCCGCCGGGGCGGCATCAGTGCTGCCAAGGTCCCGGCTGCCGGTCCCCGGCTGGGCGGAATTCGCACCGGGGGCGGCAGTACCGGCGGGGGACGGTGCGGGCGTGGCCCAGTCGGGCGCCTCGGCAGGGGCGCCCCAGCCGGGATCGGCCACGGTGTTTCGCGACGGGCCGCCCAGGGAGACGCCCCAGTCCTGGGGGGCGTCCTGCTGGTTGTTCCGGCCGGCGGACTGCCCTGCCTGGGCTGCCAGCAGCTGGCTGCGCCGGGGCACCGCAGGTTCTTCCGGCGCTGATGCGGGTGCCTCCGACGGTTGGTCGGAGGGCATGTCCCAGCCCGTGGTCCATGCGGAAATGGGGGAAACCTTGGGCCGGTAGGGTTCCGGTGCAGCTGCCGGGGCAGGCCCGGTTGCGCTGTTTGCGCTGCCTGCCTGGGCGGCGACGGCCGCGGCGGACGGTTGCTGTTCCCTGGCCGGCTCAGAGGAAGGTGCCGGGGCGGGGAGGGCTTGCCCCGGTGCGGCCGGCGGTTGTTGCGCCCGGGCCGGATGCGGTCCGCCAGGCGGTGGCGCCGATTCCCGGAACTGCGGCGGAACGGGTTCCGACCAGTCGTCGAACGGGGGCTCGTCGTCCCACGACGGCTCCTCGGGGATGGGCCCGTCCCACTCCGACACGCGAACACCGGGGCGGGCCCCGCCTGCCGGCTGCCCATTCCGGGTCTCCGGTGCGGAGGGGGCGGGCGCCGGCGCTGCCGCTGGAGCTGCCGCTGGAGCTGGGTGCGGCGTGGGTGTGGCTTCCACGGCGGGAGAGGCGGCAGAGGGTGCAACGGCCTGGGCACGGGCCGGCTGAGGTGCCAGGTCCGGCTGCCGGGCAGGGACGGGCGCCGTGGGGCGCGGCTGCGCGGCAGGGGACGGGCTGGTGCCGCCGGCCGACGGGCCGGCGGGGGCAGGCATGGCCGGTGCAGCGCCGTAAGGCGGCGTGTTGCCGGCTGCCGCGGTGGCAGGGGCCTGGCCCAGGGGAGGGCGGCCGGCGCTGCCGGGGGGCCCCGGGTCAGCCGGTTCTTTTGGGTTTGGCTCAGCGCTCGATCCCGGGTTCGGGGCGTCGCCCGTGATGGGATCGAGCCGGCAGCTGATGCCCAGGGTGGTGTGGATGGCCTGGCGGAGGTTCTCGGCGTGGCCGCTGTTGCCGAATGTCTGGATCAGTGCCGTGGTGGGCAGGGCCACCCGCAGGGTTTCGCCATCAAAGGCACGGGGCACCACATTTTGGTTCACCATGGCCCACGACGCCTTGCGGATGTTGCTGAGGTTGGCCAGGATTTCCGGCCACGCGCGCCGAATGACTTCGATGCCGGTGCCGCCGGAGGCCGGACCCGGGCCCGGACCTGTGGGTGCGGAGGCCTGCTGCACGGGCGGTGCTGCCGGTTCACCGACTGCCGTTTCCTGCGGGGCGGCCGCTGGCGCCGATGCCTGCTGCCGCGGAGTCGCGCGGTGCCCTGCGTCCGCCAGCCGGGAGGAGGGGGCAGTCGTGTGCCATGGCCCGGCGTCGGGCTGTGGAGCGGGCGGCTCTGGAGCGGGCGCAACATCGAGGTCGCCCCAGGTGGGCTGCCGGTGGGGTGCCGGATCCGGGCGGTCCTGCCGTTCCTCGGGCTCGCCGGAAGGACCGGCCGGTACCCCCGACGGTCCTTCCCCAGCCGGCACCGGTCCTTCCCCAGCCGGCACCGGTGCTTCCCCTGCCGGCACCGGGGCATGCTGCACCCTTTCCGGATGGCGGCTGGCAACCTGCGCGCCGGCGTCGGCCTTGGCCTTGGCGAGCTGGGCGCGCACGGCAGCCAGCCCGCCGCCCGGGGCGACGGGGGGAGCGTCCATGGGGGTCGGCATCGTACTGGGGGCAGTGGCGGCAGCCTCCAGGCCCGGCCCGGAGTCCGTGCCGGCCGGGGCGCCGCCATAGTTGAGGCGCCGTTCCATCGCATCCAGCCGGGACGCCATGCCGCGGGCGGAGGCGTCGGCGCCGGGCAGCAGCAGGCGTGCGCCGAGCAGTTCCAGGTGCAGCCGGGGCGAGGTGGCGCCCGTCATCTCGTTAAAGGCGCTGTTGGTGACGTCGGCGGCGCGCGAAAGTTCGGAGGCGCCGAGCTGCGCGGCCTGCGTCTGCATGCGGGCGATCAGCTCGTCGGGGGTGCCACGCAAAATGGCGTGCGCACTTTCGGGCATGGCCTGGACAATGATGAGGTCGCGGAAGCGCTCCAGCAGGTCCTCCACAAAGCGGCGGGGGTCATGCCCGGTCTGGATGACGCGGTCCACGGACTTGAACACGGTGGCGGCGTCGGCGGCGGCGAGGGCCTCCACGACGTCGTCCAGCAGGGAAGCATGCGTATAGCCGAGCAGGTCGACGGCAAGCTCATAGTCCAGGCCCGCCGCCCCGGCACCGGCCATGAGCTGGTCCAGCACCGAGAGCGAATCGCGCACCGAACCGCCGCCCGCGCGGATCACCAACGACAGGACCCCGGGGGCCACCGGCACACCCTCTTGTTCGCACAACCGTGCCAGATACGCCATGAGGGGCTCCGGCGGGACGAGTCGGAACGGGTAGTGGTGTGTGCGCGAGCGGATGGTGCCGATGACCTTGTCCGGCTCCGTGGTGGCGAAGATGAACTTGATGTGCTCCGGCGGCTCCTCAACGATCTTCAGCAGGGCGTTGAAGCCGGCCGAGGTCACCATGTGGGCCTCGTCAATGATGAAGATCTTGTAGCGGTCGCGGATCGGGGCGAAGGTGGCGCGTTCGCGCAGGTCCCTGGCGTCGTCGACACCGCCGTGGCTGGCCGCGTCAATCTCGATGACGTCCAGGGAACCGGCACCGCCGCGCGCCAGTTCGATGCAGCTGTCGCACTCGCCGCACGGGTGGGAGGTGGGGCCCTGCGCACAGTTCAGGCAGCGGGCCAGGATGCGGGCGGACGTGGTCTTTCCGCAGCCGCGGGGGCCGGAAAACAGGTAGGCGTGGTTGACCCGGTTCTTTTCCAGGGCGGCCATGAGCGGGGCGGTCACATGCTCCTGGCCGATCACGTCCGCAAAGGAATCGGGACGGTACCGGCGGTAAAGGGCTGTTGGTGCGCTCACAGATAAAACCCTATCCAATCTGCCTGACAAACCGCCCGTCGCCCCGGCGGAATCGGGCGAGGTTGGGGATAAGTCCAGGGAAAAAATAAAGACCCCCCATGCACCCGCCAGAGCCCGCTTACCCTTGCTACCTTCCGGTCCTGGGGGAGTTCACAGGGTGACGCCACATGAGGGGCCGGGAATCAGCTTACCCGACGGACGCGGGACGGGCGAATCCGTGCCGGGGCAGGGACCGGCGCCCGTGCCATACCAATTTTCAGGGCGGGGTGGTACGTTCGCGAGAGGGACGCTCCTTCTTTAACAGCTGCGAAAAAGGTCCCGGGCCGACCTGCCCCTGCCGCCCGAGGCCATGAGGAGATGACGGTCAAAATGATCTACGGAATTTTTCAATGGATATTCATGGCGCTCGCCTTTATCTGCGGCATATCCGCCATGTTGCGCGTCGAGGCCTTCTCGACGCAAAGCACCCAGAAGGTGCGCCACCACGGCGACCAGCAGGCGCTGCTGTGGATCCTGACCTTCCTCTTTGCCATTGCCGCTTTTGTTGCCGCCGCCCTGGCAGTCCGGCACGGCCTGCGGTAGTGGGACACGACGCCGGTCAAGGCACCCTGGCGGGCCGCCCGGCCGCGGCTGCGGGCCTTTCCGGGTTCGTCCGCGGCCGCGCCAAACCGCCCATGTTTCAACTCGCGAAATATTTGCCGCAATATGTCACAGCTGCGTGACAATGTTGTAAAGTTGCGAATGCACGCCACCCGCGGAGGGAGCACCGCGGCGGAGTGCAGGGACAGGCGCCACGGCGCCAGTCCCCAGCAAGAGGGTCTGCCTTCCGATGGACCGCATGGGAAATGGGGGTAGTGGAGCTTGAACGGGGCCCCACTACCCCTCTTTCTTGCCCTCCGCCCGCACCGGCAGGCCCCGATTCGTGACTTCGGCACTTCGTCAGGTACTCTTGAACCTGCCGTGTTCGCCACGGCAGCTGGAGGATTCGCCTAGCGGCCTATGGCGCACGCCTGGAACGCGTGTTGGGTTAACGCCCTCGGGGGTTCAAATCCCCCATCCTCCGCACAGAATGAAAAGTGGTCCCGCACCGTGCCCCAGGCATGGAGCGGGACCACTTTTTTGCTTTTCCATGGCCGTGACGTCGCCGCCTTAAACAGCGTCCGCACCCGCGGTGGATCATTTCTTCCGCCCTGGAACCGGCCGCACCGGCGCGGATGGCATCATGGTGCCATGGACCAGACGAACTTTGCCGCCCCCGAATTTCCCTCCACGCCGTTCCTGTGCGTCGATGCGGAGGTCATGGACCGCAACCTCGCGGCCATGGCCGGGCGGGCCGCGGCGGCCGGCCTGTCCCTCAGGCCGCATGCCAAGACCCACAAGGTGCCCGAAATTGCCCGGCGCCAGCTGGAGCTGGGCGCCGTCGGGCTCACCGTCGCCACGCTGGGCGAGGCCGAGGTGTTCGCCGCTGCCGGCTGCACGGACCTGTTCCTGGCCTACCCCTTGTGGGTCACCCCGGCACGGGCGGCGCGCATCAAGTCGCTGGCCGCCCGTGCCGCCCTGCGGATCGGCGTCGACTCCGTGGAAGCTGCCCGCGAGCTGGGGCAGGCCGTCGCCGGCTGCGGCGTGCAGGTGGTGGTGGAAGTGGACAGCGGCCACCACCGCAGCGGCTGCCGCCCGGACGACGCCGGCACCGTGGCGCAGGCGGCCCTGGACCACGGGCTCGCCGTGGCGGGCGTCTTCACCTTCCCCGGCCACGGCTATGGGCCGGGGAAACGCGGGCCGGCAGCCGGCCAGGAGGCGGCGGCACTCGCCACGGCGGCGGCCTCCCTGGTGGCCGCCGGCATCCCGGCAGGCACCGTCAGTGGCGGGTCAACCCCCACCGCTGCGGACGCGGACGCCGGCGTGCTCACGGAACTGCGCCCCGGCGTGTACGCCTTCAACGACGCCCAACAGGTGGAACTGGGCAGCTGCGGATGGGACGACGTGGCCCTGACCGCCGTCGCAACCGTGGTCAGCAGCACCGGGCGCAGCGTGATCCTCGACGCCGGCAGCAAGGTCCTCGGGGCCGACCAGCCAGCCTGGGCCACCGGCGGCGGGCGGATCCTCGGGATGCCCGGCGCCCGGATCACGGCCCTCTCCGAGCACCATGCCACCGTCGCCATTCCCGACGGCGTCCCGATGCCCCGCCGCGGGGACATCCTGCAGGCCGTGCCCAACCACGTGTGCGCCGCGGTCAACCTCGCCGACGAGCTGGTGGTGGTCCGGGACGGCGCGCCGGCGGGGACGTGGGCCGTGGCTGCGCGCGGGCGCAACAACTGAACCGCCGGGCCATAGAATCAAAACGTGACTACAGAAACCTTGCAGACCATTCCCCTGACCCTCAACGACGGCACCGCCAGCAGCCTCGCCGCCCTGGGCGGCACGGCCGTCCTGGTGGTCAACGTCGCCTCGCAGTGCGGATTCACCCCGCAGTACGACGCCCTCGAAGCGCTCCATGAAAAGTACCAGGACCGCGGGCTGGTCATCCTGGGCGTGCCCTGCAACCAGTTTGGCGGACAGGAACCGGGCACCGACGGCGAGATTGCCGAATTTTGCCGCAAGAACTTCGGTGTGACCTTCCCGCTGGCCGCCAAGGCGGACGTCAACGGCCCGGATGCCCACCGGCTTTTTGCCGCCCTCACGGATGGCGGTGCCGAGCCCGTCAGGTGGAACTTTGAGAAGTTCCTGCTCAACCACGACGGCGCGCTCGTGGCCCGCTTTGCCTCCGCGGTTGCGCCCGACTCACCCGAGCTGGTGGCCGCGGTGGAGGCAGCGCTCGCCCGCTAGGCCGTGACGGCGTCGAGCCAGGCCTTGAGGAAGGCGGCGCCGGCGTCGTCGTGGATGAAGTTCCGGTCCAGGCCCAGGTCCACCGAGGTGAGGATGGGGTAGGGCTTGGCGGGAACGCCGTCGGCCGGGCGCACGTCCACGTGCTTGACCTCGTGGTCCTGGTGGTGCAGCCAGTCGGCCATGGCGTAGTCGGTCCTCGAGTCCCCCATGGTCCGCCACGCCTCGGGGACGATGCCCTGCCCGGCCAGCAGTTCCACGGCCCGGCTGGCGCCGAGGTCCTTGCCGAGCCGGACCGATTCGATGTCGGTGGAGATGATGGTCGGGTCCACGCGGTAGTCCACGCGCCCGGAGGAGGCCGGGGCGCGGTGGTCCAGGCGGACGGCGCCGAGGTCGTGGCGGGCCAGCAGCTCCAGGGCGTCGGCGTCGAAACGGTCCTGCTGGGCCAGGTAGCCGGCGCTGTCCACCGTGACCTGCTGCTCCACGGACACCATGGCCCGCTTGGTTTCGTCGAAGAACATGAACTCGGCATACTTTGTGGCCACGAGCGTGCGGACATCGTCTGCGAAGGCTGCCGGCATGGCCAGCTCTCGGTCCAGATGGACGGTGCCGGGGCCGTTGGCCGTGAAACTGAACCAGGTGGCGCCCTTTTCACAAATGGCGTGCACCACGGAACGGGCGGGCATGCCGGCCTCGATCATGGGGCCCATGACCTGCTCGGCGATGAAGGCGTCCGAACGCCCGGTGTTGAACACCACCGGGATGCCCTCGCGGACCAGGGCGATCAGGCTCGCGATGATTTCGGCGGACACGGTGCGGGTCACGGGGCTGGCAATGGGGCCGTCCACGTCCAGCAAAAGGGCCAGCGGCGGGGTTTCTCTCGTCATGGAACCATGATTGCAGCCTTCGCCCCCGGGGGCCGAACCTGACTGTAACCATTTGGCAACACACCCGCGGCTCGGACCGGGTGAAGTTCCCATGGGGAGCCCCACTCCATAGTCTGGTGTGGTGATCTTCAAAGCAGTTGGCGACAAACGCCCCTATCCTGACCACGGCCATGTAACGCCCAAGGACTGGGCGTCGGTGCCCCCGCGGCAGGTGCGGCTGGCGGATCTGGTGACCACCAAGGCACAGCTGGACCTGGAGGCGCTGCTGGCGGAGGACTCAACGTTTTTTGGCGACCTTTTCCCGCATGTGGTGCAGTGGCGCGGCACCCTCTACCTGGAGGACGGGCTGCACCGGGCCGTGCGCACCGCGCTGCACCAGCGCACCATCCTGCACGCCCGGGTGCTGGTGATCGATGACTGACGGTGCCCCGGACGACGACGTCCAGCTCACCGCACGCCAGGCGCGCCGGGCCGCGCGGGAAGCGAAGCGCCAGGTCAAGGATGCAGCGTATGAGGAACGCCTGGCCCGCAAACGGTCCAAGGACGTGCAGTTTTGGCACGGCCACCACGTCATTGACGCTGCAGGGCTCGCGGAGGCCTTTCCCGAGCCGGAGACGGCCGAATACTCCGCCCGGACCGTCCGGCGGCGCATAACCCACGGCGTGACCCTGGTGCTGCTGCTCGCCCTGGTGGTGGCCGGCGTGGTGGTGGCGGGGATGATCCAGCGCGGCGAGCTGGTGCTCCACTTCGGCACGCCCAGGCCGGTGGCCACGCCCGACAGCTGCCCGGCCGGGCCCTTTGACTACCCGGCGAACAAAACCGTCACCGTCAACGTGTACAACGGCGGAAGCGAGGAAGGCCTGGCCGGCCAGGTTGCGGCTGAGCTGAAGAAACGCGGCTACAAGGTCAAGGCGGTTGCCAACGGCAGCACCCCGTACGACGCGCCCGTGGTGGTGGTCTCCGGCGCTGCCGGGCGGGCCGCCGCCTTCAACCTCCAGCGCAATGTCCAGGGTGCCGAGTACGTGCAGGACAGCCGCAAGGACGCCACCGTCGACTTCATTGTGACCAGCAGCTATGACGGCCTGATCGATGCCAGGAAGGTGGACCAGACCCCGGGGCCGCTCTCCTGCCCGCGGCTGGGCCCCACGCCTGCGGCGCCCACCGCCAAGCCGGCAACGCCCGCCGCGAAAGGCTGACGCCGCCGGGCTGCTACGCGATGGTGGCGGGGCGCCCGTCGTCGTCAAACACGGCGCCGACCCCGGCCTGGATGAACCGGATGGCCGCGGCCGCACGGTCCTCGTCCGGGGTGTCGGGATTGCGCCGGGAGGCACTGGCCGTCAGGGAGCCGTGGATCAGCTGCACCAGCCCGTCGACGTCCGCTTCGGGCAGGAAGTGCTGGTCCATGCCCTCGCGCAGGATGTCCGCAAGCAGCTGGTTCAGTTCGCCCACGTGGACGGCCAGCTTGGCAAACGACTCCCCGGACAGCACCGAACGCATGGCGGGCCCCGGCGGCAGGTGGCGGCGGCTGAGGTCCTCCATCTGGGAACGGACATACAGTGCAAGCTTGTCCACCGGGTTGCCGAGGCTGTCCAGGTCGGCCTTCAGCTCCGTGACAAAGCGGCCGGTTTCATCCAGCGCGTACGCCACCAGGAGCTGTTCAAGGTCGGCATAGTAGTTGTATACGGCGGTGCGGCCGACGCCGGCGGTGCGGGCGACATCCGTCATGGTGAGACCGGGCAGCCCGTGGCTGAACAGCAGCTCGCCAAAGGCGTCGAGGATCTTGCGCTGCGTCTGCTCGCGCTGCGCCGCGTTGGTGGGGGCGGCTATTCGTGGCATGCCCCTATTTTACCGTCATTCCGTCAGTAAAAAAACTGGTCGGGCGTGTGGATTGTGTTACGGCCGCATGGCCGCGCGGCGGATGCCCAGGACGCGGACGACGGCGGCGCTGACGTCCGGCCCAAACGGCAGCTCCGCCGCGGTCAGCGCGGACGCGGCCAGGGCCTTGTCAATGCTCTTGGCCGCGAGCCGCTCGGGCAGGTGCAGGGTGCGGGCAAAGCGCAGCCAGTCGTTGCGTCCCAGCCCGGTCCGGCTGCCGGCGCTGCCTCCCACCGGAAGCGCCATGCCGGGGTCGCGGGAGGGGTCGCCGTCGGTCAGCTCGGTGAGGATGCCGCCGGGCACGCCGGCGGCGAAGCCCTGTTCAATCTCCGCGGCCAGCGTGCACTGCAGGTCATAGGCGGGAGCCACAAACCATTCCCCGTCCGGGTGCCGGACCACCGAAATGTTCTTGGCGTGCAGGTTGCCGTTGCCGGTCAGCCAGCCGAACAGGAACTGCAGGAACACGTTGCGGGCGGCGAGCACGTGGGCCGAACACATGGCCGCCACGGCAGCCGCCACCGCCTCGGCCGGGACGCTGTACTTGCGAGAGGGCGGCAGGCCCAGCAGCTGCGCGCCGTCCTCGGTGGCGAGGGGCCCGGCCGGGGACCGGTCAAAACGGGAGACGAGCAGGGCGGCCTGGCGCTCGGCGTCGTACACCAGGCGGGATGCGGCCACCGGGATGGACAGCGCCTTCGCCTTGTTGAGCATCAGGTATTCGGTTTCGACCTGGCGGGCGTGGCTGCCGTCGTTGAACTTGAGGATGTAGGCCCGGGAGGTGTCCTTGTCGTGGACGTAGGAGGCGGTGGCCTTGTCCTGCAGGCCGGGCAGCGCGGACGGGTCCACGGGGCCGGGGATGGCGGCATAGCTGGAAAAGTGCACGGTGTCCATCGTCTTGGTGACGGCCAGCAGCGGCGGCACGTCCTCGAGGGGGTCACCGGCGGGCACGATCCGCACGTCGCCCACGGGATTCTGGCCGGCCGCCAGCAGGAGCGAGAATTCGTCGGTGATGGTGGTCTTCACGGCCCACCGCAGTTTCGCCAGGCGCTCGCCTTCCGGCAGCAGCCCGGCAAAAAACGCCGGCACGCTGCCGTGGGCCAGCGTCACCGGCATGTCCAGCAGTGGCAGGGTGGAGGCGATGGCCGGGCCGCCGGAGTTCAGGTAGGCGGGCAGGTAGGAGAAAACAACGCCGGCACGCGCGTGGCGGACCAGGGTCGCGGCGGGGCGCCCCTGCTTGTAGACCACCGCGTGGTGGATCTTCTTGGCGTCCTCGGGGTTCTTCACGGGGCCTGCACCTCAAGCGTCACGGCCAGGCCCAGGGCGTTGGCCACGGCGGAAAGGATGTCCAGCCGCACGGTTTCCCGGCCGTTTTCCAGGTCGCTGAGCACGCGCGTGGAAATGTCGGCGAGGTCCGCCGTCTCAATCTGGGTCAGCGCCAGTTCGCGGCGCCGGGCACGCAGGGCGGCGCCAAGCTGTGCTGCATCCATGCCGTGCGGCTCCTTTCGCAGATGCTGCCTCCATCCTAGAACGCCGGTGGCAGAATTCTGCACGATCCTGCAGGCCGGGCCGCGCTTTCGCCGAGGAAGGGGACAAGCCGCGAGAACGGTGTTGGCTGACGCCTTTCTCGCGGCCTGTCCCCGATCTCGGCACTTAGGCTGCGGCGGCGGGTTGCATCGAGCCGAGCGCGGCGAGGATCCGCCGCCGGACGTCCGCCGGCCGTGACAGGTCCCGCCACTCCAGTCGGACGAACCGCCAGCCCGCCTCCATGAGCCTCTTCTCCCGCTTCCGCTCCTCCAGCAGGACCTCCCGGGTGGGTCCGAAGTCGAAATACTTGACATCGCCGTCAAACTCCACGATGACTTTTTGTTCCCGCCAGGCAAAGTCCGGCCGGTACAGGTGCCCGTCAACGCGCAGTTCCAGTTGCAGTTCCGGCTGCGGGATGTCCATTGCCGCAATGATCAGGCGGGTCCGGCTCTCCCCGGGCGACTCGCTCCGCCGGTCGAGTGCCCGCAGGACCTTTGCGGCCCGGCGCACGCCGCGGCGCCCGGTGCCTGCCGCAAGCATGGCCCACATGGCCTCGAGCCGGGCGCCGCGCCGCAGTGCGTGGTCGCCGATGACGACGGCTTCGGCGATCCTGCCCATGCGGGCGCAATCGACAACAGTGCGTTCAAGCGTGGTGGCCACCACCTCCATGCCGTTGCGCAGGCGGATGGTACAGGTGTCTCCGGCCGGCAGCTCGTCGTGGTGCGGGACGACGTCCCTCGCGGTGCCCGTTCCCGAGGCGGCGGAGAATGCCGTCACATGCACCTTGGGCCCGCAATTCCAGATGAACAGGCCGTGCAGGCGGGCCGCGCTGAAGTAGGAATACCGCGGCCTGCCGCGTGCGGTCAGAATGTGCGCATACAGCCGCAGCTTGTCCCGGTCCCAGGGCTTTTGTTCGTGCCACAGGGCTGCCTGCACGTAGGCGCCCCGGCGCAGGCGGTACACGCAGCCATGTTTCAACGCGGCGGCGAGCACCCGGTCGCCGACGCCGGCGGCGGCAAGCTGGGCCGTGGTTGCCACCGGCGCGCCCGCCGGCCACGCGCGCCCGATCCGCTCCAGCAGTTTCTCGTCTCCCATGGGCAGAGTCTTCCGCGGGCCCGTCACGGCTTCAAGGCCGGGATCGGCAATTGTGGATAACGGGCCGTCCCTACCGCTTTCGCCGAGGAAGGGGACAAGCCGCGAGAACGGTGTTGGTTGACGCCTTTCTCGCGGCTTGTCCCCGATCTCGGCGGGACCGCCGCTACGTGACAGCCAGCCGCTCCCGGAACTGCGGCGCGTCCCAGAGCCGGTTGTCGAGGATGTCGAACAGTGCCTCCACGGCGTCCCAGATGTCGGCCCGGCCCAGATACAGCGGGGTGATGCCGAAGCGGAGCACGTGGGGTTCGCGGTAGTCGCCAATGACGCCGCGGGCAATGAGGGCCTGCATGACGGCATAGCCCTCGGGATGGGCGTAGCTGACGTGGCTGCCGCGGAGTCCCGGGTCCCGCGGCGTGACCAGCTCCAGCGGATGGTCCCCGCGCCGGGCGTCCACCAGGGCGATGAACAGCTCCGCCAGCGCCAGGGACTTCTCCCGCACCGCGCCGATGTCCGCCGCGAGGCTGATGTCCAGCCCGCATTCCACCAGCGCCATCGACACCACCGGCTGTGTCCCGCACAGGAACCGGCCGATCCCCGACACCGGCTCGTAGGCATCCTCCATGGCGAACGGCCGCGCGTGCCCCCACCAGCCGGAGAGGGGCTGCCAGAACCGGTCCTGGTGGCGGGCGTTGACCCAGATGAACGCGGGTGAGCCGGGCCCGCCGTTGAGGTACTTGTACGTGCAGCCCACCGCGAAGTCCGCCCCGGCGCCACGCAGGTCCACCGGCACGGCACCGGCCGCGTGGGCGAGGTCCCAGACCACCAGGGCGCCGGCGTCGTGCACCAGGGAGGTGGTGGACGCCATGTCCCACATGGCCCCCGTGCGGTAGTTGACATGGGAAAGGGCGACGACGGCCACGTCGGCTCCCAGCGCGTCCTCCAGCGGCAGGTCCGCATCGATGAGGCGCACCGAATGCCCCTGGTCCAGGAAGTCCGCGATTCCCTCGGCCATGTAGATGTCCGTGGGGAAGTTGTCACGTTCGGTCACGATCACCTTCCGGGCGGGGTCCGCAGCCTGTTGGATGCGCAGCGCCGCGGCCAGCGACTTGAACAGGTTCAGTGAAGTGGTGTCCGTGACCACCACCTCACCGGGGCCGGCGCCGACCAGCGCAGCCAGCTTGTCGCCGAGCCGGCCCGGCAGCCCGAACCAGCCGGCCGTGTTCCAGCTGCGGATCAGACCCGTGCCCCACTCCTGCTCGAGCACGCGGGCGGCCACGTCCAGGGAGGCCTTCGGCCGGGCCCCGAGCGAGTTGCCGTCCAGGTAGATGACACCGCCCGGCAGCAGGAAGTCGTCGCGGAAGCGGCGCAGCGGGTCGGCGGCGTCGGCGGCCAGGCAGGCCTCCCGGGTGGTGGGCGGTGCGGGCTGCTGTGCTGCGTCCATGGGCGTCCTTGCCGTGGGTGGCCGGGGGCGGCCGGGGCGGGTGGACCGCAGGGGTGGCGGCCAATTCCCAATGTATGTCCGCTCCCGGGGCCGGTCAACAAGACCTGCCCGGGTGGTGTCGTGGCAGTGACTACTCTTGTCAAGTGAGCAATTATCTTGTGAAGAAGCCGTGGACCGGCCGCATCGGGGCGCTGCTGGGCATCATGGTCATGGCCGTGAGCCTGCGTGCGGCCGTCTCGGTGGTGCCACCCCTGCTGGGGGAGCTGCGCTCCGCACTGGGCTTCGACGCCGGCACGATCGGCCTGCTGGCCATGCTCCCGCCCCTCATCTTCGCCGTGTTCGGGCTGCTGACGCCGGTGCTGATCCGCCGCTTTGGCCTCGAAAGGGTGCTGGTGGCCGCCGTCGTGCTGGCCGTGGTGGGGCAGCTGGTTCGCGCGGCCACGGGGCAGGTGTGGCCGTTCCTCGGCTGGAGCGCCGTGGTCATGGCCGGTTACGGGATCGGCAATGTGGTGCTGCCGCCGCTGGTGAAAAAGTACTTCCCGGACCGCGTGGGCGTGGTGACGGCCGGCTACGTGACGTTGCTGGCGGTGGGCACGGCGGCCAGCCCGCAGCTGGCCGTCCCGGTGGCCGGACTCACCAACTGGCGCGTCTCCATCGGCCTGTGGGCCTCGGTCAGCTTCCTGGTGCTGCTCCCGTGGGCCGCGCAGGCCCTGCGTGACCGACAGGTTCGCCGCAGCGCCGCGGACGACGCCGGCCGGGCACCCGGCACTGCCTCCACCGGCCCCGGTGCGGCCGTGAAGGCCGCCGTACCGAAGCTGGTGCCGTGGCGCTCGCGGGTGGCGTGGGGGCTGGCCATTTTCCTGGCCGGCAATTCGGCACAAACCTACGTCTACTTCACCTGGCTGCCGCCCTACCTGGCCGGCGAGGGCCTGGACCCGGCAGCGGCAGGCTCGGCCCTGGCCTATTTCGCGATTTTGGGCCTGCCCGTCAGCCTGCTGGTTCCCTTGTGGGTGCCGCGCATGAAGAACCCGATCATCGCCATTTCACTCTTTGCCATGTTCTGGACCATCGGGCACCTGGGCCTCTACCTGGCGCCCACTGCCGGGACCTGGCTGTGGGTCACCTCTGCCGGCCTGGGCCAGGGCACCTTCGCCACGGCACTGCTGATGGTGAACCTGCGCTCGCGGACCACGCACGGCTCCTCCGTGCTTTCCGGCTTCAGCCAGGGCGTGGGGTACGCGGGGGCAGGCATAGCGCCGCTGTTCTTCGGCACCATCCACGACGCCACGGGGTCCTGGACGTGGTCGTTCGCCACGCTGGGCCTGTGCCTGGTCGTCATGATGACCGGCGCCGTCATGATCAACCCCAAGCGCTACATCGAGGAGTCGGCCGCCGCTCCCGTCCCCGGGGCTCTGCCGGCACGCACTGATAGTTCAAAGCTCTGAATCGAGCCGATATATGTATTTCTCATAAGTAATCTTTGCGTCCTAATCTGGCAGTGGAGCACAACGGTGCCCACGACCGGAGGGTGGACGACGTGGAAGTGCGTCAGATGCGTTACTTCATTGCCGTGGCCGAGGCACGGCACTTCGGCCGCGCCGCACAGCGCCTGCACATGGCGCAGCCTCCGCTGTCGCAACAAATCAAGCAGCTGGAGGAGCAGCTGGGCACCCAGCTGCTGGTGCGCACCACGCGCAAGGTGGACCTCACCGAGGCCGGAAAGCTGCTGCTGGCCCGCGCCCGCCTGCTGCTGGCGGAGATCGACAAGCTCGAACAGGACGTCAAGCTCGTGGGGGAGGGCGCCAGCGGCGTCCTGCGGGTCGGGGTTTCCGGCACGGCGACCTACCGGCTGATGCCCCTGATTGTGCAGTCGGCGCGCCAGTACATGCCCGGCCTGCGCCTGAGCGTCCATGGGGAAATGCTTACCCCGGAAATGGAAATCGCCCTGGAGGAGCAGCGCGTGGACGTGGCCGTGCTGCGCCCGCCGATCCGGTCAAACCAGTTGAGCCTGAAATTCCTGGAGAAGGACGAATTGGTCGTGGCACTGCCCGAAGACCATGAACTGGCCTCCCGCGGGCTGCTGGACCTCGCGGACCTGGCCGGGGAGGCGTTCATTGCCTATCCGCTGACGTCCGCGGTCAACGCCATCTCCACCGAAGCCTGCCGCCAGGCCGGCTTCAGCCCCCAGGTCGTGCAGGAAACCCGCGAGACCTCCACCCTGCTCTCCTTCGTCGCCGCCGGCATGGGCGTGGCCCTGGTCCCCACTGCCCGGCGCATGTTTGCCCTCCAGGGCATCGTTTTCCGCCAATTGCGGCACGCGCCCGCCGTCGACCTGGCCGTGGCGTGGAAGACGGGCAGCGAGACAGCCCTGCTGAACAAGTTCCTGGACCTTTTTGAGACCCCCGCCCCCACGGAAGGAAACCCGTCGTGAAGATCCAACGCATCGAAGCGATCCCCTATTCAATCCCCTATGCCCACCCGCTGAAATTTGCCAGCGGGGAGGTCACCGATGCCGAACACGTGCTGGTGCGCATCCACTCCGACGACGGCCACATCGGCGAGGCGGACGCCCCGCCGCGCCCCTACACCTACGGGGAAACCCAGGACTCGATCATGTCCATCATCGACAAGGTCTTCTCCCCGCAACTGATCGGACTTGACCCGCTGGACCGCGGCAAGGTGCACGAGGTGCTGGACCGGACCATCCACAACCAGGTTGCCAAGGGTGCCATTGACATTGCGCTGTGGGACCTGCTGGGCAAGGCCCTGGGCACCCCCGTCCACAAGCTGCTCGGCGGCTATGCCGATTCCATGCGCGTCTCGCACATGCTCGGTTTCCGCCCTGCGGAGGAACTGCTCGAGGAGGCGCTGCGCTTTGGCGAGGATTACGGCATCACCACCTTCAAGCTGAAGGTGGGGCGCCGTCCGCTGGCCCTGGACATCGAGGCCTGCCATGTGCTGCGCGCCGGGCTGGGCGACGACGTGGAGATCTACCTGGACGCCAACCGCGGCTGGACCGCCAACGAGGCGCTTGAGGTGCTGCGCCGTACCGAGGGCCTGGGCCTGACCAAGCTTGAGGAGCCGTGCGACGCCAAGGAGGCCATGAGCCGCCGCAGGCTCGTGGAGAAGTCGCCGATCCCGATCGTCGGCGACGAGTCGGTTCCCACGGCCGGGGACGTCTCGCGCGAACTGCTCGCCGGGGGATCGAACGCGATCTGCATCAAGACCGCCCGCAGCGGATTCACCGAGGCCGGGCAAATCCTGGGCCTGTGCGCCGGACTGGGTGTGGATGTCACCATGGGCAACCAGATCGACACACAAATCGGATCGCTGGCCACCGTCACCTTCGGCGCCGCCCACGAGGCCACCACCCGCAGCGCCGGGGAACTGTCCAACTTCCTGGACATGTCGGACGACCTGATCGCCGAACCCATCCGGATCAGCGGCGGACGGATCTCCGTGCGCAACGTGCCGGGTGTCGGTGCCGGCATCGACGAAGACAAGCTCGCGCGCTACCGCCAAAACTAACCCCCAACCACGCCCTATCCAGGAGAACAGCATGAAATTCCTCGCCCGCATGGACGTATCGTTCCCGGCCCACCTGACCGAGGCGCAAATTGCGGACTTCCAGGTCCGTGAGAAGGAGTACTCGGGACAATTGCAGCGCAGCGGAAAGATGGCAGGCATCTGGCGAATCGTGGGGGAATACGCAAACCATTCCCTGTTCGACGTCGAGTCCAATGACGAGCTGCACCAGATCCTCAGCGGCTTCCCCATGTACCCCTACATGCGCATCAAGGTCACCCCGCTCGCCAAGCACCCGAATTCGATCCGCTAATCGGGCGGGACGGGCTTGCCTTCCCCGCCGACTGATATGTAAAACATCTGAATCAGGCGGAAAAAAGTATTTCACACGGCTCAATAAGAGACATAGATTGAATGCATGGAAAGCCGCTGTGACAACCATCACGGCACCATGTGATTTAGTCCCAGCACACCAAAACCCCTCCAGCAGGAGATTACGAAGGAGTAACCATGACCACCGAGACCACGGCAAGCGCCGCAGCTTCAGGGAACGCGGCCACCGACCGCTTCCGCCAGTCCGGCAAGACCGGCGCGATCGCCGCCGACGTCGAGCGCGTCAACCTGCTGGCCAGCAAGCTCATCAAGGCCGCCAACGACATCGTGCTCGAAGAGCGCGTGAGCTATGACGAGTTCAACGCCCTGAAGGCCTGGCTGATCAAGGTCGGCGACGACGGCGAATGGCCGCTGTTCCTGGACGTCTGGCTCGAACACTCCGTTGAGGACGTTGCCACCAGCCACCGCGAAGGCAACAAGGGCTCCATCGAGGGTCCGTACTACGTCCCCGGCTCCCCGTCGCAGGACTCCCCGGCCAAGATCTCCATGCGCGACGACGAGAAGGGCACGCCGCTGCTGTTCCAGGGCCAGGTCCGTTCCACCGACAGTTCCGCGCTGAAGAACGCCAAAATTGAGCTGTGGCACGCCGACGAAGAGGGCTTCTACTCCCAGTTCGCCCCGAACATCCCGGAGTGGAACCTGCGCGGCACGTTCATTGCCGACGCGGAGGGCAAATTCCAGATCGACACCATGCAGCCGGCCCCGTACCAGATCCCGACCGACGGTGCCTGCGGACAGCTCATTGCCGCGGCCGGCTGGCACGCATGGCGCCCGGCCCACCTGCACCTGAAGGTCTCGGCCCCCGGCCACGAACTGCTGACCGCACAGCTTTACTTCCCGGGCGACGCGCACAATGACGACGACATCGCCACTGCGGTGAAGCCGGAACTCCTGCTTGACATCCAGCCGGCCGAGTCCGGCAACGGCAAGCAGGTCACCTACGACTTCGTGCTCGACCCCGAAGCCAAGTAGCCTTCGGCCTGTCGCGACGGCGGGGTTCCCGGCGAAATGTCCGGGAGCCCCGCCGTTCCCATTCCCCGGCAGTCCCACGGCCCACGCCGCCGGGAAGGCCCAAGAACCAGGCCCACGCACCCCAGGGGTGCATCGACGTGAAAGAGGACCAGCCATGACCCAGGAAGCCGTGCGGGCCACCATGGATGCCCGCCAATTGCGCAGCGCCTTCGGCCGGTTCGCCACCGGCGTCACAGTGGTCACCACCCAAGGCACCGACGGCAAGCCCTACGGCGCCATGGTGACCGCCTTCGCAGCCGTCTCGATGGATCCGCCGCTGGCCCAGATCACGTTGACGCGCAGTTCCCGGACAGCCCGGCACCTGGACGGATCGTCCTTCGCCATCAACATCCTCTCGGAGAGGCAGTTGGAGGTGGCCCGGCACTTTGCCGGCCGGCCCACGCACGGCCGGCCGGAATGGGACCTTCGCGGCGGGGTCCCGGTGCTGGCAGGCAATGCCGCCACGCTGGAATGCCGGGCCTGGAACAACTACGACGGCGGCGACCACGTCATTGTGGTCGGCGAAGTCCGCTCGCTGACAGTCTGCGATGCCGCCCCGCTGATCTTTCACGCGGGTGTGTTCCACCGCCTCGGTGAACAGCTCGGGGAGCGCCGGGGTGAAAGCTGGTTTGCCGGTGCACAGTCCTTCCAGCCGCTAGGCACCCACCGGCACTGACATTGCGCACCGTCGTGGCGGCCTTGGCCTACTTGTCGGAGTCGCGGTAGCGGGCCGCGAGCTCGGTGCGTGAGGCCACGCCCAGCTTCGCGTAGATCCGCGTCAGGTGGTACTGGACGGTCTTTGTCCCGATAAACAATTCCTCGGCGGCCTTCCTGTTGCTCGCCCCGGCACACACCAGCGCCGCGACAGCTTTTTCCTGGGCGGTCAGGGTGGACCAGTCGGCAGTGTCCCGGCGCGGAACACTGATGCCGGTGGCCTGCAACTCGCGGTTGCACCGCTCGATGTAGATGGTGGCGCCCAACTGGGTGTAGCCGGCCAGCGCACGCGTCAGCGGCCCGACAGCGTCTCCGCGCTTTCCCGCACGGCGCAGCGACTGCCCGTACGAGTATTCAACGTTGGCCCGCACCACCGGCAGGGTCAGGCCCTGCAACGAGGTGAGCGCTTCCTCAAAACAATCGTGCGTCCCTTCCAGGTCGCCGCGTGCCGCCAACAGCTGGGCGCGCACCACCAGCAGGCGGGCGATGCTGGAGCGGTGCCTGCGCTTCCGGGCCTGCGCCAGCAGCGGAGCCAGGAATTCCCCCGCCTCGTCCAGGCGCTCCTTGCGCACCAGCGCGTCGGCGTAGACGTCGTGCCACGGCCAGAACCCAGGTTCGTCGATGCCGTGCGAGCGGTCCATTGCCAGCAACGGTTCCAGCGCCAGGATGACCTCGTCATAGTCCGCCCGGGCGCGGGCGGCCTCAGCCCGGGCCATGCGGTAGGGCACCTGCATGACCTCGTAGCTGCCGGTCCGCGCCCAGGCCTTCGCAAGGTGGCCCTCGACTTCGAGCGGTTCCCCGCGCATCGAGTGGATCTGCACCGCGGTGAGGTGGAGCAGCGGACGCATCAGTTCGATGCCCGACTTTTCCTGGAGGGCGATACCGGTGCGCAGGGTTTCCAGCGCCTGGTCCCAGTCCCCGGCGGCATAGTGGGCCCTGGCCAGCCAGGCACGGGCCCACAGGGCGATGCGGTGGGAACCCTCGCTGAAGTCCGTGGAGCTGGAATTGGCCAGTTCGTGGCGGGCAGTCTCAATTTGGTCCCCGGCCACGTGCAGCCAGCCCATGGCCATTTCGGCGCGTTGGCGCTGGGCGCCCGACGGCAGGGCGGAAAGCATGCGCGTCAGGATGTCCTCGCCGGCACGCCTTCGGCCCAGCATGCCCAGGCCCAGTCCCTGGATGGCTGAGGCCTCCACGGACAGCGTGCTTTCAGGGGCGCTGAGTTCTGCCGTCCGCTCGGCCCATTCGACCAGCGCGTCCCCTTCCAGCCGGCCCAGCGAGTGCAGGACGCGGCGCTGGGCAACGGTGGCCATGAGCTCGGTGTCCCCGGTCTGCTCGGCCCCGGCCCAGGCCCTGGTGAGCCAGCGGTCGGCGGTCAGCGACCTGCCCTGGAGAATGGCGATGTAGCCGGACAGCAGGTCCCGGGTGGGGCTGCTGGCCATGGCGGCCAGTTCCCCGGCAAAGGAGAGGGCGCGGGGCAGCTCACCGGCGGCCACCGTGGCATCGACGGCCCTGAGCAGGAGGGGCCCGCGTTGGGAGGCATCCGTGGCAAGTTGTGCCGCGCGGTGCAGGGAGGCCGCAGCCGAGGACCATTCCCCGCGGGCAGACTGCTCCTGGGCGCGGCTTTCGAGCTGGTGGGCCAGGCCCGGGTCGGAGAGCAGCGTGGCATCGGCCCGGTGGGCCAGGGGATCGCCCGCAAACTCGCCCAGGGCAGCAGCGGCGGCATGCAGTGCGAGGCGCCGCGAGAGCGGGATCAAATGATAGACGGCCATCTGGTGGATGTGCCCGCTGAAACGCACGGAGTGGTTTCCGCCGCTGCCGGCCACCTCCACCAGTTTCGTTGACACGCATTCCTCTATCAGCGGCAGGGGATCCCCGGCGGCGGACAGCGCGACGACCATGTCCAGGCGCGGCTGCCGGCCGAGGACGGCTGCCGCCTCGATGAAGGTGCGGGCCGGGACCGAGAGCGTTTCAAGCAGCCCGGCCACCTCGGCGGCCACTGCCCGGGGCGCGGGAAAGCGTTGGTTGAGCTGGTTCCAGGTGTGCCCGGGATTTTCGCGGATCAGCTCCAGTGCGGTCTCGATGTTGCCGGCGGTGTAGGCCAACAGTTGGTCGGCCGCGGCCGCCGAGAGTTCGGCCCCAAGGCGCGAAGCGGCAATCTCCTGGAGACCGGCCGGGGTGGGAGGCTCCAGCTCGAGCGTGGTGCCGTGTGCGGCTTCGAGCAACTCGCGTGCGCCATGCGGCATGAAGGCGGCTTCCTCCTCGCGGAGGGTGAGGACCAGAAGCAGCTTTTCGGCCCGGAGCCGCCGCCAGGCAAAGAGCAGCGCGGCCAGCGACTGGCCATCGGTCCACTGCAGGTTCTCGACCACCAGGATGCCGGTGTGTTTGCCGGCCTCCTGGAGGAAGGCGAGCAGCCTGTCACCCAGCGCGACGTCCGGCGCTTCCGGGGCCGGGGGGAGCAGCTCCTGAAGGGCGGAACCCGGGATGCCGCTTTCCCAGCGGGCACCGGCGGAGTTCCAGGTGGCCAGATGCTTGTTGGTGTCCAGGAAACGCCGGACCAGCGTGCTTTTGCCGCAGCCGGCCGGACCCCTGACCACCACCAACTGGGCGGCGCCGGACTCGGCCAGGTGCAACAGCCGTGCCAGGAACGCCTGCGATCGTTGTTGGTGCATGGAGGCGCCGTTTCCAGCCTTTCACTAGGTGTGGCCGGGCCTGCCCGGCCAACGTTGTCCGGGCAGCCCCACCGCCGGTATTTCACCCGGCCTGTGGTCATCTGGACGCGGCGGCCACGGCCGCAGGGGCGGCCGGCCGCTTGGTCTCGGAGTGGTGCAATGGGACAAAGGCTGTCACCAATGCACCAACGATAGCAACTGCGGCGAAGACGTAGAAGGCGATGTGGTTTTGGACGCCCGCCGCCATCAGCAACCCGCCAATGAGTGGGCCGAAGATGCCGCCCAGCCGCCCAAACCCTGCACACCAGGCAACCCCGGCGCCACGTGCGGCGCTGTTGTAATAGTTGGAGACGAAACCGTAGATCAGCACCTGTGTGCCGATGGTGCCCACGCCTGCCACCGCAACCAGCCCGAGCAGGATGCCGAGGGGAAGCTGCATGGTCAGCAGTGCCATGGCCACCGCGGCAAGGAAGAAGGTCGTGGCCACCACGCGCTTCGCACCGATTCGGTCGGCGCCCACGGAGGCAACCAACCCGCCGAAGACGGCACCGGCATTAAGCACCAGCAGGAAAGCGAGCGAGTAGGACTTGCCGTAGCCGAACTGGGACATGATCTGCGGGAACCAGGTGTTCAGGCCATAGGTCAGCATCAGTCCGGCGAAGCTCATCAGGCCCAGCAGGATGGTGGGCAGCGCATATTTCCGGGTCGCCAGGGCGCGGAAGCCGATCTTGGCACCGGAGGATGCGGAAACCGGTGCCTTGGCAGTGGCGGCGGCGGCCTCCGGGACGGGGACCGGGACACCTGCGCGGATCGAGACGCGCCAGGCGTCCTCGGTGCGGCCGCGGGCCATCAGCCACTCGGGGGATTCCGGCAGCTTGGCCAGGGCCATGGGCAGCAGGAAGAGAATGGGTGTGGCGCCGATGAGAAAGAGCCCGCGCCAGCCGACGGCGTCCAACAGGACTATGGCCAGCAGCGACGCCAGCACCCCGCCCACCGGGACGCCGGAGTAGACGATGGCGTTGTAGTAGTTGCGCCTGCCCTGGGGGGCGAACTCGGCCACGATCGCGCCAGCGGTCGCGACCAGTGCGCCGACCCCCAGCCCGGTGGCGAAACGCAGGGCGCCAAACGCCATGACGTTGGGGGCGAGTGCGGTCAGGCCCATGCCCAGGGAGAACCAGGTGATGCCGGTGATCATGATCTTGCGGCGCCCGAGGTAGTCCCCAATGGCGCCCGTGGCCAACGCGCCGACCATGACGCCCAGAAGCGCCCAACTGCCCAGGACGCCGGCGGTGGCCGGACCGATCTCGCCGAGCTGGGTTGGATCGCCCAGCAGCGTGGAAACCACAGTTCCGTAGACTACGAGGTCGTATCCGTCGAACACGAGGGCGAGGGCTGCTATGGCCACCACCCAGAGGATGGTGCTTTGTTGTTTCCTGGCGGCACGTTGGTCCGGTGATTTCACGATTTGCTCCGTTGACTCATGGGCCCGGGCGCACGGCATTGTGCGGGTGTCTGGGCACGAACAAGCTCCACAGGCGGGTGCCTGCGGTGTGGAGGCCGTAGCCCGGAAAGTTGGCTCCGGACGGCGGGCCGTGGAATGGCTGGGTGCTGAAAATGCCGCATGGGGCGGCCACAGGCCGCCCCATGCGTGGGGAAGGGAAGGACCTGCTAGCCCAGGTCCCCTCCGGCCACCGGAAGGACGCTTCCGGTGATGTAGGACGCCTCATCGGAGGCCAGGAACGCGATGGGGCCGGCCTGTTCGTCAAGGTTGCCATAGCGTTTCATCAACGAGGAGTCGACGGTCTGGTCCACGATTTGCTGGTACCAGGCCTTTTCCTGTTCGCCTTCGGGGGCCGGACCCCGCTTGACGACACGTTCGGGTGCCTCGGTGCCGCCGGGTGCCGTCGCCACCACACGGATGGAATGGGCAGCGCCCTCCATTGCGAGGGCCGAGGTGATGGCCTTGACCCCGCCCTTGGCCGCGCCATAGGGGACGCGGTTGACCCCGCGCGTCGCCACGGAGGAGACATTGACGATGGTGCCGCCGCCGGCCTTGATCATTTCAGGGAACACCGCACGGCACATCCACAGGGTCGGGAAAAGCGAGCGCTGGATTTCCCGGTGAATTTCCTCAGGGGAGTAGTGCTCGAACGGCTTGGCCCAGATGGTTCCGCCGACGTTGTTGACGAGCACATCGATCCGGTCGTGTTCGGTGAGTGCGGCGACGACCGCGGACATCGCACCCTCGAAGGCCTCCAGGTCGGCGGTCACGCTCAGCGCGTGCACGCCGTGGCTGCGCAGGCCCTCGGCCACCGTGTGGACCTGCGGGGACCGGTCAACCAGCACCAGTTCCCCGCCCTCGGCGGCAATGCGGCGGGCCACGGCCCAGCCAATGCCTTGGGCGGCACCGGTGACCATCACGACCTTGCCGGAGAACCGGTCCGCGTGGAAGGACGTGGGCAGGCCGGCGGCCGCAGTGGCGTTCGCGTTGGCGCTCACTTGGCACCCGCCTTGGAGGCTGCGGCCATGGTTGCCTTGGCGTGCTCGTTGTGGGCCATGATCGCCTTGCGGGCGCCGGCCAGGTCGTTGTTTTCAAACGCGGCAACGATCTGAAGGTGGTCGGCGTCCACGGCCCCGTCAATCCAGTGCTCCTGGCGCAGGACCTTGGCCATGGTGGCGGGGACCTCGAGGCGGTTGTAGGCCTGCAACAGGTGTTCGTTGCCGACGCAGCTGAACAGGAACTGGTGGAATGCCTCGTTGGTGACGGTGAATTCCTCGGCGTTCACGAACTTCTCGCCGTCCAGGGTCTTGCCGGCCAATTGGGCCAGGACCTTGAACTCGACCAGTTGCTCGGGCGTCAGCTTGCCCATGGTCAGTTCAACGATGGCCAGTTCCAAGGCCATGCGGGCGTCGAATTGCGCCTGGAATGTTGCGTGCTCCTCGCCGATTTCATAGGCGGGCAGGGTGGACGGCGGCTCTGCTGCTTCCGCTGCCGGAGCTGCGGCAGCCGGCGCCTGCGGTGCGGGGGCGGCATCGGGGACAACCGCCAGGGCGAACTTCTCGAAGTAGAAGTTCTGCGGCTTGATGCCCTCCCCCTCCAGATGGCGGCGGACACCCTCGACCATGGGCGGCGGGCCACAGAGGTAGATGTCCACGTCCCCGTCGGCCAGGTGGTGCGGCTGGAAGTGGTTGGTGACGTAGCCCTTCTTTTCCGCGCTGCTGGCCGGGTCGCCGACGACGGTATCGAAGGTGAAGCCTTCGATGCGCGCCCGGTAGTCCTCGAGGACGTCGATTTCGACCAGGTCGGTGTCGGTGTTGACCCCGTAGATGAGGTGGACCGGGTGCGGGTTCGACATGCCGGAAAGTTTCTCCAGGATGGCCAGCAGCGGGGCCAGGCCGGTGCCGCCGGCCAGCAGCAGGGAGGTGCGCTTGGGCTCGCGAAGGAAGAAGCTGCCCATCGGGCCGGTGAAATTGATGGCGTCCCCGACCTGGGCCACGTCGCGCATGTAGGTGGACATCAATCCGCCGTCGGTGATGCGGATCAGGAAGGAGACCGTCTCCACTTCCGGGCCGGAGCTGAAGGAGTAGGAGCGGGTCTGCCCGCCCGAGCCCGGAACCTCAATGTTCACGTACTGGCCGGGCAGGAAATTCAGGTCCCCCCGGTTTTCGACGTGAAGGCTGAAGGCGTAGGTGGTTTCGGAGATGCGGCGGATCTCGGTCAACGTCGAGGAGTAGGTGGTTGCGGCGGTCTTCGCGACGTCGGACGTGGTGGGGATCTGCAGCACGAGGTCGGACTCGGGGACCATCTGGCACGGCAGGCAGTAGCCGGCTTCGGCCTCGTCTTCGGTGAGGGCTTCGTCGATGTAGTCCCCGCCGTCGAATTTTCCGGACTCGCAGAAGGACTTGCAGGTGCCGCAGGCGCCGTCGCGGCAGTCCAGCGGAATATTGATGCGGGCCTTGTAGGAGGCGTCGGCAACGGTTTCGCGCGGTCCAACTTTAATGAACCGGGTAATGCCGTCCTCGAAGGCGAGGGCAACCTGATAGGTCATGAGGGGGGCTCTTTTCAAAATAGTGCAGGTGGTACGGCCGTTGGTACCTGGAAATGTTGCGGGGGCGTCGCCGCCCCCGCAACCAGTCCGGGCCCCTTCACGGGACGGGGACTGGTTAGATGTGGTAAATGTCCACGACGTGGTGGATGAAGTCGTTTTTCAACACAACCTTCTTGGCCATGATCACCGGCTGGGTGCCGGAATAGTCGATGGTGTAGAACGAGGTGCCAAAGTAGGTGTCGACATTCTGGTAGCGGTAGTACAGGGTGAACCAGTTGAAACGTACATCGACCCTGTCGCCGTCACTGGCAACGATTTCCACGTTGGTCACGTTGTGCCCGGTGCGGGGCTCGGGCAGGCTGGTGGCCGAGGAGCGGTCGGTCTTGATGCGGAAAACGCGGTCTTCCAGGCCGCCGCGGTTGGCGTAGTAGATCAGCGAGATCTCCCGCTGGGGGTCCTCGGTGAGCGCATCGTCGTCGGCCCAGGCGGGCATCCAGAAAGTGGCCTCGGGGTGGTAGCAGTCGATCCATCGGTCGAAGTCGCGGTCGTCCAGGAAACGGGACTCCTGGTAGAGGAACTGCTTGACGTCCTGAAGTGTCACCGTTCCGGTGCTGGCCTGGAACTCGGTGGTGGCTATGGCGGTCATGGTGTGCTTCCTTACGTCTAGTTCGCTGCGGCGGCTTGTTCGGTGGCAACGGCATTGCGCATGGTCTTGAGCCAGTAGCCGTGCTGGATCGGGTACAGGCCCTCGTCCTCGGTGCGCGCCCCGCTGGAGATTGGCTCGAGGCCGATCTTCCTGGCGTTCTCGTCAGCGCCGGTGATCTGGTGGGCCTGGCCGCGGGAGAGGTCGTTCCACTTGGCGGCGGTGGCCATGTAGGTCTTCTGGCAGGAGCGGAATTCCTCCAGGTCGTCCGGGGTGGCCATGCCGGAGGCATTGAAGAAGTCCTCATACTGGCGAATGCGGTTGGCGCGGGCTTCGTCGGACTCGCCCTTGGGGGCGATGCAGTAGATGGTGACCTCGGTCTTGTCCACGGCGACCGGGCGGAACTGGCGGATCTGCGAGGAGAACTGGTCCATCAGGTACACGTTCGGGTAGAGGCAGAGGTTGCGGGAGATGCCGATCATCCAGTCGGCCTTCGCCTCGCCGTGGGCTGCAACCAGTTCGTCGCGCTTCTCGGCCAGGGGGCGGTTGGCAGGATCCAGCCATTGGGTCCACAGCAGCAGGTGGCCGTTCTCGAAGGAGTAGTAGCCGCCTTCCTGCTTGTCCCAGCCGCCGGCGTCCATGGTCTTGGTCTCGTTGCTGGACTCGCCGGACGCGCGGCGCGCCTGCGTGGCCGCGTAGTTCCAGTGGGTGGCCGAGACGTGGTAGCCGTCGGCGCCGTTTTCAGCCTGGAGCTTCCAGTTGCCGTCGTAGGTGTAGGTGGAGGAACCACGCAGGACTTCAAGGCCTTCCGGGGACTGGTCCACGATCATGTCGATGATCTTGGTGGATTCGCCCAGGTGTTCTTCCAGGGGCTTGACGTCCTCGCGCAGTGAACCAAAGAGGAAGCCGCGGTAGGATTCGAAGCGCGCCACCTTGGTCAGGTCGTGCGAGCCTTCCTTGTTGAACCCCTCGGGGTAGCCGGCGCCGCGGGAGTCCTTGACCTTGAGCAGCTTGCCGGAGTTGTTGAAGGTCCAGCCATGGAACGGGCACGTGAAGGTGGTGCGGTTGTCGGTCTTCCGGCGGCAAAGCATCGCCCCGCGGTGGCTGCAGGCATTGATGATGGCGTTGAGCACGCCCTCCTTGTTGCGCGAAATGACAATCGGCTGACGGCCGATGTTGGTGGTGAGGTAGTCACCGACGTTGGGGATCTGGGATTCGTGGGCCAGGTACACCCAGTTGCCTTCCCAAATGTGCTTCATCTCAAGCTCGAAGATTTCCTCGTCGGTGAAGATGCTTCGGTTGGCGCGGAATTTGCCGGTCTCCGGGCTGTCGACGAGTGCGTCGTCCAGCAGGGCCGAGACGGTGTCTAAAGTTTCAGTCATGGTATGCTCCATCCTTCGTAGTGGCGCTGACGCCCTGGTCCACCCGATGGGTGGAAAGACCATGGAGTCCACCTTGACATCATGTGGGGCACCTCACACTGGACATATGCCTAGGCTTGGCCAGGGGTTCCTCAATAGTGTGTTTCAGGTATGAATCATGACTTTTTTGGTATTTGTCTGTGTTTCCCCGGCACCGTAACGTTGGGCCGGACACGGTCCGTGCCCCGCAACTTCTGTCCGGCCACGCGCCGCCCGGGGCGCAGCTGCGACCGGTTTCCCACCATCGGAAAGGCGGCCACATCGTGCCGGAACGCAAAAAGGCGGGAGCCGCCGTCCGAGGCAGGGCCCCCGGGCTGCTGGGCGATCTTTCGCTCAGTGCCGTCTGTGCCGGACTCATCGCGGTGGCGGTTTCCTATGCCGGTCCGATGCTGGTCATCCTGCAGGCCGCCCAAAGGGCCGGCCTGAGCCAGCCACAGACCGCTTCATGGGTCTGGGCAGTCTCGGTGGGCAGCGGGATCGTGGGCCTGGTGCTCAGCCTGTTCACCCGGCAGCCCGTCGTGGTGGCCTGGTCGGTTCCCGGCTCGGCGCTGCTGCTGACGGTGCTGGGAAACTACAGCTTTTCCGATGCCGTTGGCGCCTACATTGTGGCCGGCCTGCTGGGACTGGTGCTCAGCCTGACCGGATTGTTTGGCCGTCTGCTGGCCGCGGTTCCCCGGCCGATCCTGGCCGCGGTCCTGGCCGGGGTGCTGCTGCCGTTCGTGCTCAATGCCACCGGTGCCGTGCTGGCCTCCCCGGTGGTTGCCGGCGGACTCGTGGCGGCGTATTTTGTGGCCCGCCGCCTGTGCCCGAAGTACGCAGTGCCGGTGGCGCTGGGAGCGGGCGTTTTCTTGTCCGTGGCGGTGGGGCAGGCACACAGCCCCGAGCTGACGCTTGCACTGACCCAGCCGGTGTTCACGCTTCCCACGTTTTCAATCCAGGCCGTCATGGGCATTTCCATTCCCCTGCTCATTGTGACCATGGCCGGCCAGAACGGGCCGGGCCTGGTCATGATGCGGACCAGTGGCTACGAGCCCAATGACAGGCTGCTGCTCGGCGGAAGTTCCGTGGCCAGTGTGCTTTTTGCGCCGTTCGGTTCCCATGCGATCAACCTGGCGGCGATTACGGCTGGAATCTGTTGTGGCCGCGAGGCCCACGAGGATCCCGCGAAACGTTATGTTGCCGGGGCCGCCGGCGGCGTGTTCTTCATCGGCTTTGGCTTGTTCAGTTCCACCATCCTTGACCTGTTTGCGGCGGTTCCCCGCGAGCTCATCACGGCCATGGCAGGGGTGGCCCTGCTGGGGGCCCTGCAGTCGTCCATGCTGGACATGCTCAAGACGGAGCGCAAGGGACCGGCCGCCGTCGAGGCCGCCTTTGCCACCCTGATCGTCACCGCTTCGGGCATTGCGCCCTTTGGCGTCGTGGCACCGTTTTGGGGCGTGTTGACCGGAGCGGTGGTGTACCTGGTGCTGGGGGCGGCCCGGGGACGCGCCCGCGCGAATGCCGCCGCCGCGCGGGAAGCGGCTCAGCAAGCTGCGCAGGAACCGGCGCGGGAACCGGTGCAGCCGGCATCGGCGAACGTGGGGCCGTAGCTGGTGCATGATGGAAGCATGACTGGACTTGACCCGGAAGCACGCCGTGAGGAACTCGAGGAAGCCGCGGGGGAGCTGCGGGAACTGTGCGAGGACGTGCCCGTACCCATGCAGGCCAAGCAGTACATCTCTTATTTTTGCGGGTCCACGGAACAGTCCGCGGCGGAACGGTCACCCCGGCGGCAGGCGTTCTACGCCGCGATTGGGCGCTTCCGGCAGGCCTGTGCGGCACTGGACGGTGACTTTGAGGCTGCCGGGTATGTGCCCCGGGAGGTGGCCAGCATCGGGAAGGAAAGTGCCAGGTTTGCCGCACTTCGCCAGGCCATTGCCGCGGCGGCCGGGGACCCCGGGTAACTGCCGGAACCGGGCACCCCGGCCCAACGGCCTAGGGCAGGCGCTCCAGCACATGGTCCCAGCGCAGCAGTTCCTGTTCCAGGCGCAACAGCGGCGCGAACGTGCCGGCCTGCAGGGCCGCGTACAGTGCAGACTCTTCAGCGGTCAGGCGCGTCAGGGCCGCATGTGTCGGCGTGTCCTCGCGGCCCCAAAAGGCGCGGTGGGCCATCAGCGTTTCCTCATCCATCAGGATGCTGCGCACGTGCGGGTGGCGGGCGCGCAACTGGTCCAGGATATGGAAGCCGTGGGTGTCGATGTCGCCCCAATAGAGCACCTCGGTGCCGCGCAGCCAGGCGGCGTCGCCCAGCCCTTCGAAGCCGTAGCCGCCGCCAAAGACAGCCAATGTCCGCGGCGCATCCGGCAGGGCCAGGAAGTTGACCAGGTTCTCGGTGGCGATGATCCGGTCCACGTCCAGGTCCAGCGCAGCGAAGCAGGCGGCCGTGACCTCGACGTCCGCCATGCCGGGCGCCGGCGCGTGGGCGGGATCCAGGAACCGCACACGGACCCGGTCCGGCGCTGCCAGGAAACCGTGCCGCCGGGCGTAATTCTTCCCGCCAAGGACCCGCCCCGGCTCCAGTGTGGACAGCAGCTCGTCGATGAGCCGGCGGTGCGTCTCCACGAACTTGGTGTGCACGCCCGGAAGCGACAACTGCCGCAGGTAGATCCCCGGTCTCGGGTTGGCGGCCAGCCAGAGGGCCACGCGCGCGGCAGTGAGCGCGTCATCGCCCTGCTTGAGCAGTTCCAGGGGCCGGCGCAGCGCCCATGCCGCCAGCCGGGCGTCGAGCTCCGCCAAACGGCGGGCAAGCTCCGCGTGGCGTGCCGCCTCGCGGCTCCGGCCCAGAAACTCGATCTCACCGGCCGCGCTGGCAAACACTGCGGCCGCCGGCAGCACGTTTGCCCCGATGGTGCTGGCACCGACGGAAACGTGCTCCAGCGTGCAGCCCCGGGGTGCCGGCTCCCACCCGGACGCCCAGGCTGCGGCCTCCGTGTAATGGGTGCGCAGCTGCGTGGCGTTCGGGTGCCTGATGGCCCGCCGCCGCGGGTGGAGGCCCGACGGCGCCGCCGCCTCACGGAGCAGCTCACCGCTGTTCCAGGACCGCAGCGCTGCCGCATGCAGTTCCGCCGGTGACGTCCAGGCCAGCGGCTTAGCTGCCACGCCTGTCCCGTTCGGCCCGGTATTCATGGATGGTCATGTTGCGCAGCTGGGAGTCATCGCCGGACTCGTTGGCCACGAAGCCCACATTGGCCACAAACGGTTCAATGACATGGATCTTTTGCAGCGGCGTGACAATCAGGAGCTGGAGCTTGAGCCGCTTGAACAGTTCCAGCCCGTACTTGGCGGACTCGTCGGAACCGCGGCCAAATGCCTCGTCGATCACCACAAAACGGAAGGAACGCTGGTTGGCCGGGCCGGCCGCGATGCCGAACTGGAACGCCAGGGCGGCGGCCAGGATGGTGTACGCCAGCTTTTCCTTCTGCCCGCCGGACTTGCCCCCGGAATCGGTGAAATGCTCGTGTTCCTCGCCCGTCTCCGTCCACTTTTCCGACGCCGAGAACGTGAACCAGTTGCGCACGTCGGTGACCTTGGCGGTCCAGCGTTCGTCGAGGTTCGTCAGGCCCGGCCGCCCGCGGAAGCGCTCCACGAGGGCCTCCACCTGCAGGAACTTTTGCTCCGAATACTGTTCCGCAGCGCCGATGGTGCCTTCCGAACACGCCCGCAGTTCGCTGCCGAACTCGCGCACCTCGGCGTCGGACGTGGCCTGCGGTTCCAGCTGGATGTGCCTTCCCGGGTTGTATTCAATCCGGGCCAGGGACTCGTTGATTTCGCCGATGCGCGAGACGATGTCCTGGCGCCGGGAATCCAGGAACGCGTTGAACGCCACAATCTCGTGGATCGTGTTTTGGGTCAGCGACTCCTTGAACTTTGCGGCGAAGCGCGGGAGATCGTTGTCGACCAGCTGCTGCAGGATGGTGTTGAACTCCCCGGCGGCTTCCAATGTCGCGTCCAGTTCGGTGCTCTCGGCGGGGTATTTGTTGCGGAAGTCGGTCATGAACCTGATGGTTGTCTCTGCCGCGCGGCCCGCCCGCAGTTGCAGGGCGTCGAGGGCGGCCTGCAGTTTCTCCCGGACCTTGCTTTCAATCTTGGCGGTGTTCTTGTACGTCAACTCCTCCGACTCGAGTGCCGCCCGGGCCAGCGTGCCCAACCCGGCCAGCAGGCCGGCGTCGTCCGTCAGGGGTGCCTGCGCCAGCAAGTCCCGGCAGTCCGCGATCTGTTCGGCCAGGGCCTTGCTCTCGGCCTCGTGGGAGCCGATGCGCCTCTCCAGGGCGCTGAGTTTGTCGTTGGCCTTGGCCAGGCGGGTGTTGGTGGCGGTTTCGCGTTCGGTGAGCTCGCGCAGGATGTCGCTGGAGGATTCCAGCGCGGTCTTTTCCTGGGCCAGGTCCGCCATGGTCCGTGCCGTGGCGTGCCAGTCGAGGCTGGCAAAACTGGCGACGGCGGTCACGGTGCCGATGAGCCGCTGCTGGCGTCCCAGGTTGCCCAGTTGGGAGTCGATGCGGCCCAGCCCGTCCGTGGCGGTGCGCAGACGGCCCTCGGCCTCCTCGAGGGCCGAACGGAGGCGGGCAATTTTGTCGTGGTTGTCCCAGCCCAGGACGTAGCTGGAGCGGTCGGTGAGTTCCTTGCGGTCGTCCTTTTCGTGGCGGCCGCCGCCCTTGAGCTGGCCGTTGATGGTCAGGGCCTTTGGGTAGCGGCGGAAGTCTGCCATGGTTTCGCAGCACTGGTGGTCAAAGCGGCGGCCCAGTTCGTCGAGCAGGAACTCCCGGAAGGAGGTGCCGGGCTTGATGCCGATCTTTCCGGCCAGCGTGTTCGCGGCGGCGTGGCGGGGCGTGGGGTTCGCGCCCACCTTCAGGTAGACCAGCCGGGCCCGCAGGTTGTGGCTGTCCACCCAGTCACTCACGGCCGGGTAGTGTACGTCGGTGACCAGCAGGGACAGCGCGAAGCCGTGCAGGGTGCGCTCCGCTGCGCCTTCCCAGGCCGCCTCGGATTCGCGCACGCGCAGCAGTTCGCCGGCAAACGGCAGCTCGGATTCGGCAATGCCCGTGCCGGCGCACAGTTTTTGGCGCAGTGCGACCAGCCAGCCGGGCAGCAGGTTTTGCCTGTTCAGCAGGCTCTTCAGTTCGGATTTGTGGTCCCCCGCCTGCTCCGAGGCCTCGGAGCGGAGCCGGTCCAGTGCGGTGCGCTGCCCCTGCAGCTGAGTGTTGGCCTCTCCCAGATGCTTTTCCACCCCGGGCAGGGCGGCCGCGTTCGCATCAAAGACCACCTGGTCTTCCGGCTCAAACAGCCCCAGGACCGTCGCCGCCTCGGAGTAGGACTTGTAGCGTTCGCGCTGGGCACCGGACTCGATGGCCAGCCGGGCAAGTTCGCCGTCGATGGCGGCGATCCGGCCGCCGCCGCTGTTGCGGATGTCGTCGCGAAGATCCGCCAGCTCCCGGGTGAGCCCGCCCACCTCTGCGGTCAGAGCGTTTTGTTCCGCCGCCACCCTGACGGCGGCCCGTTCCAGCTCCTGCAGGTGCGCCTCGCTGAGCTCCAGCTTTTTGGTGGTGAACCAGGGCGAAAGCTGCTCCCGCTGCACGTGGGCGTGCTTGTAGTCCGTGGTCAGGGCCTGGTGCCGGGCGGCGTTGTCGCGGACGGGCTCCAGCATTCGGATCTGGTCCTTGGCCCGCAGCACGGCGTCGTGGGCCTTCTTCAGGTCGTCAAAGTGGTGCAGCAGGTTCTTGATGCGGGTGTCAACATCGTCCTCTTCGAGCATGTTGGTGCGCACAAAGTGGGTGATGTTTTCCACCTGCTTCATGGACACCGTGCGGTGGAACAGGTCCATGGCCTGGGCCGAGCCGATGCCGAAGTGGCGCTTGAACGCCGCGGCATACTTTTCGAAGACATCGAAGACCGCCACGCCGTCGTTGCGCAGCCGCCGCTTGAGCTTGGCCATGTCGGTGCCAAAGTCGGAGAAGCCGCTCTTGATGGACTGTTCGCCCTCGGCGATGGAATAGAAGCGCGTGGGCTGGCCGGCTTCCTGCGTGGCCCACAGTGTGATGGCCAGCGTGACGGTTTTCTCGAGTGCCGCGTTGTGGAACACGCCCAGCACCACGGAGAAGCTGCCCGGGCCGCGGAGGGCAACCGGGCGGGAGGTGTCGCCAATGCCGCTGCGGGCGCTTTTGTGGAAGCCGCGCACATAGGACATGAGGCTGCGTTCCTTCTTTTGCGCCCCGGCGGCCTTGTTGTATTCAATCTTGTTGGCCGGGAGCAACAGCGTGGTGATGGCGTCCACAACGGTGGACTTGCCCGAGCCGATGTCGCCGGTGAGCAGGCTGTTCTCTCCGTCGAGCCGGAAGGTGCGCACGCTCTTGTTAAAGGTGCCCCAGTTCAGCAGCTCCAAACGGTGCAGCCGGAAGCCCGGGCGGGTTCCGGCGTCGTCCTCGGTCAGGTCGTCGAGGCTGAAAAGCCCTGCTTGGGTGCTCATGCGGTGGCCCTTTCAGGCTGGGCCCCGGTCAGGGCGGAACGGTAATCGGCAAGGCGGGCGTCGAATTCTTCCAGCCACTGGGCGTCCACAAAGGCCTTGAGGATGCGCGCCACCTCGTAGGTGGCATCCTGCCCGCGGAGTTTGCGCAGGAAGCCCAGCTCGGTGACTTTTTTGATGTTGCCGGCCAGCTGGTCCTGGATGCGGGCCTCGTTGCTGGATTCGGGCAGGAAGACGGAGACCATGTCCCCGATCTGTTCGGCCGTCATGATGAGCCGCGTTTCGCTGTTTTGCGCGTCAAATTCGGCCAGCCGGGCACGCAGCAGGGCCAGCAGCAGGCTGACGTTGAAGGTCAGCTGGCGGCGGGGGATGAGGCGGGGCAGCTCGGGGTCGGCGTCGGGGCTGGAGCGCAGGAAGGCGTAGCCCTCGGTGTCGTCGAGGACCAGTTCCAGGCCCAGCACGGCCACGTAGTCCCGGGCCTGGGCGGAGAGTTCCATGAGCCGCTGCCACAGTTTTTCGTCGGCGTCGCGGTAGACCACGCCCTTGAACAGCCGGGTGACGGCCAGGGGCAGGCCGTCAGGCGTCGTGCCGGTGTCCGGTGCGTCTGCGGAATCCATGCCGGCGTCGGCGGGAACTGTGGTCATGATGGCCTCACAAAGATGATTTGGTCGACGGTGGCCTCGCGCAGGCTGCCGTCCGGCAGGGTCCAGGACAAGGTTTGGGAGCGGTCGGAGTCGATGGTGGCCCACGTGGATTCGGTGGCCAGTTGGAAGTAGCTGACCAGTTCGGCCAGGCCCTGGCTGAGGGGGAAGGCATCAGTGACGTCCGCCAGCGTGGCCTGTTCTGCGCCGGCCAGCACCTGGTCGATGTTGGACTCCAGGCGGTGCGGGTCCACATGGAATTGGGTGAAGAGCGCGTTGGCGTCCACGTCCAGGTCCTCGGCAACGTCGACGCCGTCCCGGATGGCCACCTGCCGGCTCGGTTCGTAGAGGGGACGCTCGAAGGGGAGCACGACGGGGACGTCGTGGCCGGACAGCTCCGCAAAGGGCCCCGAAGGCGGATTGGCCCGGACCGTGACGGCGTTGGACTCGATGTTGCGGATCAAGGCCATGATGCGCTTGTTTTCCAGGAAGACCTTGTCATCCAGCAGGCGGCGGATTTGGGCGGAAAGCTGGCGGACGGTGGCCTGGGTTTGTTCGACGGCGGGCAGCCAGTCGTTCTGCATGGACACGATCGAGTGCAGGCCGTCCTGTTGGGCGAGGGCCTTGATGCCGGTGGCCCGTTCCAGGAGTTCGTGGAGTTCGGTGCGCAGGCCCGGGGACATCAGGTAGTCCCAGAATCCCTGGAAGGTGCGGCCCTGCAGGGAACCGCTGATGTCCTGCTGCGAGGAAAAGATGGACTCCAGAAGATCGCCCTGGCTGCCTTCCCACAGGGAAATTTGCTCGCGCAGGCTCCGGTCCAGTTTGCGGAAGTTCGCCTCCACTTCACGGAAATCGGCCAGGAGGTCCTTGGCCTGGGTGGTGAGCTGGTGGAAGTGGTCCACCGCCTCGGGACCGCTCATGACGGGGATCTCGCCGGAACGGATCCGCTCCATCTGGGCGTCGATGTCATCGCGCTGGCGCTGGAGTTCCGCCAGCCGCGCGGCGGGGTCCGTTTCGGAACCGTGGACCAGGGCCTTGAGCAGGTTGAAGATGCTGGAGAGGCGCGACTGTGTCGGCACAAAATCCCGTCCCCGCAACGCTTCAACCCACCGGATCACATCCTCGGTGGCGGGCGTGAGGTCATAGACGGGCTCGTCGCGGTTGTCCGTGTAGAACTTGCGCAGCCAGGCCTTTTCCGGTTCCGCCCAGTCGTCGAGGTACTCGGCGGCGGAACGTGGGAAGCGGTCCGCTCCCAGCGGGTCCCGCAGGCTGAACAGGACGTCGTCCAGGACGTCGACCAGATCCTGCCGGCCCAGGTTGCGCTGGTTGGGGCCGGTGAAGGCGGCCATGAAGAACGTGAGCGCCAGGGGGGCGTTTTGGGCGCGCAGCAGCGACCATCCCGCGTGCGTCTCACGCAGGGAGTTGATCGAAAAATAGTCCATGGCACCGCTCCATAGTCCTTGCAGCCTTCCATGATCAATCGTAGGTGCAGGGGCTGACAAACCTTCAACGGCGTACGACGGCGGACACCCCGCCAGGGTGCCTGGAAGCCCGGACCCCTATATGCCCTTGCCGGGGTTCAGGATGCCCAGCGGGTCAAAGGCGGCCTTGATCTTGTGCTGCAGTTCCAGGGAGAGGCTGCCGACTTCCTCCTCCAGCCAGTCCTGTTTGAGCAGGCCGATGCCGTGTTCGCCGGTCAGGGTGCCGCCGAGCCGCCTGGCCAGGTGGAACATCTCGCCCAGGGCGGCCTTGGCCGGGCCCTCGGTGATGGATTCGTCGGGGCCCACCACCACCATGGGGTGCAGGTTGCCGTCCGCGGCGTGGGCAATCACGAAGATCTTCACTCCGGTCCGCTCCGCGATGCCGGCCAGTCCCGCAACCGCCTCGGCCAGGCGTTTGCGGGGGACTCCGATGTCCCCGATCGAGACCCGGCCCAGCTGCTGCAGGGCGGGGATGGCGTTGCGCCGGGCGGCGACCAGATCGGCGGCCCGGACGTCGTCGTCGGTCTGTTCCACGGACGTCGCGAACGGGGTGACCGCCTCGACCAGCACCTGCTGTTCGAGCAGGGCGCCGTGGCCGTCGACCTGGGCGAGCAAAAAGGCGTTGCCCCGGCTGCTGTGGTCAGTGCCCATCATCGCATCGACGGCGGCGAGGGTGCCGCCGTCGATGAACTCCAGGATGGCCGGCTGGATCCGGGCCGCGATGATGGCGGAGGCGGCCCGGGCGGCGGCCTGGGCGTCCGCGAAGTAAGCCGCCACGGTGGCGGTGTGCAGCGGCTTGGCGAGCAGCCGCAGGGTGGCCTCAACCACCACGCCGAGGGTCCCCTCCGAGCCGATGAGCAGAGCGTTCAGGTCGTAGCCGCTAACCCCCTTGATGGTGTTCCGGCCGGTTTTCAGGATCCGCCCGTCCGCCAGCACCACCTGCAGTGAGAGCACGGACTCGCGGGTCACCCCGTACTTGGCGCACCACATCCCGCCGGCGTTCGTGGCCACGTTGCCGCCGATGGAGCAGATGGCCGTGCTGGCCGGGTCGGGGGCATAGAAAAGCCCGTACCGGGCCGTGGCGGCGTTCACCTCGGCATTGAGCACGCCCGGCTGGACCACGGCCTGCTGCTCTTCCGGGTCAATCGAGAGGATCCGGTTCATCCGGCTGACATCGAGCACAACGCTCCCCGCCGTGGCCGAGGACCCGCCGGCCAGGCCGGTGCCTGCCCCGCGCGGCACAATGGGCACGCGGAAACGGGTGGCCAGCCGCAGTGCCTCGACGACGTCGTCCACCGTTTCCGCGTAGACGACGCCGTCAGGAACGCTGCCGGGCACGTAACCGGACCGGTCCGTGCTGGCACGGGCCCGTGCATCCGGGTCGGTCGAGGCGTTTCGGCACGCGGACAGCAGGGCCTGGGCGCCGCCGCCGCTTGGGAGGGTAGCCATGGAAACCACCTTTGCCCATGCGGGCGCGGACCGCAAGGCTTCCGGCCGGCCGTGCCCGCCCGGGCCGTCCGGCACAGCCTGTCAGGAGGGGACGTCCGCCCCGGGTGGTGCCTGCCCGGACTCCGCCTGCCCGGACGCTGCGCGCCCGGAGGCCGCCCGCCGCCGGTACATGATGGCTGCCACCACCAGCCCCAGCACAAACCAGCCCAGCCCCACCTCCAGGGCCAGGGGGGTGGCGGAGGCCAGGACCAGGACCAGCAGGACCGCCCCGACGGCGGGGACGGCGCCGTGGAGGAACCAGTTCCCGGGGGCCAGTTTCTTGACGAGGAAGTAGCCGATCACCGACACATGGAGCAGGATGAACGCCGTCAGGGCCCCGACGTTCACTGCCGAGCTGAGGATGTCCAGGCCGTCGCCGCGGGTGGCCGCCCACAGGGCCACCACAATGTTCCCGGCGGCGGTGACCAGGATGCTGCGCACGGGCACCCCTGTGCGCACGGATACTTTCGCCAGCGCGCGCGGAACACGGCGTTCGCGGGCCATGTCCATGATGATGCGGCTGCCGGCCCCCTGGCCCACCATGGCGGCGAAGGCGGCGCCGGCGGCCTTGGACAGGGCCAGCAGCCAATGCAGCCAGGGGCCGATGCTGTTCCCGACGGCGGTGTAGTAGGCGGCACCCTCGAGCCCCGGATGGGCGGCCAGCTGCGCAGGCGTGGTGGGGGAGAGCAGCGCGCCGACGTAGCTTTGTGCGACGAACAGGACGCCGGCGATGACCAGGCACAGCATGGTGGCCCTGCCCACCAGCCGGACACTGCCCTTGGCCTCCTCGGCGAAGGTGGCCAGCGCATCGAAGCCCAGGAAGGAAAGGACGGCAACGGACACGGCAGCCATCACGGCGGTGACCGAGAAGCCGCCCACGCCGGTGAATGGGCTCAGCCAGGGGCGCGTGGGCCCGTGCACCGACAGGACCCAGGTGCCGCAGGCCAGCACCACCAGAAGCACCGCCACTTCCAGGAGCACGACGGCGGTGATCACCGTGGATGCGACAGTCACCCCGGCCAGGTTGAGGGCCGTGGTGGCGACAACCGCCACGGCCACAAACGCCCAGATGGGCACGGCCGGAAACAGTGAGTTCAGGGCGATCCCGGTAAACATGTAGGCCACGGAGGGGATGAGCAGGTAGTCGAGCAGGATCATCCAGCCGGAGACGTATCCGGCCCGCGGGCCGATGCCCGTCCCCGCGTAGGCAAAGACCGAACCGGCCCGCGGCACTTCCCGCGACATGCGCATGTAGCTGGCGGCCGTGAAGGCCATGACGAGGGTGGCGACCACATAGACGGTGGCCACCGCTCCCGAGGACTTCGCATCCAGGGTGCCGAAGATCCCCACCGCAGCGGCGGGCCCGATGAAAACGAGCCCGAAAAAGATGAGCTGCCCCAGCGAGATGCTGCGCCGCAACGATCCGCCGGTCGGGGCGGAAGCCTTAACGTCCATGGAAAACATTCTGCCGCATGCCCGGCCCGTTGCCGGTACGGCCGCCCCGCCGCTGGTGGCATGATGGGCACATGAGTGAAAAAGACGACCCCACCCTCCGATCCGTCGAGCTGGTCCGCACCGACACCGCGCGCTATGTGGCGCGCAACGCCGCGGGCGCGGAAATTGAGTTTGGGCACGGCGAAGGGCTGCTCAGCCCCGTCGAACTGCTGCTGGCCGCCATCGCGGGCTGCTCGTCGATCGACGTCGACACGGTGACGGCACGCAGCGCCGAGCCCACGGCGTTCCGGGTCGGGGCGAGCGGCCACAAGGTGGTCGAGGACGGTGCCAACCGTGTCGACGGGCTGCACCTGTCCTTCAATGTGGCCTTTCCCGACACCGAGGAAGGGCGAAAGGCCGCAGGCATGGTGGACCGGCTCGTTGAGCTCTCGCATGACAAATACTGCACGGTGTCACGGACGGTGGAACACGGCACGGCCGTCTCGCACGAGGTCAACGTCACGGTCGGGGAAGCGGAGGGCTGAGCGCCGCCCGTCGCCGGCGCGGCGGCCGCGACACCCTTCGCAGGCGGTTCCCTGTGCCACCGGAACCGCCAATTCGGCCGGGCCGCGCCGGTCCCGCCCCACGCTGGACACGGTCCACGGCACGCAATAACGTAGCAATCGGGGACAGGTTCCGCCGTTTTGAGCTCGCAACATGGGCTGAACGCCCACGAAACGTCGTCGCCGGAGTGCCGCAAGGTGCCGGCCAAGCAGTGAGGTGGAAGCATGCCGGACGTCAATGAAGCACTCGCAGCGCTGGAGAAGGAACTCCCCTGGCTCCGGGACATGTACAAGGATTTCCACCGCCAGCCCGAACTGAGCCTGCAGGAATTTGCCACGGCCAAGGTCATTGAGGAAAAGCTCACCGGCTGGGGGTACGCGGTCCAGCGCATCGGGGGCACCGGCGTCGTCGGCGTCATGGAGAACGGACCGGGCACGTCCGTGCTGGCCCGCGCCGACATCGACGCCCTGCCCGTCACGGAGGCCACCGGCCTGGACTACGCCTCCACGGCCACTGCCACCGACAGCGACGGCACCTCCGTGGGCGTCATGCACGCCTGCGGCCACGACATGCACATCACCGCCCTCCTGGGCGCCGCCAAGCTGCTCGCGGACCGGCGCGACGCCTGGTCCGGGACGTACATTGCACTGTTCCAGCCGGCCGAGGAAGTCGCCGCCGGCGCCCGTGCCATGATCGACGACGGACTGGTCGCCAAGGTGCCCCGGCCCGACGTCGCGCTGGCCCAGCACGTGATGGCGACCGAGGCCGGGACCATCGGCACCACGGCCGGGCCCATCCTTTCCGCCGGGGACTCGGTCAAGATCACCGTCCACGGCCGCGGCGCGCACGGCTCCATGCCGCACAACTCCGTGGACCCCGTGGTGCTCGCCGCCTCGATCGTGCTGAAGCTGCAGACCATCGTTTCGCGCGAGACCATGCCCGGCCAGTTTGCCGTGGTCACGGTGGGCGCCTCCAACGCCGGGACCAAGTCCAACATCATCGCCGACCGCGCCGTGCTGCTGCTGAACATCCGCACCTACGACACCGCGCTGCGCGGCCGCATCATCGCCTCGATCGAGCGGATTGTGCGCGGCGAATGCGCTGCGTCCGGTTCGCCGAAGGAACCCGAGTTTGAGTACTACGACCAGTACCCGCTGACCACCAACGACGCCGGCGCGAACGCCAAGGTCACGGACGCCTTCAACGCCAGTTTCAAGGAAGGCACGGTCTACCACACGGCCCCGGCGACGGCGTCGGAGGACTTCAGCCGGCTGCCGGACGCCTTCGGGGTGCCCTATGTGTACTGGACTGTGGGGTCCGTGCCCTCGGACACCTACCGTGCGGCCGTGGCAAAAGGGACGGTGGCGCAGGACATCCCGGCAAACCACTCACCGTACTTTGCCCCCGCCATCGACCCCACGATCGGGGCGGCCACCAAGGCCCAGGTCGTGGCGGCGCTTGCCTTCCTCGCCAAGGGGGAGTGAATGCCATGACCGCTGCATCGCCGTCGGCCGCCGTCCACACGGACTGGAAACCCACCGACAAGTGGCTGTTGGGCATTGTCCTGGCCGTCATCAACTTCTGGCTGTTCGCCCAGACGCTGCTTAACGTCATCCCGGGGATCCAGGGCGGGCTGGGCATTGAGCGGACTGTGGGCAACCTGGCCGTGTCCATCACGTCCTTGTTCTCCGGCATCTTCATCGTCGTCGCCGGTGGGCTGGCCGACCGCATCGGCCGGGTGAAGATCATGAATGCCGGCATCGTGCTGAGCATCATCGGCTCGCTCATGATCGCCCTCACACCCGCCAATGCCGGGGTACTCACCTCCGGCCTGCTGCTGGGCGGCCGCATTGTCCAGGGCCTGTCCGCCGCGTGCATCATGCCCTCCACCATGGCGCTGGTCAAGAGTTACTACCAGGGCAAGGACCTGCAGCGGGCGCTGTCCTTCTGGTCCATCGGGTCCTGGGGCGGATCCGGCTTCTGCTCGCTCTTCGGCGGGCTCATGGCGTCGTCCTTCCTCGGCTGGCGCGCCATCTTCTGGATCTCGATTGTGCTCTCCATCGTGGCCCTGCTGCTGGTCCGCGGCACGCCGGAGTCCCGGGCCGCCGTGCAGCCGGGGGCGCCGGCCCGGCGTTTCGACTGGGGTGGGCTGGTGTGCTTCGTCATCATGCTGGTGGCCATCAACATCTACATCTCCCAGGGCCCCAACATCGGCTGGCTCAGCTGGGTCGGGATCACTCTGGTGGCCGTCTTCGTGGTGTTCGCCCTGGCATTCCTGCAGATCGAGATGAGCCGGTCCACGGCGTTTGTGGACCTGAAACTGTTCAAGAACGGCACCTTCACCGGCGCCACCTTGTCCAACTTCCTGCTCAACGGCGCGGCCGGCACGCTCATCGTTTCCCTGGGCCTGGTCCAGGTGGCGGCCGGCATGTCCTCGCTGCAGTCCGGGCTGCTGACCCTGGGCTACCTGATCGCCATCCTGGCCACCATCCGGGTCGGGGAGAAGCTGTTGCAGCGCTTTGGCCCCAAGAAGCCCATGCTGTGGGGCAGCATCATCACCGGCGTGGGGATCCTGATGTGCTCCATGACATTCCTGCTGATCGGGCAGTACATTGTGCTGACCGTCATCGGGTTCACCCTGTTCGGGATCGGGCTGGGGTTTTATGCCACGCCGTCCACGGACGCCGCGCTTTCCAATGTCCCGGACGCGCAGGTGGGGGCGGCGTCCGGCATCTACAAGATGGCCTCCTCGCTGGGCAGTGCCATCGGCGTGGCCATCTCCGCGGCCCTGTACGTGGCCGCCCAGGCCGTGGACCCCAAGCTGATCGAGTCCTGGGGGCTGTTCATTGGACGCCAGGACAACGTGGCACTGCGCTTCGGCGGCGCGGTGGGCCTGCTGTTCAACGTGTTCATGGTGGTGGTGGCCATTGCCTCCATCATTGTCGCCGTCCCGTCCAAGCGGCCCGGGCATGAGGAGCAGGCCCGTCCCGGCGAGGTGGCCCCGGCGGCCTTCGGCAACTGACAGGCGGAACCTCGACGGCGGCCCGGCGGGCCCGGCCGCCGGTCCGGCTGGGCGCTCTGGCCGTGCCTGTCCTGTCAGCCCGCGGCTTGGCCGGATGCCGCGGCACCTTCAGCGGGGGACAGCGGCAGGGACTCGGCCAGGGCGGTTGTTTCCTTACGCAGGAACCGCGGCAGCTCGCGCAGCGGGCCGGGTGCCTTGCCGGTGTGGATGGCCGTTGCCAGCGTGGTGAACGCCCCGCGGATGGTTTCGGCGCCGCCGGTGCCCGGCCCGAGCTCGGCGGAAAGTTCGGCGGCAAGCTCCCCGGCGGCGCCGCCGTCGTGCTGTTCGAGCATCCAGCAGGCTGCCAGGAGGGAATAGGCCAGGCCCTGCGCGGCGGACACGGCGGCCCAGCAGCGTTCGGCCGCACGGCGCTGGACCGCGGATCCGCCCACGGCCGTGGCATAGCTCTCGTCCATGGCAAAGACTGCGGCCTGCAGCTTGCGGCGGGCATGGTGTGCGGGCCGGCTCGCGGCCTGGTCGGCGGCCAGGAAGTCGACCACCGGTCCGGCGGCAGCCAATATGGCGGCCATGGCCGCCGGGATCCGGGTCAGCGTGGCGCGCGGGGTCAGGGCGACGAACACCAGCAAGGCGATGACGCAGCCGATGGTCGTGTCCACGCCGCGGGCCAGCAGCAGCCCCGGAATGTCAGCGACCTGCCGCCCGCCGGAGGCGATGGTGATGGCGGCGGTGGTGATGAACACGGCTGCCAGCGCGTAATTGCGCATCACGGTTGACTCGATGGTGAACTGTACGGCCATGACCACCAGGGCCAGCCAGGGGCCCTGGGGGCGCACCAGCAGCACCAGGCCGGCCAGCAGGAGCCCGGCCCAGGTGCCCAGGAGCCGTTCGGCGCCGCGCTGGAGGGTGCGCGTCCAGTCCATGCCGGCGTGCAGGATCAACACGGAGGCGGCCACGGCCCAGTAGGCGCGTTCAAGGTCCAGCAGTCCGGCCGCGACACCCGCCACCAGCGCGGCCACGCCCACGCGCAGGACCACCAGCTGCGAAACGGATCCGCGCCGCAGGCCGTCGCGCAGGGCCTCCCAGGGGCCGGGGGCGCCCAGGGGGATCGAACCGCCGTGCCAGTGTGCGGTGGGGGCCTTGGCGGCGGCGAAGCCCAGGCGCACCGCCTGGTCGGCCACCTCCGGCCCTGGCGCTTCCCCGCCCGCAGTGTCCCGCACGGTCTTGGCGAACAGCCGGTGGAGCTGCTGGTTGATCCGTTGCAGCCGGTTCAGGGTGGCCCCCTGCCACATGTGTGTTGGCTGGTAGGTCACCAGCGCAGCCCAGGCCGCGCTCAACGCCAGGGCGGCACGGTGCCGGGCGCCGCGCTGGCGTGGCGTGCCCGCAGCCCGCGCGTAGGCGGCGACGGCCCGGCCGGCGGCGGCAACGGCGCGTTTTTCAGGTCCGCGCGGCAGGAACAGCGCCGGCACCATGTGCACCACCCAGGCGAAGGCGCCCCCGGAGAGGACCAACAGGCCGGCCTGCCACGGGGCCATCCCGGCGGCGGGCAGCGCGGTCCCGGCAGCGCATGTCAGGGTGAACATGTAGGCCCCGGGGCCGCCCACACGCAGGGCGCTGCAGATGTAGGTGGACACCATGGCGATCACCACCACGGTCGGGATCACGAGCCACGGAATGGTTTCCACCGTCAGGCCCAATGCCACGGCAGCCGCGAAGGACAGTGCCACCAGCGCCAGGTACCGGGCTCGGTTCAAGTAGGGCCGGCCGCTGCCGTAGAGGGAGGTGAATGCCCCGAGGCTGGCCATCAGGCCGAAGGCCGTCAGCCCGGTCAGCCAGCCGGCCACCAGGGGCGCCCCGGCGCAGATCGCCGCCCGCACCGCCACCGACCAGCGGCTCGGGGCCTCCTTGATGCTGAACAGCGCGCGCAGGCCGTGCGGGGGAGGGGGAGGCGCCGGGTTCGCGTCGGCCACGCCGGAGGGCTGGTTCATGAATCCCATCATGCCACCGGGGCCTCCCCGTTCCGTCCCAGCGCTGGAGACATTGGCCCGGCGGGTGCATGATGGAGGTAGGCGGGCATCAGCGGGACAATCCAGGGAACCGTCCGCCAGCCGGCTGGATGGCCGGCGTGGACTAAGGATTTGATGGGTCATGGACACATTGACACTCGGATACATAGGCCTTGGCATGATTGTCGTCACGGTAATCATGAGCATCATCGCCATTTACGGGGGGCACCACAAGCACGTCCACTGACCGTGGCGGCGTTGCCCGGCTGCCTGCAACACCTGGTGCCCGTGGCGCCCGACCCGTCCTGCTGCCCTGACCAGGCAGGCAGGCAGGCTGTCCTGGCTTTGGCGCGTTCCGCCGGTTACTTGGCCGCAGCCTCCCCACTCGGGACGGCGTCAAGTTCGGCGTGCCGCGGGCTGCCCGGGTTCATCAGCGAGTGCTTGCGGCTGTAGGTGAAGTAGATGACCAGGCCCACCGCCAGCCACACCACAAAGCGCAGCTTGGTTTCCCAGGACAGCTGCCAGATCAGGAACAGCGAGAACAACACGCCCACCGCCGGGACCACGGGCATGAACGGCAGCCGGAAGGTGCGGGGCGCGTCCGGCTTGGTGTAGCGGAACACGATCACCGAAATGCAAACCACCACAAATGCGGCCAGGATGCCGATGTTGGTCAGGTCGGCCACCAGGCGGATGGGGAAGATGCCGGCCAGGAAGGCCGAACCCAGCCCGGCAATCCACGTCACGCGCTTGGGCGTGCCGCGGTTGTCCACCTTGGAGAACCACTTGGGCAGCAGGCCGTCGCGGCTCATGGAGAACCAGACGCGGCTGACCCCGAGCAGGAACGTCAGCATCACGGTCAGGATGGACAGCACGGCAAACACGGAGATGATGCTGGCAATCACGGGCAGCCCCACGCCGGTGAAGGCGGAGGCAAACCCGGCCGTGGGGTCGATGTCCTTGTAGTTCTGCATGCCGGTCAGCACCAGGGTGGCGGCAACGTAGAGCAGCATGGCAATCACCAGGGACAGGATGATGGCCTTGGGCATGTGCTTTTTGCCGTCCACGGCCTCCTCTGCAGCCGTGCTCATGGCGTCGTAGCCGAACACGGCGAAGAACACCGTGGCCGCGCCGGTGACCACGGGCCCGAAGCCGCTGGGCATGAACGGGTTGTAGTTGTGGGCGTTGACGTAGAACATGCCCAGGCCGACGATGAACAGGATCAGCACAATCTTGATGGCCACGGCCGCCAGCTCGAAGCGCCCCAGTGCCTTCGTGCCACGGCTGAGGATCCAGGTGACCAGCAGGCAGACCAGGATGGCCGGCAGGTTGATCATGCCGCCGTCCTCCGCAGTGGCGGAAATGAGATGCGGCAGGTGCATGCCGAAGCCGCCGAGGAAGGCATTGATGTAGCCGGAGATGCCAATGGCGACGACGGCAACGATGGCAATGTACTCCAGCAGCAGGTCCCAGCCGATGAACCAGCCGGTCAACTCCCCGAGTGCCACGTAACCGTAGGTGTAGGCAGACCCGGCCCGCGGGATCATGCCGGCGAATTCCGCGTAGGACAGGGCTGCGGCGGCGGAGGCCAGGCCGGCAATGAGGAAGGAGATCAGCACGGCCGGCCCCACGCCGGGGTTGTTCGGGTCGCCGTGGGCCACCAGCCCTGCGAGTGAGAAGATGCCGACGCCGATGATGCCGCCGACGCCGATCGCCGTCAGCTGCCACAGCCCCAGGGACTTGAGCAATCCACTCTTGGCACTTTCGGATTCCATCTGGGCAATGGGTTTGCGCCGCCATACTGACTGCGGGTTTGCGGGTGTGGCCATGCGTGGGTCTCCTTAGTGGACGGCGGCATCGGGCTGGTGGAATGTGGCCCCGGCCATGCCGTCACGTGATGTAAACAACTGCCACCCCATTTTGCCGTCCGTGATCGATTATGAAAAGTGACTTCTCTTAAGCAGTATTCGTAAGCTGTGCTAATCCATTGTTCCAGCCCGGCGCCGGGCGTTCCCCATGCAGGCTTCGCGGCCCGTTAATGTTCCGTTCAGCGTGGGGGCACCGGCACTTACCTTCGCCTTGGCACCGTTGCAGGCACCGCACCCGCATCCGGAAGAAGGCACGCCATGAATGACCTGAAGAAGCTCCTGCCCATGCTCGGCCACACCCGTGGCAAGCGCAGCGCCGTCACCTGCAACCTGAAATGCGACAACGCCTGCGCCAAGGCCGTCTGCAACACCTCCGCCAACAGCTACTTCCGCGACATCGCCTCGGCCGAGTTCTCCCGACGTTCCGCGCTGGGACTGGGCCTGGCGGGGGCACTGAGTGCCGCCGTCGTGCTCCAGGGCCCACCCGCAGCGCGGGGCCGGCAGGGCACGTACGACGCCGGCACCCACCAGGGCGGCAAGCTCGCCTTTGCGCCGATCAAGCCGGTCGACGCGGCCGTGGACGCCTTCAACGTCCCGGACGGCTACAGCTGGGCGCCGGTCATCCGCTGGGGCGACCCGCTGTTTTCCGGCGCGCCGGACTTTGACTTCGCCGGGCAGGTGCCGGAGTCACAGGCCGGCCAGTTCGGCTACAACAACGACTACACCGAGATCCTGCGCCGGCCCAACGGCAAAAAGGGCCTGCTGGTCTGCAACCACGAATACGTGAACCCGCAGATCATGTTCCCGGCCGCCCCCGCCTCCGCGGCGGAGGAAGCGCAGCGCCGCGCGATCTTCCGCAACGCCGTGGGCATGAGTGTGGTGGAACTCGAACGCGCCCACAGGGGCCAACCCTGGACGTACGTCCGCGGCGGCCGGCCCAACCGCCGCATCACCGCCGAAACCACCTTTGAACTGACCGGCCCGCTCGCCGGCTCCGGCCTCGTCAAGACCGCGGCCGACCCCGCCGGCCGGTTTGTGCGCGGCACGCTCGGCAACTGCTCCGGCGGCACCACCCCGTGGGGCACCATCCTTTCCGGCGAGGAGAACTTCAACGGCTTCTTCCGTGCCGGCGGCACCTCCGCGCAGGACCGCCGCTATGGCCTGGCCGACAAGGCCACGGCCATGGGCTGGGAGCTGGACGACCCCCGCTTTGACGCCCGCGGTGAAGACTTCCGCAACGAGCCCAACCGCTTCGGCTACATCGTGGAAATCGATCCGGAAGACCCCAACTCGGTCCCCAAAAAGCACACCAGCCTGGGCCGCTTCAAGCACGAGGGTGCCAACGTCATCGTCGCCGGGAACGGCAAGGTGGTGGCGTACTCGGGCGACGACGAACGCTTCGACTACCTGTACAAGTTCGTCTCGAAGAACAAGTACAAGAAGAACAACAAGGCCCACAACATGACCCTGCTGGCCGAGGGCGACCTCTACGTGGCACAGTTCGCCGGCAATTCAGCCGGTGAAATCGACGGCTCCGGCACGGTCCCCGCCGACAGCGCCTTCGACGGCTCCGGCACGTGGCTGCCGCTGGTGGTCAACGGCAGGAGCGCCGTCGCGGGCATGGGGGTCGAGGAGGTCCTCGCGTACACCCGCCTGGCCGCCGACCTTGCCGGCGCCACCAAGATGGACCGCTGCGAGGACGTCCAGCCGAACCTGCGCACCGGAAAGGTGTACGTCGCCTGCACCAACAACAGCAAGCGCGGGCTTCCCGGCCAGGCCGCGGCGGACGAGGCCAACCCGCGCACCGGAAACCGTGACGGCCACATCGTCGAAATCACCGAGAACCGCGGCGACACCACCGCCACCACGTTCAACTGGACGCTGCTGATGCTCTGCGGCGACCCGGCCACCAACACCGGGACCTATTTCAGCGGCTTCCCGGCCGCCCGGGTCAGCCCCATCTCCTGCCCGGACAACCTGGCCTTCGACACCCAGGGGAACCTGTGGATCTCCACCGACGGGGCGCCGTCGGCCATCGGCTACAACGACGGCCTGTTCAAGGTGGGCCTGGAGGGCCGGAACCGCGGCAACGTGCAGCAATTTGCCTCCATGCCGCGCAACGCCGAAACCTGCGGGCCCGTCATCCACGACGACGAATCCATGGCCTTCGTGGCCGTCCAGCACCCGGGCGAGGAGGGGACGTACACGGCGCAGGCCTCCCTCTTCCCCGACTACGTCCCGGCCGGTGCGACGCCGGCCCCGGGCCAGGTGCGCGCCCCGCGCCCGTCGGTGGTCCAGATCTTCCCCATGGGTGCCGCGGGCAGCTGACACAGCCGCCAAAGTGCCGTTGGCTGACGCGTTGGGGGCGGCCGCCAACGGCTTCTTTTTTGGCTGATTTTCACAGACAGGTTGACGCGGGCGGTTGCCGGTACGGTAAGTTACTCGTCAGTAGCTTTAAGTGTTATGCACATCACACAACCGTCCATCCGTGAGGAACCGCCCATGTCTTCAAGCACTCCCGGCGCCCTGGTGCCAAAATCCGTCAAGCACCACTACTTCGCCCACGTTGTCCTGATCCTCGTGGTGCTGGCGCTCATCGTCTTCTTTGCGCTGGTCACCACGAAGATCGCCAACGGGGCCTCGCAGCTGCAGGACGGCACCAAGCTCACCTCCGCCGGGGCCGCCAAGCTGTCCGCGGGGGCAACCGAGCTTCACGACGGCGTCAAGGACAAGCTGGCGCCCGGCATGAAGGCCGCCAACGCGGGTGCGCAGGCGCTGGCCCAGGGCGCGGCCAAGACCTCCACGGACGTGCACGGCAAACTTGCCCCGGGCGTCTTCGCCGTGTCGGACGGCGCCAACCAGGTGGCGAATGGCGGGGCAGCCCTGAATGCGGGCGCCGCCCAGCTCGCAGGCGGCATTGAGTCGCAGCTGGCCCCCGGCGCCACGGCCCTGGACAACGGCGCGTCCGCGCTGGCCGACGGTGCCGGCCAGGTCAACGCCGGAGCCCACCAATTGGATGCAGGCCTGGCCACGGCGGCGGCCGGAGCGGCGAAGCTCGGTGCCGGCGCAACGGCAGCCAATGCCGGCGCGCACCAGGTTGCTGCCGGCGCACAGGGCCTGGCGGCAGGGGCCGCACAGCTTTCGGCGGCGCTCACGCCGTCGTCCTCGGGGACGGATCCGCAGAACCTGGCGGACGGGGCCAACCAGCTGGCCGCAGGGACCACGAAGGTGGCCGACGGCGCCGGCAAGGTCAACGACGGCACCCACCAGCTGCTGGCCTACGCCAAGGCCAACCCGCTGGTTCCCGTCGGCCTGATGCTGGCCCAGCTCCAGCAGCTCGCGGATGGCAGCCAGCAGTTGTCGGACGGGACCCGGCAGCTGAACGCCGGAGGGCATGCCCTCGCCGCCGGCTTTGGCGTGCTGGACCAGAAGCTGAACAGCACGGACCCCGCCAACCCCGGCGTGGTCCTCGGCACGCAGCAACTGGCGGCCGGATCCGGGCAGCTGGCCGCCGGCACCCAGCAGATTGCCGACGGCCTGAACGGCAACCCGAACGATCCTTCCAGGCCAAGCCTGGTGGGCGGCACCCGGCAGCTTGCCGCCGGTGCCACGAAGCTGGCCGCCGGCACGCAGCAGCTCGCCGACGGCTCCACCGCACTCCACGACGGAACGCAAAAACTGGCCGCAGGCATTTTCGGGGCCGCGGGCGATCCGGCCAATCCCGGCCTGCTGAACGGCGCCAAGGCCCTGGCTGCCGGCACCGCGGCACTGTCCACCGGATCGCAAAAGCTCTCCGACGGCACCTCAAAGCTGGTGACGGGCATGAACGGCGTCCCCGGCGACCCCGAACACCCCGGCCTGCTTTATGCCACGAAACACCTGCAGGACGGCTCTGCGAAGCTCTCCGACGGCACCGGGCAGCTTGAGCAGGGCGTGGCCGGAACGCCCGGCCAGCCCGGCTCCGGACTGCTTGCCGGCAGCAAGGCGCTGTCCGACGGCGCGGCCCAGCTGGCCAGCGGCAACGGCAAGGTGGCCAACGGAACCGCGGACCTCTACTCGGGGGTCTCCGCCGTCACGCCGGCCGGGGCCGTCTCGTCTCCCGCGACGGCGCCCGCCCTGGCCCTTCTGGGGGCCCTGGTGGTCGGGTTCTTCGTGGTGCTGCTGCTCCTGCGCCGCAGCGGGCGGCGCCGGGCCTAGGCCAGGCGCCGGCCGCTTTGTACCAATACGACCAAAAGATTGATGTGCCCGGCAGCTCCCCGGAACATGAACAAGAGAACAATCCGTGTTCCACATCACAAGGGAGTGAACCATGTTTGGCACATCATCTTTTTCTTCCGCTTCACTGAGCCGGCGCGGCGTCATGGGCCTGGGCGCCCTGGGTGCGGCCACCCTGGCGGCAACGCTGGCGGGCTGCGGCGGCAGCGGAGGGGACAAGCCGGCGGCGGCCGGTTCCGGGAAGCCCAGCTACTACCCGGCCGACTACTCCAAGCTCATTGACGCGTCAAAGGCCGAGGGCGGCGCGCTCACCATCTACTCCAACACCGACCAGGAAAACTGGGCGCCGATCCTGCGCGACTTCAGCGCCCGGTACCCCTGGACCAAGGTGTCCGCGGCCAACCTGGACAGCGACGAGGTGTTCCAGCGCCAGCTCAGCGAGTCGGCCACCGGCAAGGCCCCGGCGGACATGCTGGTCTCCAACGCGGTGCAGGCCTGGGCGGACTACGCATCCAAGCCGGGCACCCTCCTGGCCTACGATTCACCGGAAACGAAGCAGCTGCCGGAGTTCGCCCAGCTCATGCCCAACGTCTGGGCCATGTCCCTGGACCCCGTGGGCATCGCCTACAACTCCGCGCTCATGAAGGAAGCCCCGACGGGCATCGCCGACCTGGCCGCGATGGCCGGCGCGGACTCCGGAAAATACAAGAACAAAATCACCACCCGCGACGTCAAGGGGGCCTGGGGCTTCACCGTCTCCCACGCCTTCACCGAGGGAAACCCCGCTGCGTGGCCCGGCCTTGACAAGGTCTTGCCGCTGGCCCGCCCGGAAACCTCCTCCGGCACGCAGAAGGAAAAGATCCTGTCCGGGGAGTACCTGGCCGGGTTCTTCATCAGCTCCGCCGTGGGCTACCCGGCCGAGAAGGCCAGCGGCGGCCTCATCAAGTTTGTCCTGCCCAAGGACGGCACCGTGGTCCTGGGCCGCGGCATCGGCATCACCCCCAAGGCGCCGCACCCGGCCACGGCAAAGCTGTTCCTTGACTTCGTGCTCTCCGAGACCGGCCAGAACGCCGTCGCCGAGGGCGGACTGAGCTCCTACCGGGAAAACGTGAAGCTCACCGAAGGCCTCCACACCTACCAGGAGGTGGAGAAGCTGGCCGGCAAGGACGGGATCATCCGCGTGCCCTACAAGGTGGTCCCGGATGCCGACGTCACGGCCTTTGTGTCCAAGTGGAATGCCCGGCTCGGCGCATAGCATCCGTTCCCTTATCGACAGTCAGCAGGCAGGCTTAGCAATGACCACCACCCGCACGGAACGTGCAGTCCACGCGCCGGCCGGCCGGTCCGCCCTGCCGGCGCCGAAGTACCCCCGGGTCTTCGGCGTCGGCCGGGGGCAGATCGTGCAGTACGGCATCTTCATCCTCTTGGCCATCTTTGTGGTCGCCCCGATCGTCCCGATTTTCTGCCAGTCCTTCCGCGACCGCCCGCTGTACGAGGCCGGCGGGATCCTGACAGCCGGCAACTACGTCAAGCTGTTCACGGACGCCGGCTTCGGCCAAGTGGTCGTCAACACCGCCATCTTCGCCATCGGAACCACGGTGCTGACGCTGGTGATCGCCATTCCGATGGCGGTGCTGGTGGTCCGCACCCGCCTGCCGTTCGGGCGGATCCTGGGCCTGTCGATGCAGTGGCCCTTCTTCATCTCCTCGCTCATCCTCGGGTTCGGCTGGATCACCCTGTACGGCCCGGCCGGCTTCATCAGCGTCCAGCTGCGCGAGCTCCTCGGATTTGTGCCGTGGAACCTGTATTCGCTGGGCGGCATGGCCGTCACCGAGGCCGTGGGGCTGGCCCCCATCGCCTACGTTTTCTGCGCCAACGCGCTGCGGCAGTCCGATGCCTCGCTGGAGAGCGCCGCCCGCGTCTGCGGGGCCGGCCCGGTCCGCATCCTTTTCCAGGTGGTGGTGCCCATGCTGCGCCCGCCCATCGTCTACAGCTCCATCCTCATCTTCAGCATGTCGCTGGAAACGCTCAGCGTGCCCCTGCTTTACGGCACGCCGGTGCGCATCGAGGTGTTCTCGACCTTCCTGTACACCAACGGGCTGCAGTCCATCCAGCCGGACTATGGCATCCTGGGGGCGGCCTCGACGCTGATCCTGGCCGTGACCATCGGCACCGTGGCCATCCAGGCGAAGGTGCTCAAGAACGCCCAGCGGTTCATTTCCGTCCGCGGCAAGGCCACCCGCCCGCGCCTCCTTGACCTGGGCTGGGTCCGCTGGATTGCCGCCGTTGCCATCGTCATCTACATCATCTTTGGCGCCCTGCTGCCCATCCTGGGCCTGGTCTTCCGGTCCTTCACCATGATCTTCACCCCGCTGCAAAACCCCCTGGACACGTTGACGCTGTCGAACTACCGGCGCGTCTTTACCTTCCCGGTCTACGTCCAGTCCATCACCAACAGCGTCACCGTGGCGGCCGTGGGCGCGGTGCTGGTCAGCGTCCTGGCACTGCTGGGGGTCCTGGTTGCCCGGCGCTCGCCGTTCAGGTTTGCCCGCAGTGTTGAATACCTGGCGCTCGCCCCCCAGGCCATGCCGGGCATCATCGTCGGCATCGGCTTCTTCTGGGCCTTTGCCCTCACGCCCGGCGGGGGCTGGATCCAGGGGACGCTGATGGCCGTCATCATCGCCTTCGGCCTGCGTGCGCTGCCCACGGCCTTCGGGTCCATCGCCCCGGCCATCATGCAGATCGGCCGCGAGCTCGACGACGCGGCCCGCACCTCGGGCGCGGACTGGTTCGGCGCGTTCTTCCGCATCCTGCGCACCCTGCTGCGGCCCGCCTTCGTGGGGGCGCTGATCCTGGTGTTCGTGACCATGATGAAGGAATACTCCGCCGCGCTGTTCCTGTCCTCCGCCAACACCGGCGTCATCGGCACCACCATGCTCGACCTCTGGGTCCAGGGCAACACCGGCTCCGTTGCCGCTCTGGCCACCATCCAAATTGCCATCACCGCCGTGTTCGTCGCCGTGGCGAACCTGTTCATGAAGGGACACACCGATGCCTGAAGTACACGTCTCAGGTCTGCACAAAAGGTTTGGCGACGTCACCGTCCTGAACGACATCAATTTCACCATCAGGGAGGGTGAGTTCTTCACGCTCCTGGGCCCCAGCGGCTGCGGGAAGTCCACCACCCTCAACTGCGTTGCCGGGCTCGAGTCGCCCACCTCCGGCGCCATCACCGTCGGCGGCGTGCCGTTTGTCGACTCGGCCGCCAGGCTCCACGTGCCCACCGAGGAACGCAACCTCGGAATGGTCTTCCAGTCCTACGCCCTCTGGCCGCACATGACGGTGGAGGCCAACCTGGTGATGCCGCTGGCCATCCGCAAGGCCTCCAGGGAGGAAAAGGCGGCCCGCATCCACGAGGCGCTGGACACGGTGGGCCTGGCCCACCTCAAGGACCGCTACCCCCACCAGCTCTCCGGCGGCCAGCAGCAGCGCGTGGCGCTGGCCCGCGCACTCGTCTACTCGCCGTCGGTCCTGCTGCTGGACGAGCCGCTGTCCAACCTGGACGCCAAGCTGCGCGAACAGTCCCGGGCGTGGCTCAAGCGCCTGCAGGTGGAGCTGGGCATCACCACCGTCTACGTCACGCACGACCAGGACGAGGCGCTGTCCCTCAGCGACCGGATCGCGGTCATGTTTGAGGGCAACATGACCCAGATCGGCACGCCGGCGGAGATTTACGAAAAACCGGCCACCGCCGCCGTCGCCGCCTTCGTGGGCAGCTGCAACTTCTTCACCGGAACACTGGAGGAAACGCGCGGCGGGATCGCCCACGTCCGCCTGGAAAACACCGGACATGTTGTCAAGGTGGCCAGCACCCTGGCCCTGAACCCGGGCGAACCCGTGACGGTGGCCATCCGGCCCGAACGCCTGGCCGTCACGACGGCCACGGACACCGCCGGCGGCTCGAACGTGCTCGACACCACGGTGCTCACCCGTTCCTATGTGGGCTCCCGCTACGAGTACGGCCTGAAGCTGGGCACCAACGTGGTCCAGGTGATCTCGCCCGCCGGCAACCTCGACGGCGAGGTGCGGCTCGTGTTCGACGCCGCCGACGCGCTCCTCTACGCCGGCGCCAGCGTTCCCTCGGCCGAGGCGCAGGAACTGATGACGGTCGCCTCGTGAGCTGCCGGGCGTGAGGGGAATGACGATGGGGAAGGCGACGGGACGCCCGCACGCAGCCATGTATTTGCTGGCGCACGCCGTGGTCCTCCAGGCCATCACCTTCGCCATGCGTCCGACCGTGTCCTACGCAGTGTTGGACGTGGGCGGCTCCCAGGCCCTTTTGGGCGTGGTGGTTGCCGCGTTTGCCGTGCCGGCGCTGATCCTTGCCCTGCCGGCAGGCCACGTCATCGACCGCACCGGCGAACGCGCCTCCCTGCTCGCCGGTGCGGCCGCCCTGGTCATGGCGGCACTCCTGGCGATCTTCGGCGGCGGCTCGGTGGGCGTGCTGCTGCTGGCCACCATGTTCCTGGGCATCGGCCACCTGCTCTCGGTGATCGGCGAACAGGCCATTGTCGCCAACACCACCAGCCGGGGGCAGTACGACTCCAAGTTCGGGCACTTCACCTTTGCCTCGGCGCTGGGCCAAACCATCGGCCCGCTCCTGCTGGCGCTGCCGGGCGGCACGCCCGAGACACCACCTGTGGCCGTCATCTTCGTGGTGTGCGGGGCATTGGGCGCCGTTCTGCTGGGCATCTCCTTCCTCGTCCCCGGTTCGGTGCGGCACGCTGCCGCCGCGGGGGAGCGGGTGCGCATGCTTCCCGCCGCCGCAGGCCTGCTCCGCACGCCGGGCCTGGTCCGGGCCCTCGTGGCGGGCAGCCTGGTGCTGGCCTCGGTGGACCTGTTCCTGGCCTACCTGCCGGCCCTGGGGCACCAGCGCGGGATCGCCGCCGTCGTGGTCAGCGCCATGCTGGTGGCCAGGTCCATGTTCTCCATGTTCTCCCGGCTGTTCCTGGGTCCCATGGTCCGGCTGCTGGGTCGGCGCCGGCTCATGGTGTGGACCATCGGGGTCTCCGCTGCTGCGCTGCTCCTGTTTGCGCTGCCGCTGCACATCGCCGTGCTGCTGGCGCTCGCGGCCGTGTACGGGTTCGCCATCGGCACCTGCCAGCCCATCACCATGTCCTGGATTGCCGAACTGGCAACGCCGGGCACGCGCGGGCTGGCGATGTCGCTGCGCCTGGCCAGCAACCGGCTGGGCCAGACGGTCCTGCCCTCCCTGCTGGGCGCGCTCTCGGCCGCCACCGGGGCAGCCGGCGTCTTTGTGGCGACCGGCATCATGCTGGCCGGGGGAGCCTGGTCCGGGGCCGCCGTCGGGCATGCCCAAAGCGCGGAGGAGGACGGGGACGATGAACCGGCGCGCGCCTGAACGCGCGCCCGGGCGCCTCTGGCAAAATAAGGGCATGCGACGACGGATGACCCTGCGGGCCCAGCTCCTGATGCTGCAGGTCGTGATTGTGCTCGTCACCGTGGTCGGGACCGGCGCCGTCGCCAGTTTTTTGCAGGAACACCAGCTCAGGGACAACTACCGCGACCGGATGATCGGCGTCGCCCAGTCGGTGTCGACCATGCCGGTGGTCATTGATGCGTTCGACGACGCCGATCCCAGCGCAACCATCCAGCCCGTTGCCGAACTGGTCAGCAAATCCTCCGGGATTGCCTACGCCGTGGTGATGAACAAGGACGGCATCCGCTACTCGCACCCCGACCCCGGGAAAATTGGCGGACACGTCTCCACCGACCCCGGCGGGGTGCTTTCGGGCGATGTGTATGTGGGCACGCAGACCGGCACGCTGGGGCGGTCCTGGCGTGTCAAGGTGCCCATCTTCGACGCCCGACACGCCGTCATCGGCGCGGTTTCGGTGGGCGTGCTGGAATCGGACCTGCGCGCCCAGTACCTGGCAAATTCCGGCTGGCTGTTCCTCACCATCGGGATTGCCGCGGTGCTCGGCGTCATTGGGGCCGCGTGGGTGACGCTGGTGATCCGGAAGCGCATCTTTGGCCTGGAACCTGAACAGATTGCCGGCCTGCTCGAAGAAAGGGAGGCCATCCTGCACGGCGTGCGCGAAGGCGTTGTCGCCGTGGACGACCGCGGCCGCATCGCGCTCATCAACGATGCCGCCGTGCGCCTGCTGTCCCTGCCCAACGGCCGGGAGCTGGTGGGGACGCATGCCCTGGACTCACTCGACGCGGACCTGGTGCGGCTCCTGGATTCCGGCGATGCGGAACAGTCCCTGGTGCTCGCCGGGGAACGGGTGCTGCTGGTGCGCCGCGACATCGCCCGGATCAGCGGCCGCGCCATCGGCTCCATCCTCATCCTGCGGGACAACACGGAACTGCACACCCTCCTTCGCGACCTCGACGGCGTGCAGGGCGTTGCCGACGGGCTGCGCGCCCAGGCCCACGGTTTTGCCAACAAGCTGCACGTGATTTCCGGCCTGCTTGAACTCGGACGCGTGGAACAGGCCGTCTCCTTCATCGCGCACGAACGCAGCGGCGGAACACTGTCCGGGGTGACGGGGCGCACGGGCATCCAGGAACTGGAAGTCGCGGCCCTGCTCCTGATGAAGCAGGCCCGTGCGGAGGAACGCGGCATCACCACCACCATCGAACCGGACTCCACCCTGCCGGTGCTCGCGTCGCGGCCGTCGGCGGAAATCCTGCGCGCGGACCTGATCACGATCATCGGCAACCTGCTCGACAATGCCGCCGAAGCCACGGGGGCCGGCGGGCGGATCTCCATCTCCGTCAATGAACGCACCGCCGCCAACGGCGCCGGAACGTTTGTCGTCTCGGTGGCCGACTCCGGTGAGGGCATCCCGCAGGCGTTGCGGGAACGGGTCTTCACCCCGGGCTACACGTCCAAGGCCGCACGGCCGGGCCCGGTGTCCACCGGCCGCGGCATCGGCCTGACGCTGGTGAAGCGCATTGCCACGCGGCACGGCGGCACCGTGGAAATTGGCGGGGGCCTGCCGGCCGCCGGCACCCCGGGGCCGAAAGGGGAAGCGTGCGGCGCCAGGTTCACCGTCACCCTGCCCGCCGGCTGCGGGGACATTGCACCGGCCGGGCTGGCCGGGGCCTCCGCGGGAGGAACCCCGTGAGCGCCCAGTTGCGGGTGGTCATCGTGGAGGACGACCCCGGCGTGGCACTCATCAACCGGGAATTTGTCACCGCGCACGCGGGCTTCACGGTGGTCGGGGAGGCCCACTCGGGCGCGCAGGCGGTGGGCCTCATTGCGGAACTGAAGCCCGACGTCGTGCTTCTTGACTTTTACCTGCCGGACTTCCCCGGCCTGGAGGTGCTGGACCGGCTGGGGCCGTTCCGCGGCAGCCTTGAAATCATTGCCGTCACGGCGGCGCGGGACGTGGAAAGCGTGCGGCAGGCGCGGGCCCGGGGCGTGCGCCACTACCTGGTCAAGCCGTTCATGGCGTCTGCCCTGTTTGAGCGCCTGGACGAGGTGGCCCGGCAGTTCGACACCGTGCGGCGGACCTCCCGGGGCAAACTGCTGGACCAGCGCAGCGTCGACGCCCTCATCGCCGGCACGCCCGGGCGGTACGCGCCGCCGCCCAAGGGCCTCTCGGAGGCCACGCTGCAGCGGGTCCACCTGGCGCTGCAGGCCGCCGGCACCGACGTCTCCGCCGCCGAACTGGCCGGGCGGGTGGGCATGTCCCGCGTCGGCGTCCGCCGCTACCTCGAACACCTGGTCGACGTCGGCCGGGCCACCCTGACGCCGCGCTACGGCGCCGGCCGCCCCGAAAACCGCTACCGCAGCGGGTCCTAGCGGCGGCGCCCGACTCGCGGGCCCGTCCATCTGCGGCCGCGGTGGTAAAATCAAGGCTGGACCACGGTCCCCCAGACTTTTTCGCGACTCCGCGCAGGCCCAGGCCGCACGCCGTCGCACCTTTAGAGGCAGCACATCGGCACCGACCGGTGCGGTCTGCCGTTGACCCGCATGACAGAGAACGGAACCCATGAGAAGAACCGCCCGCCAGACCCCGCCCGCCCTCGCCAACGGTGCCATGCGCATCGTCGCCCTTGGCGGACTGGGGGAGATCGGCCGCAACATGACCGTCTTCGAATACGGGGGCAAGCTGCTGATCGTTGACTGCGGCGTGCTCTTTCCCGAAGAAAACCACCCGGGCGTGGACGTCATCCTGCCCGATTTCTCCTACCTCAAGGGCCGCTGGCAGGACGTGGTGGGCCTGGTGCTCACGCACGGCCACGAAGACCACATTGGCGGCGTGCCGTACCTGCTCAAGCAGCGCGGGGACATCCCCGTCATCTCCGCCAAGCTGACGCTGGCGTTCCTGAAGACCAAGCTGGAAGAGCACCGGATCAAGGCCAAGCTGGTCCAGGTCAAGGAAGGCGACCGCCGCACCTACGGTCCCTTCGACATTGAATTCCTGGCCGTGAACCACTCCATCCCGGACGGCCTGGCCGTCGCGATCCGCACGCCCGCCGGCCTGGTGCTGGAAACCGGCGACTTCAAGATGGACCAGTTCCCGCTGGACAAGCGCATCACCGACCTGGCCGGCTTCGCCCGCCTGGGCGAGGAGGGCGTGGACCTGTTCATGCCCGACTCCACCAACGCCGAGGTCCCGGGCTTCCTGGCCGCCGAGGCGGACCTGGCCCCGGCCATCGACAACGTCATGCGCACGGCCCCGCGCCGCGTGGTGGTCTCCAGCTTCGCCAGCCACGTCCACCGCATCCAGCAGATCATCGACTCCGCGCACAAGTACAACCGCAAGATCGCCTTCGTGGGCCGCTCCATGGTCCGCAACATGACCACGGCGCGCGAACTCGGCTACCTGAAGATCCCGCGCGGCATGCTCGTCGACGCCAAGGAACTTGAGAAGATGCCGCCCACCAAGGCCGTGCTCATCTGCACCGGTTCGCAGGGCGAGCCCATGGCCGCGCTGGCCCGCATGGCCAACGGCGACCACCAGATCAACCTGACTGAGGGCGACACCGTCCTGCTGGCCAGCTCGCTGGTGCCCGGCAACGAATCCTCGATCTACCGCCTGATCAACGACCTCACCAAGCAGGGCGCCAACGTCATCCACAAGGGCAACGCCAAGGTGCACGTCTCCGGCCACGCCAGCGCCGGCGAACTCGTGTACTGCTACAACCTGGTGCGCCCGCGCAACGTCATGCCGGTGCACGGCGAATACCGCCACCTGAAGGCCAACGCCGAGCTGGCCGTGCGCACCGGCGTTGACCCCAATCGCGCCCTGATTGTGGAGGACGGCACCACGATCGACCTCAAGGACGGCGTGGCACGGGTCAGCGGCAGCGTGCCGGCCGCCTACGTCTACGTGGAGAACATGATCCCCGGTGCCGCCACGGAGGAGTCCCTGCAGGACCGCCTCCGGCTGGCCGAGGACGGCGCCATTACCGTCCTGCTGATCGTCAACCCGGACACGGGCAGCATCGAAGAGGACCCGGAGTACTTCCCGGTGGGCTTCAACCCCACCGAAAAGGAACTGGCCAAGGCCACCGGAATTGTCGAGAAGACCATTGCCGGGCTGCGCGGGGACAAGACGGGCCCGGCCGCCGAAAAGGCGATCTCCGAGGCGCTGCTGCGCTGGTCGGACCGCTCGCTGCGACGCAAGCCGGTCTGCACGGTCATCATCGTCGAAGCCTAGGCTGCTTCAAGCCCTGGACGGGGCAGGCAAAACGCGTAAGGGCACACCGGCCGGTGTGCCCTTACGCGTTTTGCTGTAGAGGCGCCGGTTCAGGTCGCTTCGCGAAGGCGGGCGATGGCGGCGTCCGCCTCCCCGGTGTCCACCACGCCCACGGAGGCCAGCCACCGGATGGCACGCTGCTTCATGATCCAGTCATGGAATTCATACCAGGCGGTCTGCTGCTTCGGGAAGCTGTAGAGGGCGTCCTTGAAGTGCCGGAACGGGCTGCTGTGGGCGATGGCCCGCTGCAGGCGGGCGCGGCACTGCGGCTCCTTCACGCGGGCAATGAAGTCCTCCATGTCCCGGAAGCCTTCGGAGGAATCGACGGTGTCGATCCGGATGCCGCCGCGGTCATCCACGTCCCAGCCCTCGGCCTCGGCCTCATCGGCGGTCTCCTCGCCCCACAGTGCGATCCGGCCCGTGGCGGGGTCAAGCCAAAAAAATGTGTCGTAGTCCATGAACTGGTTTTCCAGGGCAGTGACAAGCGTGTCCAGATCAATGACATTCAAGGGGAGCATGGGAACGCCTCCGGCCGAAAATTGTAGGCAGGCACCTGCTGCCCACTTCCCATCATTGCGCGCCGTGGCCTGACAGGCAATAGGGCGGCGCGCCCCTGGAACCGGCGCCTCCCTGGAAGCGGCGGCCCCTGAAAGCAGCGGCAGCCCCCGCGGCGCCGGGTGGCGCGGCGGGGGCAGCCGCCGGCCTACAACATGCCGCCTACTTCATGCCGCCGTGCCGAATGCCGGGCTTGGTATAGGTCCGGGCCAGGACGGCCAGGGCAAGCGCCGCCACCAGCAGGCCGAAGTCGCGCAGCGCGACGTCGTAGAAACCGGAGTAGGTGAGCAGGTTGACGATGATGCCGGCAAGCCAGATGCTGACCACAAAGGCCGCGTACCGGGGCCGCAGGAAGACGGCGATGGCCGCGATGATCTCGATGACCCCAATGACCATCATGGTGCCGTGGGCGGTGAACGGGGACAGGTTCTCGATCCACGGGGCCAGGTAGCTTTCCCAGTTGGTCAGGACGTTGAAGAACTTGTCCAGGCCCATGATCAGCGGGATGGCAATGAAGCCGATCCACAGCATCAGGAATGCCCCGTAGGCGGGCTCGGCCTTGGCACGCTGCAATGCGTGGGAGGTCCATCCGGTTGAGGGGGCGGGGATTGAATGCGTTGCCATGACTCCTCCATCTAAAAACAGAACTTATGTTTTTAGAATGCGCCCGAATCCGCCGCATGTCAATGGCCCACGGTCAGAGCTGGGTGACGGTCCCGTTGTTGACGTCCCAGCGGGCATCCAGCCGGACGTTTTCCAGCAGCCGGCGGTCGTGCGAGACGAGCAGGAGCGTGCCGTCATAGCTGTCCAGGGCTTCCTCCAGCTGCTCGATCGCGGGCAGGTCAAGGTGGTTTGTCGGCTCGTCCAGCACCAGCACGTTCACCCCGCGCGCCTGCAGCAGGGCCAGCGACGCGCGGGTCCGCTCGCCGGGGGAGAGGGCGCCCACATTGCTGGTCACCTGGTCCGCCTTCAGGCCAAACTTGGCCAGCAGGGTGCGCACCTCGCCCTGGTTCAGCTCAGGCACCAGCGCTTCAAACGCCGCCCCCAGCGGCTCGGACTCGGGGAACTGGCTGCGGGCCTGGTCGATTTCACCGATGGCGACGCTGGCACCCAGGGAGGCGCCGCCGTCGTCCGGGGCGGTGCGGCCGAGCAGGAGCCGCAGCAGTGTGGACTTCCCGGCGCCGTTGGGGCCGGTGATGCCGATGCGTTCCCCGGCGGTGACCTGCGCCGACACCGGGCCCAGTGTGAACGGGCCCTGGCGGACGGTCGCGGCGTTCAGGGTGGCCACCACCGAGCTGGATCGCGGCGCCGCTCCGATGCTGAACTGCAGGGCCCACTCCTTGCGCGGTTCCTCCACCTCGTCCAGCCGGGCAATGCGCGACTCCATCTGCCGCACCTTCTGCGCCTGCTTCTCGGACGATTCCATGCTGGCCCGGCGGCGGATCTTGTCATTGTCGGGGCTTTTCTTCATGGCATTGCGCACGCCCTGGGAGCTCCACTCCCGCTGCGTCCGCGCGCGCGACACCAAGTCCGCCTTCTTGTCCGCAAACTCGTCGTATGCCTCGCGGGCATGGCGCCGGGCGATGGCGCGCTCCTCAAGGAACGCGTCGTAGCCGCCGTCGTACACGGCCACCTTGTTTTGGGCCAGGTCCAGCTCCACCACCGTGGTGACGCAGCGGGAAAGGAACTCGCGGTCGTGGGACACCAGCACCACGCCGCCCCGGAGCCCTTTCACGAACTCCTCCAGGCGCGCGAGGCCGGCGAGGTCGAGGTCGTTGGTGGGTTCGTCCAGAAGCACGACGTCGAAGCGGCTCAGCAGGAGCGCGGCCAGGGCCACGCGGGCCGCCTGCCCGCCGGACAGGCCCGTCATCAGGGAATCCGGTCCCACGTCCAGGCCCAGCTCGGCAAGCGTGGCGGGGATGCGTTCATCGAGGTCGGCGGCGCCGCAGGCCAGCCAGTGGTCCAGGGCTGTGGCGTAGCGGTCGTCGGCGGCGCTGCCCGAGCCCAGAGCCTCGGCCGATCCTTCCATCTCCACGGTGGCTGCGGTGGCGCCCGTGCGGCGGCCGATGTAGCCGGCAACGGTTTCCCCCGCAATGCGCTCGTGTTCCTGCGGAAGCCAGCCAATGAATGCGTCCTGCGGTGCCGTGCTGACGGTGCCGGCCTGGGGCTTGTCCGCGCCGGCCAGCAGCCGCAGGAGCGTTGACTTGCCGGCCCCGTTGGCTCCGACGACGCCGACGACGTCCCCCGGGGCGACGGTGAAACTGAGGTTGCTGAACAGGGTGCGGTGGGCGTGGCCGCCGGAAAGGTCCTTGGCCACGAGTGTTGCTGTCATGGGTCAATCCTATTTTGAATGGGGTGCGATGATTTCCGCGTACGGCCGGGGCCGGCCATGTGCCAGCGTCGGCAACAATTATGCGCAAGACCCGCGGCGGGTTTGGCGAATAAGCCGGGGCCGCTTTTGTTATGCGCACAACCGGCCGCGGGTTTGGCGCCAGTGGACAAGCTGCGCCAAACCCGGTCCGGGTTCGGCGCATAAGGGAAGCCGGATGGCCATATGCGCAAAACCGGCAGGCGAATTCGGCGCATAAGGGACGGGCGCGGGCGGTTCGTACGGCCACCTCGGCGCTGCTTTTCTTGGGCGGCCGCAGCGCCGGCAACCGTGCGCACGGCCCGGCCCTGCGCCGGCATCGGCAACAATTATGCGCCAGACCCGCGGCGGGTTTGGCGCATAAGCTGGGGCCGCTTTTGTTATGCGCACAACCGGCCGCGGGTTTGGCGCCAGTGGACAAGCTGCGCCAAACCCGGTCCGGGTTCGGCGCATAAGCGAAGCCGAATGGCCATATGCGCAAAACCGGCAGGCGAATTCGGCGCATAAGGAACGGGCGCCCGCAACGGCGTGCGGGACCGGGCGCTGCCGCCGGCCCGCCCGGTCATTGTTGCGGGAGATGACAAAAGCCTTGGGGCGGCCGGGAGGCGGCAGCCAGACTTGAGCCCAACAAGGCCCGGCCATGCGGGAACGGCCGGGCGCCACTGTCCACGACGCGCGCCGCGCCGCCATTCCGAAGGGAACTCCATGCCGGAAACCACCATCGCAACCGACCTTGACTCGATCCGCGCCGGCAGGCTTTCCGAAGCCGGTGAATTTTGGACCGGGCGGATCGCGAAGGATGCCGGTAATGCCAAGCTGACCTACAAGGCGGCGGGCGTGGCAGTGGGTTCGGTGGCCACCCGGATCAGCGCCGGAAATCACCAGTTCACCGTCGACGAACCGGCCGGCCTGGCCGGGGACGATGCAGCCGCCAGCCCCGTGGAGTACGCGCTGGGCGCGCTCATTTCCTGCCAGGTGGTGGTGTACAGGCTGTACGCCCACCAGCTGGGCCTGGCGATTGACGAACTCACGATCGACGCCGAGGGTGACCTGGACGTCCGCGGACTGTTCGGCATTGACGAATCCGTGCGTCCCGGATTCACCGCCATCCGCCTCAAGGTGAATATCTCCGGCCCTGAAACGCAGGAACGCTACGAGGAGCTGGCCCGCGTGGTCGCGGACCGCTGCCCGGTCCTGGACCTGTTCGCGAACCAAACGCCCGTCAGTGCCGTGGTGGCGAAGGTCTAGGGTCCTCAGCCCACCGGGGCGAACTCCGGGGCGCCCGCCAGGTGCGCGGCCAACTGGGCTTCCAGGCCGGCCCGGTCATAGGAGCCGGTGAAGATCGGGGTGTCGGTTTCCAATGCGGTGCCGTTGGCCAGCGGGCCGGCGTCCACGGCGTCAAAGCCCAGCCGCTCGATGAAGTCGAGCACCAGGGCCCGGGTGCCGTCGTCATCCGTGGCGACGGCCAGCGCGCGCCGGTCGGGTGCACCGGCCGGGCGGGCATCCAGCTCCAGCTCGTGGTAGCCGATGTGGTTCAGGGCCTTGGCCAGGCGGGCTGCGGGGAGGTGGGAGAGCACCATTTCCGAGCTCGACGGCGCATTCGCCAGCTCCGGCATGTCACCGTTCGTGTCGCGCCAGTAGTTCATGGTGTCGATGACATGCTTGCCGGCCAGCCCTGCCGGATCCAGGGTGCGGAACTTGTGCAGCGGCACGGAGAGCACCACGAGATCGGCCTGTTCCATGAGTTGGGCGGCGGAGACTGCGACGGCGCCGGGGGCCATGACCGAGATGATCAGTTCTATTTCCTTGGGGTCGCCGGAGCCTGCGATCAACACCTGGTAGCCGGCCAGCAGGGCCTGGCGTGCGACGCCGGTGCCCACCTTTCCGGCGCCGAGGATGCCGATGGTCTGTGGCTGGGTGGTCATTGTGCTCCGTCCATATACGTTGTAATACAGACGATCTTACTCTAATATGATCTTTTGTAAAGCGCAGTAGTGCCTTATGATGGGTGGTATGAGTAACAGTTCCGCCCTTCATGAAGTGACGCCAGGTGCCCGGGAGGACTTTGGCTGGACGCTGGGCGTGCTGGTGCGCAACTACCAAAATTCCTCCGCCGCCGTCATGGGCGGATTCCCGCACGGTGCCCGCGGCTACCAGGTCCTGGTAGCCGTGGTGGGCGGCGAACTGCCCAACCAGCTGGCGTTGGCCCAACACCTGGGGATCGACCGCACCGTCATGACCTACCTGATTGACGACTTCGTGAAGGCCGGGCTGGTGGAGCGCCGGCTCAACCCCGCCGACCGCCGCGCCCGCCTCGTGGTGGCCACCGCCCGGGGCGCGGAAGTGCTTGCCGAACTGCAGCGCAGCATGGGACAGGTAGAGGACGTGGTCCTGGCGGCGCTGGAGGATGACGAGCGCAAGCTGTTCCGCACCCTGCTGCGGCGCGTGGCCTGCCAGGCGCCCGAAACCCCGGCCCACGGACTCGGCGCGTGTGAAGCGGTGGAGCAGATGCTCAAGAAGGACGGGGCGTAGGGCCCCTCCCGAAGGGCCGCTTCGGCCGTGAGTGCCCGGCAGGCTGCAGCGTCAACGGCACCGAACCGCAACGCGGCCGTACTGCTCGCGAATCTCCGGCCTGTGGTCCGTAACGGGCGCCGCAAACGTTCCAAGATCCCACCCGGGACGCGTTCCGGACAACGCCCAGGCCGCCTGGACGGCCGCCCCGCGCGCCACGTATTCGCCGGGTTCCGGCACCGTGACAGGGGTGCTGAAAACCTGCCCCGCCACCGCCTGCACCGCCGCGCTTTGTGCCGCACCACCAATGAGCAGCAGCCGTTGCACCGCCGCGCCGGTCCCGGCAACGGCGTCGAGCCCGTCCGCCAGCCCGCACAGCATCCCCTCGATGGCGGCACGGGCAATGTTTTCCCGCGTGGTCGAGGCAATGGACAGTCCGTGGAAGCTCGCCGTGGCAAGGGGCAGGTTCGGCGTGCGCTCGCCCTCAAAATACGGCACCAGCACGACGCCGCCGCTGCCGGGCTGAGCGGCCAGGGCAAGCTCCGCCAACCCGTCCAGGGTGGTGCCCAGCAGGCCGGCCACGGAGCTGAGGACACGGGCTGCATTCAGGGTCACGGCGATGGGCAGGAACCGGCCGCCGGCGTCGGCGAAGCCGGCCACCGTCCCCGAAGGATCGTTGGCGGCTGCCGGAGTTGAGGCAAACACGGTCCCGCTGGTGCCCAGGGAAATGACCATGTCCCCGTCCGTGGCGCCGAGTCCCAGTGCACCGGCTGCATTGTCGCCGGCACCGGCGCCAACGACCACTTTCCGGCCACCCGCCTGGCCTGCGTGGACAGTGCCAATGATGTCCGACGGCGCTGCCACCCTGGGCAGGACCACGTGCCTGCCGGCCGGGCCGCCGGCCCCGGCGCCAAGACCGGGCGAGCCGGCTTCGCGGGCCTGCCGGCCGAAGGCGGCTGCAAACAAGTCCAGGTCGTATGCTTCCCCGCGCGGCGACCAGTAACCGGTGCCGCTGGCATCAGAGCGGTCAGTGGCCAGCTGTTCCAAATCAGGGCCGAGCGGGCTTCCCCCGGTAGGTCCATATCCACGCAGCCGCCATGACAACCAGTCGTGGGGGAGGGCCACGGCGGCCACCCGCGCGGCGTTGGCGGGTTCATTGTCCCGGACCCACCGGAGCTTGGTGATGGTGAACGACGCCACGGGCACGGAGCCGCTGCGGTCGGCCAGCCCGGCCGCGCCCAGTTCGGCCACGAGTGCGTCGGCCGACCCGGCGGAGCGGGTGTCGTTCCACAGCAGTGCGTCGCGGATGACAACGCCGTCGGCATCCAGCAGGACCATGCCGTGCTGCTGCCCCGCGATGGAGATGGCGGAAACATCAGCCAGCCCGCCGGCGTCGGAGATGGCGGAAAGCAAGGCATCCCACCAGAAGGACGGATGGACTTCCGTTCCGTGCGGATGGGGCGCGCGGCCTGTACGGATGGTGCGTCCGGTGCCGGAGTCGACGATGAGGACCTTGCAGCTTTGGGTCGAGGAGTCGACCCCGGCAACGAGCGCCATGGCTACCGTGCCCCGAGCAGGTGCTCGATGAACAGCTGCTGGAGCTTGACGAAGCCGAAGCCCTTGCCGCCAAAGTAGGCATCGGCATCAAAGTCCTCATAAGCGGACCTGTCCCCACGCAGGGCCTCCCACGTTTCGCCCGGTTCCAGGGTGGGTTCATTGATTTCAGCCACGCGGGATGCGGCCAGGGCGGCCTGGACCTCGGGGTCGGCGCGGAAGGCGGCGGCGCGCTCCTTGAGCAGCAGGTAGGTGCGCATGTTGGCGGCAGCCGAGTCCCAGACGCCGTTGATGTCTTCGGTGCGGGACGGCTTGTAGTCGAAGTGGCGCGGGCCGGTGTAGGAAGGTCCGCCGCCGGGGCCCCCGTTTTCCAACAGGTCCACGAGGGAAAAGGCGTTTTGCAGGTCGCCGTGGCCGAACACCAGGTCCTGGTCGAACTTGATGCTGCGCTGGCCGTTCAGGTCAATGTGGAACAGCTTGCCCTGGTACAGGGCCTGGGCAATTCCGTGGGTGAAGTTCAGTCCGGCCATCTGCTCGTGGCCGGTCTCGGGGTTGATGCCCACAAGTTCAGGGCGCTCGAGCGTCTCAATGAAGGCCAGGGCATGGCCGAGCGTGGGCAGGAGGATGTCGCCGCGGGGTTCGTTCGGCTTGGGCTCGATGGCGAAGCGGATGTTGTAGCCCTTGTCGGTGACGTAGTCGCCGAGCAGGTTCACGGCCTCGCGGTAGCGTTCCAGGGCGCCGCGGATGTCCTTGGCTGCATCGTATTCGCTGCCTTCGCGCCCGCCCCACATGACGAAGGTGCCCGCACCGAGTTCGGCGGCAAGGTCCAGGTTGTCCATCACCTTGCGCAGGGCAAAGCGGCGCACGCCGCGGTCATTCGAGGTGAAGCCGCCGTCCTTGAAAACCGGGTGGCTGAAGAGGTTGGTGGTCACCATCGGCACGATCATGCCGGTGGAATCCAGTGCATTCTTGAGGCGGTCGATCTCGTGCCGGCGTTCGGCGGCGGTGGCGTCAAACGGGAACAGGTCGTTGTCGTGGAATGTCAGGCCGTAGGCCCCCAGGTCGTTGAGCCGGTTGACAGCCTCCACGGTGTCCAGCCGGGGCCGTGTTGCAGAACCGAACTGGTCCTGGGCCTCCCAGCCCACGGTCCACAGGCCGAAGGAAAATTTGTCGTCGCGTGTCGGTTCAAGGGCCATGGTTGCCTCCAGGTGTGGTGGGGTTCACGAAATAATAAGTTGTGTAACCATACTTATGTCATTCTTTGACCTTGTCAACCATTTTTTGTTTGCGAAATGTGGAGATGCGCGACCAATGATCCCTGGTTTTTATACCTAGCGGCTGTTATGTTGTCTTCAACAGCAAATGATGAGACTTCAAAGGAAACTGACATGCCCGTGGGACAGAAGAGCACCGAAATGAATTGGGCGGGAAACTACCGGTACGGGGCCGCCGCGGTGCACCATCCGCGTTGTGAGGACGAATTACGGACGCTGGTGGCCGGGGCCGGGTCCGTGCGTGCATTGGGAACCCGCCACTCCTTCAATGCCCTTGCCGATGCGGAGGAGCTGGTGTGCCTGGACGCTCTGGCACCCAACATCACCATCGACGCTGCAGCGATGACCGCAACCGTCAGCGGCGGGACACGGTACGGCATCCTGGCCAGTGAACTGGCCAGGCACGGCTTTGCACTCCACAACCTCGCCTCGCTGCCCCACATTTCAGTCGCCGGCGCCATCGCCACGGGAACCCACGGCTCCGGTGACGGCAACGGAAACCTGGCGTCCGCCGTCGCCGGCCTTCGCTTCATCGACGCCGCAGGGGACGTCCGCACGGTGGGCCGCCTGGAAACGGCGGACTTTGCCGGGTACGTGGTGGGTCTCGGGGCGCTGGGCATTGTCACGGAAGTGACCGTGGGGATCGAGCCGGCGTTCGAGGTTGCCCAACACGTATACCTTGACGTGGCCTGGGACCAGGTGCTTGCCGACTACGACGCCGTCACCGGCCGGGCATACTCGGTGAGCCTGTTCACGGACTGGCACGGCGAGAAGGTCGGCCAGCTGTGGTTCAAGCAGCGGCTGGGGGACGGGCGCACCACGGAGTTCCCCGCGCAGCTCCTCGGCGGCAAGGCAGCCACGGCGAACATCCATCCGGTCCCCGGCATGGCGGCCGTGAACTGCACCGCCCAGCTGGGGGCCGCCGGACCGTGGCAAGACCGCCTGGCCCATTTTCGCGCGGACTACCTGCCCAGCAGCGGCGCCGAGATCCAGTCCGAGTGGCTGGTGGCCCGGGAAGACGCCGCGGCGGCCATCAACGCCCTGCGCGCCCGGGCCGGGGAGATTTCCCCCGTGCTCCAGGTGACGGAGATCCGCTCCGTTGCCGCCGACGACCTCTGGCTGAGCGCCTCCTACCAACGCGACAGTGTGGCCCTGCACTTCACATGGGTCAAGGACCAGTCCGCCGTGGACAAGGCCGTTGCCGTGGTGGAGGAAACGCTGGCGCCGTTTGCCGCCCGGCCGCACTGGGGGAAGGCCTTCAATGCCCGTGCTGCCGAGCTGGCACCGCTCTACCCCCGTTTTGGAGACTTTCAGGTGCTCGCTGCACGGCTGGACCCGACCGGGAAATTCCGTAACGGTTTCCTGGACCGGGCGGTCTTTGCCGGGTGAGCTCGGATCATGCGACAAAATAGGGGCATGACAATTGAGCCCGAGGGCATCGCCGCGCCCGCCGGGGATCAACGGACCACCAGCCTGTCGCGGCTGCTGACGCTGGTGCACCAGCACGGCATGCTCAGCCGCGCGCAGCTGACCAGGCTGACGGGGCTGAACCGCTCCACCGTGGGTGTGCTGATAGGCCAGCTGGTGGCCGACGGGCTGGTGTTCGAGTCCGCGCCGGCGGGCGGGACGCAGGTGGGCCGGCCCAGCCCCGAGGTCCGGCCCAACCCCGGCGTGGCCGCGCTGGCGGTGAACCCGGAGGTTGACGCCGTCACGATCGGCCTGGTGGGCCTGGGCGGACGGGTCATCAAGAAGATCCGCTACAACACCGGACGCATTCCCACCGCCGCCGAGGCCGTCAACATTGCCGCGGCCGTCATTGCGGGCATGCGCGGGGAGCTTGACTCCGATTACAGGGTGGTGGGGATCGGCGTCGCCGTCCCGGGCCTTGTCACCGCGGCCGACGGCATGGTCCGCCACGCACCCCACCTGGGCTGGCACGGCGAGCCCGTGGCGGAACTGCTCGCGGACGCGTGCGGCTACCCCACTGCCGTTTCGAACGACGCTTCACTGGCCGCCGAAGCGGAACTGGTCTTCGGTGCCGCGGCCGGGTCCCGGAACGCGGTCTACCTCAATGGCGGGGCCAGCGGCATTGGCGGCGGCATCATCAGCGAAGGCCGGCTGCTGGCCGGCGCGTCCGGATTCGCGGGGGAGTTTGGCCACACCCTGGTGCGCAGCAACGGGGCCAGGTGCCACTGCGGCGCCCTCGGGTGCCTGCAGACCGAGGTGCGCCGCGCGCCGCTGCTGGACCTCTTGGGGCTCGACGCCGGTGAGCCAGGCGAGCTGGCCCGCGCCCTGGGCGCCAGCACGGACCCCCTGGTTGCCGCCGAAGTGCGCAGGCAGCTCGGCTTTCTGGCGATTGCCCTGCGCACCGTGGTCAATGTTTTCAATCCGGAGGCCATTGTCCTTGACGGGTTCCTCGCCGCGCTTGATGCAGCGGCGCCGGGCGAACTGGCGGCGGGCGTTGCCGCGCAGGCACTGGAGGAGCCCGCCGCGCAGGTGGCCATCCGCCCGGCGGCCCTCGGGGCCGACCTCATGATGGTGGGTGCGGCCGAACTTGCCTTCGCCCCACTTTTGGCCGACCCCTCCGCCGCGTAGCCGGGGACCGGGATTCCTCCCCGGCTACGCGGCGCAGGGTGCGCTACCCGACGGCGGCGGCCGGTTGCGTGAGCGGGACGGGGTCCGGACGCCCGCAGCGGCTGCCAACGTCCACGGCCCGTCCCGAGCGGGCGGAGCGCAGCACAGACTCCATGATGTCCAAGGCGTGGAAGGCGAGCGTCCCGCTGGCCCGCGGCTGCCCGCCGTCCGGCGTCAGGGCCAGGTCCTGCAGGCCGATGCCGCGGGCGGACTGCGCATAGCCGGCGGAGATGGGGAGGACCTCCCAGTCCTCGGATCCCAGGGTGCGAATTTTGACGGCGCCGGAAAATTGGTTCGGATCGGGGACCACCAGCGAGCCCGTTTCGCCGTGGACCTCAATGTTCGCCGCCTGCGTGGCGACGGCGTCAAAGCTCATGACGAGCGTGGACAGCACCCCGGACTCATGGACCAGGACACCTGTGACGTGGGTGTCCGTGGAGACCGGGACGCTCTCGCCGGCGCGTGGGCCGGAGCCGATGACGCGGGAGTTTCGGGTGTGGCTGGCGGCACCAATCACCGATTTCACCGGGCCCAGCAGCGTGACCAGGGCGGAAACATAGTACGGGCCCATGTCCAGCAGCGGGCCGCCGCCGGGAACGTAGTAAAAGTCGGGGTTCGGGTGCCAGCGCTCGTGGCCCGGGGTGACCATGGTGGCCGTGGCGGAAATCGGCCTGCCGATCAGGCCGTCGTCGATGGCCCGGCGCGCGGTTTGCGTTCCGGTGCCCAACACCGTGTCCGGGGCGCTGCCAACCGTGACGCCGGCGGCGGCCGCGGCCGCCAGCACTGCCCGGGCCTCCTCCGTGGTGGCTGCCAGCGGCTTCTCCCCGTACACGTGCTTGCCCGCGGCAATCGCGGCCAGCGCCACCTCGGCGTGGGCGGCGGGGATGGTGAGGTTCAGGACCAGCTCCACCCCGGGGTCGGCAATCAGCTCCTGCACACCCAGGGCGCGCACGCCGGGCAGCCCGTCCGCCACTGCCTGCGCCCGTGCGGGGTCAAGGTCGGCCAGGGCCACCAGCCGGAGGGCGTCCAGCGAGGGGAGCGTGGCCAGGTACTGGACAATGATGTTGCCGCAGCCGACGATTCCGATGTTCAGGGGGGTGTTTAGCGGCTGGCCCACAGCATGCCTCTTTCGATGATGGTCTTGACGTTCGGGTTTTCCAGGATGTCCACGTGGTGTCCGGGGGTGGCGACGAAGATGCGCCCCTGCCCCCATTCGCGCGTCCAGATGGCGGGGGAGGTGACTTCGCGGTGCCACGGGTCCCACTCGCGCACCTTTTGGGTGGTGGTGGCGAGGACGTCGATGTAGCTGTCCGCAAGCACCCAGTACTGCTCGGTGACGAGCTCAAAGCTGCCGATCCCTTCGGTGATGGGATGGCCTGCCGCCGCCGGGAGCATGTCCACGCGGTACGGCACGTAGTTGTCCGGCTGTTCCCCTGTCCGCTCGTCGGGGTGCCTGCCCGGGTGGCAGGCGAACTGGCCGCCGATCAGGTGCAGGTAGTCGGAGTTGTTGCGGTAGGAATCGGCAATGCCGCCATGCCAGCCGGCCAGGCCGGTGCCCGCCTCGACGGCCGCACGCAGGCCCTCAAATTCCTCCTTTTCAATGGTGCTCATGGTGTTGCACTGGACGATGAGGTCCACGGTTTTCATGTAGTCGGAGTCGGCATAGACGGCCGGGCCCTCCGCCACCCGGACCGTGTACCCGTTGGCTTCCAGGTGCGGAATGAAAAGTTCGGTGGCCTCAACCGGCTGGTGGCCGTCCCAGCCGCCGCGCACCACGAGTGAGGTTTTGGTGCTTGTCATGGGTGGATGTCCTTTGCTTGGTGTCAGCGGGTGGCGAATGCGGCGTCGAATGCTGCTGCCGGCGGGATGATCCCGGCCAGGGAGCGGACCAGGGCCAGGCCCTGCGGGCCGCCCACCCGACGGTCCATGCCGGCGTCCTCCCATTCGATACTGGTGGGGCCGGTGTAGTTGATGTGGTTGAGCATGCGGAAGATCCGTTCCCAGGGCACGTCCCCGTGGCCTGCCGTGACGAAGTCCCAGCCGCGGCGCGGATCGCCCCACGGCAGGTGGGAGCCGAGCCGGCCGTTGCGCCCGTCCAGCTGCCGGACGGATTCCTTGACATGGACGTGGTAGATCCGGTCGGCAAAGTCGTACAGGAACGCGGCAGGGTCAAGGTCCTGCCAGATGAAATGGGACGGGTCGAAGTTCAGGCCGAAGCCTTCCCGGTGGCCAATGGCCTCCAGGGTGCGCTGGGCGGTCCAGTAGTCGTAGGCGATTTCCGAGGGGTGGACCTCCAGGGCAAACTTCACGCCCACCTCGTCAAAGACGTCGATGATGGGGTTCCACCGGTCCGCGAAGTCCTGGTAGCCGCGCTCGATCATGGCTTCGGAGGCGGGCGGGAACATGGCCACGCATTTCCAGATGGCCGAGCCGGTGAAGCCGGTGACGGTCCCGGCGCCAAGCCGGGCCGCGGCCCGTGCGGTCATCTTCAGCTCCTCCGCGGCGCGCCGGCGCACGCCTTCGGGACTGCCGTCGCCCCACACCCGGGCGGACACAATGCCCTCGTGGCGCTCGTCGATGGGATCGTCGCACACGGCTTGGCCGTTGAGATGGTTGGAGATGGCATGGACGGCCAGGTTGTTGCGGGCCAGGATGTCCAGTTTGTCCCGCAGGTAGGAATCGTCCTCCACGGCACGCCACGGGTCCAGGTGGTCGCCCCAGCAGGCAATTTCGAGACCGTCGTAGCCCCATTGGCCGGCCAGCCTGGCCACTTCCTCAAAGGGGAGGTCGGCCCACTGGCCGGTGAACAAGGTGATGGGCCGGGTCATTGTGCGTCCTCCAGGGTGATGGCGTGCTGTCGGGTGGCTGTCCACGTGCTGTTGTTCGCGGCACTTTCCTCCACGGCCGCCAGCACGCGCTGGACCTGGAGGGCGTCGGAGAACGACGGCGTGGGCGTGGTCCCCGTGCCCAGTGCTGTCACGAGGTCTGCCACCTGGTGGGTGAAGCCGTGTTCGTAGCCGAGTCCGTGGCCCGTGGGCCACCAGTTGCCCGCATAGGGGTGGACGGGTTCGGTGACCATGATCCGGTGGAAGCCGCGGGCGTCTGCGGCATCGGTGCCGTCGTAAAACTGCAGGAAGTTCATGTCCTCAAAGTCGAACGCAACGGACCCGAGGGTGCCGTTGACCTCCAGCCGCATGGCGTTTTTCCTTCCCAGGGCGGTGCGGGTCGCTTCAAACACGCCGATCGCGCCGCCGTCGAACCTGGCCGTGAAAAGTGCGGCGTCGTCGACGGTGACCGGGCCGCGGGGCGTGTCCGCGGTGACGTCGCCGTGGCCGCCGAGGCCCACAAATTCGCCGCCCACGGGCCGCTCTTTGGTAAACGTTTCCAAGAGCGCCGAGACGCCGGTGATGTTCAGGCCCGTGACGAACCGGGCCGCATCGATGCTGTGTGCACCGATGTCGCCGAGGGCGCCGGAGCCGGACTTGTCCTTCTCCAGGCGCCAGGTCAGGGGCGCGTGGGGATCGGCCAGCCAGTCCTGCAGGTACTGGGCGCGCACCTGGCGGACGGTGCCGATCCGGCCGTCGTCGACCATGCGCTTCATCTGGGCCACCGCCGGCGTGCGCCGGTATGAATAGCCGCACATGGCAAACACGCCGTTCCGGGCCGCCGCGTCCGCGACGGCGGCCATCTCCTCCGCCTCTGCGACGCTGTTGGCCAGCGGCTTTTCGCACAATACGTGCTTGCCTGCCTCGAGGGCGGCGATGGCGATTTCCGCGTGCGTGTTGCCGGGGGTGCAGATGTCGATGAGGTCGATGTCGTCGCGTGCAATGAGCGCCCGCCAATCCGTTTCAACGGACGCCCAGCCCATGCGTTCCGCGGCGTGTTCAACGGCGTCCCTGTTCCGGCCGGCGACGGCCGCCAGTTCCGGGGTCATGGGCAGGTCAAAAAAGCGGTGTGCCGTGCGCCAGGCGTGGGAGTGGGCGGCGCCCATAAAGGCGTAGCCCACCATGCCCACCCGCAGCGCGGGCGGAGAGTGCTTTTCCATGGGAATGGTTCCTTCGGGTTGGGGTGCCCGGTGGGGCGGCTATTTGCTGAAGCCGGCGGTCAGGCCGGAGAGCAGCTGGCGCCGGCCCACAATGTAGAGCACCAGGATGGGCAGGGTGGTGAGCACCACGGAGGCCAGCACGGCCGGGATGTTGACGCTGTATTCACCTTGGAATGTCCACAACGCCAGTGGCAGGACGCGCAGTTCCGGGCTTTGGGTCAGGATCAGCGGGAGCAGGAAGCCGTTCCACACGCCCAGGCCGTTGTAGATGGCCACCGTGACGATGGCCGGCTTGGCCAGGGGGAGGGCCAGGCGCCACAGCGTCTGCCATTCGCTGCAGCCGTCCAGCCGCATGGATTCGAAAAGTTCATTGGGTACGTCGCGGATGAAGTTGGCCATGATCAGCACACTGAGGGGGATGGCGAAGGCGATGGACGGCAGGATGATCGCCAGCAGGCTGTCGTAAAGGTGCATCTTGATGATCATCAGGTAGATGGGGATGATCACCGCCTGCAACGGGATGGCAAGGCCCATCAGGAACAGCGCATTGACGCTTTTGAGGAACCGGCCGCTCCCCCGGACGATGGCAAAGGAGGCCATGAAGGAGAACGCCAGGGACGGGACCACGGTGCCGACGGTGATGAGCGCGCTGTTGACAAAGTACCTGGCGAAGTCCGCTGCCAGCACCATCTTGTAGTTTTCCAGGGTGGGCGAGGCCGGCACGGCCAGCGGGTTCTGGCCGAAATAGCCTGCCTGGGTTTTCAGGCTCGTGATGACGACGTAGTAGATGGGGATGATGATGACGGCCAGCCACAGCCAGCCGGCCACTCCCGCGGGGACGTTGAACCGGCGAAGGCGCAAGCCGGCCCGGCGGGGCGTCCGCCTGGTGCGGGCCGGTTCAGCCGTGGCCGCCTTGGACAAGACACTGGCCATGTTACAGTCCTTCCAATTGGCTGCCGGAGTTGTCCTTGCCGCCGATCCGCTGCAACAGCAAGGCCAGGGCCAGGCCGATCGCCACCAGGATGACGGCGACGGCGCTCGCCGGACCCATGAGGTTGGCCTTGAAGCCCTTCAGGTACATGTCCAGGGCCAGGATGCGGGTGGAGTTGCCGGGCCCGCCTCCGGTGAGGACGAAGACCAGGTCAAAGTACGTGAGCGAACCCACCACCATGAGGGTGGAGGAGGTGATGATGGTGTATTTCAGTTGGGGGACCGTGATGAAAAAGAACTGCTTGACCCTCCCGGCGCCATCAATTTCGGCTGCTTCGTAGAGGGATTTGGGGATTTGCCGGACACCCCCCTGGTAAATGAGCGTGTGGAACGGGACGAACTGCCAGGCAATCACGAAGATCACCACGCCCAGGGCCAGCTCGGGCAGCCCCAGCCAGTCCTGGGCCAGGAACGGCAGGCGCAGGCCTTCAGCCAGTCCGAAGTTCGGGTCCAGGAGCGCCTTGTAGGCAATGGCGATCGCCGCGGAGGAGAGCAGGAGCGGCAGAAAGTACAGCACGGCGAGCACGGCCCGGTATTTCTGGCTTCCCGCCGTGAAGGTGCCCAGCAGCAGGCTGATGGGGGTTTGGACCAGCCAGGACACCACCATGATGACGAACGTCAGCCAGAGGGCGTTGTACATGAGCGGGTCGGAGAAGATGCTGAACCAGTTGGCCAGTCCTGCCGGCGAGATGGCGCCGATCCCGTCCCAGTTGGTGAAGCTGAGCACCAGCACGCCGATGAGCGGGAGCACGGCGAAGCCCACGAAGAAGACCAGCGCCGGAATGACCAGCCAGGCCAGGGCCCCGTTCTTCCCTTTGCCCGCCTGCGGGGAAGGGCCGGCCTGCGGGGTGCGGCCGGCCTTGGTGGCGCCGCGGCGCGCCGGCGGGGCGGTTGCCACTGCAGCCATGGGCCGGGCGCTCATTTGCCCAGTGTCGCGTTCATGTTGCTGGCGAATTGTTCCGGCGTGATCGACTTGACGAACAGCTGGTCGATGTTGTTCAGCAGCGCCTCGGCGGCAGTGGGGCTCAGGGCCTGGTCCCAGGACTGCTGGAAATTGGGGGCGTCCTTGCTTTGCGTGTAGACGTACGTCAGGAAGTCCTTGTCGTCGGTGGCCGCCAGCTTGCCCTCGATCCCGGTGACAATCGGGACGCCGCCGTTGCTGATGTAGGCGGCAATCTCGGCCGGGGTGAACAACCCGTCCTTGAAGAACTTCTTGGCCGTTTCCTTCTCGGCGGCGCTGGCCTTGGCGGAGATCGACTGGTAGTTGGCAGGGTTTCCCACCGTGTCCTTGGGGTCGCCTTTGCCGCCTTCCACGGTGGGGAAGTCCACCCAACCGAGCTTTCCCGCCTGGACAAACCCGCCGCCGTCGTTCTTCATGCCCCCGTAGGTCCAGGCGCCATGGAGCATCATGGCGGCCTTGCCGGTGTAGAGAAGGGCCTGGTCGGCGTTGCTGTCTGCGGTGATGGAGGAGAAGCCCTTGATGAAGCCGTTGGCGGAGACCAGCTCCTGGATCTTGGTCAGGGCCTCCAGAGCGGCGGGGTTGGACCAGGCGTTGGCCTTGCCGGCGAAGATGTCGTTGAAGACTTCGGGGCCGCCCACGCGGTCGAACATGAACTCGAGCCACATCATGGACGTCCAGCGGGACTGGCCGCCCAGGGAGATCGGGGCGATCCCCATCCCGTTGAAGGTCTTGACCAGGGACATGAGGTCGGCCCAGGTCTTCGGCGGCTGGACATTGGCCTTGGCGAAGAGTTCCTTGTTGTAGAAGAAGATGATGGGCGCGACGGTCTGCGTGGGGATGGCGTAGATCTTGCCGTCAACCGTGGCGGCGCCGAAGGCGGATGGGAAAAGCCGCGCCTTTACGTCCGGGTTGGCCTCAAACCAGCTGGTGAGGTCCTCCACCTGTCCCGCTTCCGCGTACGATTTCAGCGTGCCGCCGCCCCAGCCATAGATGATGGTGGGTGCCTGCCCGGCGCCGATTGCGGTCTTGATCTTGGTCTTGTAGGCATCGTTCTGGAAGAACGTCAGTTTGATTGTTTCGTCCGGGTTGGCCTTGTTGAAGGCGTCAATGGTGTTCTTGCGGATGCCTTCGTTCGGCTGGCCGGTGAGCGACCACATGGTGGCGCCGCTGCCGGCCGCACCTCCGGGCCCCGAGGTGCCGCAGGCACTCAGGCCCCAGGCAGCCAGGGGGGCCACCACCGCAAGGGATAGGAAGGACCGGCGGGAAGCGATATTTTGTTCCATCTTGTCTCCATTGAAAAGGTCGTCATCGTGGTTTCGAAAGATTTCGCAATTAATTCTGCGATTGAGTAGAAGGTAGCGGTGTCACGCATCACATGTCAAGAAAAATAATGGCGAATTTGACGTGAGTAACTGGAAGAATGCACACTTCAGGGGAAGAAACTTTTCGAAATCCAGGGGTAGTGATGAGCGAGAAATCACAGCGGTCCAAGCCGGTGCTGGCCACCGTGGCGGCGCTGGCGGGTGTTTCGGCGCCCACGGTGTCCAAGGTGATCAATGGCAGGGACGACGTCGCCGCCGGCACCCGCGCCCGCGTCCAGGAGGCGCTGGAGCGTCTCGGCTACGAATCGCCCGTGCAGCGGCGGTCACGGTCCGCGGGGCCGGCCATGGTGGAGTTGGTGTTCGACGGCATCAACACCCAGTACTCCCTTGAAGTGCTCACGGGCATCCTCGACTACGCCTCCGCCGAGGGGGTTGAAATTGTGCTGAGCAGCGTCACCCCACGGAAGCTGCACAATGCAAACCATGAAGAGTGGGCCCAGCGCATGGTGGAATCCGGGCGCAAGGGGCTGGTCCTGGTCACGTCGGAGGTGACCGGAAAGCAGCTTGATTCCTTCAAGCGCCGCAGTATCCCCGTGGTGGTGATTGATCCGCTCAACCCGCCCCACAGCGGCTTTGTCAGCGTCGGCGCCACCAACTGGGCCGGCGGGAAGGCGGCCACGGAGCACCTCATTGCGCTGGGGCATGAGCGCATAGCCTATCTGGGCGGTCCGGAGGCCGCCGAGTGCAGCGTGGCCCGGCTGCACGGCTATCTGGCGGCCCTGATGGGCCACGGGATTCCGGCCAGGCCCGGGTACGCCCTGGCTGGGGGTTTCAACCAGGCTTTTGGCGCCTCGGGCGCCGCGAACCTTCTCGCCCTGCCGGAACCGCCGACCGCCATCTTTGCCGGCAGTGATGACATTGCCCTGGGGGTCCTGGATGAAGCCCGGCGCCAAAATGTGCGGGTCCCCGAGGACATCAGCCTGGTGGGCTTTGATGGCACGGCCCTGGCGGAGCAGACCCTGCCCCGGCTGACCTCGGTGGCGCAGCCGCTGAAGGAAATGGGGCGGGCGGCGCTGCGCTCGGTATTGAGGCTGGCCAAGGGGGAGACCCTGGATTCCCTGCACGTGGAGCTGGCCACCGAACTGGTCGTCCGCGACTCTACTGCGGTTCCGCCGGGCCCCTAGGGTTGTGCCCGCACAATATTTCGCTTGATCCTGGTGGGCGCGGATCTGGCCCGCCTATTCGACCTTGACGGTTGCCGGCAGGAAGTCCGGCCGGCTTTGTCCGGGCCGCACCAGCGGCGGGTGCCGCCAGGCGCGGCCAGGACCTGCGCTCAGCCCTGCTCCCCGGCCCCCAGCGAGAGCCAGTTGTTGCGCGTGGCCAGGGCCGCGCCCTCGGCGTCGCCCAGGCCGGCCAGCCGGATGATCTCGGCGTGGGCCGTGACCGAATGGCGCGCCGCGTGCGAGCTGAAGCGCCGGCGTTCAACGCGCCGCAGCAGCGGCAGGGCCTGGTCCAGGACGGCCGGCACCATGTCATTCCCGCACGCACGGACAAACACGGCGTGAAAGGCGTCGTCGCCAGCCAGGGCGAGGTCTGCGTCGTCGTGCTCCAGGGCGTGGGCGAAGCGGCCGTTCGCCTCGGTCAGGGCGGCCAGCTGCTCCCGGCCAAGGAGGGGCACCGCGAGGCGGACGGCGAGCTCGTGCATGGCCGCCACCACCTGCTGGGCGCTGACGGTCGAAGCGGGATCCAGCGGCGCCACGATGGTGGCCCGGCCGGGTGTCGCCTTGACCAGCCCCGCACGTTCCAGCCGCAACAGCGCCTCGCGGATGGGCGTGCGGCTGACGCCCAGCCACTGTTCCAGCTCGGGGTCCTTGAGCCGTTCGCCGGGGCCAAAGGTGCCGTCAACAATGGCGTCGCGGATGGAGTTGTAGACGTCGTCGCGGAGCAAGGGGCGCTTGTGGATGCCGTGGGGCGCGGGGGTGGGCATGGTGCCCATGCTATCCCGCGTCCGGGGCTGTCCAGGCACCCTTGACACACCCTGTACGCAACATGCAATATATTGCATAACCAGAACGGCGTGACCTGCGCCACTCCCAAACCCTGAGGACCTGCCGTGGCACTATCAGACTTTGAACGCTACCCGCTGACGTTTGGACCCAGCCCGGTCCATGAGCTGCCCCGCCTGTCCGCGCATCTGGGCGGGGCCAGGATCTGGGCCAAGCGCGAGGACGTCAATTCCGGCCTGGCCTTTGGCGGGAACAAGACCCGCAAGCTGGAGTACATCGTCCCGGACGCCATCGCCCAGGGAGCAGATACCCTGGTCTCCATTGGCGGCTACCAGTCCAACCACACCCGCCAGGTGGCCGCCGTCGCCGCCAAGCTGGGCATGAAGGCCCGCCTGGTGCAGGAAAACTGGGTGGACTGGCCGGACCCGCTGTCCGACCGCGTGGGCAACATCCAGCTCTCCCGCATCATGGGCGCCGACGTCCGCCTCGACGCGGCCGGCTTCGACATCGGCATCCGCAGCAGCTGGGAGGCGGCCATCAAGGACGTCGAGGACGCCGGCGGCAAGCCGTACCCCATCCCCGCCGGCGCCTCCGAGCACCGCCTCGGCGGCCTGGGCTTCGCCAACTGGGCCTACGAGTTCCAGCAGCAGGAGGCCGAACTGGGCATCTTCTTCGACACCATCGTGGTTTGCACTGTCACCGGCTCCACCCATGCCGGCATGATCGCCGGCTTTGCCGGCCAGGATCGCCCGCGCCGCGTCATTGGCATTGACGCGTCCGCCACGATCGAGAAAACCCGTGCGCAGGTGGGCCGGATCGCCCGCCACACCGCGGAACTGATCGGGCTGGGGCGCGAACTGCGCGAGGAGGAAATCACCGTGCTGGAAGGCTGGGCGGGCGACTTTTACGGCATCCCGGTCGAATCCACGCTGGACGCCATCCGCCTCACCGGCTCACTTGAAGGGATGATCGTGGACCCCGTCTACGAGGGCAAGTCCATGGCCGGGCTGATCGATTTGGTGCGGTCCCGGGACATCCCGGCCTCCAGCAACGTCCTGTACGCGCACCTTGGCGGGCAGCCGGCCCTGAGCGCCTACAGCGGGCTGTTCCGCTAGCCCGCCCGGCGGACGACGGCGGCACGTGCGTTGCGCCGTCGTCCTCCCGCCGCGGCCCGGCGCCGCGGACGGCCCGCCGCGCGATACCGGACCCGTGACGGAAGGCGGCCTCAACGGAAGGTGGCGAGCAGTTCCCGCGCCGTGGATTCGTCCGTGACGAGTTCGTTGACGTAGCCGCCGCGGATGGCCGCCGCCAGCGGCACCACCTTGGCCGGCCCGGCGGTGACCATCATGCGGCGCGGGATCTTCAGCAGGTCATCGAGGGTGATGCCGACCAGCTGGTCCGTGACCTCCGAAACCACCTCGCGGCCCTGGTGGTCAAAGAAATGGCCGCACAGGTGGGCGGCCGCACCGGCTGCCGCCAGGTCTGCCAGGGCGGTGGGGGACACCGGGCTGTAGGTGCCGGTGCCGTCAAAGCGCTGCATGGAGCCGAGCCCGATGAGGGCCAGGTCGCTGCGCGTCCCCAGCTCCAGCCCGTAGGCCACCTCGGGGGATTCCAGCGCTTTCAGCCGGGCGGCGGGGTCACGGTAAAGGAAGTTGGCCGGGACAGGGACAAAGTTCCCGCCCAGCTGCTGGCAGATGTGTTCGCCGACGTGGATGCGTTCGTCGCCGGAACGGTCCAGCCGTGACGGGCAGGCGAGCAGGTCAATCACTGTCAGTTCGCTGCGCACCCCGGGGCTGAGCGACTTGGCCACGGAGGACAGCGTCCGGCTGGCGGCCACGCCCAGCTGCCGCACGCCGTCGAGGTGGGTTTCCAGGTAACGGGCGGCCACGTAGCCCAGGCGGTTGTTCTTCTCATACAGGGACCGCGGACGGTCCATGGAGATGACACAGTCGGCAAGCTTGAACGTGGACCGCAGCCTGGCCTCCAGTTCGGGCATCCTGTCCACCGGCGGGCCGATCCGGATCTGCACCACGCCGCGCCGCTTGGCCTCGGCCAGCAGCCGCGACACGGTGGCGCGGGAGAGGTTTTCCGCGGAGGCGATTTCCAGTTGGGTGGCGCCGGACATGTAGTACAGGTGTGCCACTTTTTGCACCAGCTGGTCGTGCCGCAAGGCGTGGTCTGTGGCCAAGGCCGCACCCCTTTCCTGTCTGGCCGGCGGTGTTCGCGCAGTAGCCTACAGACGATTCTAGGAGATGGTCCCCGCGGTTGCGCGCCCGGGAAGGGCCGGACCGGCAGGGGCACCGCCAGGATGGTCCGGCAAAACCCCTTCCGTCTGGCGGATATTTTGCGTTAGGGTGGGTAATTGTGAGATAGAGAACAGCAGCCAACCCACCACACGCTGATCGCGCCGCCGCCTGCGGACCGCTGGATCGCGTCCTGCCTGCCTCCCCCCACTTTTTAGAAGGCCATTGTGCGTGCATTTCCCTATCCCGACGCCGGTTCCCCGGACCTGCGCTCGCCCGCCCGTTTCCTGTGGTGGCTGGCCCGCGCGGAAGGTGCCACGCTCCTGGCGGGCGTGGTGTACGGCTCCGTCTGGACCGCCTGCCAGGCGCTGACCCCGTTTGTCCTGGGCCTGGCGGTGGACCAGGGGATCGTGGGTGGCAACTTCCGGCGCCTGGGCCTGTGGGTGGCGCTGCTGGTGGCCCTGACGCTGCTCCAGTCCGGGGCGGCCACGCTGCGCCACCGCACGGCCGTGAGCAGCTGGATGCAGGCCGCGTACCGTTCCGCGCAGCTGGTGGGGCACAAGGTCACGCGCAGCGGGGATGCCCTGCCGCAAAAGTTCTCCACCGGCGAGGTGGTCTCCACCTCGGCGTCGGATGCCATGCGCATTGGCGAGATCTTCGACGTCTGCGCCCGCCTGGCCGGCTCCGTTGTCGGCTACCTGCTCGTGACGTATCTGGTGTTCCGCTCCTCCTGGCAGCTGGGCCTGGTGGTCCTGCTCGGCGTCCCGCTCTGCGGCGCCATGCTGCTGTTCGTCATCCGTCCCTTGCAACGCCGCCAAAAGGAACAGCGCGAGGCCGCCGGAAAGATGACGGCGCTGGGTGCCGACACAGTGGCCGGGCTGCGCGTGCTGCGCGGGATCGGCGGCGAGCACATCTTCGTCCAGCGCTACCGGGAGCGCTCGCGGGACACGCAGCTGGCCGGAAACAAGGTGGCCTATTCGCTGGCCGACCTCGACGCCGTGCAGGTCCTGGTGGTCGGCGCCTTCAGTGTGGCCTTCACCTGGATCGGCGCGCTGCAGGCCGTGTCCGGGCAGATCGCGCCGGGCCAGCTCGTGGCCCTGTATGGCTACGCCGTGTTCCTCGTCTCGCCCATCCGCACCGCCGCCGACGCCGTGTCCCGCTTCATCCGCGCCCACGTCGGTGCCCGGCGCATCATCGACGTCCTGGCCACCCCGTCCGCCGTGCACGACGCCGGCACAACCGTCCCGGGGCCCTCCTCGCCGAGCGCCCTGGTGGACACGGCCACCGGCGTGGTGGCCGTCCCCGGCACGCTCAGCGCCGTGGTGTCCGCGGACCCCGCTGAGTCGGCGGAGCTGGCGCGGCGGCTGGGACGCTTCGAGGACGCCGTGCTGCGGGAGGCGCAGGTCCGCTGGGGCGGTGCCGCCCTGCACCTGGTGCCGTTGCGCGAGGTCCGCTCCCGCATTGTGGTCTCCGACGCCGAACCCCAGCTGTTCACCGGCACGCTGCGCGAGGAACTGGACCCGGCCGGGCGCCACAGCGACGCAGAGATCATGGCCGCCCTTGACGTGGCCAGCGCCGCCGACGTCTTTGACGGGCTGGGAAACGGGCTCGACGACGAGGTGACGGAGAAGGGCCGAGGCTTTTCCGGCGGCCAGCGCCAGCGCCTCACCCTGGCCCGTGCCGTACTGACCGATGCGGAGGTGCTCGTGCTCATTGAACCGACCAGCGCCGTGGACGCCCACACCGAACAGCGCATTGCCGCGGCGCTGCGCCGCAAGCGCAGCACGGCGGAAAACACCACGGTGGTGGTGACCGCCAGCCCGCTGCTGCTGGGCGCCATGGACACGGTGACGTTCCTGGAGCACGGGACCATCCGCGCCCGGGGCACCCACCGCGAGCTGCTGGACACGGTCCCGGCCTACCGCAAGGTGGTGATCCGCGGGGAGGGGATGGACGGCGGCACCCCGGCGGGCAACAACGAAAACTCAGGCACCGGCGTCGAACATACCGGGGACAACCACGAACCGGTCGGAAAGGGCGTGCAGTGATGGGCGGTTCCAAGCTGCCCGTGGCGGACTCCGCCACGGTGCGGGCGGAAGGCCTGCGCCTGATGGGCCAGCACCGCCGGCCGCTCGCCTTTGTGGTGGGGCTGTACGTGCTCGCCGCCGTGGCCGGGCTGGCGGGGCCGTTCCTGCTGGGGCGCCTCGTTGACGCCGTCGCCCGCGGCACCACGCCCGGGTTTGTCGCGGCCGTGGCGCTGGCGCTCGCCGGCTTTGTGCTGGTCCAGTCGCTGCTGTCCCGGTGGGCGCAGCGCACCGGCATGGTGCTGGGGGAGAAGGTCTTTGCCCAGCTCCGCGAGGAGTTCATGGAGCAGGTGACCTCGCTGCCGCTCTCCACGGTGGAAAAGGCCGGCACCGGCGACCTCGTCTCGCGCACCACGAACGACGTCGACGCCGTCTCGCACACCGTGCGCTTTGGCGTGCCGCAGGTGCTGGTGTCGCTGGCGACGATAGTGCTGACGGTGGCCGCGGCCGTGTTTACCAGCCCCGTGCTGGCGGTTGCCCTGCTGGTGGGTGCGCCGCTGCTGGTCCCGGTGACCCGCTGGTACCTCCGGCGCGCCACGGCCGGGTACCTGGCGGAGCGGGAAAGCTATGCCGTGCTCAACGGCGCCATCACCGAAACCATTGAGGGTGCCCGCACGGTGGACGCGCTGGGCCTGGGTGCACACCGGCGCGGCCGCATCGACGCGGCCCTGCGCGGCTGCTTTGAGCGGGAGAAATACACGCTGGGGCTGCGCACGGTGATGTTCCCGGTGGCCGAATTTTCCTTCTGGCTCCCCGTGGCCGGCGTGCTGCTGTGGGGCGGATGGCTGGCCTCGCAGGGTGCCGTCACGGCCGGCATGGTGGCCACCGTGGCACTGTACGCACTGCAGCTCATTGACCCCGTGGACCTGCTGATCATGTGGATTGACGAGATCCAGGTGGGCGCGTCGTCGCTGGCCCGCATCGTGGGCATCCGCGACGTGCAGGGGGACAGGATCGCCACGGACGCCGTCCCCGCCGACGACTCACTGGTGGTGGACCGTGCCCGTTATGCCTACCGCCCGGGCCACGACGTGCTGCACGGGATCGACCTGGTGCTGCGGCCGGGGGAGCGGCTGGCCATGGTGGGGCCCTCCGGCGCGGGCAAGTCCACGCTGGGGCGCCTGATCGCCGGCATCCACCCGCCCACGGGCGGCACGGTGACGGTGGGCGGCGTGCCCCTGGTGGACCGCCCCCTGGACGAGCTGCACGGCGAGGTGGCGCTGGTGACGCAGGAACACCACGTGTTCGTGGGCACCCTGGCGGACAACCTGCGCCTGGGCAAGTCCGGCGCAACGGATGACGAGCTGGAACAGGCCCTGGCCGACGTCGGCGCCCTGGGCTGGGCGCGTGCCCTCCCCGACGGGCTGGAAACCGAGGTGGGCTCCGGCGCCCACACCCTGACGCCCGGGCAGGCGCAGGAACTGGCGCTGGCCCGGCTGGTGCTGGCCGATCCCCACACCTTGGTGCTGGACGAGGCGACCTCGCTGATTGACCCGGCCGCCGCCCGCCACCTGGAGTTCTCGCTCAGCGCCGTGCTGCAGGGGCGCACCGTGGTGGCGATTGCGCACCGCCTGCACACCGCGCACGACGCCGACCGGGTCGCCGTTGTGGACCAGGGCCGCATCACGGAGCTGGGCTCGCACGACGAACTGCTCGAACGCGGCGGATCCTACGCCGCGCTGTGGAACTCCTGGCGCCAGGAGTCCTGAGACGCCGGTCGAGCCTGCCGGTGGTCGAGCAGCGAGCCCTGCGAGCGCGTCGAGACCCCGCCTGTCGAGACCCGGACCTTGCCCGCCGGTCGAGCCTGTCGAGACCCGGGACGCCTGCCGGGAACCGCCCCTTTTGGTGTCGGGCAAACAGGCGTAACGTTCAAATGAGGGGCGCATTGGACCGCTCGGCCTTGTGCGTAGCTAGCCAGATGATGACCAAGGAGCTGACCATGCCTGACAAACAGCCACACCACCACGAGCACAAGAAGATGGACAAGGGACACGCCATCAAGGCCAAGCGTGCCGAGAAGAAGGCCCGCGGCTCCTCGATCGAAAATGCCGACCCGGTATCCCACCTGAAGAAGCGCTGAACTGCGTGCAGCCTGCCGGCCTGACCGGCCACGCCCCGCCGCGGGGGCTTTCATGCATTCGCATGGAATAGCCCGTGGCGGGGCCGTGTTGTGACGACTATGGAAACCATTGGCACCAAACGCATAGGCTTTCTCTCCTTCGGCCACTATGGCACCGGCCGCGGCTCGCAGACGGCCTCCGCCCGGGATGCGCTGCACCAGGGGATTGACCTGGCCGTTGCGGCGGAGGAGCTCGGCATCGACGGCGCGTTTTTCCGCGTCCACCACTTTGCCCGGCAGCAGGCGTCGCCCTTCCCGCTCATGGCCGCCATTGCCGCACGCACCAGCCGGATTGAAATCGGCACCGGCGTCATCGACATGCGCTACGAAAATCCCCTTTACATGGCCGAGGAGGCGGCGGCCACGGACCTGATCAGCGACGGCCGGCTGCAGCTCGGCGTGAGCCGCGGGTCACCCGAACCGGCCGCGAACGGTGCGGCCGACTTTGGCTACCACCCGGAGGACGGCGAGACGGCTGCCGACATGGCCCGGCGCCACACGGCAGCGTTCCGCCATGCGATTTCCGGTGCGGGGGTGGCCGAGCCGGGTGAACACGCCTACATGGGCGGCGAACGGCTGCTGCGCATCGAACCGCACTCGCCAGGACTTTCCCAGCGCGTCTGGTGGGGTGCCGGCACGCGTGCCACGGCGGTCTGGGCGGCCCGGCAGGGCATGAACCTGATGAGTTCCACGTTGCTGACGGAGGATACCGGGGTGCCGTTCGACCAGCTCCAGGCCGAACAGATCCAGGTGTTCCGCGACGAATGGGCCGAGCACGGGCACGGTTTCACGCCGCGTGTCTCGGTCAGCCGCAGCGTCATCCCCGTGGTGGACGACGTGGACCGGATGTACTTCGGGCTGCGCTCGCAGGCCCAAAACAAGGACCAGGTGGGCATGATTGACGGGCTGCTCTCCCGCTTCGGCAAGAGCTACATGGGCGACCCGGAGGACATTGCCCGGGACCTGGCCGCCGACGCCGCGGTGCAGGCGGCGGACACCATCATG